>JAMCRR010000052.1 GCA_023381565.1 Chloroflexota bacterium
ATCTTATACAGGTATTTCCGCCTTTCATTGATCGTCATGGGGTCCGTTTCGGACATGGTTAGCTCCGGTAACATTTTCTTTTGAGCTAACCATCTTACTCCAGTAACATTTTAAGTGAACTAACGCGCTATTATTGACGTTCACTTCCCTCGGGCGTATAATTCCCGCACTGCGGGGAAGTGCTGGAATTGGCAGACAGGCATGACTTAGGATCATGTGCCGCGAGGCGTAGGGGTTCAAGTCCCCTCTTCCCCATGTGATCCAGATCATTCTAATCTGACCGAAGGATTCTTACATTGAAAATCGAAACCGAAACTCGTGACGATCATCAGGTAAAGCTGATCGCCGAAATCGAACCCGAAGTATATGAGAAGAGCAAGAGGCAGGCCGCGCGGAAGATCGCCCAAACCACAAAAATACCCGGTTTCCGGCCGGGAAAAGCCCCTTTCGAAGTTGTTCGCCGCATGGTCGGCGAAAAAGCCTTGCAGGAAGAAGCGCTCGACATCCTGGTGGATGAGATCTACCCGCAAGCCATCAAAGAAGCCGGCATCAACCCCTCCGGGCCCGGCGCGTTGGAAGAAATCGTCTCGATTGACCCGGTCAAATTTTCCTTCCTGATCCCACTGGCCCCGACCGTCAAGCTGGGGGATTACAGCTCCGTGCGCCTTCCCTACGAACCTACGCCGGTGACCGATGAGCAGATCGATCAGTTCATTGAGCGGCTGCGTACATCCTACTCTACGGTTACCCCTGCTGAACGCCCGTCACAGGAAGGCGATATGGTCTACTTGACCATATCCGGGAGCCTTGTCCATCCCGAAGAAGGCAAGGATCCTTCCGTCATCGAAGAGCGGCCTCTCCAGGTGATGATCCGCCCTACTGACCAGCAGAATGAAGAGGAGTGGCCCTTCCCTGGTTTTGCGCGAGAGCTAATCGGTCTCTCTGCAGATGAGGAAAAAACCATCTCGCATACTTTCTCAGAGGACTCTCACTACGAAACGCTGACAGGCAAAGAGATCGAATTTCAGGTAAAAGTCACATCGGTGAAAGGTGTAGAGCTTCCCGAAGTCAACGATGAATTCGCCCAGACTTTGGGTGAATTCCAAAATATGGAAGCTCTGCGCAGCTCGATCCGAACTGGTCTTGAGAATAATGGGCGTGAAGAGTACGATCGGGACTACTACGCCAAATTGATCGATATGATCGGTGCAGATGCCGAGGTCCAATACCCGCCCCAAATGCTTCAGGAAGAAATCGACTCGCTCCTCCGCAGCCTGGAGAAGGACCTGGCCGACCAGAAAATGGACCTGGAGACCTACTTGAAGGTTCGCGAAACCGATCGTGAAACGTTCATTGAAAACGAGATCAAGCCCGCGGCAATCAAGCGTCTGGTGCGCTCACTCCTGATGGATGAGGTAGCGCACACTGAGAACCTCGAGCTCGGGCAGCAGGAGCTGGACGCGAGTTTCAACGAGACGATGTACGAGCTGCAAAGCTCGGGCGATTTCGATAAACTACGCAAGAAAGTCCCCAGCAAGCGGCTCGCCAATGCTGTGGCGACGGAAGCCGCCCTACGCGCCCTGAACCGCCGCGTCCTGGAGCGGCTCAAAGCCATCGCTACCGGCCAGGCCGAGGAAGAAGCTTCAGTAGCACAGGTAACACCGGCAGCTGAAGACAATCCAAACGAAGAACCGGCGGCTGAAGACACCGCCTCAGAGCAGGCAGAAGCATCCCCACAGGACAATCCTGAACCGCCCAAGCCTGAAAACTAAACCGAGGATCATTTTTATCTGTCACAAGGACAATAACGAGGGAGGATTATGGAACAGCCTAATATTACATCCGTCATCCCGATGGTCATTGAGAACTCTGGCCGGGGGGAACGCGCTTACGATATCTTTTCGCTGCTATTTAAAGAGCGGATCGTTTTTGTGGGCACACCCATCGACGATCAGGTGGCAAACTCAATCGTCGCCCAACTACTGGTGATGAGCCGCGAAGATCCCGAACGCGGCATCCAGATGTATATCAACTCGCCGGGTGGGGTGATCTACGCCGGATTGGCAATCTACGATACCATGCAGATGATCCCGAACCCGATCAGCACGGTCGCGGTCGGCGTTACGGCTTCATTCGGTACGGTGCTCCTGGCTGCCGGCAAGAAAGGTCAGCGGTATGCGCTGCCTCATGCCACTATCCACATGCACCAACCTCTTGGCGGCGCGCAGGGGCAGGCTTCGGACATCGAGATCCAGGCACGCGAGATCTTGCGCCTGAAAGCCAGCCTGAACAATATCCTCTCCACAGCCACAGGTCAGTCTATTGAGGTGATCGAACGCGATACCGAGCGGGATTTCTACCTGGACGCAAAAGCTGCCGTTGATTACGGCATTGTCGACCAGGTGTTGAATTTCCCAGCAAAATAAACGCCGGCAACAGGCTTTTTGCTGGCTAGCTTTGGATTTTATCGAAGCCGGATGGCGCTGCAGGAGGCTATCCGGCTTCCTCTACAAATGGGAATCGCCGATGATCCTTTCGACTTTTTCGATCGTGGCATATGACCCAAAAGAACCTGCCTGGGGCATTGCTGTGGCCTCCAAATTTCTGGCGGTGGGTGCGGTCGTTCCCTGGGCTCAGGCGGGCGCAGGGGCAATTGCCACCCAATCTTATGCGAACACATCTTACGGCCCAGTTGCTTTATCCAGGTTAGCTGCCGGCGCCTCAGCCGAGGAGACCCTGAAGGGATTGATTGAGAATGATCCCCAGGCCAGCGTGCGCCAGGTCGGGATCGTCGATTCCTACGGAAACGGAGCAACCTATACCGGCAAAGATTGTCCGGCATGGGCGGGAGGCGTTTCCGGGCCGGGATTTGCGGCTCAAGGCAATACACTGGTTGAAAAGCAGGTTGTCGATGCGCTTATGAAAGAGATCAAGCAGGCTGATGGCGATCTGCCTTCGAGACTGTACGCAGCGTTACTGGCTGCCGACCGGGCCGGGGGTGATCGCCGCGGCCGCCAAAGCGCTGCGCTGTTAGTGGTGAAGGCTGGTGGGGGCTACGCTGGGTTTAACGACCGCTGGGTCGATTATCGGGTCGACGATGACCCCGATCCGGTGGCAAAGCTCGGTCAACTCCTCCAGCTACACCGACTTTACTTCGGGCAAAGTCCCAAGACCGAACGGCTCAAGCTCTCTGGAGAGGTCCTGCGCAAACTCCAGGGCTTGATGGCAGATCTGGGTTATTATCGCGGCCCCCTACACGGCGAATATGATGCCGCGACGAAAAAAGCTTTCGAAGCTTTCATCGGGAATGAGAATTTTGAGGATCGCGCCTGGCCTGACCGGGGCCTGGTGGACCCGCCGGTGCTGGATTACTTATTCCATCACTTCGGAGGGAATGGATGATCGAGACGCTGCAGCCCCCCATCCGGGGAATGATTCTGGATATGGACGGCGTCTTGTGGCGCGGCAACGAAGCCATCGGCGACCTGCCTGCATTTTTCGAGCATCTGGCGCAAGCCGGGATCAAAGTCGTGCTGGCAACCAACAATGCCACCCGTGACGCCGAACAATACCTGGAAAGGCTGGCCGGCTTCGGCCTTCACCTGGCCCCCTGGCAAATCGTCAACTCTGCTGAAGCTGCGGCTTTTTACTTATTACAGAAATTCCCCAAGGGAAGCCCGGTATATATTGTGGGAGAAGACGGTCTGGTCAATACACTCAATGCGCATGGGTTTTCGCAGGCTGCTGACGGCGCTCTGGCAGTTGTCGCCGGGATGGACCGGGGGATCAACTACGAGAAACTACGCCAGGCTTCCGGACTGATCCGCGGTGGCGCTTTGTTTCTCGGCACAAACCCCGACACGACCTTCCCTACCCCGAACGGATTGATCCCCGGAGCGGGAGCCATTCTGGCGGCGATCCAGGCCGCCAGCGGAATAGAGCCGGTGATTGCCGGCAAACCCGAACGAGCCATGTTTGACCTGGCGTTGAAGCGCCTGGGCACATCTCCTCAGGAAACCCTGGTCGTCGGCGACCGCCTGGAAACCGACATTGCCGGCGGGCAAAAGGTCGGCTGTCGGACTGCGTTGGTGCTTTCTGGCGTCACCAGCCTGGAAGAAGCCGAGAAATGGCAGCCTGCCCCCGACGTGATTGCCAGGGATATCATGGCTTTGTTAGAATGAGATTGTTCTTTTAATGTCAATTGTTAATTCAGCGAGAGACCAGAAGCACCCTGTTGACGAATCCTTGAACGCTGGTTCGGTTCTACCGTTAATCTACGATCTCAGCCTCCAGCAATTGGAGAAAGTGGTTGCCGAATGGGGCGAGCCGGCTTACCGGGCGCGCCAGATCTGGGAAGGTATTTATCAGCACCTATGGAGCAAGCCGGAGGAATTTACATTCCTGCCGAAGCCGCTCAGAGAGAAGCTATTTACCTGGTTTTCTTTCTCTGCTCTGGCGCCCGGGATGGTGAAGTCCTCCGCCGACCGGCAAACGATCAAAACCCTGTTCAGGCTGCGCGACGGGCGGGCCATTGAAGCTGTGTTGATGCTCTATGAGCACCGGCGAACTCTGTGTATCTCCACCCAGGCAGGGTGTGCCATGGGCTGTGTTTTCTGCGCCACCGGGCAGATGGGTTTCAAACGCAATTTGAGCAGCGGTGAGATCGTCGAACAGGTGCTTTACTACGCCCGCCAGCTGAATCTGCAGGGGGAGAAGGTCAGCAATGTGGTGGTGATGGGCATGGGAGAACCATTCCACAACTACCAGAATACCTTGGAAGCGATCGACCGTTTGAACGATGCCCAGGGTTTCAACCTGGGCTCTCGACGCTTTACCATTTCTACCGTCGGACTCGTGCCGATGATCCGCCGTTTTGCCGCTGAGAAGCGCCAGATCAACCTGGCGGTCTCATTGCATGCCGCTAACGACGAGCTACGTTCTTCCATGCTGCCGATCAATCGGAAGTACCCGATAAATTCTTTGCTGGCTGCCTGCCGCGATTATGTCGACCAGACTGGCCGCAGGATCACCTTCGAATGGGCGCTGATCCGCAACGTTAATGACACCCCTGAGGATGCCCGCCAGCTCGCTCGCCTGCTGCACGGGCTGCTGTGTCACGTGAACGTGATCCCACTTAATCCCACGAATCGTTACAGCGGCCAGGCCACCACCCGTGAGCGAGCCGAAGCCTTCCGCCAGATTCTGGAGGAGGCCGGGATTCCCTGCACGATCCGCCTGAGACGTGGCATCGATATTCAGGCGGGCTGCGGGCAGCTTGCCAGCCAGGCGGAATAGCCCGGCAGAATCCGCATGATATAATTTTTGCCATGGTTGATCTCTTCAATAAATGGAAAGAAGGTCTTGCGCGCACCCGGAAAGTAACTTTCGGGCGCATAGTCAATCTTTTTGGCGCCGGTGAAATTAGCGACGAGACCTGGGACGAGCTCGAGGCATCGATGATCCAGGCAGATGTTGGCCTGGATACGACGAACGAGGTCGTGGAGGCATTAAAGCAGCGCGTATACGACGAAGGACTTACACAGACCGCCGACTTGCAGCGCGTGCTACATTCCGAGCTGGTATCTCGCCTGCTGTCCCCACCCGCGCTTAACCTCGACCATCGCCCGACCATCATTCTGGTGGTGGGTGTCAACGGATCGGGAAAGACCACCACGATTGCCAAACTTGGCAAACAATATTCTGGGACTGGCAAACGCGTGCTCCTGGTGGCGGCAGATACGTTTCGGGCGGCGGCTGTCGATCAGCTTCAGGTGTGGGGCGAGCGGTTGAATTTGCCGGTGATCGCCGGGCAGCCCAACGCTGATCCTGGTGCAGTGGCTTACGACGGCATCCAGGCTGCATTGTCCCGTAAGGTCGATATCGTTATGGTCGATACTGCCGGCCGTCTCCATACTCGCATGAACCTGATGGAAGAGCTGAAGAAGGTCAATCGTGTGGTCGGCAAAGCCCTGCCCGGTGCACCACATGCCGTCTGGCTGGTCATGGATGCCACTACCGGTCAGAACGCGCTGCATCAAGCGCGTGCATTTAAAGATGCAGTCCAGGTCACCGGCGTGATCCTGGCAAAACTAGATTCATCAGCCAAGGGAGGCATGGCATTCGCCATCCAGAAAGAGCTGGGCCTCCCCATTCTGTATGCCGGCTTAGGGGAAAAACCCGAAGATATCCAACGCTTCGACCCGGAAGCCTTTGTGGATGGAATTCTGACTAATCGATCTTAAGAATACGGAGGCACCATGCAAGACCTGATCGCTCGCCTGCAAAGCATCGCGGAGATAACTCAACGCTTACTGGAGCGTCTTTGACCTGGCGGCAAAAGAAAACGAGCTGCAATCTCTGGAGAAACAATCTGAAGACCCGCACCTTTGGGACGACCGCGATTCTGCCCAACGGTTGATGAAGGACCTGTCCGAGCTGCGCGACGAAGTCGGCGGGTGGAAATCTCTCGCCAAACGCATCCAAGATACCCTCGAGTTGGCCGAAATGGGGGATGAAAGCCTGCGCCCCGATCTCGAGAAGGAAATTGGCGATTTGGAAACAGAAGTCGCCCGGCGCGAGCTGGCTTTACTGCTTTCAGGACCCTATGATAAGGGCAATGCCATCCTTGAGATTCACGCCGGCGCCGGAGGCACAGAGGCTCAAGATTGGGCGGCCATGCTCGAGCGTATGTACCTGCGCTGGTCTGATAATCGCGGCTACCAGACAGAGATCCTCGACATGACCGAGGGAGAAGAAGCCGGGATTAAGAGTGTCACGATTGCCGTCTCCGGCCGCTACGCCTATGGCTACCTGCGCGCCGAGAAGGGGGTTCATCGGTTGGTACGTCTCTCCCCGTTTGACGCCGCCCACCGCCGGCACACCTCATTCGCCCAGGTCGAAATCTTACCGGAAATCAATGAAGACGACGGCGCAATCGAGATCAACCCGGATGACCTGAAGATCGATATTTACCGCTCATCCGGCGCAGGAGGGCAGAACGTGCAGAAAAATGCCACTGCGGTCCGCATCACCCACCTGCCGACCGGCCTGGTGGTCTCCTGTCAGAACGAGCGCTCCCAGCTTCAGAACCGCGAAAATGCCATGCGCGTCTTGCGGGCACGCCTGCTGGAAATCAAACGCGAAGAGCAGGAGAAGCATCTCGCCGATTTGCGCGGTGAGTACGTGAAAGCAGAATGGGGCAGCCAGATCCGTTCATACGTGCTGCACCCCTACCAGATGGTCAAAGACCACCGGACAGAGTATGAAGTTGGCAACAGTCAGGGTGTTTTAAATGGGGATATCGATGGGTTTATCGAAGCCTACTTAAGGTTGGGAAATCACAAATAAGTGAATTTTTAATTACCTTTCTCCACCCACCCCAGGCCGATGCGCCCGCGGTCGATATCTATACGCAATATCTTTACTGTAAGCACATCCCCAACTTTCAAGTAGGTCCCAGAAGGAACCTGGCTGCGGTGCAGGAGACCGTCTTGTTTGACGCCGATATCGATAAACGCGCCAAAATCGACCACGTTACGCACGGTGCCCTGCAGCGTCATTCCCGGGTTAAGATCCTCCATGGAGAGAACGTCGCTGCGTAAAATCGGGGCGGGCAGGTCCTGCCGCGGGTCGCGGCCGGGACGGACCAGCTGCTCGCAGATATCAACCAGGGTCGGCTCGCCTACATTCAATTCTTCGGCAAGAGCCGGGAGAGAAGTTCGCTCCAAGAGGTGATCCAACAGACGTTGGCGGTCTTCCAATGCACTTGCCAGTGCAATTTTGCCTTTCTGCAAAAGCGCCTCTGCAGCCGGGTAGCTTTCAGGGTGGATCGCGCTGGAATCGAGCGGCTGGTCGCCTCCCAGGATACGCAGAAAACCGGCTGCCTGCTGAAACGCTCTGGGTCCCAACCCGGACACTTTCTTGAATTCGGTCCGGCTGCGGAACCCGCCCTTTTCATTACGGTATGCCACAATCGCCTCAGCCAATTTCGGGCCGATGCCTGATACGTAGGTGAGCAGGGCTGGAGAAGCCGTGTTCACGTCCACTCCCACCCGATTCACCACGCTTTCAACCACGCCTTGAAGGGTCTCGTCGAGCTGTTTCTGGTTTACATCGTGCTGGTAGAGACCGATTCCGATCGATTTCGGGTCAATCTTTACCAGCTCGGCCAGCGGATCCTGCACACGCCGGGCGATCGAAACTGCGCCGCGCAGGCTAACATCCATACCGGTCAGTTCGGCCCTGGCAAGGGGGCTGGCGGAATAAACGCTCGCCCCGGCTTCGCTGGTAATCAGGTAGCGCACGCCAGGCTCTTCCCGGATAAGTTCAACCGCAAGCTGTTCAGTTTCACGTGAGGCCGTGCCGTTCCCAATCGAGAGAATTGAGACACCGAACCGGTGAACGAGTTGCTTGAGCGCAGCAAGAGCCGCCTGGCGCTGCTGCTGCGGTTCATGCGGGTAAATCGTCTCGGTCGCCAGGACTTTCCCGGTTGCATCGACGACAGCCACCTTGCATCCGGTCCGAAAGCCGGGATCGATCCCCAGCACCACATGCCCGGTGATTGGCGGCTGGCTAAGCAAGGCGCGCAGATTGTCTGCGAATACCGCGATTGCACGCGCTTCTGCCTTCTCGGTTAAGAGGCTGCGGATATCCCGTTCGATTGCAGGGAGCAGGAGTCGTTCTGCGCCGTCGGTAATCGCCAGGATAAGCTGGTCGGCAAGTGGTGAGCGCCGGTCGACGCGGAATTCAGAAGCCACGGCAGCCTGCCAGTCTCGCTCGGCTATGTCCAACCGTATACGCAGTGCTTTCTCGGCCTCTCCCCGATTTAATGCCAAAACTTGATGTGGGCGAAGCAGGTCTACCCGGCACTCATACTGGTAATAGAGCGCATACACCTGGCGAGGGTCATCGGCAGCATCGATCTTTTCCGAACGTATCAAACCCCATTGCAGAGCTTTATCTCGGGTTTTCCTCCGCACTTCGGGGTTATCGCTGATCGTTTCGGCAACGATATCCCTGGCGCCTTCCAAAGCGGCATCGACCGAGGGAACAGCATCGTTGACGAACCTTGAGGCAATCTTTTCAGCGCTCTGGTTTTCGTGAACCTGCTGCAGGATTAAATCCGCCAATCCTTCCAGGCCCTTTTCTCGGGCAATGCTCGCTCGGGTGCGCCGTTTGGGTTTGTAAGGTTGGTAGAGATCTTCCAAAGCCGTGCGTGTCTCGACAGCCCGAATTTGGGCCTCTAACTCGGGGGTCAGCTTACCCTGCTCCTGGATCGAGCCCAGGATGGTTTCGCGGCGTTGGTCCAGCTCACGCAGGCGCCGGAGGGATTGTTCAATCGTACGGATCTGCTCCTCATCCAGCCCGCCGGTGGCTTCTTTGCGGTAGCGGGAGATGAAGGGTACCGTGTTCCCGTTGTCGATCAGCTCGACCGCCGCGGCGACTTGCCGGGGTAGGGCTTTGATTTGGACGGCGATGGAGGCTGAATAGTCGCTCATTAGTCCAGAATATTCGCCAATTCGAATAAACGCAGATCGATTTTTTTCTTGTTGTTGACCACTTCTTCAAGAGAAGTGGGTGAGACCTCACCGTGTAGTAAACCCATCAAGACACCAGCCTCACCTTTCTCAAGCTGGTCGACTGCTCCAGCGCCTAAACGGCTGGCTAAAATCCGGTCGAATGCGCTGGGGTTGCCTCCCCTTTGGATATGCCCCAAGATGGTCACCCGTAGATCGAACCCGATGCGTTCGTGATGCTCATCGAAATAAGCTGCCAGTTTTGTGGCGTTATATTTGGCGCCTTCAGCAACGACAATAATCGCGTGGGCTTTTCCTTTTTCATAGGCTTTATGAATATGATCGACTACATCTTCGGGATCCAGCGGTACTTCAGGGATAATGATGCTTTCGGCGCCGCCGGCAATACCGGTCATCAGCGCCAGGTAACCACACTCTCGCCCCATAACTTCCAGGAGGAATGCCCGCTGGTGCGAAGAAGCTGTGATCTTCAAACGATCCAGAGCCTCCAGAGAGATATTCAAAGCGGTATCCACTCCAATGGTCATCTCGGATCCATACAGATCGTTATCGATGGTTGAAGCCACGCCTACAATCGGGAATCCCATTTTAGAAAGCTCGTACGCTCCAGTTTGCGAACCGTTTCCGCCAATAACGATCAGGGCTTCGATGTCGAATTGGCGCAGCGAGCGCAGGGCTTTAGCTCGCCCGGCCTCCGTCTTGAATTCGACACAGCGCGCGCTCCCCAAAACTGTGCCGCCCCGCTGGATGATACCGCCAACCTCTCTTGCTCCCAGGGGAATGATATTGCCAGAAATTAACCCAGCATATCCCAGTCTGACGCCGTATACTTCCCACCCTTTATGCAGGCCGTTGCGAACAACTGCTCGGATGGCAGCATTCATTCCGGGGGCATCTCCTCCGCTGGTCAATACGGCAATTTTCTTCATCGTAACCTCCTGATCTACTCCCTTCAGATGATCCCGATTCTGTTGAACCCAAAACAAGGACCAATTGAGCATTTTATCACGGTTAAAGGAAGGAAAAGAATTGCGCATGGTAAACCTGGCCAGATAAACCACAGATAAATAAGATGGTACCCTTAAACCCGTTGGGGTACAATATGGGGTGCTTCTCCTCTATTTAGGCCATGAAAATCCTCTTCTTTATTCATGGTCAATTGTCTAGCGGCGGTTCAATCAAGGGGTATTGACCCGCACAGAAGCAATCAAGAGGATTCTTGAATGCCCAATCATCGCCTTCAAATCCATCCGATTTTACCTATCCCCCAACGAGAAGGTTTTGAATTTTACTGGGAGGAAAATCGCTTCACCGGCCTGCCCGGCGAGACAATTTCCGCGGCCCTCTTCGCTAATGGTGTACATGTCTTCGGTCACCACCTGCGGGACGGCTCACCTCAAGGCATCTACTGCGCCAACGGCCAGTGCGCCCAGTGCCTGGTTCTGGAAAACGGCAAGCCGGTTAAAGCTTGCATGGAGCTGGTTAGCCCAGAGGCGCGGATTGAGCCACTCAACACCCTTCCAAAGCTCCCCGAGAGCCCCGCTACTTCATATATGCAGCCAGTCGAAGAATTGCGCATTCCAGTACTGATCATCGGCGGTGGCCCGGCGGGATTATCGGCAGCCATTGAATTAGGCAAACTGGGGGTGCCAACCCTTTTGATAGATGATAAGCACCACCTTGGGGGAAAGATGGTGCTGCAAACCCACCGTTTCTTCGGCTCCAGGGAGGCGGTCTATGCAGGCACACGCGGTATCGATATTGCCGCACGCATGGCTGATGAGGTCAAATCGCTGTCCCCTTACGTTCAGGTATGGCTGAACTCCACCGCTTTGGCGGTATTTAGCGACCGAAAAGTCGGTATCTTGCGCGATGGAAGCCAATATGTGCTGGTTAAACCAGAGGCATTACTAGTCGCCTCGGGTGCACGCGAAAAATCGCTCGCTTTTCGAGGTAACTGGCTGCCGGGGGTCTACGGAGCCGGGGCGTTCCAAACTCTTCTGAACCGCGACCTGGTCTTACCGGCGCAGCATCTGTTTATCGTCGGGGGCGGGAACGTGGGGTTGATTGCGGCTTACCACGCACTGCAAGCAGGGGTCGAGGTTGTCGGGTTGGTAGAAGCCCTTCCGGAATGCGGTGGGTACAAAGTCCATCAGGATAAACTCAAGCGCCTGGGAGTGCCCATCTTCACTTCGCACACAATCTTGAGCGCCAATGGAGACCAAACGGTTGAATCGGCAACCATCGCTCAGGTCGATGCTCGCTTTCAACCCATCCCGGATACCGAGAAAACCTTTGCCTGTGACGCTATATTGATCGCCGTTGGGCTGGATCCAGTTAATGAATTCTACACGAAGGCGCGTGAGTTCGACCTGCCCGTATTCACTGCGGGAGATGCCGGCGAAATTGCCGAAGCATCGGCAGCCATTTATTCCGGCAAAATTCAGGGATTCGAAATAGCTCGCTCATTGAGCTATCCAGCACCCGAGATCCCCGAGGAATGGCGGCGCCAGGCAGAGATCCTGAAATCAAAACCGGGCAAACTCATCGACTCCGATGGGCCAGATGCAGAGCCTGGCGTTTATCCCATGATCCACTGCCTGCAAGAGATCCCCTGCGACCCCTGTTCCAGCGTCTGCCCGCGCGGGCTGATCCAGATCAACCGGGAAGATATCCGTAAAACGCCGGTGTTCGACACCACCCAGGGCGTGTGCTCAGGATGCGAACGCTGTGTGGCGATCTGCCCGGGGTTAGCGATCACCCTGGTAGATTCCCGGAAAGACCCCGAACATCCGCTGATCTCTCTGCCTTTCGAATTTCCGGAGACCCTTTTTCCAGAAGGCGAGTTGGTCACCGTTGTAGATATCGAGGGTAATTTTCTGGCTGATCTGCCGGTAGTAAAGATCCGTCACATCAAAGCCAACGATCGCACCCGAATCGTGCGGGTTCAAGCGCCACGAGAGCTTGCTCGCAAAATTGCCGGGATCCGTTTGCTAAATCAATCTGCAAACCCTCTAAAGGAAGACCAATCGGCTGATGCCAGGGAAGCCATGATCTGCCGCTGCGAGAGAGTATCGGCTGCCGAAATTCGTTCCCTGATCCGCGCGGGGATCCATGACCTGAACGAAATTAAAGCCGTCACACGAGCAGGAATGGGGGCATGCGGATCGAAGACTTGCGGGCCGTTGATCCGGCGTCTGCTCCTAGAGGAAGGAGTTCCTTCTGCCGAAATCATGGACCTGACCCGCAGGCCTTTATTTGTCGAGGTCCCTCTGGGAGTCTTCGCGGGGGTGAAACCAGATTCGGGAGGGGACGGTGACCGGTAATCCATCTTCCAGCTATGACGCGATCATCATTGGAGCCGGTTCGGTTGGAGTCCCGGCTGCGTTTTCCATGGCTCGAGATGGCTTGCACGTCCTAGTCTTGGATGGGAATGCCAGCGTAGGACAGGGGTCGAATAAATCAGCCATCGGTGGGATCCGCGCTACCCATTCCGACCCGGCCAAGATCCACCTGGGGTTGCGCAGCATCGAGACCTTCTCGACCTGGGAAGACCAGTATTGCGAGGATATCGGATGGCGGCGGGGGGGTTATTCTTTTGTTGCTTACACAGCAGAACAAGAAGAGGCTTTTAAAAGCCTGATCGTCCTGCAAAAATCGTATGGTCTCGAAATTTTGTGGCTGGATAGACCCGAACTTCTCGAATTGATCCCTGGTGTAAACCCTGAACACTTGCTCGGCGGTACCTATTCGCCAAATGACGGCAGCGCATCCCCCCTGCTAGCCATCCACGCCATGTATTCACACGCCTGCAAGCTGGGTGCGAGTTTCCACTTCAATGAGCCGGTCACCGAGATCAGGGTAGAGCACGGGCGTGTCGCAGGCGTTGGCACTCCTTGCGGTTATTATTCTTCTCCGATTGTCATCAACGCCGCCGGCGCCCATGCCGCTCAGATGGCCAAGCTGGCAGGGATCGATATCCCGGTGACACCTGATGCGCACGAAGGTGGTATCACCGAGCCTGTTGCCCGCTTTCTGGAGCCAATGATTGTCGATACACGCCCGGCAGATGGGTCGGCTAACTTTTATTTCTACCAAAACGATCAAGGGCAAATCGTTTTCTGCCTCACCCCTCATCCTAGTATTTGGGGATACAATATACGCGAAACCAGCAGCTTTCTGCCGATGGTCGCCCGGCGTATGGTGGAAGTAATCCCCAGATTAGCCCACCTGCGCGTGCGACGCACCTGGAGAGGCCTGTACCCGATGACCCCTGACGGATTCCCGATCATCGGATGGGCGCAAGATGTTGAAGGCTACCTCCTTGCAGTGGGCATGTGCGGGCAGGGTTTTATGCTTGGGCCGGGATTAGGGGAGCTGCTTTCTCGGATGAGCCAGCACCAGTTGATGGACGAGGACGAGCGGGTTTTGAAGATCTTATCTCCAGCCCGGGCTTTTACCGGGCAGGAAAAATTAAAATAGGGGCAAATGATAAGGAGATAATCTGATGGCGCAAGAAACGGTTTTGATTCCAGTAGATACCCTGCAGCAATTCATGATCGATGTATTCACCGCTCTGGGTGTTCCACAGGAGGACGCCAGAGTAACCGCAGAGGTGCTGCTTGCTTCAGACCTACGCGGGATTGAATCGCACGGTGTCGGGCGGCTGAAGATGTACTTCTCGCGGATTAAGAATGGTCAGCAGAAACCAGTGACGGAATTCGAAGTGGTACGCGAGGGTCCCACCACGGCGGTGGTTGACGGGCACCATGGCATGGGCCAGGTGATCGGCAAACGCTCCATGCAGATGGCGATCGATAAAGCCAGAAACTATGGGATGGGAGCTGTGGCGGTGCGCAACTCCACCCATTTTGGTATCGATGGGTACTATGCCCTGATGGCGGTAAATGCCGGTATGATCGGTATGAGCTTCACCAATGCCCGCCCATCTATAGCGCCCACCTTTGGCACTATGCCGATGCTAGGCACAAACCCAATTGCCTTCGGCGCTCCCACGGACGAAGAATGCCCATTCCTTTTCGACGCAGCTACGTCAATTATCCAGAGAGGCAAAGTAGAGGTGCACGACCGGGAGGAAAAATCACTAAAGAGCGGCTGGGTGATAGACAAGAATGGGAACCCGGCGATGGATCCTCCAGCTATCCTCGGAGGATTAGAAAAAGGAGATTACGCACTTCTTCCTCTGGGCGGCGCCGGGGAAGAATTCTCCGGATATAAAGGGTACGACCTGGCAACTATCGTCGAAATACTTTCTGCTTCTCTGCAGAACGGCGCATTCTTATACGGCCTGATCGGTTTCGATAAGGATCATCACCTGCAGCCGTTCAAACTCGGGCACTTCTTCATGGCGATGGATATCGGACATTTTGTTCCCCTTCAGGATTTCAAAATAACGACCGGCAACATTCTCCGCGAGCTCAGACAATCCCGCAAAGCCGTAGGTAGTGAGAGAATCTACACCGCGGGAGAAAAAGAATACGAGAACGAGAAGCGCATCCGCAAGGAAGGCATCCCCATTGTCCCTAACTTGCAGAAGGATCTTAAGAACATCCAGATGGAATTGGGGTTGAGCAAATATCATTTTCCATTTTAATTAGACAGATAGCGGTTTCACTATTAAAATTTACGCTAGTCGGGAGCGGAGCTGAAAAGCGGCTCCGCTTCATGGTTTAGTTGGTTTAAGGTGGAGATATATTGATCAAAGGCTTAATCTTCGATTTTGATGGGTTGATCCTGGACACCGAAGGCCCCGAGTTCCAATCCTGGGAAGAAATCTTTACCCAGAACGGCGCTTATCTGTCCTTAGAAAAATGGATCCATGCTATCGGAAGCTCAAAAGAGGCGTATAACCCGATTTTGGACCTGCAAGGCCAGACTAACCGCCCGGTTGATGTGGATCGCATCCATGAGATACAGGCAAAGCGCGCTCTAGAGCTCTTAGCAACAAAGACAGTACTCCCCGGAGTGGAAGATTACCTGAAAGCGGCCCATTCCATAGGCCTGATGGTCGGGTTAGCCTCGAGCTCCTCTCGCGATTGGGTTCTTTCGAATCTGAGCAAGCTGGGCTTGGTTCAGTATTTCGACTGTTTTCGCACCTCTGAAGACGTCTTGCATGTAAAACCAGACCCCGAGCTATTCTTATCCGCATTGTCGTGTTTACGGCTCACTCCAGATGAGGTGGTGGTTTTTGAAGATTCCCCCAATGGCATCCATGCCGCAAAAGCCGCTGGAATTGTGGCTATTGCCGTGCCCAACCCTCTCACCGGGCAATTCAACCTGGATGAAGCGGATTTAGTTCTGCATTCCCTGGCAGATATGACCTTGCAAGAATTATTAGATCGCCTTTCCCAAACCAAACCGGAGAATCAAAATGAACGCTGATGGCTTGATGTATTTTCCCAAAGGATTCATGTGGGGCACGGCTACTTCGGCTTACCAGATCGAGGGCGCCTGGAGTGAGGATGGCAAAGGCGTTTCAATTTGGGATACTTTCTCGCACATGACAGGTAAAACCGCCCGCGGCGCCACCGGTGAAATAGCGGCAGATCATTATCATCGCCTCTCTGAGGATCTGCACATCATGCGAGATCTTGGCTTGAATACCTACCGCTTTTCAATTTCCTGGCCGAGGGTTTTCTCCGAAGGCGCCGGGCAGGTAAACCCGGCCGGTCTAGCTTTTTACGACCGGCTCGTTGACGGCCTGCTGGAGAACCATATCCAGCCCATGGTGACCCTCTACCATTACGATCTTCCCCAGGCGCTGCACAACCAGGGAGGCTGGGTAAACCGCAAGGTTGCCCAATATTTTGGAGATTATGCTCACGAAGTCGCCCATAAACTTGGCGACCGGGTAACCCATTGGATCACCCACAACGAACCCTGGGTGGTTGCCTTCCTGGGATACTTCACCGGGCAGCATGCCCCGGGCATTCAAGATCCGGTCGCCGCTCTCCAGGTAACTCATCATCTGCTGTTATCTCACGGTTATGCCGTCGAAGCCATTCGCTCGGAGCAGCGCCAACCCGGGAAGATCGGTATTGCCCTGAATCTATCACCCATTTACCCCGCTTCGGAAAACGAAGAAGATCTGCAAGCTGCACTGCGGATTGACAGCCTGCAAAACCGCCTGACCCTGGACCCACTCTTCCGGGGAGCATACCCCGAAGATCTCAAGCAGCGGCTGGGCGATTTGTTCCCCTCCGTTCCTCCGGAAGATCTGAAGGTAATTTCTACACCCATTGATTTCCTGGGAATAAATTACTATACCAGGCAGGTAGTGCGCAGCGATCCAGATTTCCCGCTTTTTCAGGGAGTACCAACAATGCCCTCCGGGAATGAATATTCCCAGATGTGGGAAATTTATCCGCGCGGCATTTACGATCTCCTCTCACGTGTGTGGTCAGATTATCACCCGGCCAGCATCATTGTGACCGAGAATGGGGTTCCGGTTCCTGATGGCCTGGATTTCGACGAGCGCGTGCGCGATTACCGGCGCATCCGCTATCTGAGCGACCACCTGCAAGAAGTTTACCGGGCCATCCAGGATCAGGTCCCTGTTGGTGGATATTTGGTCTGGTCTCTGCTGGACAATTTTGAATGGGCTCTGGGCTACGATATGCGTTTCGGTCTGGTGTATGTGGATTTCGAAACTAAAAAGCGGAAGATTAAGGATAGCGGGTATTGGTTTAAACAAGTCATTGCCAATAATGGTCTGCAAAAATCACTACCATACCCCTTTAATAAAGAGGATCCTGGATTTGGCAATTAAAGCATTTATCATCGATTTCGGTGGTGTGCTTGTGCGCACGAGGGATTATTCCGGCCGTGACCGGTGGGAAACGCAATTGGGCATCCCCAAAGGCGAGCTTTCACGGGCAGTATTTGATTCCAAACAAGCGGTTCTTGCCACGGTCGGTAAAGCCAGCGAGGAAGCCATCTGGCAGAATGTCGGCGACTCCTACAAGTTGACCCCCGAACAGTTAGCCGAGCTCAGGGTGGACTTTTGGCGCGGCGACCGCTTGGACGATAAATTGGTTGATTTTATTGAAAGCCTGCGGCCAAGATTGAAAACCGCAGTATTAAGCAATGCCTGGCCCGAAGCTCGCCAGACATTTTTCCGGGTATACCATCTCGGCCAATACTTCGACCATATCTTCATATCAGCTGAAATGGGGGTCGCTAAACCCGACCCCGCCATATTCAGGGTGACTTTGGATCGTCTGGGTGTAACCGCCGTCGAAGCCATTTTTATCGATGATGCCCTTGAGAATGTGCTGGCTGCCGAGCAACTTGGCCTAAAAGCCATCCACTTCACCGGAACTAAAGCGGTCATCCGAGAAACTCTCGAATTATTGGGACCCTCACTACAATGACGAAAATTCATCTCGTTGCACACACACATTGGGATCGGGAATGGTATCTGACTTACCAGATGTTCCGGTTGAAACTTGTCTCCCTTATCGACAAACTGCTCGATATCCTGGCAAACGACCCCGAGTTCCTTTATTTCATGCTGGATGGGCAGACGATCGTTTTGGATGACTACCTGCAGGTACGTCCATCGCGGGCAGCAGAGCTTGAAGAGTTCATCCGTCAGGGAAGAATCATGATCGGGCCCTGGTATATATTGCCGGATGAGTTCCTGGTCAGTCCGGAATCGATTATACGGAATTTGCTGCAAGGCAGCCGCATGACCTCCCAATACGGGGTCAGAATGAACGTTGGTTACGTCCCCGATCCCTTCGGGCATATCGCCCAAATGCCGCAGATTTTACGGGGCTTTGGAATTGAATCTGCATCGGTTGAGCGCGGTCTATCGGATGAGCCCTGCGAATTCTGGTGGCAAGCGCCGGATGGTTCCCAGGTGTTGATGGCATACCTCCGTGATGGATATGGCAATGCGGCCAACCTCTCCTTCAATGATCCGGAGATGCTTTTCGATCAGGTCTGCCAGCGGAGAGATGCTCTGCTTCCACATTCTTTGACCGGGCAGCTCTTGTTTATGAACGGCACCGACCACACCGAGCCAGATGCTGCCATGCCGCAGGCTCTCTTTGCTCTGAATCAACGCCTGGAACAGGATCAGGTCGTTCAATCCACTCTGCCTGAATTCATCGCCTCGCTTCGTACCGAAATAGAAACCCGCTCCCCTGCCCTCCCGATTGTCAGAGGAGAGCTGCGCGACCCAAAGCGCTTCCATCTCCTGCCCGGTGTGCTTTCTACACGCATGTGGATCAAACAGCGCAACCACGCATGCGAGACACTGTTGGAAAAATGGGCTGAACCTTCGATCGTTATGGCAGGGCTGGCAATATCTAATCGGCCTCCAGAGTGGAAGGATAAGGCAATCTCCTCCCTCGCCGGGTGGATAAGACAGCCTGGAGAAATCTTGCAGGAAGCATGGAAGCTGCTGCTGCAGTGCCAACCCCACGATTCGATCTGCGGCTGTTCAATCGATCAGGTGCACGAAGAGATGAAATCCCGCTTCGACCAGGTAGAGCAGATTGGTGAAGAGATCACCCGGCAGAACCTGGCCCTCACCAGCGCGCTGATCGAAACCCAAAAATCTGCCCCACAAGGAGCGTTGGGCAGCATCGTCGTGTTCAACCCTCATCCATTTCGCAGCACCGACATCGTTCGAGTCACCATCCAGCAAGACCTGGGACATGCAGGTGTCATCCTGGTGACAGAAAAGGGAGAGGAGCTACCTTATCAGATCACCTCTACTTCCCGAATGGATGTTGCTAATTTTACCGGCAGCAGAGATGAGCTGGAAGCGGTGCTTCCGGTATTTTTATCTGGTCGTTATGGCGATACCGTTGTTCAAGAC
The DNA here is from genome assembly GCA_023381565.1 of Chloroflexota bacterium. Classification (GTDB taxonomy): domain Bacteria; phylum Chloroflexota; class Anaerolineae; order Anaerolineales; family Anaerolineaceae; genus JAMCRR01. Next base: position 19,387 of record JAMCRR010000052.1, read on the forward strand.
GTGTCTTTGCGAGTCAACAACAAGGTGCTGGCCGTCGACGCGATCATGAAAAATAACGGACAACCAAATGAAGCCGCCATCCAGAAAGGTTTGACCGAGCTCTCTGAGCTGATGAAAGAAAAATCTTTCGACCAGATTTCTATCCATGCATACACTTCAGAGACAAAAGAAATTTCTTTTTTGGCAAAAGATGTGCCCGGGCTGGGTTATCGTACCATTTGGATGCAACCCACCCAAAAACCTGCTACTGTCCTCAAACCACCTTCAACGACGGGTAGGATCGAGAATGAATATTTCACCGTGGATGTGGATCCGTACAATGGAACGGTTTCCATTTACGACCACAGGACAGGGCAGCGCTATTTCGGCTTGAACCGCTTTGTCGACGGCGGCGACTGTGGGGATGAATACAATTACTGTCCACCCCAAGAAGATCAGTTCTATACCCCTCGCGTCGAAGAGGTCCAAACAAGCCAGGAAGATGGACGCCAAACTCTCCGAATCAAGTTAGTGATGGACGTTTCCTCCGGCCTTGCCCCTCAGCGAATTCGAAGGTCGCAAGAAATTGTCACCCAGGAGATTCTTACGACGATTTCACTGTTTAATGGAGTTGCACGTGTAGATATCCACACCGAGGTAGAAAATCGGGCGCAAGATCACCGCTTACGAGTGCATTTCCCGGCTCCATTTTCTGCCGGCACGGCCAGGTATGACAGTCACTTCGATATCATCGAACGACCCACTGCCGCACCCACAATTGACGCCGCCTGGGTCGAGCAGCCACGACCGGAGAAGCCTCAGCGCCTCTTCGTTGACCTTTCCACTCCGCAAGCGGGTTTAATGATCGCCAACCGCGGTCTCCCTGAAGTAGAGGTCGTTACTTTACCGGAGGAAGCTTCCGAGATCGCCCTGACCCTCTTGCGCTGTGTGGGGTGGCTTTCACGCAGCGATCTTACCAACCGGAAGGGAGATGCCGGGCCGTCTCTGGAGACCCCCGGGGCGCAGATGCCCGGAAGATGGGGCTTCGACTATGCCATCCTGCCGCACACGGGAGATTGGGAAGCTGTTCTTCCTCTGGCTTATAGCTTTAATTCCCCCATGCGCGCGGTGCCCGATATTTTGCACGATGGCTTTCTGCTACATGAAGCTACCTTCTTCGCGATTGAGCCTTCTTCTTTCATCGTGACCTCCCTTAAACCATCTGAGGATCAGTTGGGTTGGGTCTTACGCGGCTATAATGCTCTCGCTGAGCGGAGGACGTACACCATCGGCACTCTCTTCTCCTATCAACGGGCATTTCGGACAAGGCTCGACGAAACGATACAAAACCCATTGACCAAGGAAAAAGATGGTAAAATTTCTATCGAGCTCCGTAGCCACGAAATAGCCACGATTAAGTTTGTGGAATAACCTATGGGTGATGAAGTAAGCTGTTTCGATTTATCCGAAAGAGGATAATATCGACCTAATAATTTATATCGACATCTTGTATAGTTTTAGATGGAGATAGTATACTTAAAGGCATGCGGGAAAATCCAGGCAGGTTGGCCTGAACAAGGCGCGTGACCCTGGCAGGCGAGCGCACATGAAAATCGAGAACCTTATTGAATCTCTTCCGGAGAGCTACAGTCCTGTCGATCGGGAGATGATTCTGCGCGCTTACAAATTCGCTGAGCAGGCCCACACCGGTCAGACACGCGCCTCCGGAGAACCGTATATCACCCACTGCCTTTCCGTCGCGGCTATCCTGGCAGAGTTGCGCGTACCCCCGGCAGTGGTCATCGCCGGCCTGCTGCACGACACCGTCGAAGATACACCCGTCACCATGGACCAGATCCGCAAAGAGTTTGGCGAAGAGGTCGCACGTCTCGTCGATGGCGTCACGAAGCTGACCAATTTGCCGCGGGTCTCTCGGGGCGACCAGCATGCCGAAGAGATCTTTGCAGACAATCCAGTTGAAACGGCTGTTGGGACTCGCGGGCGTTCAGGCCAGTCAGGCACCTCCAGTTACGACGCAGCCTCTCGCAGCCGCAGACGTGATTTGACATCAGAAACCCTGCGCAAGACTTTCATTGCTATGGGTGATGACGTTCGGGTAGTGCTGATCAAGCTGGCCGACCGTCTCCATAATATGCGCACTCTGGGCTACATCCCTGAAGCAAAACGGCGCCGGATTGCGCAGGAGACCCTCGATATCTTTGCCCCATTGGCGAATCGTCTGGGTATTTGGGAAATCAAGTGGGAGCTGGAAGACCTGGCTTTCCGTTACGTGAATCCGGAAAAATATAAAGAGATCGCCGAAAACCTCGCCGAGCGGCGCGCCGACCGCGAGCATCAAATCGAAGACATCATCGAGAACTTACAAAGCCTGCTAGCACAATCCGGAATCCAGGCAGAGATAACCGGTCGGCCCAAGCATATCTATTCGATCTATCGGAAGATGATCGATAAAGGTAAAGCCTTCGAGATGGTAAGGGACCTGCGCGCCGTCCGCCTGATTGTCCCGGACGTTCCTTCTTGTTACGGCGCTTTGGGTGTGATCCACACGCATTGGCGTCCTATCCCCCACGAGTTCGACGATTACATTGCCGCCCCAAAGGATAATTTCTATCAATCCCTGCATACGGCTGTTATCTACGACGATGGCAAGCCACTGGAAGTGCAAATCCGCACGCCTGAGATGAACCAGAACGCTGAATACGGGATTGCCGCGCACTGGCGTTACAAAGAGGGCGGCCCGCGCGACGAGAATTACGAGCAGCGTATCAATTGGCTGCGGCGTCTGATGGATTGGCGGCAAGATGTTGATGATGCCCAGGAATTCGTGGATGGGATGAAGACGGATGTCTTCCAGGACCGCGTTTATGCCTTTACCCCGCGGGGGGATATCATTGACCTTCCAGCCGGTTCTACCCCGATCGATTTTGCATACCACGTCCATACCGAGATCGGCCATCGCTGCCGGGGTGCAAAAGTCAATGGTAAATTGGTAACGCTCGAATTTGTCCTGAAAACCGGCGATCAGGTTGAGATCCTTACTGCCAAGCAAGGAGGCCCAAGCCGCGATTGGCTGAACCCCAACCTGAATCTGGTTAAAACTCAAAGAGCGCGTTCCAAAATCAAGCAGTGGTTCAAGCGGCAAGACCGGGAGCAAAACCTCGTCCAGGGAAAAATGCTTCTGGATCGAGAATTCCACCGCCTGGGGCTTTCTGACATCGAACTGGACCCCCTGTCGCGCGAATTGGATTATCGTACCCTCGACGATCTTTACGTCGCCCTGGGTTGCGGGGATATATCCGTCGGTCGCATCGTCAACCGTATCTCAGACGCTGATAAGGAAGAACAAGACCGGCTGCTCACAGGACCCAGAACGCCCAGCGAATCAAAACCACCCGCCGATACAGTCACTGTACTCGGATTGAAGGGCATTCTTACCAGCATTGCCCGTTGTTGCAAGCCTGCACCGGGTGACGAGATCATCGGCTATATCACCCGCGGGAGAGGAGCGACGATCCATCGTAAGGATTGTCCGAATATTCTCAGATTGCGCGAGCACGAGCGTCTCGTAAAAGTCACATGGGGAGAACCCCAGGCCACCTACCCGGTACCTGTGGAAATCAAAGCTTATGACCGCCAGGGATTAATGGGGGATATTTCCAATGTTCTGACCAATGAGGGGATCAATTTACTTGACATTGGATTAAAAGTGAATCATAATCTGGCAGCAATTAATCTGGTGCTGGAAGTGGGAGATATCGCACAGCTAAGCCGGATTCTTACCCGGATCGAGAGCCTGCCGAATGTTATGGAAGCTCATCGCATGCATCCAGGTTAGTAGGTGGTATAATCTCGGCGCTTGAAAACCAAATATTAACCACTAAGGCTCGTGTGACTCGGAAATTTGCCTTAATAAAGAACTGGCTCAATTATTCTGCAATCTATCATGATCGCGATTTTGGAGAAGACACCTTTGGCGCCGTATCTATCTGTCTCTGAAGCGCAACAACGGATGCTCCAATCCATTCGTCCGGTGGATGAGACGATCATTCCTCTGGAACAATCGCATAGCAGGGTGATTTCTCAAGATATACGCTCGCAGATCGATTGGCCGCCGTTTGCAACATCGGCTATGGATGGCTTTGCCGTCCAGGCAGAGGATATCCTTCAAGCTGCACCGAACTCACCCGTCACCCTCGAAGTGATCGCCGATATCCAGGCGGGGTCGACAATCTATCAACGTGTTCTGGCCGGGCAGGCAGCCCGCATCATGACCGGCGCAGCGGTGCCGGCTGGAGCCGACACTGTTGTTCCGGTGGAAGAGACCAATTTTACCGACCGGTCTCCGGGTGCCAGAGCACCCGATTCAGTTCAGATTTTTCGGGTATTCAATACCGGCGAGTATGTCCGTCCGCGCGGGCAGGACTTGCTTTCTGATCAGGTCGTCTTGAGCGCCGGTCACCGTTTGCGTCCTCAAGACGCCGGATTGTTAGCGATGTTGGGGATTGCTCGCGTCCCAGTGTTCCGTAGGCCGCGTGTGGCTATTTTCTCGACCGGCGATGAGCTTCTTGCGCCCGACCAGCCGCTCTCACCGGGGAAGATTCATGATTCGAATTCTTATACGCTGGCAGCTCAGCTGGCAAAACACGATGTTGAAGTGTTCCCATTGGGGGTCGTTCCTGATAACTTTAATGCCATCCAACAACGGCTGGATTGGCTACAAGATCACCCGGTTGATTTGATTGTCACCACAGCCGGAGTCAGTGTGGGGAATTTCGATTACATGCGGTCCGTCATCGAGGCCCAGGGAAAGATCGAGTTTTGGCGTGTAAACATGCGTCCGGGAAAACCGGTCACGTTTGGGTCGTATCGAGGCATACCAATCATCGGCCTGCCGGGAAACCCAGTATCGGCTTTTGTGGGCTGTGAGGTATTTGTGCGACCGGTGATTTCTCGTTTGAGTGGAGAGGCTCAAGCTACCCGGAGAGCAACCCGCGCCGAGTTGGCAGAGCCGATCGAATCGGACGGCCGGGAGAGTTATCTGCGTGGAATATTGACGTTTCAGCGTGGCAAATATCTTGCACGGTTGACAGGTCATCAGGGTTCAGGGAATTTATTCTCATTGGTACAGGCAAATGCTTTACTGATTGTCCCGTCGGGTGTAAAATCGCTCCCTGCTGGAGCAGAGGTGGAAGCGTGGTGGTTGGAGGGGTAACAGACTGTAATGAATGAAAGACACGGGTTACGAATTGCATTGTTAGTGGTAACGCTCTTAGGTTTGGCAGATGCATCGTATTTGACCTGGATTAAACTCACAAATAATGTTGCATCCTGCATCAAAGGCATAGGGGATTGCTATACGGTCAACACCAGCCCATACTCCGAATTTCACGGTATTCCAATTGCCATCTTTGGGGCTGGTGCTTACCTTCTTATATTGATCTTTTTGGTTGCAGAAGGAATAAACCGCTTTTGGCAAGAGAACGCGAATCTGTTTGTGTTTGCTATTAGTCTGTTCGGTGTGCTGTATTCGATGTATTTGACCTATATAGAAATAGCCGTCTTAAAAGCGATCTGTCCGTTCTGTGTCGCCTCAGCTCTAGCCATGGTCATCTTATTAATCTTATCGATTGTACGTATGACCCAAGGCCATTTTATGCCTAGTACTTAGGCAGGAGGATAACTATGCCACGAATTCGCTGTCACTACCTCGATTGCGTTTTTTTGGATGATGGGTACTGCAGTGCCGCAGCTGTCGAGATCGATCCGGACGCAGGGTGTATGACATATTCGCCGACTTCCGAGGTCGCATCTGAAGACGCATGGGAAGATGAAGAAGAATTGGAAGAATGGGAAGACCTGGAATCAGAGGAAGATGAGGAAGAAGATGTATGGTTAGATGACGAGGATGAGGAATATTAGGATTATAACCTCGGAATCCTATCCCATTTAGGGCTTTGCCACTCGATTTCCATTCGCCCCGTAAGAAGATTGCGGGGCATTTTATTGATAAAATCAGATATCTGCATGGATGACAGCATGGATACCCAGCAATACAAACATCTCCGCCATAACTTTATTGTGAATATTATGGATGGCGGTTTTTTTGGTTTTGCTCTCGGGTTTGCTTCTTTCACTACTGTGTTGCCGCTTTTCGTCAGCAGTCTGACCAGTTCGGCTATTTTAATCGGGCTGATCCCGGCGATCCACTCCATGGGCTGGCAACTGCCTCAACTTCTCACCGCAAGACAAGTCTCCAGACTCACGCACATAAAACCATCTGTCCTCCTGCTCACGATCCAAGAACGGGTGCCATTTCTTGGCCTGGCGGTAGTTGCCTGGTTTGTACCTTTAATCCACCGAAATTTGGGCTTGGTATTAATCTACGCTCTGCTCATCTGGCAGGGTTTGGGCGGAGGGTTAGCCGCGAACGGCTGGCAAAATATGATTGCAAAAGTAATTCCGTCTGAAAATCGAGCAACCTTCTTCGGCCTTCAATCGGCGGCTGCCAGCTTGCTTGCCGGCGCTGGAGCTATCGCGGCGGGTTACATTTTAGATCGGCTCCCATCGCCGTTGGATTTTTCGTTATGTTTCATCTTTGCCAGCGGTATGATGGTCTTCTCATGGTTCGCGATGAGCTGGACGAAAGAACCGATTCAACCGGCTACAGGGTTGCCCCAAATCAATTCTTCGCTCAGAAAAGAAGTTTTATCGATTATCAAGAGGGATCGCCCGTTCACCTGGTATCTAATAGCGCGTATGCTTTCACAGTTTGGGACAATGGCTTTTGCGTTCTATACGGTGTACGCGGTTCACCATCATGGGATGAGCGAACTAGCTGCCGGCTATCTGACAGGAGTGCTGTTCATCACTCAGGTGATTGCCAATCCCGTGCTGGGCTGGTTGGCAGACCGTTGGAGCAAGAAGGCCGCGCTTGAGCTCGGCGCAGTCTGCGGGGCTTTCAGCGCCCTGATTGCCTGGCTGGCCCCAAATGTGAATTGGTTTTTTCTTGTTGTGATCCTGGGCGGAATTGCCAGCACGAGCTTTTGGACGATTGGTTTGGCATATACAATGGAATTTGGTACGGAGGCTGACCGCCCTACTTATATCGGTCTGGCAAACACGTTAATTGCGCCAAGCACCATCCTGGGTCCCCTGTTAGGTGGTTGGGCGGCAGATGCTATGGGGTATTCTTATACATTTATTATTGCTGCAGGTTTTTGCTTGGTGACAGCGGTTGTTCTTCATTTGATTGTAAAAGACGTTCGAACAGTAGATCAAGAAATAAATTTTGTTTGATTAATAGATTGGCTATGCGCATTAATCAAATACCGTAAATTCCATTAAGGGTTTCCCAATTGTACATTGCAACTTTCCTCCATTTTTTACGTATATAGTAAAGGATGTTCTGACAATCAGACAGAAAAAAGAGATGAGTGAAAAATCAGTCGCCTTCCTTCCTTTCAGGGCTATTAATGAATTCATGCGCGAAGACTATCGCCAGACCGTAGTCTCCACCGTCCTGCATGCATTGCCGGACCTTCCCGAGGCTCGCAGAAATGCACTCAACCGGCAGATAAAAAAGTATGTCCAGATCCCCGGTTTTCGTAATAGCGCACTGGCGCCCCTTTCATTGAAAATTAAAATATCCATCAGCACTTTTCAAAAAAGCTCTGATTTCGCGGCAAATTTGTTAGCCGAGTGGTCCAACCAAAATGAGGAGCTCCGGCAAAATGTCCTTAACCTCTTGACCTCCCGGGGATGGGAACTCCTACCTTCCGACGCAGATCGTACGAAACTCCCCGGATTCTTAACCAGATGGCCTGCGGGTGAAGATTTCGAGGTGTTATACAAGGCATATCAGGAAATGTATCCCGATTCTCATAGCTCGTCAGATGATGTCAGCCTCATGACTGTGTGGTTAAGCGGCAGGCTTCCTGTTGAGAAAGTAGAACGGGAATAATCCATCGTTTTTAATTTCGATGCACGGAGGTTCACGATGAGAAGCGGAAGATTGTTCTGGGGAGCCTTGATTTTGCTGGTCGGATTACTTTTCCTCCTGCAAAATCTGGGAATTGTTACGGGCAGTATATGGGGGATTATCTGGCCTCTGGTGATTATTCTGATCGGACTCCAGCTCCTATTTGGGCGGGTTTTATACCGCAACCGGTACGAATCTCAGCAATTATCGATTCCCCTGGAAGGTGAGCGCCAGGCTGCAATTGAGTTCCAGCATGGAGCCGGGCGATTGACGGTCAGAGCCGGCTCTGACCCGAACCTGTTATTATCAGGAGTATTTAACGGCGGTGTCCAGCATTCCTCGAGGCGAGAGGGTGATCGCAGCCGGATCACACTGAGTTCTTCTGCAGAGATTTATTTTGGATTTCCATGGTTTTTTGGCCCGCCTCCAGATCTCAATTGGGATGTTACCCTTAATCCTTCTACTCCATTGGACCTGGAATTTAAAACCGGGGCTAGCAAATCGGAATTGGACCTCCGGCAGCTCAAAGTACAATACCTCAGGCTGGGAACGGGAGCCAGCTCGACGGATATCACTCTTCCAGAAAATGCCGGCATCACGCAAGTTCGTGTGAGTGCAGGCGCTGCCTCGATCGGTATACGCATCCCCGATAAGGTTGCCGGCCGCATTGAAGCCAAAGGTGGGATTGCCAGCATTCACATTGACACAACCCGTTTTTCGCAATCTGGGAATGTGTATCAATCCAGTGATTTTGAGACGGCTGCAAATCGCGCCGACATTTTTATCGAAGCGGGCGTCGGTTCGATTGACATTCGCTAGATACTCCCTATTGACATTCAGATACAACTGCCAGGAAGAAGGAGGGTGATTGTATGAGAAAGTTTAGTAATCACTGGTTGTGGGGTGGCTTGTTGGTCCTGGTCGGGATCATCCTGCTTGGGCAAAACCTGGCGATTTTTCGTTCTGAATTTATCAGTTTTGTCTGGGGAGTGATCCTGGGCGCAGCGGGTTTGGTCTTTCTCTCGGTTGTGATTGCCGACCGCAGGCAATGGTGGGCAGCCATTCCAGGCCTCATCCTTGTATATCTCGCGGCGCTCATAATTCTCGGTCAGTTCCTTCCTGCCCAAATCACCCGATTCGGCGGTTCCTTCTTCCTGGCGGCAATTGGCATCAGTTTTTGGATTGTGTATTTCTTGAATTTCGCCAACTGGTGGGCAATTATCCCTGGAGGGGTGTTACTGACCCTGGCGGTGGTGTCTTTGATTGAAAATGCTGTGACAGGGCTGGCAAGCGGAGGCATCTTTTTCTTGGGATTGGGCCTCACCTTTGCTTTGTTATCCATTGTGAACACCCCAAATGGGAAGATGAGATGGCCATTAATTCCAGCAGGAATCCTGTTGGCGATAGGATTATTAATCTCCCTGGCGGCATCCTCGATTTTGAATTATATCTGGCCAATCGTATTGATCCTGATCGGGTTATATCTTCTGTTCTTTAGAAAATCCCCCAAGCGTTAGGTATATTTATGTATCTAATGGCTATGCGAAAATAGGAGCTAGAAATGAACACTTACCCTCGCCGTTCCCTTTTTTGGCCTCTTTTTTTGGTCGCTATCGGTGTTGTTTTTTTACTCAATAACATCAGCATGCTCCCAGGGAATTTCTGGGACATGGTTATCCGCTACTGGCCTATCCTGCTGATTGTTGCCGGGTTAGATTCAATCTATCGCGGAGAAGGCTTATTCGGTTCCATTTTTATCATCGCCGTGGGCACCTTCATCCTCATAGCAAACCTCGGATATGTTACCGGCGATATTTGGGGATTGCTGCTCCGCTATTGGCCGTTGTTGATCATCACCATCGGTCTGGACGTCATCTTATCCCGCGTCCGGCGTTCAACCTGGGTGTCGATCGCAGGATTGGTTTTAGCCGTTGTTGTCATCGGTGTCATTGTTTGGTTCGCCGGTTTGCGCACCACGAGCTACCAGAAACTGGCTTCAACCAATGTGAGCCAGGCGCTCTCCGGTGAAGTCAAGCAAGCTGATTTGAATTTCATTGCCGGGATCGGTAAACTTACCATCAGCCCTCAGCCCGATGCATCAAAGTTGGTCAGCGGTACAGTGCACACCCAAACCGGGACGGCACCCTTGGAGAGTTACAGCCAGGATGGAATGGTTGGGAATTATTCCCTGACCAGCCAGGGAGCAACCTTCGCAGCAAATTATACGAGTTCAACCCAGGATGAATGGAACCTGGGGATAACCACCGCCATTCCGGTGCAGATGGAAATCAAACTTGGCGCTGGCGAATGCAACATATCTTTGAATGGCATTCAAATCACCAGCCTGGCAGTGACTAACGCGGTCGGCAAATGCACCGTGGCTCTTCCCCAGAAAGGTAATTTTTCAGCCCAGGTCACCGGGGTTATCGGCGAGACGCTCATCATCGTGCCCAACAGCCTTCCTGTAAGCATTCACGTGAATCCCGGCCTTTCCAGCCTGCAAATTCCGGCAGGTTTTACCCGCAGCGGAGAGACGATCACTTCTCCCAATTACAACCCACAAACGAACCATATCGACCTGGAGGCTCAGCAGGTAATCGGGGAATTGGTTATCCAATCAGGGTCTTGAAAAGAATACTTGACGGGTCCTTCGATTACCGGTATAATCTGCCAGCTTTGCTAAAATCGACGAATGTGGTAACCGGATTTTGGGATCCGGAAGCTAAGACAGGAGTGCAGGGATGGTTCCACAACCCAAACGAAAACTTTCTAAAGGACGGCGAGATCGCCGCCGGGCGCACGACGCTTTACAGGCAATCAACCTGGTGCAGTGCAGCAACTGCGGGGAAATGCGCCTCGCCCATACTGTTTGCCCCAGTTGCGGATATTATGAGGGCCGCGAAGTAATCGCCATCGCCAAGGAAGAAAAGAAGAAATAAGCTTCCGGAAGAAAATATCCACCGGCTTGGTCTAGAGATAATCGGCAATCAACCCACCCCTCCTTCGGGAGGGGTTTTATTTTTTATCATTCTCTCCACGGACAAAGGGCTGGAATCGCGACATCAACCGTCCTGGGATCATGCCCTCCATCAGAACCCCACCCCGACCGTGTTCGACCCGCTCGACCTGCCCTTGCTCGTGGAATAGAGAGATCAGTTGCCCCTCCTGATACGGTAAGCGCACTCGCACCGGCAGGTAAGATTCAAACAGCTCTACCTCAATCTTGTTTAACAGATCGGTGATCCCCACCGATTTCAAGGCAGATATCGCCACCGCCTTAGGGAAGTTGTCTAAAGTTTGGCGTGCTAACTCGGGATCTTCAAAACGGTCGATTTTATTCAATACCGTCACCACAGGAATGTGACCGGCGCCGATCTCATTCAGGGTGTCGTGCACCGCTTTAGCTTGCGCATCCGCATTCGGGTGGGTAATATCGACGATATGGATAAGCAGGTCGGCTTCTGCAATCTCTTCCAAGGTTGCCCTGAACGCCGCCACCAACTGCGTGGGCAGCTTCTGGATAAAACCCACGGTGTCGGTTAATAAAACCAGGTGACCACCCGGAAGTTCCACCCGCCTTGTGGTCGGGTCCAGGGTGGCGAAAAGCTGGTTAGCCACCAATACATTCGTTTTCGCCAGCACGTTGAGCAGAGTGGATTTCCCTGCATTGGTATATCCAACCAGGGCAATTGTCGGGATGTGAGATCGTCTCCGCTGGGCGCGGTAGTGCATGCGGTGAGTGCGAACCTTCTCCAGCTCCTGTTTCAGGTGAGAGATCCGCCGCCGGATCTCCCGGCGGTCCACCTCTAGCTGCGTCTCGCCCGGACCGCGCAGACCTACACCGCCTGCTGTCCCCGTTCGCCCACCGCCGCCACCTGTCTGTCTTGCCAGGTGTGTCCACGCTCGGGTTAATCGGGGCAGCCGGTATTCGTATTGCGCCAACTCCACTTGCAGGTAACCTTCTCGCGTGCTGGCGTGTTGAGCGAAAATATCCAGGATGAGCGCTGTCCGGTCGATAATCCGAATAGAATCATGGAATTTTTCTTCCAGCTCGCGCTGGTGCCGTGGGGATAACTCATTATCGAAGATAATGATCTCGGCTAAATTCTCTTCCACTAATGCTTTTACTTCTTCGATTTTTCCAGATCCGATAAACGTTTCAGGCGAAGGCGCATCTAATCGTTGAGTTACCTGCCCGACCACCTGCAAGCCGTCTGTATCGGCGAGCAGAGCCAGTTCGTTCAGGGAATCATCTAACGACAGCAGGTGTTCCGCGCTACGGAGTTCAACCCCTACCAGGAAAGCTCGTTCTTTAGGACCCCTTGTCGGCTCAGGTATTTTTTTTGACATCGATTGTTAAATTGTACTCGTTTATTCGGGTTGCTGCAGCCAGGATTGGAGGGTATCGCCAACAATTTTCAAGCTTTTCGCCGATACCTTATCTGCGGTGTCCATCGTCGTATGCCAGTAGGGATAATCGAAATCTATGATATCTACTGCGGGGATTCCAGCTTTCAGGAAAGGGGTATGGTCGTCGAGCATGCTGTACTTGAATTTTGGAATAAATTGTTGTTGATAACCTAAGTCTGCCGCTTGTGCCCAGATTTGCTGGGTAATGGTCAGGTTCGAGTTGCGTTCCATGTAAATATCCAGGTTAGCGTCACCAATCATATCGATGATCACTGCTTCATCGGGTTTTACATCCAATTGGCTGACAAAAAAGCGCGATCCCAGCAGCCAATCCCAACCAGGAATATCCCCATTATCCTCCGCATCGAAAAAGACCAGCCACACTTGCTTATTCAGATTGGCCGGTAAGACGCGGGCGAGCTCTAATAAGACTGCCACACCAGAAGCGCCATCGTTCGCGCCCGGAACAGGCAGGATACGATTTGCCGGGTTAGGATCTTGATCGGCTGCCAGCCGGGAATCATAGTGCGCTCCTAAGATGATCCAGGGATGCCCACTGCCTCGCCTGGCAATCACATTTTGGATCGGGTGTCCCATGGATATGCCATCTTGCACATCCACCTCCCAGCCTGCTTTCTCGAGTTCAGCAACCATCCACTTTACAACATTGGCGTGCGCCTGGGTACCCACCACTCGCGGTCCTAAGGACATTTGATAAAGAACGTCCTGACTTGCCTTGCTCCCATCAAACGGGTTCATCGCTCCAGGCATCAATCCTCGTCCGGCGATCCAGCCTCCAGACGCAATTAAAACCATGCAGGCGATAATGATCAATTTAGAGAACAGGTTTTTCAATTTCAATCCTCTCTAGAAAGGCTGGGCGAATGTGTCCCTTGACCGAGTTGATCGATGTAGGGCACTAACCTCTCCAGGGATCTTTGGCTGTACGCCGCCGCTCGCTGTCGTTTGTTCAACCTTGTCGTGCCGTCCAGGGGTGGCAGGATGCCAAAGTTCGCCTTCATGGGTTGGAATTCCTCCAAAGGTACTCGCGTGATGTACCGGCACAACGCGCCGAGCATCGTGGTTTCTGGAAGCTCCACCGCATGCTTTCCCTGCAGGACGCGGGCAGCATTCAAGCCTGCCAGCAGTCCGGTAGCAATATTCCCCATGTAACCTTCTACTCCGGTTATCTGCCCGGCAAAGAACAGATCTTCCCTGCGGGTAAACTGCAGAGTCGGAAGGAGCAGTTTTGGCGATGCGATAAACGTGTTGCGATGCATTTGTCCGTAACGCACAAACTCCGCCTTCTCGAGCCCGGGGATCATGCGTAGGATCCTCTTTTGCTCAGGGTAGGTGAGATTTGTTTGGAATCCAACCATATTATAGAGGGATCCGGCCAGATTATCCTGGCGAAGCTGCACCGCCGCATGAGGTCGCCTACCCGTGCGCGGATCCTTCAATCCTACCGGTCGCATCGGACCGAAAGCTAAAGCTTGCCGGTCGCGTAGGGCCAGAATTTCGATCGGCAGGCAGCCCTCAAAGAATTGGCCTGCGCCTGCTTTTACTCCTGTAAATATCTCGTTTTCGAAAGGTTTGATCTGGATTCTCTCTGCGTTGGTCAGAGCCTCAACAAAACGGTCGTACTCTTCTCGATCCAGCGGGCAATTAATGTAATCCCCTTCCCCATCCTCCTGGAAGCGGTATCGAGACGCACGAAATGCGATTTGCAGATCGATCGACTCCAGGCTCACAATTGGCGCAATGGCGTCGTAGAAATATAGCCGGTTTTCTCCGGTGAGCCTGCCAATAGCCTGCGCCAGAAGATCCGAGGTCAGCGGTCCCGAGGCAATAATAGTGGGCGTCTCGGGAATAGTAGTTATCTCCCGGCGGATCATTTTGATCATCGGGTGGGTAGAGATACGTTGGGTTACCATCTGCGAGAACGCCTTCCGGTCAACTGCCAGCGCGCTGCCGGCAGGAAGCGAAGTCGCTTCGGCGCAGGTCAGCAGCATCGATCCCAATCGCCGCGCTTCTTCTTTCAATAGTCCCGAAGAGCGGTCAATCAGGTTGGAGCCCAGTGAATTCGAGCACACCAGTTCGGCAAGATCAGAGGTGACATGGGCGCCGGTCGACATTTCAGGTCGCATTTCATACAACTGAACCGAGATGCCCCTCTCCGCTGCCTGCCAGGCGGCTTCGCTTCCTGCTAGACCTCCGCCGATCACCGTCAAACTATCCATCGATACTCCATTTTATCTAACTATGCGTAAATTTTACCACTTGGCAAGCTGCGTAAATTTGGCACAATACTTGCAACATTCTCCATATCCGACTATACTTCGTTCATCTCCAGGGTGACCTATGCTGCAGACACATTATCAAGTCCTCCGCCCCCTCACCACCGCTCATCTGGCTCAGACGATGACCCTGTTGAGCCTGACTGCAGAAGAACTTCGCCAGCAGATCGATTCGGAGCTCGCGGCGAACCCCGCTTTAGAGCTAATTGAAGAACGCCGCTGCCCTAACTGCGGGCGACCTCTGCCACCGCGCGGTCCCTGTCCGATCTGCAGCCGTCCGGTCAGTCTGGACCCCGACGAACCCATCGTCTTCATTTCTCCTCGTGAAGATTTCTACACCGGCAGCGGGATGTCCCAAGAAGATTATCCCGAAGATAATACCTCTCCTGCTACGGAAGATCTGCCGGCTTTCGTCCTGCGCCAGATTGCTCCCGAGCTGGAAAAACCGGATCGCCTTCTCGCCGCTTACATCTTGACCCATCTGGACGAAGACGGCTTCCTGACCACCACGCTTGCCGAAGTGGCTCGTTACCATCACGTGCCGCTTTCTCAGGTTGAGGCGATCTTGCACCTCATTCAGCGCGCTGAACCGGTGGGTGTCGGTTCCGCGAACCCCCAGGAAGCTCTTCTCGTCCAGCTGGAAGTCCTATCAGAAACCGTAACGGTGCCTGCTCTGGCCGAACAAGCGATCCGTGAAGGCATGGATCTTCTCAGCCGGCACCAATACTCAGACCTGGCTCATCTCCTTAAGATTAATCTGCGCCAGGCTCAAGAAATCGCCCGTTTCATCGGGGACAATCTGAACCCATTCCCCGCCCGTTCTCATTGGGGCGACGCTCGCGCCCACAGCTCCCCCGCCTTCCAGGTTTATAATCACCCTGATATCCTGATCAGCCGTCTCAATGACCGCCCCGAGAATCCCCTGGTCGTCGAGATTATCATGCCATTGGCGGGCACCCTGCGTGTAAATCCATTATTCCGGCAGGCAATCCACCAGGCTTCGAATGAAAAAGTCGACGATTGGAAATCGGATCTCGATCGCGCCTCCCTTTTCGTCAAGTGCTTGCAGCAGCGCAACCATACCATGCAGAGGCTCATGCAGCGGATTGCTTCACTCCAGGCTCAATTTATCCTCTACGGTGAGAAGCAGCTCATCCCACTCACCCGCGCTCAGCTTGCCGAAGAATTAGAAGTGCACGAATCGACCATCTCTCGTGCAGTATCGAATAAAGCCGTCCAGCTTCCCAACGGGCGCATCGTCCCGCTCTCCATGTTCTTTGATCGCAGCCTGAACGTCAGGACGTTCTTGCGGAATATTATCGATATGGAAACCCGGCCGCTCAGCGACATGGAATTGGTCTCGATGCTGGCCGAGAAGGGCTTCAGTGTAGCTCGCCGCACTGTGGCCAAATATCGTGCCATGGAAGGAATCTTACCAGCTCACCTGCGACACCATCATGCTATGGCCCATGCATGAGTAATGTAGTACCTCCACGTTCCACATTTGGATCCGCCTGGCGCGGAAAAGCGCCAGGTCTTGTTGAGTTTAACGTGCTGTTGAACTTGTTCGACGATCCGGCTCTGATGGTTGACATGCATAAGGGTCAGATCGTGAGTGCCAACAGCCAACTGCTCAAATTAACGGCTTTTACTCACGCTGAATTAGTCGGTGCCGACTACGGCGCCCTGGTCCCCGATCTCGCCAGCGCAAAACTGATTCCGGGTGAAGAAAAAGAAACCCTGCTAAAACGGCGCCAGCGCGAGCCTTTATCGGTAATCTCTCACATTTTTGCGCTAGACAGCAATAATATCTGGATGCTTATTGTCCTTACCCCCCTGGTCGTTATCCAGCAGACACAAACCAATGAGAAGCGCCAGGATCAGCTGCTCCAGGCTTTGATCGACCTCTCAAAGTTGGCCGATCAGCCCGATCTCGCTTCGACCAACACGATGGCTATGCGCATCGGGAGAGGCTTGTTCGACGCCAACCTCTTGTGCATCTACCAGGCAGATCCCCTCTCCTCTCGCCTCCAAAAAATCGCCTCCTGGGAACCCGGACCGACACCATTTTTCCCCGACTTCCTACCTTCTCTCAGCATCATCCGCCTCGATGCGCCTTACATCTGGCTCCCCGGGAAAAAAGCTAACGCCGATATTCACCGTGCTGCCCGGATCGCAAACATGTATTATCTTGCCTCATTCCCGTTAGGCCAAGAGAACGGTTGGCAAGGCTTGCTTCTGGTCGGTGATGACCACAGCGCGCCTGTAGATAATCTAATCCCCCTGATGGAAATCTTGGGCGATAACCTGGTTTCAGCCTACCATCATCACGACCTGTTAGAAAATCTGAACCGGACCGTTCAAAACGATCTTTATTCCCAGGCAATCCATAACACGGTATCGGAATACGCCCAAGAAGGCATCATCCTGCTCAAACCAGATCTATCTATCAGCCAGATGAACCCGGCTGCCGAGCTGATCTTGGGCTATGCCAGCCAGGAAGTGATTGGAAAACCGGTGGACAATGTTTTAATCGGCGCAGAAACGATATCATCTGCTCTCAAATCGGCTTTGCAGGGCATCCCCACGCACAATCTGGGGAATATCACCCTTCACCGCCGCAGCGGCCAGTCTTTTCTCGCTCATATTCAGACGATCCCGGTGATCCCCGATAACACGCTCTTAAATATCGTCGTTTTCCTCTCCGATGTGAGTGAAAACGAGCAGATCCGCGTGCGAACTCAACAGCTCGAGCAAAGGGCTGTTTTGGGCGAAGTGACTGCAATTTTCGCTCACGAGGTGCGCAACCCGATTAACAATCTCAGTACCGGGCTGCAACTAATGAGCATGAATTTGACGCCTGAAGATCCCAACCAGGAGGTTATCGACCGGCTGCAGCACGATTGCTCCCGGCTAACCCATCTGATGGAATCGGTTCTCTCGTTCTCGCGCCCGATGGAATATAAACTTGAGCCGACCGATCTTTCCCTCTTGCTAAAACGGATCCTCGATCGCTGGCAGCCGCGCATGTCCAGGGTAAACATCACGCCCTTCTTCCAGGCCGCTCCGGAATTGCCAATGGTGGATGGCGACCCGCGCGCTCTCGAGCAGGTCTTCACCAATTTGATCAGCAATGCGGTTCAGGCAATGACTTCATCAGGAGGAACTTTAGCGGTTAAAATAGCTTCAGTGAAACCACCCCAGGAACAGACGCAGGTTGAAGTGACCGTTTCGGACAGCGGGGCGGGGATTCCAGATGAAATTCGTGATCACATCTTCGAACCCTTCGTGACGACCAATCCGCAAGGAACCGGGCTGGGTCTGGCGATCACTCGCCGGATCGTTACCGCCCATAAGGGCAGCATAAACGTCACAAGCTTTCCAGGAGGGACAATGTTTAGCGTTTGTTTCCCAGCCATTACAGGAGAGGACGTATGTCAGCAACCATATTGATTGTAGACGATGAGGAGAACGCCCGGCTTTTTATCTCGAACTATCTGACCGGAAAAGGTTATGAGGTGATTGGGGTGGCCACACTGGCCGATGCGCGGACCAGCCTGCAAAGAGGCAATGCTGACATCGTTTTATTGGATGTTAATCTTCCAGATGGGTATGGCCCAAAACTGCTCGACGAAACTCGCCAGCTCCCCTTCCGGCCTCCGATCATTTTGATCACTGCCTATGGGGATATCGACATGGCTGTCGACGCCATGAAAAACGGGGCTCACGACTTCCTCCAAAAGCCAATCCAGCTCGTTCAACTCGAACAGTCCATCCAGCGCGCCGTGGAAATGGTTGCCATGCGCCGCGAACTTACCCACCTGCGCAGCACGCAACAGCAAGGAGCTAAATTCATCATCGGGAAGACTCCGGTGATGTCGAACGTGGTCGGTCAGGCTCATCGCGCCGCGGCTGCCTCTGTTTCAGTGCTCATCACGGGTGAAACCGGCACCGGCAAAGAAGTCCTGGCCCAATTTATTCACCAGAACGGTCCTCGCTCGAGCAAACCCTTCATCGCCATCAACTGCGCCGCCATCCAGAACACCATGCTCGAATCCGAACTTTTCGGTTACGAAGCGGGTGCTTTTACCGGCGCTGAACGGCGTAAAAACGGTTTGATGGAAGTTGCCGATGGTGGCATTCTCTTCCTGGACGAAATTTCTTCTATGCCGATGGACACCCAGGCCAAGTTGCTGCGGGCGATTGAGGAGCGCGCCTTCCGGCGTGTGGGCGGCACAAACATGATCCACGTGGACGTTCAGATCCTGGCAGCATCCAACCGCAATCTGTTATCGATGATCAAAGACGGCAATTTTCGCGAAGACCTGTATTACCGCCTGAAAGTTGTGGATCTCCACGTGCCGCCTCTACGAGACCGCAAGGAAGATATCCCCGAGCTGGTTGGTTTTTTCCTCCGCCTGAATAATTCCCGGCAGGGTCTCAATATCACCGACGTCAGCCCGCAGGCCATGCACGCCCTGATTAACTACGATTGGCCTGGCAACATCCGCGAGCTGAGCAACGCGATCGAACGCGCCGTGCTTTTCTGCGACGATCCAGGCATCGACGTGGCGCACCTCCCGGCAGATGTAGTCAACAAGAGCGTTATGGATGTAGAAAATCCATAAGAACTTCCCTGGCATATTTATTGCATCTAAGCCTCCTGAAATCTAATTCAGGAGGCTTTTATGTTCCCCGTCACAATCCCCGATTTCATCTTCACCATGGCTGCTGGCCTGTTTCTGATGGCGTTGATCTGTCTCTCCACAGGCATTTACCTCCTGGTATCCAAAGCCGGGGGACGTGATGTCAAGGCGATTGCCGACCAGGCAACTAAGCTGGCTCAAAAAGGGTTAGCCGAGGAAGTTGCCGGACTGGTCGGAAATGCTTCTTCTCTGGTGGATGCGCTCAATCAGCTTGCCCGCACCGGCGCAGGAATTGGTGTGTTCCTGGTATTGGTCAGCTTCCTTCTCACCGGGGTGGCTTATTTTCTGGTCGTCAATATTCCCTGATCAGATTGGCTTCCCACTTGCTTCAACTGACCCCGGTTAAGATCGCCTACCTCTGTAATGCCAGAGAGTCCCCATTCAATTCGGAAAAAGGAGCGCAAATGCAGCTCACTTCCTTTTTGGCTGACCTAAAGCAAATCATTCCCCAGGATGATTTTGGTCCTGTTATCGCCGGTTTAAGGCAAGATCCCCTGGTTTGGCAGGCTTTGTCACAACCAGAGATTCTCGCCCAGGCAGTTGAGAATGCCGATGGACTATCGAAATTATGGAACCCGGCAACCCTATCGTTGATATTCCTTGGGAAGATCATTCCGCTGGAAAATCTGCGCAGCCTGCCGCTCCTACCCATCAGCACCGATCTGCGCCAAAGGGCAGCCCGCACTTACGAAGAAACAATCAAAACCAGCGCCGCTCCTAAATCTCTGGGTGAAGCCGGCTTACTGGCCCTCGCATTACGCGAACGTCGCCGCCTCACTGATTCCTGGCAGGGCCTGGTCGACGAGCTGCAGTTTACACCCGCGAATCCCTCCTTGAACTGCTGGGGGCTCTGGCATACCCCTCTCGCCTGCCTGTATGCCATGTCACCCGATCCGGTTGACCTGCTGAAGGCGCTTCTCCCTGATTCAGCCTCTTACCGCATTCCCGAGCAGGTAGCTCTCGCCCAGCATGCCATTCTGAGCAATCCTTTGACCTTGCACCAACAGGTTACCGTGATGGTCGATCTCTTGTCCGAGGTAGACCCAGAAGCGCAGCTTGCCTGGCTGACCGGTTTATCCGATCGAGGCCGATTTAAACTCGCCGGGCAACTGGCTACCGTTTTGCTCCAATCTAATCCGGCAACTGCGGTTCTTAAATCTGCCAGCCGGCAAAAATCCGAAAAATCTCTCGACCGTTACGTAACCGACAACCTCCTGAGCTTACGGGATACGGTGGATACGATTATCGTCCAGCGTCAGTTGGCCAAGTTTTATCAGACCAGCGGCCGGCTGAACGAGGCGGTATCTTTACTTCACAATGCCCAGCAAGAGTTAAAAGCCCTCCAGGCTGATTTATCCTCTCAGATTGCCGCAACTGCCGTACATAACCAGGACCACGAGGGGGCGATCGCCGCATTGAAACAGGCGGTGCAGGCGCTTCCCGATTCCATCCAGGTCCGTGCTGAGCTTGCCTCGCTGCTGATTGATTCCGGCAGGGTCGATGAAGCGGCTGCCATCCTCCCTCCCCACGGCGAACATCCTCTCGCTTTGCTGGCTTCCGCCCGGTTAGCTTCGAATTCAGGAGATCTCCCTCATGCCAAAGAAATTGCTTTGGGGTGCGCTCGCACTGTTTCGAATGCATCACAGGAGAAATCATCGCCATCCTCACTCCTGAATCATGACCACCTGGTTGAGTTGGGCAGGCTCTTATCAGAACTGCAGCTGGTAGAACAGAGCATTCAGGTTGCCAACCAGGCCCTCGCCATTTATCCTGAAGATCCGGCTTTCCTGGATATCTTAAGCCATGCTCACCAACTCGCCGGCAATCTTTCAGCAGCCTCTCACGCAATCCAGCTGGCGCTCTCTTTTGCGCCGGATGATGTTGACCTGCACCGCAACTATGCCTCTATTCTGGGCGATGACGGGGATTGGGAATGCTCGCTTGCCGAGCGTCTCGGTGTCATACGCCTTGCCTCGCAGCCTACATCAGCTGATTTCCTTTCGGCTGCGCAGGCTGCCATCCAGGCAAAACAACCGGCTCAGGCGGTCTCCATCTGCCAGGATATTCTCCAATCGGACCCAGAAGAGGGCATGGCGCACGCCTATCTCGGCGAGGCTTACGCACTGATGGATGACCCCGATCAGGCAATCCTGCACTTCACCCAGGCGACACTGCTCAATCCCGAGAATCCCTCTCCATGGTTAGCGATGGCGAGGATATACGAAGAATCCGGAGATCATTACAAAAACCTCGATACACTCCGTTCAGCGGCGCTGGCCTCGCCTGATTCTGCCGAAATCCATCTCGGTTTAGGGCAGGCATACCTGGCGGATGGCTCGCCGACAGAAGCCCTGCCCTCCCTACGTAGAGCTGCCGATCTTTCTCCGCAAACCCCACTGATCTCTCTGCGGTTGGGCGAGACGCTTATAGACTTGGGACGCCTCTCCGAAGCTAAATCGGTTCTCGAGCGAGGTCGTGAATTCTGGCCTGCTCATAAAGACCTGGCTTTTTCCCATGCGAAAACTCTGCTTGGTTTAGGGGAAACCGAAACAGCCTTATCTGCTCTGGAGACCACCCTGCAGGCTAACCCGGATCAGGCTGAGCCCTACTTAACCTATGGCCGTGCTCTGGTTGAGCTTGCCGATAAGCAAGGCACCTGGGGGAATTTATCGAATGGCGAAGTCGGCGGAACTCCAAATAAAACCGCCGCCGCTGTTCCAGCGCTGCGCAAAGCCATCGAAATCGATCCTGATAACCTCGAAGGGCACGTCTTGCTTGCTGAAGCTCTCGCAGCCAGCGGAGATCTCCAGGAAGCCTTCTCCACCTATCAAGAGCTCTCTGAGCAGGAAATCACGCAAACCCCGGAATGGAGTTGGCGGATTCATTTAGGTCTCGGTCGAGTAGCGATCGCATTGAAGCAGATGGATACTGCCATCGCTGCCCTGCAAGAAGCCGCCCAGATTAAACCAGAGAACTTGCAGATCCACCAATCATTAGCCGAGGCTTACCTGGCTGCGAATTTGCCGGATGATGCTCTACAGAAAGGGCGAGATGCATTGCACCTGGCGCCACACGATATCCAGAATCTGGCATGGTATTCGCGCTTGGCAGTCGGCCTTAAAAACCCCGCCGAAGCCATCCAGGCTCTCGAGCAAGCTGCTCAGGTCACCCCTCACCGGTCAGATTTGCTCCTGCAGCTGGCTTCGATCCAGATCCAGCAGCAAGACACCGATTCCGCTCAGGATACCCTCAAGTCGATCTTATTCAATGAGCAAGCCTCTACCGAAGAGCTCCAGCAAGCGGCTCGCTTCTTCAGATCCGTGGGCGATACACCTTCGGCTATCCTGGCTTTGGAGAAAGCTCTGGGCAGGTCGCCTGCCAAACCAGCCGAAATCTGGGCTGAGCTGGCTTCTCTACAGAGGTCAGCCGATAACCAGCCGGCTGCATTAGAGGCAATCCAGAAAGCTGTTGAGATTAATCCGGATGCACCGGAGTATTACGTCATCGAGGGCGATCTGCAGTATGCCTTGAACCAACCTCAAGCAGCCTTGTCCAGCCTGGAGAGTGCCTTACAATCGCTCGAGATGACCAAACAATCCCATCAGGATACCCTCCAGGGAGATTCTTCATCAAGCTCAAAAACAGAGAGCGATACTGCACCCTGGAAAGTCCACCTGCGGGTAGCGAAACTCCAGCGGGCCATGGGAGATCTGGTTTCTGCAGGCGCCCACGCTGAAAAAGCAGTTGAATTGGCTCCTGACCAACCTGAAGCCCGCTATTTCAGCGCTGACCTGGCGCACGCTCTCCTGGAATTCGATCGGGCCATCAGCCTTACAGATGGCTCCTTTACCGGTGATCCGTATAACATATTCACATCCAGCGAAGGGAAAACCCCAGAAAGCCAGCAAGCACGCGGGGTTGAATCCCAACGCATGTTGAAAATGCTCTGCTTGCAGGCCGAACTAAGGTTGGAAAATGATGATCTCGAACCGATCGCCTACTCTATATCCAGGGCGAGTGACCTGTCTTCTACATACCCCAGGTTATTGGCAGCCCAGGCGCGGCTGGAGGCCCGCTGCGGAGATTATAAGGCGGCCGAACAGCTGCTCGAAAAGGCGATTTCCAACTTAAACGGCACAGAGAATAGCGCAGATGGCTCCAGCTCATCCCAAAATGCTGCCTCTTCGCCTAATCCGGAGACCCTGATCAACGGGATACATTCCGAATATCCTACCCTGGCAATCGCCGAGGCCGCCCTTGAGCTCCAGCAATGGGAAGTGGCCATGCCGCTGTTCTTCCAGGCAGCCCGCACAGCCCCCCTCGAACCGCTGCCGCATCTCTCCCTGGCACGTGCTCTGGTACGAGCTGCCGAGAAACAGCACGAATACCAGATGCTGCACGCCTCGCAACATGCTCCTGGCGAGGATCGACTGAAAGAAACCTGGTACCAGCAGTTCGAGAAAGCAATCCTGACGGCAAACAGGCTTTCCAGCTCAGAGGAGATCGCCCGCTGGCATAAACGCGGCCAGGCGGTCTTCCATCCCGGTCCGCATACCGCCAAATTAATCGACGCTGCCTCAACCGATCTGGAAGATATCCAGGCTCTGATCAGCGCTTTGGTGCAGATGGGCAATAAGACCGGTGGAATAGACATTTCCCGCCCCTTCGATGATCACCGTGAAGTGCTCTTCCAGCAAGCGTTGATCCAAATTGAAACCGACCCGCAAAAGAGCCTCACCGCCGCGAAAAGTGTTGTAGAAAGACAACCCAACCATCCGCTTCACCAGGCACTCCTGGCATTCTCAGCTAATGCCGCAGGAGATCGCCAGACCGCCATCCAGGCTATCGAAAGAGCATTGGAATATTGGCCGAACGAACCCGAATGGCATGCTTTTGCAGCCGGTTTATACACCCAGCAATACCAGCCTGATAACGCGTTGACGCATTGGAAGCACGCCTTCAACCTCGATCCCGAAAATCCAATCTTTGCCCTGCAGCTCGGCGAGACCTTCCTGGAATGCGGAGATTCGACCAGGGGCATTCAAACCCTGGAACAGGCTACCCAACTGGATCCCCGCCAGATCGAAGCCTGGACTGCCCTGGCGCATGCTTATTCATCGGAGAGTAACTATACTCAGGCTACCGCCTGCGCCGAACGCGCCATCGCTCTGGCTCCGCATCAAACGGCCCCGCTGGTCTTGAGCGGGGAGATTGCCCTCGAATCAGGCCAGATTGACCTGGCGGTCGAACGCGCCGAGGCTGCCCTGGCTGCCGACCCGGCGGATGCGCGGGCTTTACTCTTGTTCGCCCTGACCAAAAAAGCATCCGGAAAACCGGAAGAAGCGCTGAATACAATCGAGACCTCGCTGCCATCCCTGGCAAATCCATATCCGGTATTATTGGAGCGCGCTCACCTCATCCGCACGCTGCGTTCTGCAAATGCTGCTCTCGAGGTGTTGCATGAATTGGTCGAACAATATCCAGACGAGCCTGAGTCTCTTGGGTTGCTGGCAGATGTGCTCGCCGAAACCGGGCAGCGCGAGGCTGCCGAGAAAGCCGCCCAATCTGCCATCATGCTGCAGCCCAACCATGCCTCGCTCCACCTTCTTTTAGGCCGCATCCAGCGCTCGAGCGGTCAGCTGGATCAAGCCGTGCACCATTTGGCAGAAGCAGTTCGTCTTGAACCCGGCAATATCGAGGCGCTCATCGAGCTTGGACGGGTTTATCAAGACCGGCGAGAGCATTCTCAGGCACTGAAGGTCTATCAGCAAGCCTACGAGATTGCCCCAACTGACGCTCGCCCTTATTATCAAGCCGGCCTCGCTTTCAAAGACAGCAAAGATTACGTCAACGCAGAGGCCAAATTCCGCCGTGCCGCAGAACTGGCTCCCGAGGACCTGAATATCCGCCGGCAGCTGGGGGCCATGATCGCCCTCAATCTGGTGCACAACCCACAGGAGGCATCGATTTCTCAATGAAACACGCCATCTCCAATCCCTTGAATTTTGACCGTCCGGTCAGCCGGGCAACCATCCTTGCGCTTCTGAGCACGGCGACGAGAGTGAAAGAATATCGATTTGCCCGGCAGGCATCACTCGCCTGGCTGGCGACGTTCCCTGGAGACCTGCGAGTCAGCCTGATCCTGGCGCAAACCTATATCGCTGAAGAGCGGTTTTCACAAGCTGCTCCACTGATTGAGAGCCTGTGCCAGAAAGACCCAGAGTTCCTCCCGGCACAAAAGATCCGGGGCAACCCTCAGGTATATAAAAATCCAGACCTGCGCACCATTGCTCGGGGATGCATTTACGCTTTGGGCGGTGAAGACAAGAATGAAATGGCCCTACCCTCCTGGAGCCGCCAGGCACGCGCCGCTCGAGAAGCACTCCAGGTTGGGGACCTTGCACGAGCGAGCGAGCTGATTCACCAGGCGATGGCGGTCGATCCCCCCACACCGATCCCGGCAATCCTGCACGTACAGATTACCCGCGCCGGTTCTGATCGCCAGGCAATGTACAACCTGATCGATGTCTACTATACTCGCTGGCCAGAATGCCTCCAATTCAAATTGTTCAAAGCCGAGAAGCTGAGCGAAACCGGCGACGATGAAGGTTCGGTGGCTCTTCTGCACCAATGCGCCGCTTTAGACGCTGCCGGGCAGGTTCCAGGGCGTTTATGGGGCCCGGACCACCCCTACCGGCCGCTGTGGCCCACCAGCATGGAAATCCCATTCGATATCGCCGTCCCGGCGCCGATTGCCGGGCCGATGGGTTGGAACCAGCTCGCTGTGGGTCCGGCTACGCCTGAGCCTGAGATCGATACCTTCAACGAAGAGGCAACAGAAACCCAGCAAGCTGAACCTACCTCTCCCGAAGCAAAATTGGCCGAAGCAAAAGCGGCTGCATCCTTCAAGAATTTCCCTGATCTCTTGAGGGCAATCCAGATGGAGTTTGAACGTCTGGCCCAGCGCCTGCGCCGCCCCGAGGTCATTCAATCCGATGGTCGCTTCCCAATCTACGTCATCTTTACCACGCGGATGGGGCTTGAAAACCAGTACGGCCCTCAGACCGCCAAGGTTCTCGAAGCGGAGATGAAACGGCTGTCAACCGCCGTTTCTCGCCGGCACAACTGGGGATCGATCTTATTCTATGCCGATGATTCTTCCAGTACGGCAGCCTTTGGATTGAAACCTGTGCCATACAATGACCCCTGGAAGCTGAAGCTCGCTATCGCCGACCTGGATGCCGCTCTGGCCAAGAAAGGTGAAATGATCGGCGCTATGCTGATCGTCGGCAATTCTCAGGTAGTCCCCTTCCATCGCCTTCCCAACCCCACCGACGACGGCGACCCAGACGTAGCCTCCGATAATCCCTACGCCAGCCTTGACAGCAATTTCTTCATCCCAGAATGGCCGCTCGGGCGTTTGCCGGGCGCAGCCGGCACGGATGCAGGCCTGCTGCTGGATTCCCTGCGCAAGATGACCTCCTACCACGCGGCTCATTCCCAACCTGTCCCCTGGTGGCAGAGAAACGGCCTTTTGAAGAATTTTACCAAGCGCTCCAAGCAGGCCGGGATGACTTATCGGGTGGGAAAATCACTGCGGTCCAGCTTCGGGTATTCAGCCGCAGTGTGGAAGCAATCCTCGATTGCCGTATTCAAACCGATCGGGGAATCTCAATCCCTTCTAACTTCTCCGCCGATCTCTTCGACAAATTTGTTGGGCACCAAATACTTACCCGCCCAGCTTGGCTATTACAACTTACACGGACTGCCAGATGAACCCGAATGGTACGGTCAGCGCGATGTCGCCGACCGTTCAACCGGTCCAGATTATCCGGTTGCCTTGTGCACGAAAGATATTTTGAACTCAGGCTCGGCTTCCCAATTCGTGTTTAGTGAAGCCTGCTACGGTGCCTTCATCGAAAACAAGACCGAAGAACAGGCCCTGGCGCTCAAATTCCTGGCTACCGGAAGCTCCGGCATGGTTGGGTCTACCGGCATCTCGTACGGATCAGTCACCACGCCCTTGATTGCCGCGGATCTCTTGGGTTTCACCTTCTGGGATTTGCTCAAACAGGGGTATCCGGCAGGAGAAGCCTTGAAACAGGCCAAAATTAATCTGGTGCAGGAAATGAAAAAACGACAAGGGTTTTTAGACGGCGAAGACCAGAAAACCTTGATCTCGTTCGTTCTCTACGGCGACCCGCTGGCTTCGCTTGAAGATGTGACCCCTAAACGAAGGATATTTTACCGGCAGCATTCTTTCCCAGCCATCAAGATGATCAGCGACCAGAAAGATGATCCCTTGCGCCTGGAACCCTTGCCCGACGACCTGGTGGCTCAAGTTAAACAGATCGTCGACCAATATCTCCCCGGCTTGAAAGACGCCGATCTGTCGATCTACCAGCAAGCCGCCTTGAATGGGGAGTTGGACACGGTTGCCGCAGGAGGGAAGCGCGGATCCAAGCACAAGAAGCTGCAAAATAATTCCGCCCGCACTGTGGTAACCCTGAGCAAGAAGGTTGAATCGGCCAAACAGGTCCACCACCACTATGCTCGCATGACATTGGACGGCAATGGCAAAGTGATTAAAATCTCGATGTCTCGCTGATTTTCCACAATCATTCTCAACATCATTTGTAACAATCTCAAAACCACGGCTTTACGAAAAGCCGTGGTTTTTTCTATGTCTGTCCCATATAGAGAACACCCACACTACTGATTTCCGGCAAACATGTTCGTTCGAACATACCCATAACGCGCCGGTTCGGTCCCGTTTATTGCCCTTTCCGTGAGAATTATCCACAGTTATCCACAAGCTCCAAATAGCCATCCCCCCGGTGCCAGCAACAATTAAGTGTATACGCTCGATATTTACCTGGCACATTAAATTAATATAACCAGATTATCTACACGAAATTACCATTCAGACCATCGCGGGCTTTTCCACTGTTTCAAACAGTTATCCACACCCCAGAGCGGGGTTGACCCGATAATTCGATTTTTATTTGATGGGGGTTAGAATGTTCTTGAACCGGTGCGCGTCTTCCCACAAGAAGACGTTATTAAATAAACAATAGACTTCGTCGAACTGCTCGCACCACGTTCTTAATTGCCCAAGCTCGGCATCGGTATGTTGGTGCTGGTAATCTGGGCCCCCGTGCATGCGGAAATACCCTGTAGAACCGGTAACTGATTTATTCTGGAAGGGATCGACACAGTGAATCAGCTCTAAATCCGAACACAGGTCCTTGATCTTTCCTTCCGCCCACCTGCCTCTCGGTTCCCAGGCGCAGACCAGGCTGCCTCGCTCGATGGTTGAAAAGAATTTGCGCATATTTTCGATATTCTGCTGGTTGGCGTCAAACCAAGGGGGACATTGAAAAACAACGACTTTAGCGCCTAATTCAAGGGCTGCGGCGTAGGTTCGCTTCCAGGCCTCGTGCACCTCAGGAGTCGGCCGGAATGCCCCATATTGCTCCCACGCGACTCTCGGGATACCCCTTTCCATCCGGCGATATGTGGGGCTGAACGGTTCGTGAGTGATCAACTGCCAGGCTTTCAGCGTAAAAATAAAATCCGAAGGCGCGTGCTCCCTCCAGCGAGCAACGGTTTCTAATTTTGGCAGTTTATAGAAGGTTTGTTCGATCTCTACTAATTTAAAATGCTCGTAATACACCTGTTGGGATTTTTGAAAACCGCAGCAGCCAACCCTGATCGTTGAGCTCATTGGCCATTTCCCTCCGGTTCGTCCAACGGAAATTGTACAGGTATGTTATCATAATAGTATGGATATATGGAGCGATTATTACGGCCCAAATGCCGGCTATGTGATTGAACTTTACGAGCGTTACCTCGATAATCCCCAATCTGTTGATGCCGTTTCACGCAGTATCTTCGATAGTTGGCAGATTCCTGAGTCGGAAAAGCATGTTCCTGATGCTAACATCCACCAGATCGTCGCTGCTGTGAATTACATTCAAGCAATACGCAGCTACGGCCATTTGAGCGCCCGGCTCGATCCCCTCGGCCACACCCCTCCGGGGGACCCTTCTCTGGATTTAGCGACATACAACCTGACAGAATCCGATCTGCTAAGCCTGCCGGCTTCCATCGTATCAAGCCCCGTCGCATCGAAAGCATCCAATGCACTGGAGGCCATACGTGACCTGCGTGCGGTGTATTGCCAGAGCGTCGGGTATGACTACGGGCATATCCACATCACAGAAGAAAGAGATTGGCTGAGGGAAACGGCTGAAAGCGGCTGTTTTTGCCCTCCAAACGATCCGGTTGACCCATTGAGCCTGCTCGATCGTCTCACCCAGGTTGAGACATTTGAGCAGTTCCTGCACCGCATCTTCCCCGGCAAAACGCGTTTCTCCATCGAAGGCCTGGATATGCTCATCCCGATGCTGGATGAAGTCATCGGATCAGCTGTCGACGGTGGGATCTGCACCATCTTGATCGGGATGGCGCATCGCGGCAGGTTAAACGTTCTGGCGCACGTCTTGGAAAAATCCTACACCCAGATCCTGGCGGAATTCCGTGATGCCACCCATTACCCCAACAGCCTGGACCAGCTTGGCTGGACCGGAGATATTAACTATCATAAAGGCGCTCGCCGGGCTCTTCAGGAAGGTAAAGAAATCAAGCTGATCATCACGATGCCGCCCAACCCCAGCCACCTGGAGTACGTGAACCCTGTGATCGAAGGGATGGCCCGAGCCTCTGACAGCAATGTGCAAAAACCCGGCGCTCCTGAAATCTATCCCATGGCTGCCCTGCCAATTCTGATCCATGGCGATGCTGCCTTTCCGGGGGAAGGCATTGCCGCTGAAACTCTCAATTTTAGCCGTCTACCCGGTTACACGACCGGGGGAACGATTCACATTATCGCCAACAATCAGTTAGGATACACCACCCCGCCTCAACAGGGGCGCAGCACGCTGTACGCCAGTGACCTGGCCAAAGGGTTCGAGATCCCCATCATTCACGTCAATGCCGATGATCCCCTGGCTTGTATCGAGGCTGCGCGCACGGCGTTTGCC
Organism: Chloroflexota bacterium; assembly: GCA_023381565.1. GTDB lineage: Bacteria > Chloroflexota > Anaerolineae > Anaerolineales > Anaerolineaceae > JAMCRR01. The sequence continues at coordinate 49,823 of JAMCRR010000052.1, forward strand.
TACCGCAATCGCTTCGGGAAAGATTTTCTTATCGACCTGGTCGGTTACCGTCGCTATGGTCACAACGAAGGTGATGAACCAGGCTTCACGCAGCCCTTGATGTATACTGAGATCGATGCTCATCCCTCGGTCAGGAAAATCTGGGCAGATAGGCTCATCCAACAAGAGTTGATCGCTCCCGAAGAACCAGATGCGAAGCAAAATGCAGCCATGCGTAAGCTGCAGCAAACCCTGGAGCAGCTGAAATCGGACCAGGAAACTAAACCTCCTGCTCAGGTCAAACTCGGCGCCAAGGCCATGGAATCCACCTCTACCGGGGTTGCCTTGCCACTCCTCGAAGCATACAACCAATCCCTGCGCAGTTTCACCCAGGGATTCACGATCAACCGGAAATTAGAACGCTCGGTCCAGCGCCGCTTGAAGATCTTCGAGGACCCCGACCAGCCTTCGATCGATTGGTCAACTGCCGAGGAGCTTGCCTTGGCCTCAATCCTGGCGGACGGTGTACCCATCCGCATGACCGGTCAAGACGTCGAACGCGGCACATTCAGCCAGCGCCACGCCGTCTTTCATGATCCAGAAACCGGCTTGACCTACACCCCTTTGCAATCATTTGAGCAATCAAAAGCGGCTTTTGAAATCCAGAACAGCCCCCTCTCAGAGAGCGCCGCTTTGGGTTTCGAATACGGCTACAGCATTATTGCTCCTTTCCGCCTGGTGATCTGGGAAGCTCAATATGGTGACTTCGTCAATGGGGCTCAGACAATGATCGATGAGTTTATCTCCTCGGCAAAAGCCAAATGGGAGTTGAATCCTTCGCTGGTGTTGCTTTTACCCCATGGTTATGAAGGACAAGGGCCCGATCATTCCAGTGCCAGGCCAGAACGATTTCTGAGTGTGGCAACCGCTCACACCCTCAGAGTTGCCAACCCCACGACAGCGGCGCAATATTTTCATTTACTCCGCCTGCAAGTAGCACTCTTAAAGAGGGAGCCCCTCCCCCTGATCGTATTTACCCCCAAGAGCCTCCTGCGTAATCCTTTCGTGGCTTCGTCTCCCCGCGAGTTATCGGATAGCAGATGGATGCCCGTCCTGGACGATCCCGGGATACAGGAGGCCGAGGCCATCCGGCGAGTGCTCTTTTGTACCGGTAAAATCGGCGTCGAGCTGCTAACCCATGAGCTCCGCAAACAACATGGGGAGGTCGCAGTGGTTCGGGTGGAGCAGCTGGTTCCTTTTCCGGATCGGCAGATAAAAACTCTTCTGGAGCGCTACCCCGGAATGAGAGAGGTATTTTGGGTTCAAGAAGAACCCGAAAATATGGGCGCGTGGAACTACATTCATGAAAAACTCGCTCAATTGATGCCTGTAAAATTGCCATTAGGCTATGCTGGTCGTCCGGAAAGCTCTAGCCCATCAGAGGGTTCGCATACCTGGCATGAAGCCAACCAGCAGGCCATTATCAACCAGGCTTACAACGGGAAGAACCTGGCCTTGGAAACAACCGGGGTCACCAGAGGGGTAAAGAATGTCAACTAAAATTGTTGTTCCAAGTTTGGGCGAATCAATTATCGAAGCTACCGTTAGCAAGTGGTACAAAAAAGAAGGTGATCGCGTCAACGTCGGAGACCCCCTTCTGGAGCTGGAAACCGACAAAGTGAATTTGGACGTTGGCGCTGAAAAGAGCGGCGTAATAGCGCAAATCCAGAAAAAAGAAGGCGAAGACGTCAAAGTAGGGGATGTCCTTGGTGTGATCGATGAGACTGATCAGGGCCGGCCTTCAACCGAGGCGGTTAAGCCGGAAACCCTCAAAGAAGAAGCTGCTGGTGCGTCGTCTCCTTCGGGAAATGCGTCTCGGTCGAGGATGAGAGTCGAGACTGCACCCACCTCCATTACGGAAGCTCCCGCTGACGCTCTGGGCTTAGCTGAAGGAAAGAAGGATTCCGAGCGGGTAACCCCCGTCGCCCGCCGTATGGCGCAGGAACATGGGGTTGACGCTACCCAAGTGCCACCTGCTAAACCCGGAGCACGGGTGACCAAGCAGGATATCGAGCAATACCTGCAGCAGCAAGGACAGGCTGCCTCCGCTCTATCCGAGATGCCAGCCGTAACCCCAATTTCAGTCTCTGGCAAGCTCGCTGAGGAGCGCGAAGAAAGGGTCTTGATGTCGCGGCGGCGCAGGACGATCGCCCAACGCCTGGTTGAGGCTCAGCAAACGGCAGCCATGCTGACAACGTTCAATGAAATTGAGATGAGCGCAGTCGTGAAAATCCGCCGGCAGTGGAAGACTGAGTTTAACGAAAAATATGGCGTCAATCTCGGCATCGTTTCGTTCTTCGTCAAAGCCGTAATCGCTGCTTTGCGTGATTTCCCCATGGTGAACGCAGAGCTGCGGGGAGAAGAGATCATCTATAAACATTATTACGACATCGGCGTTGCCGTCGGAGCGGCAGAGGGTTTGGTGGTGCCGGTGCTGCGTGATGCTGATCGAATGTCTTTCGCCGAAATCGAGCGACAAATCCGCCAGTTTGTAAAAAAGACAGAGGACGGAACGCTGAGCCTGGAAGACCTGCGCGGCGGCACTTTTACGATCACCAACGGCGGGGTATTTGGCTCCCTTTTGAGCACGCCTATCTTGAATCCACCTCAGGTGGGGATTTTAGGGCTTCACAAGATCGAAGACCGTCCGATAGCTATCAATAACCAGGTAGAAATTCGCCCCATGATGTACGTCGCCTTATCCTACGATCACCGACTGGTGGATGGGCGCGAGGCTGTTCAATTCCTGGTGAAAGTTAAAGAGGGAATTGAAAACCCTGAACTCTTGCTCTTAGAAAGTTGATCTCCCTTAAATACACACAACCAGCTACCCGACCAGCTATAATAAGGCTAGAATTTATTGCACACCTTTATCAACGGAACCAAATCGCTTTCTAAGTCGTCATTATATGGGTGAGGTTTTCACGGATTGACCTAACCATCTTAATAATTCTTTCAGAAAGGTCGGGAAATGAAACGCAGAACCATTCCCCTGCTCAGCCTTGCACTTCTCCTTGCCGGTTGTGCTCTCCCGATGCAACCCGTCGTAACGCCTACCAGCACCACCTCCACCGGCCAAATTCAAACCCAGGTCAGCTATATGTTGACCCAGTTGCCTACCGAGACGGCGCCCATATCAATAACACCTGCCGCACCTACCATGGTCATCCCAGCGCCAACGTTTACCCCGGTTGTCGCGCCTACGACTGCACCGGTTGTCACAATTACAGAGACACCCACTATCCAGCCGGTGAATTCGCCCACACCCGCCCCCACTCTGGCCCCCTCCGCCACCCCGATTAGCACTGCTACACCTGCCGTAACCTCCCCGGCAACTGATCCCAGGCTAAAACTCGGCGTCCCGACCTGGGAGGATAAATTCGCCAATGGAAATAACTGGGATTTAAGCGAAGGTGAGCACACCAATGCCTCGCTCGAGTCTGGTGGGATGCAGCTGACCGGTTTAACCCCCCTCGACGGCTGGCGGATCACCTGGCCCGAAATACAGAATTTCTACCTCGAAGCGACTATTAAACCCGGAACATGCAGCGGTACCGACCGTTACGGACTGATTTTTAGAGTTCCGGACCTGAAAACGGCCAATCAGGGTTACCTGTTTGGATTGACATGCGATGGGCATTATTCGCTGCGCAAATGGGACGGCAAGAATATGACCGAGCTGATCACCTGGCAAACCAGTGCGGCGATCCATTCAGGTTCAAACCAGACGAACCGGTTAGGGATTCTCGCCGTAGGCAATCACCTTTCGCTTTATGTTAACGGAGTCTTCCTCAATGACACAACCAATAATGCCTATGCGCAAGGTGGCTTTGGTTTCTTTGTCGGCGCCAATAAAACCCCTGACTTCTCCATCCTGATCTCAGACGTCGCCTATTGGGAAAACCCGAACCTGTAAAAGATGCCTACTTTTCGTGACCTCCTTGACAGCCTCCCCTCCGATACGCAGGAAATGCTGCGTACGGTCTGGGAGTCTCTGCCCTCCACCGAGCGAGAAATCCTGCAATCGATGTTCAAAGGATTCCCCAACGAAGCCAACTTGATGCGCTTGCTGATCAATCTTGCCCAGGTGCAATTTAAATACGCCTTTGGGAAGAAACAAAAAGTCGCCATTATCGGTCCGGCAAATGTGGGGAAATCCACCCTGTACAACCACTTGATCCGCCTCAAAACTGATCGGGCTGAAGTCAGCCCCTTGCCAGGAACTACCCGGGCAAACCAGACTGCGGACGCCGGTCTTTTCTCCGTCGTCGATACGCCCGGGGCAGACGCTGTGGGAGAAGTGGGAGAGCGTGAAAAAGAGCAGGCCATGTCTGCCGCGCAAGAAGCAGACTTCCTAATAATCCTGTTTGATGCCATCCAGGGGGTCAAACGTACCGAGCACGACTTGTTTGAAGAACTGAAGACTCTCGAAAAGCCGTATATCGTGGTCCTGAATAAGATTGACCTGGTTGGTAAGGATAGTAAAAAAGTGGCGGGCCATGTCGCTGAAAACCTGCAACTAAAACCGGAGCAGGTCATTTCAATTTCGGCTAAAGAAGACCGGAACACCGATAAAGTCCTCATGGCAGTCGCTTTGACAGAGCCCTCCATCGTCGCGTCCCTGGGAAGAGCCTTGCCCGCCTACCGCTGGCAGCTTTCCTGGAGGGTGATTGTTAGCGCGGCGTCGATCTCGGCGGTTATTGCACTCACACCCCTGCCCTTCATCGACTTCATTCCCCTGATCACCACGCAATCGGTGATGGTTTTAGGCATTGCCCGGATCTATTCCTACAACATCACCCTGGCGCGTGCTCGCGAGTTGGCAATCACATTTGGCCTGGGTTTCGTTGGGCGCACGCTTTTTCAAGAGCTCAGCAAGTTTGGGGGCATCCCAGGGTGGGTATTATCAGCTGCGATTGCCTCTTCGACGACCGTCGTCATGGGTTATGCCGCGGCCGCCTGGTTTGAAAAAGGAGAGAAGCTCTCTGGCGAGACCCTGCGCTCCATGACTCGTAATCTGACCACAGCTCTCCTGGCTTCTTTGCGCGATTTGGGTAAAAATGTGCCGAACAAAGAAACCCTGCAGCAGCGGATCTCCGAATCGCTTTCGAAGACTTCCCTTTCCAAATCGCCTGCCTTGCCTGATGTGCCCCCTGAAGAACCTCCGCCGGGAGAAAGTCAAACCGCCGAAGACACCCATGGTTGATCGGCGCCATTCAATTTGAATCAAAAATAAATTTGAGTATAATTATCTGAGAGGTAAAGGCAATATGGGGGATTCTCGAGGTCATTTTTCATATATAGTAGTTCGCCAAGGAGGTGGTTATGCCTCACTATAAATATTTGATTATCGGCGGCGGGATGACCGCAGATGCGGCAGTCCGGGGTGTAAGAAAAATCGATCCAGAGGGCACCATCGGGTTAATCAGCAAAGAATCGCAACCGCCTTATAACCGGCCGCCCCTCTCCAAAGCATTATGGAAGGGGAAACCTGTCGATACGATCTGGCGCGGGACTTCAAATCTGAATGTTGAGCTGCACCTCAGGCAGTCGGCGGAGCAGATCAATCCATTGGAAAAGATGGTTATTGACAGGGAAGGGACGAGGTATGTTTATGATAAATTGCTCCTGGCTACCGGCGGCAAACCTCGCCGGCTGCCTTTCGGAGAGGATCACATCCTGTACTATCGCACGTTCGATGATTATCGGCGTCTACGGGATTTGACCGAAAAATACAACCGTTTTGCCGTCATTGGAGGTGGGTTTATCGGTTCAGAAATCGCCGCAGCCCTGCGTATGAATGGGAAGGACGTGGTCATGCTCTTTCCAGAAGATGGGATCTGCAGCCGAAATTTCCCGAAAGATTTATCCGCATATGTTAGTGAATATTACCGCCAGAAAGGGGTCCGGGTAATGGCGAATGTGATGATCACCGGGGTAGATGCGAGCGATCACCACCTATCCTTGATTACCAGAGCTGGCGAAAAGATAGACGCCGATTCGGTGATCGCCGGTGTAGGCATCCAACCCAATACCGAATTGGCTGAGGGAGCGGGTATTAAAGTGGATAATGGTATCCTGGTGAACGAGTTCTTGCAGACCAACCTGCCGGATATTTACGCGGCGGGCGATGTCGCATCTTTCTACAACCCTTACCTCGGCACGCGCATGCGCGTCGAACACGAAGATAATGCCAACACGATGGGTGAAACCGCAGGCAAAAACCTGGCCGGAGAGCATATCCCCTATAACCACCTGCCGTATTTTTATTCCGACCTGTTCGAACTGGGATACGAAGCTGTTGGCGAATTAGACCCCCGCTTAGAGATCGTATCCGATTGGGAGGAGCCCTTCCAGAAAGGTGTTGTCTATTTCTTGAAAGACGCCAAGGTTCGCGGCGTGCTCCTGTGGAATGTCTGGGGAAAGGTCAACGCGGCTCGCGATCTGATTGCTTCCCCCGGTCCATTTCGAAGTGACGAGCTGATCGGGCGGATTTCATGATCGGGAGGATATTCCGTTGTGGCGCAAAGCATTTTGACGATCGGGCATTCCACGCGCAGCATCGATGAGTTTATCAACACCCTCAAGGCTCACGATATTGCCGAAGTAATTGATGTTCGTACGGTACCGCGATCACGGCGAAACCCTCAATTCAATCGCGAAACCCTGCCGGGTTCGCTAAAAGCCGTTGGCATAGACTATACCCATTTGCCAGAATTGGGTGGATTCCGTCCGGTACAACCCGAATCACCAAATTCGGGTTGGAAGAACCCTTCTTTTCGTGGTTTTGCAGATTATATGCGCAGCGCTGATTTCGAATCCGGAATCCAAAAATTAGTCACCCTGGCAGAGGGAAACCACACAGCCATCATGTGCGCCGAGGCAGTTCCCTGGCGCTGCCATCGCTCCCTGATTGCGGACGCTTTAATCATCCGGGGGATCCAGGTGGAGCATATCCTCAGCCAGGCGCGCGCTCAACCACATAAGCTAACACCCTGGGCAGAGGTCACCCCGTCCGGGTTAATCTATCCTGCGAATATAGAGACCTAGATCAACCCGACTTGCTTCCCCACCTGCTCGAAGACATTCAAAACTTGATTTAACTGGTCGTGGGTATGGGTTGCCATGTAGCTGGTGCGCAAGAGCTGTCTTCCTGGAGCAACCGCCGGGGAGATCACCGGATTAACAAAAACCCCTGCATCGAATAGCAGCTTCCAGGTCAGGAAAGTGCGCTGGTCATCGCCAATGATGATGGGGATTACCGGCGTCACAGAGTTGCCGGTATTAAATCCAAGCTGTTTAAACCCGCGGCGCATCAACTCGGCATTCTCGTTGACCTTTTGCGCCCATTCCGGCTCATCGCGCATGATACGCAATGCTGCCAGGGCTGCGGCCGCGTTGGCAGGCGGCAGGCTGGCACTGAAAATGAGCGCCCGAGCGTGATGTTTGACGTAATGAATGACATCATCGTCCCCGGCGATAAATCCTCCCAGGGAGGCAAAAGATTTGCTGAAAGTGGACATGATTAAGTCCACATCCTGAGTGATGCCGAAATGCGCTGCAGTCCCCCTCCCGCCACCCAGGACGCCCATTGCATGGGCGTCGTCGACCATCAACCTGGCCCCATACTGCTTGGCCAGGCGCGCAATATCGGGCAAGGGTGCAATATCTCCCTCCATGCTGAACAACCCGTCAACGACGATCAGTTTTCCCTTATCTGCAGGCAGATCTTTCAGAACTCGTTCAAGGTGTTCCATGTCATTGTGGCGGAAGCGCTGGATATTCCCCCCGCTAAGAAAAGCGCCGTCCACGATGCTGGCATGGTCGTCTTTATCGAGGATCACGTAATCGCCACGCGTCACCAAAGCACTGATCGTTCCCAGGTTTACCTGCATACCGGTAGAAAAGGTTAGCGCGGCAGGTTTGCCCACCCATTCAGCCAGCTCGCGCTCAAGCGTCTCATGCATCTCCAATGTGCCATTCAAAAACCTTGATCCTGTGCAAGAGGTCCCAAAACGAGCAATGGCTTGCTGGGCAGCTTCGCGTACTTTGGGGTGGCAAGTTAATCCCAAATAATTATTCGACCCACACATAATCAAGCGGCGTCCCTGAAATACTACCTCTGTCCCTTCATTTTCTGATAAAGGAATGAAAAAAGGGTACGTTCCGGCTGCAATTGCTTCTCTGGCATCTGTCCATTTGAAGCATTTTTCAAAAATGTCCATGATGGTTTCCTTCCCCATACATAAATTAAGTGATGGGTCGCCACTTCAAACAACCCATATGTTGAAGGGAGTGCCCCCCAAATGAGACCTGTGGCACCTTGTAATAATGTAATTCTGGAACAAAACCCTCTGCCCCCTAATTATAAACTATAGATCAGGGTTTTGACCTGCCGAATTTCCTGCTTAGTTAGTACTCGCCATTCACCGGGCAATAAACCTGCCAGCTCGATGGATCCAATCGCCACCCGAACCAGGCGCAACGTAGGCAGCCCTACGGCTGCCGTCAGATGCCGAATTTCTCTTTTCTTTCCTTCGAACAAAATTATCTTCAGCCAGGATACCGGGCCGTGAGGTGTGATGGGTTTAGGACGAGGAGGCAGCTCGGGTTCGACTACCCGTTTCACTTGAGCTACCCTAGAGGTATATTTTCCCAGGTCAATCCCCTGGCGGAGGCGTTCTAACGCGGTCTCCGTCACCTCCCCCTCGATCTGCACCAGGTAAGTCTTCGGGTGATGGTATCTCGGGTCGGTCAAGCGGTGGATCAATTCCCCATCATTCGTTAACAAAAGTAATCCTTCACTGTCTATATCCAGACGCCCTGCAGCATAGATGCCTTCCACTGGAACGAAATCTTTGAGAGTCGGCCTTCCTCCCCGATCAGTGAAAGTGGAAAGTACTCCATAAGGTTTGTTGAAGATCAAGTACTGGCTCACAAGAGAAAGTATACCGGAAGAATATGATAAAATGATCTCACCCAGCGTGGAAAGTTGCTGTAACCGGAACGGTGACCCATCTCCGGAATAATATAATGACCGTCCAGATCGAAAGGAGATCTCGCCGGATATGTGTCGAAATATTTTCGCAGCCGCCGTCCTTATATTCTTACTCGCTGCGTGCTCATTACCACAAAACGGTACTCCAAATCCTCAAGCAGTCTCCACCCAGGTTACACAACTGTTGACTGCCTCTCCCGCCATCCCAACCATCCTAGCGCCGGCCGTACCGCTTCTTTCGCCCACCCCGCACCCGGTGCCCATTATTGTGCTTCCTTCCCCAACCATAGCGTCTTCAACCACTCCCGTCCCATCCCCGACCACAACCTTAACTCCGATCAATACTCCAACCACTTCTTCGATTGATCCTCGCCTGACCCTCGGAGCGCCATCACGCGAAGACCGGATGGATGACGGGGCGGCATGGGGTGTTTTTTCTGACGAGCATGTGCAGATTGAGCCCGGGAGCGGTTATTTATCCTTGACTGCCATAAAAACCGACGGTTGGCACAGCTGGACGGTTTCGAACTACGAGCTGGCAGATTTTTACATGGAGGTGACTGCCACCCCTGAGAACTGTTCGGGGGGCGATCGCTATGGGGTCGTGTTTCGCTCACCAGACGCTTCTCAAGGGTATCTCTTCGGTTTCACCTGCGATGGGAAATACGCTTTCTACGAATGGGATGGCTCGAAGTTCAACACACTGGTGGACTGGGCCTCTAGCGATAAGATCCATTCTGGAGCGGGACAAACCAACCGCCTGGGTATAATGGCCAGGGGAGATCAGTTTACCTTTTACGCAAATGGCAGCCAAATTGCAGAAGCACAAGATAGTAAGTATGATGAGGGAGTCTATGGACTGTTTGTGGCTTCCTATCAGACCCCCGATTTTACCGTTCAAATCGAACAGGTGGATTATTGGACGCTGCCCTGAGCGCAGTTCAGAGATAAAATAGATACCACTATCGATTGACCGCACCTCTCAAAACCTGTATCTCGAAGAGGAGGCCTATGTTATACGGATTTGCTGGCAAGATCTTACATGTGGATTTGACTGCACAAACCCTGGCCGTCGAAGAGCCTTCCGAAGCTTTCTATCGAAAATATATGGGAGGCAGCGCTGCCGGGCTCTATTATATTTTGCGCGACATGCCAGCCGGGGCTGACCCTCTCTCCCCGGAGAATATCCTCACCTTGATGGTCAGCGCACCCACCGGCGCGCCCGTCTCGGGACAGAGCCGGATTAACGCCAACGCCAGGTCTCCGATGGGTGGAGCAATCGGTGATTCCCAGGGGGGTGGTTTCTTCCCCGCCGAGCTAAAATTTGCCGGCTTCGATGGCATTGTGATTACAGGTCGTGCGCCGCACCCGGTATATCTATCCATTCGGGACGGTGAAGCCGCCCTGCACGATGCCTCTCATCTGTGGGGAAAAGTAACCGGTGAGGTGGATACCCTATTGAAAAACGAGTTTGGTGACGGCAAAGCACAGGTTTTGCAGTGTGGTCCGGCTGGAGAGGTCGGGGTCCGTTTTGCCAGTCTGGTAAGTATGGCAACACGCAATAACGGCCGCACCGGCATGGGCCTCGTTATGGGCAGCAAGAATCTTAAGGCGGTGGTGGTGCGTGGCACGCACCCGATCAAGGTCGCTAATCCTCAGGCTTTATCGGCTATCGCCCGCTCTGCACCCAAGAAAGTGTCGGATAACCAGGATACCGACCGGCTTGGGAAATTCGGCACGGCTGACGGTGTCGCCGGGCAAAACATGTCCGGAACCCTGCCAACGCGCAATTATTCCGAGGGGCAGTTCGAGCTTTTCGATAATATCACCGGGGAGCGCATGGCAGAAACCTATTTGCAAGGTCGTGATACCTGCTATGCCTGCGTTATCCGCTGCAAACGGGTCGTCTCTATCGAATCCGGCCCGTACCCGGTTGATCCGGTGTACGGTGGACCCGAATATGAAACGATCGGCACATTGGGCTCTTACTGCGGTATTGGCGATCTTGCCGCCATCTGCAAAGCAAACGAAATCTGCAACCAACATGGGGTGGATACGATCGCTGCAGGAGCAACCCTGGCTTTCGCCATGGATTGCTTCGAGAAAGGTGTTATCGGCCTCGAGCAAACCGGCGGCCTCACGCTGCGCTTCGGCGACCCGGATATCATGCTTGTCGCCCTCATGCAAATGGTGACAAACCAGGGCAAACTCGGCAAGGTCCTCAGCCAGGGATCAGAGATAGCCGCCCAGATCTGGGGGAACGGTGCAGAGAAACTGCTCACAACGGTTAAAGGCAGCGAAGCTCCCGCTCATATGCCGCAGGCAAAGAAATCACTTGCGTTGATTTATGCGGTCAACCCATTCGGCGCCGACCACCAATCTAGCGAGCACGATTTCTTCTACGAGGAAGGCGCTCTGCCCAACAATCTTGTCCATCTATCCGAAATCGGTCTGACCCAACCTCCAGAGCCGGGCAGCTTTGGACACGAAAAAGTCCGTTTTGCCACCCTGACACAGTGGTTTTACAGTATGCTCGACACGCTTGAGCTTTGCCAGTTCGTCTACAGCCCTTCCTGGACGATATTTGGTCCCAACGATACCGTGGAGCTGGTCAAAGCTGTAACGGGTTGGGACGTGACGATCGAGGAATTAATGCAGGTAGGGCAGCGACGTCTGAACATGCTGCGTATGTATAATGCCCACGAAGGCTTCACCCGGCAAGACGACCGCCTCCCGGCGAAATTTTTCACGCCGTTAACCGGAACCGGACCCACCTCGGGAGTGATCGTCAACCCGGAGGATTTCGAAAAAGCCTTAGACGATTATTACAACCTCTCCGGATGGTCATCAGAAGGCATACCCACCCCTGAGATATTATCCGAGCTGGGTCTTTCCTGGATTTTCAATCCAGATCTGCAGCCGAACTGAACGCAACGCTATGGTTCCTAGCTCGAATATCTCCGCTGACTGGCAGCCACCAACTGGCTTTGTGCCCGTAGACTCGAAGATCCCCGGAATCCAGGTCTATGCGCCTGCCCCTGTGGTTGAGAAGGTTCCCGAGGAGCAAACTTTTACCTGCCCCAACTGCGGGGCGACGACCGCCTTCGACCCGGATGCGGCCAGCGTTACCTGCTCTCATTGCGGCTATGTCCAGAAGCTCCATGCCGATGTCGTCGGCGAAGCGGCTCCGGCAGCCGAGTTCACCGTTTCTACCTTACAGGGGCAGCAGCGAGGCTGGGGCCAAGAAAGGCGCGAACTGCACTGCAACTCGTGCGGAGCAGACCTTTCGATTGAGGCTAATGATCTCTCCACCACCTGCCCATTCTGTGCTTCGAACCAGGTAATTAACCGTGCCACTCAAAAGGAGGGCGTTCGTCCTGGTTTCTTGATCCCTTTCAAGATCGATCGTACCGCGTGTGTCCAGAATGCGCGTGCCTGGTTGGGCAGAGGATGGATGTACCCCAGCGATCTATCGGGGGTCGGCCAGCAGATCAATTTTCAAGGGATCTACCTCCCTTTCTGGACGTTTTCCGCTCAAATCAGCGCTAAATGGGAAGCCGAAGTTGGCTACGAACGGACCGAACGCTATTACGACGCCGGTTCGAAGAGTTGGCAAACCCGAACGGTGATTGATTGGCGCTGGCAATCTGGGCAGGTTGAGGTCCCAATTCGCGATCTGCTTGGAATGGGGGCTAAAAACATCAGCCCGCATATCCTGGCGCAGATTGAACCCTACGACCTGAGCAGCCTCACGGCATATGACCCGGGGTTCCTCGCCGGCTGGAAGGCAAAATCGTACGATATTCCTCTACAGCCCGCCTGGGATGCCGCCCGGGTAGAAATGCGCGAGCACGCTCGAGACGCCTGCATGGAAGATATTCCCACCCACCATGTGCGCAATTTCAGCATGTCTGCAGATTTCAACGATGAAAGCTGGCGTTTGATCTTGCTCCCGGTATATCTGGCCACCTACCAGTTCGCCCAAAAAACCTATCAGGTGATGGTTAATGGGCAAACCGGCTCGGTTGCCGGCCAGAAACCGGTAGCCTGGTGGAAAGTCTGGCTGGCAATTGCTGCGCTGCTCATTCCCGGAGCTGTAATCGGCCTGATTGGCTTGCCTTTCGTTATGCTTGGCGGCGCAGGGGTGATCCCGGTGGTGGTCGGCATTTTCTTATTCATCGTCGGGCTGGTAATCAGTGGCATCATATTAAACAAGGCAATGCATGCGGGGCAAGGATGAACGCCGCAAACGATAGCGCAGATACTTACCCTGTTAAACCAGAAGCCGACCCTTTCTGGAAATTTCCTTTCAAGGCAGCGGTTTGCTCAAACTGCGGCGCCAGCTACATTCTTGCCGAGCAAGCAAAACAACAGCTCTGCCCGATGTGCTGCAAAGCGGCTCTCGAGCCTCAGTCCAATCCACCGGATATTCCTGTTCCGGAGCTGCAGATGCCTTTCACCCTGGACAATAGCGCTGCTTCTCGCTCGCTTGCGGGCTGGACGCGCGGCGTGTGGCTACACCCGCCGGAATTCGATCCGGCGCTGTTATCACGACGTCTTTCACCTCTCTACCTCCCCCAATGGCTGGTCGATGGAAAGATAACCGGCGCCTGGGATACCCAGGTGGGCTTTAATTATCAAGTAATGAGCTCTCATGAGGCTTACGACGCCGGCCGTTGGACCTCCCAGCAAACTCCCGAAACTCACGTCCGGTGGGAGCCCCGTGCAGGGCAAATCGAACGACTCTACAAAAACCTGAGCGTGCCGGGCCTGGAAGAGTTCCCGCGGATGGCGGCAGGGTTGGGAGGATTTCCTATTCAGAATGCTCGGCCTTATGATCCGGCCCAGGTTCTTCCGGCGGTTGTGCGTTTGCCAAATATTCCTACATCAAAAGCCTGGACCCTGGCAGAGCCTCGGTTCATCCAGGAAGCCGCTCATGAATGCCAGGGAGCTGCCGGTGGCCAGCATATCGAACAGTTCAACCTCCAGGCAACCTATCGAGGGCTAAACTGGACGCTGTTATTGGTTCCTGTATTTTCAACTTACTACCGGGATGATGCCGGCACAGTTTATCCCATATTCGTGAACGCTCAGACCGGCGAGGTTTTTGGAGTCAAACGAGCTTCGCAAAAAAGCGGTTGGACCTGGACCGCCGTTCTTGCCAGTTCAGCGCTGCTGGTGTTTGTTTTAGGCTTCTTGCTCACGCTCGCTGCCGGTCTCTTCGTCCCAGCGGGACTGATTGGCGGCCTGATGTTTGTCCTTGCGGTGGTGCTGGCGTTGGCTTCCCCCGTTCCAGCCGTCTGGGCGTGGCAATTTAACCGCAGTCGATCTGGCGATCAATAAACGGGTAGACTATGACCGCCGGTGTTTCCACTAAAAAACCAAAGAAAAAGATCTTCCTCTGGACGGCTTTGCGAAAGACCGTCCAGGCTCTGGCTTTTCTTACTTTCGTTATTCTGGCAGTCTCCCTGCACAGCAAAATCTGGCCAATCACTTTGAGCAGCGGCATCTTCAGCCTGGACCCCCTGGCTACGCTGGCGCACCTGCTTGCCAGCCGCACATTTCTGGCCGGGTCAGCTCTGGCGCTTCTGCTGGTTCTGTTTACGATAATCTTTGGCCGGGCTTGGTGCGGGTGGCTGTGCCCTCTGGGGACTCTACTGGATTGGTTTCCCTTGCGTTCCAAACGAAAGAGCCCTGTGCAAATCCCGGAGGCCTGGCGCCGGGTGAAATACCTGCTCTTGATCGCCATCCTCTTTTCGGCGCTCTTGGCCAACCTCACCCTCCTCGTCCTCGATCCACTCACCCTTCTCTTTCGCACCCTGACCACAGCCATCTGGCCCAGCCTGGACTATGCTTTCTCAGTCCTCGAATCTGCATTGGTTCCTATCCCAATTTTTCAGGCGCCCGTGTCTACTCTGGATTCGCTGTTGCGTCCCACTGTCTTTCCGATTTCGCCTGCAGTCTATCGTTACGGCTTACTTTACCTGGCGATTCTGGCCGGTGTGATCCTGCTCAACCTGGCCGCCCCTCGTTTCTGGTGCCGCTACCTGTGCCCTCTGGGCGGCTTTCTGGGATGGATTAGCAAAATCGCCATCTTTCAGCGCCGGGTTTCGAGCACCTGCAAGAATTGTAACCTGTGTTTGCGCGACTGCCCCACCGGAACCATCCAGCCAGATCGCGGTTATGTTAGCGACCCGGAAGAATGCACCTTATGCATGGAGTGCCTTGCGCGCTGCCCCAAAGGCGCCGAAAATTTCACCCTCAGCCTGCCCAAGCCAGCCTTGAGAAGCTACGACCCCCAACGCAGGCACGCTTTCCAGGTCTTCGGTCTGGCTGCTGCAGCTATTGTGGCAATGCGAGCCTCATTATCCTCCCTGCGCAGTAACCCCTGGCTCATCCAGCCACCGGGCGCCCGCGAGAATAACCTCATCTCCAAATGCATTCGCTGTGGAGAATGCGTGCGGGTCTGTCCAACATCCGGGCTGCAGCCCGCCATCACAGAAGCTGGCGCCGAAGGCTTATGGACCCCTGTATTGGTGCCGCGCATCGGGTATTGCGATTATGCCTGCAACGCTTGCGGTCAGGCATGCCCGGTTCAGGCCATCCCACCATTATCCCTTGACGAGAAACGGCAGCAGATTATCGGAAAAGCCTACATCGACCAGAACCGCTGCATTGCCTGGTCCGATCATATCCCATGCATTGTCTGTGAAGAGATGTGCCCCCTCCCCGATAAAGCCGTGAAGCTGGAAATCTCTCAGGTTGTGGATGCCAGCGGTAATGCGGTTTATCTGCAGCTCCCTTATGTGATCCGAGACCAGTGTATCGGCTGTGGGATCTGCGAATATAAATGCCCAGTTGCCCATGAGGCAGCGATCAGGATATATGCCCCCATGCCGCCTGTACTATAATTTTACAGAGATCATTAGTATAGGAGGTTTATGGTGCAACTTTCGATCATGATCGAAGGCCAGAATGGATTGAATTGGCCGCGTTGGAAACGCATTGTCGCTGCCGTCGAAGACCTGGGCTTCGCGGGTTTGTTTCGTTCGGATCATGTCACCAATGGCTCGCCGCCAGATCTTGATTCGCTCGAGCTGTGGGTATCGCTTTCCTGGCTGGCTGACCATACCCGGCGCATTCACTTTGGTCCGCTGGTCTCGCCTGTCTCCTTCCGGCACCCGGTTCATACTGCCCGCATGGCGGCTGCTGTCGATGATCTTTCAAACGGCCGGCTGATCCTCGGTATGGGTGCAGGCTGGAACGTGCGTGAGCACAGGAACTTTGGCTGGGAGTTGCTGGACCTTGATCAACGTTTCCTGCGTTTTCAAGAAGGTTTGGATGTGGTGACTCACTTGCTGCTCAGCGACCGCCCGGTCAATTTTCAGGGTGAGTATTTCTGCCTGCAAGATGCCATCCTTCTGCCCCGACCCCAACGTCCTGGAGGTCCGCCCATCCTGATCGGTGGGAACGGCCGCCGCAGGACGTTGCCACTCGCTTCGAAATATGCTTCTGCATGGAACGCGGTATATCCCACCCCATCCGAATTAAGTTCTTCTAACAAACACCTGGATGGACTTCTTTCGGACATCGGCAGGAAACCGACCGAGGTTCTCCGCTCATCGATGAACGGTTGCGTTTTCGCGAGTGATGAGGCCAGGCTTCAGAAACACCTGGCTATGCGCAGGAAATCGGCCGAGGAACTACGCCAGAGCGGGGTCGTTGTGGGTACTCCCACCGAGTTTGTCGAACAGCTGGGAGCATTGGAAAGCTCAGGCGCACAGGAAGTCATGCTCCAATGGCTCGACCTGGATGATCTGGCCGGCCTTGAAGCTCTGGCGAGTACCGTCCTGCCTCAAGTAAGTGCCTGAACCAGGGTAGTGTTGGGAGGCTATCATGCGATTTGGAATTATGGAAATGCAGCTCGATGCCCTGGTTCCATCAGGGATTACAGCAGCGCAAGCGCAAGAACATCTGCTGGGTTTCGACCACGCCGGTTTCATCCGGAGCCTGGCCGATAAGGGTTTTAAAATTATTGAATTGAATGGGGATCTGCCCATCTTTTTCCCGAATGTCTATCTACCGACTGCCGTCGAAGCCCTGGCTGCGCTCAAAACGGAGCAAGACCTGGCATATACCGTCCACTTACCCTTATGGTCGATCGAACCCTCCACTCCACAAAATCCAGTCCGCGAAGGTTCTGTTGAGGCTATAACCCGCATCATCCAGGCAACCCAATCTCTCCAACCTGAGACTTACGTGCTGCATGCCACTGGAGCCTTGGCGGCTGAGTTCTATCGCATGCATCTCCCAGAGTCTGCTCGTCCACTCATCCTTCGCCTCTTCCAGGCCAACGCCATTGCCAGTCTGAAAACGATCCTCTCTCGCACGGGTATTTCTCCCCGCAAAATCGCCATCGAATCCATCGAGTTTCCGCTCGAACTCACCTGGGAAATCGCCGAGCAGGTCGATTGCTCCTTCTGTGTGGATACCGGGCATCTGCTGGCTGGATTCTCGGGGGATATCGACCCCTTTGAGGCTCTTGAGCAATGCCTGCCCCGTTTGGCGGAAATCCACCTGCACGATTCCCCCTGGT
The DNA here is from genome assembly GCA_023381565.1 of Chloroflexota bacterium. GTDB lineage: Bacteria > Chloroflexota > Anaerolineae > Anaerolineales > Anaerolineaceae > JAMCRR01. The sequence continues at coordinate 67,456 of JAMCRR010000052.1, forward strand.
ATCGCAAAACCCGTCAGATTGGCTATGGCAAAGATCACCAACCACTCGGTCAAGGCGACCTCGATGTTGCCCGCTTACTCGACCAGCTCGATCAAAACCATTTTAGCGGGCCGTTGATCTTCGAGCTGAGCATCGATCAAGCCCTCTCCTCACTGGAAACGATCCGCTCGATTCGCCCCGAAGCGGTGGATAACCCCTGAACCACTCTGGGGTTATTATGTTATACCGGTGGTACCATGCAAAAATTTGAAATTCCCTACGGATATGATCACGTATCCTTCCAGCTTCCAGGGGAAGGCCCTGCTGATTGGATCATGCCGCCGGAAACCGCTGAAGCGCCCGACCCGCAGAAAGTAGTGGGCTATGCTTTAGATCATCCGGTTGGCGGCATTCACCTGGCAGATTTTGCCGGGGCCCATTCGGCTGTCATTGCCATCAACGATAAAACCCGCCCAGTCCCCCTGCAACATCTCTTGCCGCCTTTATTGGAACGCCTGCAAGATCAGCTCGGGCTGGAGCCTGAGGCCATTGTGTTGATCGTAGGCTCTGGCACCCACGTACCGATGCGTCCTAAGGAATATGCGAGCATCCTGCCCAAATCGATCCTCAAGCGCTACCCGGTCATCTCCCATGATTCTGATGACACAGCCAACCTGGTAGACCTCGGGAAAACCGAGCAAGGTACACCCATTCAAATCAACCGGCGTTTTATGGAGGCGGATCTGAAGATTGCAGTCAGTGTTATCGAGCCGCACCATTTCATGGGTTTTTCCGGTGGGGCAAAATCGGCCGCCATCGGTCTGGCCGGCAGGTCAACGATCACCTGGAATCATTCCATGATCACCCACCCCAACGCCAAAACCGGTCATTTTATCGATAATCCCATGCGCCAGGATGTCGAAGAAATTGGCCGCCGGATTAGCCTGCAGTTCGTCCTCAACGCCGTGCTCAACCTGGATAAACGCATCGTGAAAGCCTTCGCCGGAAGCCCACAGGCGGTCATGGAAGCGGGTATCCCTGTCGTCAGGCAAATTTGTCAGGTTGCCGTTCCCGCATCCTATGATCTGGTAATCGCCTCGCCGGGTGGCCATCCTAAGGATATCAATTTCTATCAATCTGAAAAAGCGTTAACTCACGCGGCGTTGATCGCGCGGGACGGCGGGACGGTGATCCTGGCGGCCGCCTGCCCAGAGGGGATCGGCAGCCAGGCTTACGAAGAGTGGATGGAGGGTGTGCAGACCTTCGAAGAAGTCCTGGAGCGCTTCACGCGGGAGGGCTTTCAGGTGGGACCTCACAAAGGTTACCAGGTTGCCCGCATCGCGAAGAGAGTGCGGGTGATCCTGGCAAGCGGGATACCAGCGGATACTGTGCTCAAACTGCTCCTGACCCCCACCGAAAGCGTGCAGGCAGCCATCGATCGGGTTTTTCAAACCTCCCCCATACCGGAACGGGTAGCCATCCTCCCCTATGGGACGAGCACCGTGCCGCTCCTCCAGGAATAACCCTGCCTCAAGGAGAGAGTTCGTCATGCCGAAAATGCTCCGCTGGTACGATACGATTACCTTCAATATCTATTGGTTGGGGTTGAGCACGCTTTCCAACACAATGACCCCTTTGGTGCTGCCGCTCCTTGTCCAGCAGTTTGTGGGCAATCAGGATAAAGCTACCTTTTATGGCACGCTGCGGCTGGGATCTCTGATGGTGGCTTTGCTCGTGCAAGCGTTGATGGGCATGCTCTCAGACCGGAGCACTTTGCGTTTTGGGCGCCGGCGTCCATTTATCTTCATCGGTACCCTTTTCGATCTGGTCATCATCCTTCTGATCGGGTTTTCGGCAGGCTTAAGCGGTATTTCGGGCTATTGGATCTTATTTGCCCTGATGGTCCTGCTCTCGATCTCATCGAACACAGCTCAAGGCGCCCAGCAGGCCTTTATACCAGACCTGGTTCCCGACAACCAGCGGGGATTATTCTCCGGCGTTAAAGCGGTCCTGGAAGTCCCCCTGCCGCTGATCCTGATCTCATTTACCATTGGGCGCCTGATCAGCGCTGGAAAAATGTGGTTCGCCATCCTGCTCGTAATGGGGATCCTCACCATAGCCATGATCGTGACCATGTTTGTCCGTGAAAAGCCTCTCATCCAATCCCCCTCGCCCTTAAAATGGGATCCGTTTTTGAGGTTGGTCCTGATGGCGGCCTTGTTTACGCTGATTATCTTGGGCATGGGTGAGCTGGTCAAATGGGGGAGCCAATTGACCACCGGCATCACTTCCACTTCGGGCATATTCTTAACCATAGGCCCGATCGGTTTGCTTGCCATGGTCGTAGCGATCGCGGTTGGCGTCTGGATCAGCATCCGGGTTGGCCTGGGGGGCAGTGATGGTAAATCCCGCAACCCTTCCTTTACCTGGTGGGTGGTCAACCGTCTGGCGTATCTGGTAGGTGTAGGCAACCTGGCCAGCTTTACCGTTTATTTCCTGCAAGCTCGCCTGGGGTACGTTCGCGAAGCAGCTGCCGGACCGGCTTCTATGCTGATCATGTTTGTCGGCGTCTTTATTTTGCTGTCTGCTCTCCCGAGCGGCTGGCTGGCAGACCGGTTTGGACATAAACGCCTGGTGGCGGTCAGCGGTATTGTGGGATCTGTCGGGACTTTGATCGTAATTCTCGCTCCATCTCTCCCCCTGATCTACGTGGGTGGAAGTATTATCGGGGCGGCTACCGGATTATTCTATGCTGCCAATTGGGCCTTAGGTACGCAATTGGTCCCCCAGGGGGAAGCAGGTCGTTACCTCGGCATATCCAACCTGGCGGGAGCCGGCGCCGGCGCAATCGGCGCCTATATCGGCGGTCCCATCGCCGACTACGTCAGCCAGCAGCTTCCTGGAATTCCAGGAATAGGTTATGTGCTGCTTTTTGCCATTTATGGGTTGCTCATCCTGGGGTCGGTATTCGCCTTGCTCGGCGTGAAGTCTGAGAAGCCCTCCCATCTTGCTCTGGCAGGCATGGCCGCCGGCAGTGACTCTAGATAATCTACACGCTAAGTAGGGTTGATTAAGGATTATAATTGCGCGCAAGATATTGCTTTTGGATTTTAAAATTGTGAGACTAACTGGTTAAGGAGATGGAATAAAAAGAGGGATTGCACATGACCAATAATTCTCGTCCCCCGGGTAAAACCACCATTGCACCCGATGTTCTCGTGACCATCGCCCGCTTGACCGCGCTTGGCGTTCCAGGTGTGAACCGGTTAAGCAATATCCCTGGTGGTGTAAATCGGCTGTTTACGCACGGCGCCAGCGAAGGGGTCCGCATTGCAGTCGAAAACAACACCGTTTACGCGGATTTGTACGTGATCTTGAACAGCGATATTAACATCCGTGATGTCAGCCGTTCGGTCCAGCAGCAAGTTGCCCGTGCAATTTCAGATATGGTTGGCATGGAAGTCGGGCGAGTCAATGTTCATATTGATGATATAAGTTACGATACTCCGGCAAAAAATCCGAGCACATGAAATCTCGCACCAAGGCGAGGAGTATCGCCTTGCAAGTACTTTACGAAACAGACGTGACCGGTCACTCTCCAGCCATTGTATTAGCACAACGCCTGGAAGAGACACCCCTGGATGTGAACCTTGAAAATTTCACCAGACAGATCATCTTCGGTGTTTTATCCCTCGTCCCGTCATTAGATGGTTTCATCGCTCAACATGCCCCCGAATGGCCATTAGATCAGGTAGCTGTTATCGACCGGAATATTCTCAGGATAGCTCTCTGGGAGTTCGCTATCGAGGGAACCACACCCATCAAAGTCGCCATCAACGAAGCCATAGAGCTGGCAAAGATGTTCGGGTCTGACAGCACACCACGCTTCGTGAACGGAGTTTTAGGCAGTCTCGCTGCTCGTCAAAATGAAATCCATCAGGCATTTGGACCCCTGAGGGATGACTCTTCCGCCTGAACTGGTGAAATTCGTCTGGAATGCTTATAATAGATCCTCTTCAAATATGTCTCTGGGGGGTGATCTAGACTCCTAATCAGCATAGAAAGGGTGGGTATGGACGGATGCAATCGCTCGTCGTCAAAGTTGGCCTCACACCTCCTGCGAGTGTTGTGCATCTCAGCATTATTGAGCACAGCCGCGTGTATACCATTTTTACAAAACAACCCCAGCCAGGTATCGACATCGACACCAACCTCTACTACCCCGGCTGCAGCTAAGAGTACCCCCGCCTCGAAACCGGCAGGAAAGCAGCTTGAAGTTATTTTCAATTTATCTGTTCCAGAAAACACACCCTCTGGCGCAGAGATCGACCTCAATATCCTGGATGAGGTTTCTGGTCTGGTAGCCAATCTTCAAACGGTCCCCATGCAGGCGATCGACGCCCAGCATTACCAGTTAAAACTTCCTGTTACTCCAGGCTCCATCCTCAAGTACCGTTATTCGCGCAAGAGCACGTCCCCGGTTTTAGAAGCCTCGACGACCGGAAAACCTGTCCGATACCGTCTGTGCTTCGCAGATGTTCCCCAAATTGTTGAAGATTCCGTCAGCGCCTGGGGAGATCTTCCCTCTTCGGCAAAGACCGGCACCATCCAGGGTCAAATCCTCGACCGGGTCAGCGGAGCAGCCATCCCGAATCTCATGGTGGAAGCAGCCGGGATCCAGACTCTCACCGCTTCGGACGGATCTTTCTATCTAAACGGCATCCCGCAGGGGACGCATAACCTCGTGGCGTACGATCTGGACGGCGCTTACCGTCCCTTCCAACAGGGCGCTCGGGTAGCTTCTGGCATGGTAACCCCGGCAGTCATTCACCTGGACCCCGCCCCGGTCGTAAAAATATCTTTTGTCGTCAAAGTGCCACAAGAGAATGTCATTGGTTTTCCGCTCAGAATGGCCGGCAACCTGTATTCCCTGGGCAATACCTTCGCCGATCTGGGTGGCGGCTTGAATTCTGTCGCCAGCCGCATGCCCCTGCTCAACCGCACCGCGGATGGCAAATACGAGCTGACCCTCTCGCTCCATGCCGGCACTGACCTGCGCTATAAATACACCCTGGGGGATGGCTATTGGAATGCCGAGCTAACCCAGGATGGGCAGTCGAACTTACGCCAGTTGATCGTTCCTGATCAGGATGCCGTCATCCACGACGAGGTTGCTTCGTGGCGGCCTGCTCAATCGGAGCCTGTGAGCTTCGAAGTCCTGACGCCCGCCAGCACGCTGCCTGGCGAGATGATCTCTCTCCAGATGAATTTGTTTGGATGGACCGAACCCATCCCGATGTGGTCTTTAGGGGATAACCACTGGTTCTATATCCTCTACAATCCCACGGTAAACGTCGATCAGTTCAATTATCGTTTTTGCCGCAATGACCAGTGCGGCGATGCGCCCGACTCGGTCATCGCCGGTCCGGCGAACCAGACCAAATTGTCATTTAGCCCGGGGCTCACAACACAGGGATATAAACTCCAGATTTCAGCCTGGGAAGGATGGCAACCCCCCAGCTCGCCCACCACCGTACCCGCCGTCCAGGTTGAGCATCGCGGGACGGGATTTACGGCGGGGGTTGAATTCCTCCCTGAATACCGCCCTTCCTGGCAGCCTTACCTTGACCCCGTCTACCAGGATTTGGCGAAAATGGGCGCCAATTGGGTGTTCCTGACTCCTACATGGACCTACACCCAGAAAGATGTTCCCCAACTCGAACCTTTCCCCGGAAAAGACCCGCTCTGGCCCGACCTGACCAGCACGATCGGTTTGGCGCGCGGGCGCAGTTTGAAGGTGGCGCTCTTCCCCTCGGCGAATTTCAACTTCGACCCTGGCACCTGGTGGTCTGGGCATGATTCTGCCTGGTGGCAAACCTGGTTCGAACGCTACAGGGTTTTTGCCTTGAATTTTGCCGACCTGGCAAACCAGACCGGCGCCTCGGCGTTGGTCCTGGGAGGAGAATGGTTCGACCCGGCTCTGCCTTCTGGGACGCTGGCGAATGGCGCCGCGTCCGGTGTGCCTGCCGATGCCGAAACTCGCTGGCGCAGCCTGATCCAGGAGGTCAGGAACCGGTTCAAAGGGCAGCTGATGTGGGCATTACCTGCCTCACAGCTTCAATCCCCTCCAGCCTTCCTGGATGATTTTGACGAGATATATTTGCTCGTCACACCTGCAACATCTGGTATTTCCGCTCAGAGCGGTGTTGACGCAGAAACCGAGCTGGCGAATTTCCTGGACGAGCGGGTTTCGCCCTTGCAAGAGCAAGCGAATCTCCCTCTGATCCTCGGGGCAGATTTCCCATCAACAAATGGTGCTTCGGTTGATCTCCAGGCGCAGGCTGACCTTTATAACGCATTGCTTTCCGCCGTAAATTCGCGCTCCAATGTTGCCGGAGTAGTCTCGAGAGGTTACTACCCACCTGTTGCTTTGCAAGACCAGACCTCATCCATTCATGGAAAACCGGCCGCTGATGTCCTCGGGTATTGGTTTCTAAAAATGAAGGCCTCACAACCCTGACCAAACACTAAGGAGATACTTTCATGGGTGAAAATCTCGGTACACCGAGTAAATATGGTCTCGAAAACCACAAGTTAAGAAATTTAAGTAAAATTTATTGGAATCTGTCCACACCTGCCTTAGTGGAGCAGGTCATTCGCCGAGGAGAAGGGGTGCTGGCGCCCAACGGAGCAGTTGTCGTCAGTACCGGCCCTTACACGGGGCGCTCTCCAAATGATAAATACATCGTGCAAAATAGCTCGGGCACCGATGATATCTGGTGGGGAAAAGTCAACAGACCATTTTCTCAAGATGCTTTCACCTGCCTCACGCAAAGAGTAACGGCGTACCTCCAGGGAAGGGAAGTCTTTGTACAGGATTTGCTCGTCGGGGCGCACCCGCAATATCAGCTCCCCATTCGGGTCATCACCGAAATGGCCTGGCATAATTTGTTCGCTCGTGATCTCTTTATCCGCTTACCGGTGGAAAAAATTGAAAACTATACCCCACAATTTACCGTTCTCCACGCCCCCGGGTTTGCGTCAGACCCGCTGGAGGATGGGACGCGCTCCGGGGTCTTTGTGGCGGTGAATTTCAGCCAGAAGCTGATCTTGATCGGCGGAACTAGCTACGCTGGTGAGGTTAAAAAATCCGTTTTCACCATCATGAACTATCTGCTCCCCCACCAGGGCGTGCTTTCGATGCACTGTTCGGCAAATGTCGGCCAGCGTAGCGACGTGGCGCTCTTCTTTGGGCTATCCGGTACAGGCAAAACCACCCTTTCATCAGATCCAGACCGGCGTTTGATCGGCGACGATGAGCACGGTTGGGGAGATGACGGCGTTTTCAACTTCGAAGGCGGCTGTTACGCGAAAACTATCCGTTTGCGAGAAGAATTCGAGCCCCTCATCTGGAGCGCCTCGCGCCGCTTCGGCACAGTGCTGGAGAATGTGGTCTACGACCCCCTCACTCACGAGCTGGATTTCGACGACGATTCGCTGACCGAGAATACGCGCGCCGCCTACCCGATCGATTTCGTGCCCAACTCGATTGCCGAAGGGCGCGCCGGGCACCCTGAAAATATCTTCTTGCTGACGGCTGACGCGTTTGGAGTCATGCCGCCCCTGGCTCGCCTGAACCGCGAGCAAGCCCTGTATTATTTCCTCTCCGGTTATACCTCGAAGCTAGCCGGCACAGAGAAGGAGCTGGGAGCTGAACCGCAGGCCACCTTCTCGACCTGCTTCGGCGCACCCTTCTTACCGCTCCATCCAAGCGTCTATGCCGGATTGTTAGGCGAGAAAATCTCCCATCATAACACGCGCGTTTGGCTGGTCAACACAGGTTGGACGGGCGGGCCATTTGGAATTGGCCGGCGCATCCACCTTCCATATACGCGGGCTATGGTGCGCGCCGCCATCAACGGTGAACTGGAGGGCATGCCCACTCGCACCGATCCCTATTTCGGGCTGACCATTCCCCTGGAATGCCCCGGTGTTCCGGCTGCCGTGCTGGACCCGCGGCAAACCTGGAGCGACCCTGCGGCTTATGACCGCCAGGCGCGCCAGCTGATCAAGCAATTTGAACAGAACTTTGCCCAATTTACCACCGAAGTCACCCCCGAGGTGGCTGCAGCCGGGCCGATCAGACTACAAGAGGCAAAATAAAACAGCACCACCCTTCCAAGAGCAAAATCAAAAACGACCGCGATCCCGCTCGCGGTCGTTTTTGATCGTTACCGATAAATTTTCGCTGACCCCAGGTTATTGGGTTAGATCGAGATAAGCTGGATAATCGGTTTCGTATACTTTATTCGGATCATAGGTCAAATGTAAATCCGCCGTACCGATATTTGCGAAATCGTAACCGATGATCTGGCCCACAAACTCCATATCAGACGTGCCGATCTTCTTAATGTGGCATGCTGGAGCATAGACCGTGCCGATAACATAGGAATCACTGTTGCCATTGTATTTCAAGTCGCCGCTCAATGGCCAGGATGCGAAATCCTTGGGGTCGAAATACATCACTAATCCTTTGTAAACCCCTTCAGTTGGAGCACTGAGTTTTATATTTGAATTACCATTCCAATGCAAGTCGCATGGATTGGATCCGGTGAAGAAAAGCATCACCCCCTCTCCTTCCAGGCTATCTCCTCCGTTCAACATCATCCCACCCGTCAGGCAGTAGATACCCGGATTCAGTTTTACGTCTTTGGCCTTGAATCCGCCGCTGATGATCCCGGGAGAATAGGTGTGAGTACTGGAATCGTATGGAGCTGCGGTTGATCCACAGTCGGGAACAGGCGCTTGCTTGATACCAGGAGGATAGGAGTAAGCATCGGCGCCAGTGTTAATATCTGGAATGACGATCGTGCCTTTGCTTAAGAAAGTTGGCGCGATGCCTCCCACCACTGTCAGGCTGGGAGATTTGATCGTTTTCGCGTTGCTAAGCCCAACCACCGCGTATTCGCTGCAGTCCGAGTTCACAAATATCCCTCCATCGATCAGTAATGCCGTGAAATCCCCATTCGCTGAGAAAGAAGAGCATTCGTGCGGCGCCAGGCTGACCAGTGCATTTCCAGGATACATTGGCCCCAACTCACTGGGGAGCACGTGCGCCACCGCTTCGACGGTGTTCTTGACCTCGCCCTCATAGGCAAATTGGATCAATGAGGTATCTACTTTCGATGTGATATAGACCTGGATATATTGCGGGTTATCGTGATAAATATTGCTTTCATCCGGAGGATAGTTCACAGTAACCGTCGTATTGGCGTCATTCTGAAAATGGTTGTCGGCAGCTCTTGACAGCGCGGCAGGCTCGACAATAGAAGTGCGGATCTGATCCAAGGTGAGCCCACTTCCCGGGTTCTTCGCCAGGGCGTATGCTCCGGCCATCGCTGCGGCGTCAGCGGCATTTTGGGCGTCTCTTCGGTCATAGAAGATCATACCGCCATCGACGGCTAATGCAGCAAAAGCCAGTAACCCCACAGCCCCGAAAACTAATAGAATGAGAATTTGTCCTTTTTCTGTAGAGTGAGCAGAGGCTTTCATGATACCCTCCAATGTTCGCAACAATTGCTCTCTGATAAATTCATGCTCACGGGCATGGTGTGGTTGTAGATTGTAAGATCGTATCGGTCACGTGGGCCGTAAGTGGTACTTCCTCTGTACCGATTACCGTTGGAATCAGAGGCATGACAAATTGGAATAAATAAGTCGCCTGCACCTCGATACCCATCCCCGGACAGATAGTGGTATGGTAATTCACCTCAATATTGCTTTCTGGAATCTCTGAGGTATCGATGGGGCTGGTAGCAGCAGATCGGATCCGATCCTTGATCCCCTGCACGTCGGCAGGATTATAGGACCCATAGATCACCCCTTCTTGTGTAGCGTCCTGCAGGGTAATGAAGGCAAAAAACATACGTCCCAGGTCCACCAAGCCTCCCAGCAGCATTAACAGGAATGTGAAACTGATCGCCAGCTCAACCAGGCTTTGGCCGTTCTCTTTACTCCAGCGAGCTACTCTCTTTTTCATAATACATCTCATTCACGGATTATCTATGATTACCGGGACTGCTTTGATGATCGTGTGTGTGTTGCTCGAGCTGATATCGAAGGACGGAAATGGAATTAATGACACGACCGGAGAATAGGGTACGGTTACGCCTACAACAATACGATCCCCAAGTTTGACTTTCACCGAGTTGGAGCAATCCGCATATTTTGTGGCTGTTCCAGGTCCAGCATCATAATGGATGGTAATATCGGCATCTTGCACCCCCGCAAAAAAGCCAATTTTCTTGGCAGCCTCGCGGATCCCTGCACAATCTTTATAGCGGTCGATCCCACCCCCGTTTTCTCCGACGCCTGCGCCGTAGCGTGCTCCTTCCCGGCTGGCAGTGGCTACTGAACTGTAGATAAACAGCAGCCGTCCGCCTTCGATAATCCCCACCATCATCACCAGGACGATGGGGATCGCCAGGGCAAATTCCACCATGGATTGCGCCTGGTTTTTTACGTTCTTATGAGCCTGGTCATCCATTAATCGCCGTTGACGAAACTTGGGCGATTTATCGGAGAGCTCCCTAAGAATGTTCGTAAATAAGGTCAATGGATAAAGGAATTCGGTGAATTTTGATCCCATCGGTCGGCACCCCACTGCATCCTTGTATTCACTACGTTTTATCGCCACGTTTCCATCAAAATGGTAGATCCGATGAATTCAACCGTCCTATCTGGTTACATTCCCATTCTCTAACCCCACGCTAACTATAATCAATCTCGATCTCAATATAGCACGAAAATCACGCCTGGAATCTGGCGTGATTCTTAAATATTATCTTAAATCAAATAATATTTAACGAATCCGTATGGATTATGTTACAATCAAATTCCTTGATTACCAGGAATTATTTCCCCCACACGCAGTACATCCTTTTTATCAAATGAAAGCCCCGGTTGTTGATCGGGGCTTTCAGACTCATGCGTAATCGTTCGATTAGCTTAATGGAATGATTCGATGGCAGGAGGCACGATGTGCAAAAAAGAATCATCGTAATTGATGTCGATTTCGGCGGTACCGAAGGTCTTGATCGTATCGCAAATCACTTGCGAGGATAGCAAACCTACGTTGCCGCTATTACCGCCCACATTGCAGGTGCTGGCTGGGGCATAGATCGTACCCGTATAATTGACTGTGGAACCGCCCGTGATGTAGACCACGTTGGAATTGGTAGGCGAGGCGTAGATCAACATGCCGGCGTAATCATATTGCTTTTCTCCGTCGGTGGTTGTCAAAACTACCTGGTTTGGCATGGGCGCCCACAGCTTCACGTCGGTATTACCGCCCAGGTCGAATAATCCGGATTTCATAAAGATGAATACTCCCGGTGTCGGGCTACCCGGAACAGGAGAAGGCCCATCCACTTCCACAATGCCGCCATTCGATTTAAAATCGCCTTCCAGGCAATAAAATCCAGGTTTGAGCAGCAGGTGCCCCTTATTGGTAATGCTTTTGAAAGTTCCAGGATCGATGGTTTTTGTCTGTGAAGGCTGCACCTTAGGATCATTTACCGGTGAGCCACAGACCGGTTCTGGAACGGGTGGCAACCCCTGCGGCTCGGCTCCGGCGACTGGGGATGGATAAATCGTTCCCGCGGGCTGCTCGCGGAAATAACCCACCGACGAAACACTTCCCCCATCAACATGGACGGATCCCGAAGTAGCGCCTTTGTTGGCCGAGATGCTCGATGGGGGAGTGTTTGCGTCTGAATTTGAGAAGATACCCCCGCCGGTAATCTTGATCTGCCCGTTACCGTTAAAATCGATGCCCGGGTTGGCGTGCGGGCTTGTAGATACGAGCGCTTGCCCTTCGAAGATCGGACCATCCTCGATAACGTGCGCCACCGATTCTACTGTATTCCATATCTCGCCGCTGTAGACGACGTTCACCAACGAGGTATCCACCTTAGATTGGATAATGACCTCTATGTAATTGCTGCTGCCGTCGTAGGGATAATTCACCGTCACGATATTGCTTGTGGTATCGTTATCGAAGCCATCTGCTGCGGCGCGCGCAAACGCGGCGCTTTTTACGGTGGAGATCACTTTGTTACCCTTGACAATGCTCAGCGCGCCAGCCAATGACGAGGCATCCGCCACATTCTGCGCGTTTCGCCGGTCAGCATAGATCATCCCGCCGTCGATAGCCAGCGCGGCAAACCCAATGATCGCGACGATGCTAAGCACCATCATGACGGCTATCTGTCCATTTTCTCGGTAATGGCGATTCATAGCTTTTTCCCTCCCACTCGTTCCTTATTGCTTGCCACCCAACTCTTCCTTTCCTTAATGATTGTGAGTGTCACCTCGAAACCTAGTGTTCTTTCCGAATTGATACTTGCACCGCATTGCGTCCCACCATCTGCGGTACTGGGCAAATGTCGGAGCAGTGCCGCTGAGCCATCCTCAAGCCTTCTTTGTGAGTGTCAATGCGAGCGTTCTTTGCAAAGCAATCTCCCAAACGAACAATAGGAACAACTCTCTTGGATATTGAATCATCTACGGTGTAGATGGATACAAAATCGTATCTGTGATTGAACCACTCAAATCAAATTGAGCGACAATTGCGCTGGTTAATGGCATCACGAATTCAAAATTCTTATAAGTCACGGTAACTGTGATCGGGTTCCCCGCCCATGTTTTCGGTGCTGTGACTGTAACGACTGTACTTGCTGCGTCGGGTGACGCCGCTTGCGCCCGGGAGATGATTCCCGCGGTATCCCGTGGGGAATACGATCCGTAAATCGCACCTTCTTGAGCGGCATCGCGCAACCCCATGTAGGTAAAAAAGGTCCTGCCCAGGTCGACGATCCCCCCTAGCAGGAATAACAAGAAAGTAAAGCCTACTGCCAGCTCAACCAGGCTTTGCCCTTTTTGTTTGAATATGCCGGGTTTCTTTTCAGTGTTCATAGTGTAAGCCTCAATGATCGAGATCGATGACCGACATCTGCTGTGAACTTATTCGATGTAAACGTCCTTCAAAATGGTGCGAGTATCTTTAGATGTGATCCAAAACCCACTGAAATTCACTAAGGGAACGACCGGGTCGTAGCGCGCTTTCACTTCCACCGTTATCCGGTCTCCTTTAGAGGGGAAGATTGTGCGGTCGATCGAGTTGGTTGGGTAGTTACAAGTTACCGTAGTTTCCACCCCATGGATATCGGTCAAGGAATAGGTAATTTTTATATCGGCCTCATTGATACCTGCAAAAAAACCGATGCGTTCCGCTGCGGCGCGCATGCCTGCGCAATCCCGGAAGCGCATTACCCCCGAGTCATTATCTCCCACCGCCACCCCATAGCGCGCTGCCTCCCGGCTGGCTGAAGCTACCCCTGCATAGATGAACAGCAGGCGCCCACCCTCAATGATCCCCATCGTCATCATTAGGAAGATCGGGATCGCCAGGGCAAATTCCACCATTCCCTGGGCTTTGCTGAATTTTCTATTTCTGTTGGGATATAATCTCGGTCCCCTTACCCATAACGATGACCAGAAACTCTCAGGGTGTCGGTTTTCCGTGCGGTTCAGGGGTTGGTTTTCCAGGCGGCATGACTGTGTGGTGTTCATTTTTCGGCTCTTCCGTTGGCTTGTTGTTATGCCCGTTGTTGGGTTTTCCGGCCGGATTAAGGTTCGTCGGTGTGCCTATCTGGTTTGTGGGTGTTGCTTCGGTTCCGATTTCCGTCGGTTCTGGGGTTGCGGTCGGTCTCGAAGCTGGTGGGAATGCATTTTCTACACGGTTATGTTCCTGATTCGATACAAGGATGGCATGCTCGATGGCTTTCTTTGCCTTCTCCGGGACTTTCGTCAATACCCGGTTCAACGCAGTATTATTATTGGAAAGCGTGGTGTCCAATTTCTCTGCTAACGTGGACGCTTCTGCCGGTTGATTATTTTTAATCTCGTTTAGCCCTTGCACGGCTCCTTGAACAGTATTTTCTAAACTGGCTGCTGCAACAGGTATTTCTGAATAACGCTGCTCCTCAATCAAGCCATTGATTTCTTGCGCCCTCGTGTTCGCGAATTGGATGCGTAGCGCGATGGCTTGATCCCTCCCAGCCAGTGAGATTTGAGCATTTTCCAGGCCAATTTTTACCGGATAAAGAGCATCCCCTGGAAGTGCTACACTGGCCGCATTGACCGTACCTACCCCTACCAGTAAAACGAACAACAATGAAGCGATAATAAAGGCAAACGCCGGCCGCCGGAAAATGTTCACTCCTTTGGTCATTTTTATTATACCGATTCGCTTCTGGTTAATAGCTTGCAATCGCCTTACATCTATGCGCTGCTGAAGTCGTGCCGGACTGGAAGTTACAAATTCTGGTCTGGGCTGGTCTTGTGGTAACGCCTTTAAATCCCCTGCCAGCTTAATCAGGATAGCCAACTCATCCCGATAATCCGGATATTTCTCCAGACATTGATCTGGAGTTAAATCTCCTTTCTCGAGAGAAGTCAGACATTCTTGTAGAATTTCATCAACCGGCTGTTTCATCTCCCGGCATCTCCTTCACCATCAACTCTCTCAACTTTTTCAAAGCCCGGTACTGGAGCACTCGCACATAAATCTCTGACCGGTTCATAATTTCTGCTGTCTCAGCGTGACTTAATCCCAAGATAAAGCGGTACAAAATTACATCCTGAAAATCCTGGTCCAACCGCCGGACGTGCCGGATTAGATCCCTGATCGTCTCGTTATTTTGGTAAACTGCCTCAGGGTTGGCGTCATTGTCACTGAGAGGGTTGGTTTCGTCCAGAGAGACATTCTGGCGGTGCGTCCTGTATCGATCAACTACGCCGTTTCGGGCGATCCGGTAAATCCAGGCTTTGAATTTGAGCCCTTTTTTCTCAGTATGTGGGATAGCCTCCCATGCCTTGATAAAGACCGTCTCAGTCAGGTCCTCCGCTTCATACTGATCACCTATTCGGTAGTATACGTAGCGATATATTTGCTCCAGGTAACTCTGATAGAGCTCTCCAAAAGCATCTCGATCGCCATTAAAAGCTCGCTCGATCAATTCGTTCTCGGAATTTAACCGGGAATGGGAGGCCATTCATGCTTCCTTATATTACAACGAACAGGGTCAATTATTGTTACGCCTGGCTCAATTCCGTAAGAGTAAAATAACCGCCCCCAGGATTAAAAATGGCGCGTAAGGTATTGCTGTAAATGGTTGGTAACCTCGCCGGATGACCTGCACCAGCAAAAAGACCAGACTGACTGCCCCACCCAGAACGATCGCCAGAACCAGCCCGGCAAAGATACCCGGCCAACCCAGAATCAGACCCAGGATGCCGCTCAGGTTCACGTCGCCGAACCCCAGTGCCACTTCATCGAGGGTTTGCCCTCGCATCCGTGCAACTGCTTTGGCAAAGAGCTCACCGAGGTAGTAGAGCAGCAGCATCGAAGCAAACCCGGCGGCGCCACCCAGCAGCGTCCGCCAGATACCGTGCAGCCAGGTCCCGACGATCAACCCCAGGATCAGCCCGGCAATGCTAACTGGATGGAGAACCAGGCGGTGTTCGAGGTCGATTACCGCCACCAATCCCAGGTATGCCGCCAGCGTGATTCCAATCCAATAGTCCAGGTTTCGAGCGGGGTACACCCATAAATAAACGCTCGCGCTTACGCTCAAGAGGAGAACCGCAACTTTTCTCCAAACAGTCTTTCTGCCGCACTCAGGGCATCCTTTTAAAAGTAAATAATCCCTCCAGGACTGCCGGGCGCCGCAGAAACGGCAGGTGGGTCGGTCCACCTTACGCTGGATAGGAAGGACGTCTGCCAGATAGTTGATTAATCCTCCGGCAACCAGGCCTGCTATTACTGCCCAAAGGGCGCTAACATCCATAAAACGATTATATCCGATATGGATTTAGTTATACTTTTCGCTTTGCTTACACTTATCACATTCTTCTAGCTTGCACCATACCCCTGGCGCTGTCCGCTCCTGACACCAGACCTGACGTCCTGTGTCAGGATTGGCGCAGGACAGTGTCCATCCCAGCACCTGCGGTATTGGGCAGGTGTTGGTGCCGTACAGGTGGGTCTCCACAGCAGTCTCATATTTAACCGGATATAATGGAGGGTAGACTGAGTTGCTATACAAATTACAGAGACAGTATATTTCCCAGGATAATAACTGATGGAACAATTCATCATTCACGGCAATCATCCTCTCAACGGAGAGATCACCCCATCCGGAAATAAGAACGCAGCCTTACCGCTCCTTTCCGCCTGCCTGCTCACCGAAGAACCCGTCATCCTGCACAACGTGCCCGAAATCCTCGACGTGCAGGCCATGCGTGAGCTGCTTGGCAGCCTGGGCGTGACCATCGAGACCGTTGAGAAGAACACCTGGTGCATCCAGGCCAAAGAAGTCCGTCCGGCAGATCTGGATCCCGATCTCACCCGAAAAATCCGGGCTTCCATCCTCCTGGCAGGCCCAATGACCGCACGCGCAGGCGTACTGCACCTGCCGCCCCCAGGGGGTGATGTGATCGGTCGCAGGAGGGTGGATACTCATCTGCTGGCCCTGCGTGCTCTGGGCGCCAGGGTCGAATATGATCGTACGTTCCATTTTTCGGCTTCACACCTCACCGGCGCGGATATCCTCCTCGACGAAGCCAGCGTGACCGCTACTGAAAACGCCATCATGGCTTGCGTTCTGGCGAAAGGCTCCTCAATCATCCGCAATGCCGCTTCCGAGCCGCACATCCAGGAGCTGTGTCACTTTCTCAATTCGTTAGGCGCGCAGATCGACAATATCGGATCCAATACGTTGCACATCGAGGGCGTTTCGCGCTTGCATGGTGGCGAGTTCACCATCGGGCCCGATTATCTCGAAGTGGTCAGCTTTATCGGCGCAGCTGCCGTGACGCACGGGGCTATCCGCATCCGAAATTCCGGATCCGAATACCTGGATATGATTCGCCTCGTCTTCCGGCGATTGGGGGTGGAGTGGGAGGTAGAAGGCCAGGATATATTGGTCCCGAAAGGGCAGAAGCTCGAAATTGAAGCCGATCTCGGAGGCGCCATCCCGGTCATCAGCGTCATGCCCTGGCCATCTTTCCCAACTGACCTGATGAGCATCGCCATCGTCGTCGCGACCCAATCCCGCGGCAGCGTGCTCTTCCACGATTGGATGTACCCCAGCCGCATGCATTTTACCGATAAGCTGGTGGGGATGGGCGCGCAAATCGTGGTCTGCGACCCGCACCGCTGCATCGTCCAGGGACCGACCTCATTGTACAGCGAGAAGATGGAAAGCCCCGACATTCGCGCCGGGATCGCCCTTGTGCTGGCGGCGTTATCGGCGGAAGGGAAATCGGTGATCCGCAACATCAGCCAGATCGATCGTGGGTACGAACGCGTCGATGCAAAGCTGGCCGCCCTGGGCGCTCATATCCAGAGAATCGAAGAATAAACAAAGCGCGCCAGGCGGCGCGCTTTATTTATTCGTCTGAGTCTGATTAGTTTTGCGTTCCGGGGTTAGAAGATACGCTGGGCTGCCCAACGACTTCCATAAACTGCGTGATGACATCGCGCAGCATGCGTTCCGGTAGTGCCCCCACCTGGCGGTGGATGATTTTCCCTTGCGATACTAGCAGCATCGTCGGGATGCCTTGCACACCGTACTTGGTTGCCCATTCCGGATTCTCATCGGTATTGACTTTAGCGACGATGATTTTCCCGGCCATCTCTTTAGCAACTTTTTCCAGGGTTGGGGCTACCATGCGGCATGGACCGCACCAGGGTGCCCAAAAATCCACAATCACGGGTAATGGCGACTTCAGTACTGTCTTCTCAAATGCCGCGTCGGTAACATGAATTGGTGAATCTATCATTTTTGCCTCTCTTCTACTTCCTCAGGGATTACTTCTCCTGGCTGCAGGATGCGGTAACTGGAACTGACCGGCACAGAAGCTCTCAGCATAATCCCAACGGAACAATATTTATCTTCTGAAAGCCGAATAGCTTGTTCGACGGCGTTTGGATCCAGACCGTTCCCCCAAAGCAAATAAGTCACATGGACTTCTTTATAAATTTTTGGATATTCCTCTGCGAGTCTGCCGCGCACTTGCACGCGCAGGTCATCTAAAGGCTGGCGTTTCTTCAACAATATCGAAGCAACATCCATCCCTGTGCATCCGGCCATTGCGCCCAAGACCAGCTCCATCGGCCCGATGCCGGGCTTGCCGTCCAGTGCGCCCATCTGCGCAATGCCTCCGGCAGGATTACTAGCTATGAAGGTACTTCCGCCTTGCCACTGCGCGTTGATTTCTTTCCAATTTCCACTCATGAAGGTTCCTCAGCAATCTGCTTGTCGGTAGTATAACATGAATTAATTACCGTACAATTAGATGATGGACCGGCCATTAAGTTACATCCTTAAGGTGTTTTTCCACTACCTTTATCATGGCTGGGCGTGGACCTACGATATCGTTGCGGCTACCGTTTCGGTCGGTCTGTGGAAGCGCTGGGTACTCAGCGTACTTCCTCAACTCCAGGGTCCCCGCGTGCTGGAAATCGGGCACGGTCCCGGCCATTTGCTGGTTGCCCTGCTGGAGCAGGGTTGGGAGGTGGCCGGTATCGACGAGAGCCGTCAAATGGGCAGGCTTGCCCGGCGGCGGATCGGACGCACCCTCGGTCATTCCTCCAAAGACGCTGCATATGCGCATGAACCGGAACTGGCTCGAGCGCTGGCGCAGGCGCTGCCTTTCGCCTCAGCAGCCTTCGACTCGGTTGTCTCAACCTTCCCGACCCGCTACATCTTCGAGCCTGCCGCTCTGCGATCGATCTATCGCGTGCTCTGCCCGGGTGGCATCCTGGTTGTCGGTCTCACCGGGTGGATCACCGGCCGAAGTCTTCCGCAGCGCCTGGCTGCTCTGCTCTTTCGCGTAACCGGTGAATCGGATTTGCCGCTTGCAGCTATCCAGGCGCCCTTTATTTCCAACGGCTTCAAGCCAGAGACACGCTGGGTAGACCTGGGCACCAGCCGCGTCCTCCTGATCCTGGCGCATAAGCCGTAAAATCATCACAATTATGGCTATACGAAGTGTATCCCCGGAAATTCGGGATACCTTTCCCTCCGGTTTTGTTGTAAAATCAAATCTATGGAAGTGCAAATCGCTGTCGCCAAAATCAATAAATACGCTTCCTCCGAAAGCGGCGACACCCTCGAAGTTACCGAACGCCCCAACGGCGGCCTTTCGGTCGTCCTTGCCGACGGGCAGACCACCGGACGCGGCGCTAAAGCGGTATCCTCGCTCGTCGTCCGCAAAGTAATCTCACTCCTCGCCGATGGTGTCCGTGACGGCGCAGCCGCAAGGGCCGCCTCCGATTATTTGTACACCGAACGGAATGGTAAAGTCTCGGCAACCCTGAACATCCTCTCCGTCGATCTGCAAACTGGCACTCTGGTGATTACACGCAATAACCCCTGCCCCGTCTATGTGGCTAAGGGCTACCAGATCGATTGCCTTGAAGCAGAAAGCACCCGCATTGGCACCTCACGCAATATCCGCCCGTCTATCTGCGAAGTGACTTTAGAAGAAAGCCTCTCCGTGATCGTCTACACGGATGGTTTATCACAGGCGGGTGAAAAGTATCAGACCCCTCTGGATGTCTGTACGGACCTTGCAGCTTTTCTGGAAGACGAAGATCCTCCCGCCCAGGTGATCGCCGACTCCCTGCTGGCCCACGCCATCCGGCTCGATGATGGACGTCCCGGCGACGATATGAGCGTGGTCGTCCTACGGGTTTTGCCAGGCGTGGAAGACGGCATCCGGCGCATGACGGTCTCACTACCAATACATACCTTCCCCCAAAACCTGTAGCCGTCATTTCAGTCTCCTTGGAGATCGAGGCTCTGCTGTAGAATGCATGATCTTCTGGTCGGGATCGTGGGCCCTTGTGCAGCGGGAAAATCCACCCTGCTGCAAAACCTGGCTACCCGCGGCATTCGTGGACGCCACATCGCTCAGGAACACTCTTATGTTCCCGATATGTGGCAGCGCATCACCCATCCCGATGTGCTCATCTTCCTGGACGTCAGCTACCCGCAGTCCGTCTTGCGCGGCCACCTCACCTGGACCCAGGACGAATACGCCGAGCAGCAGCGGCGCCTGGTTCATGCTCGCCTGCACGCCGATTTATACTTGCAAACGGACCCTTTAACTCCGCTTCAGGTTGTTCAGACAGTTATGTCTTTTCTGGCAACTTTCAAACCTTTTCACCCCCTGTCAAACAGAGTATAATCCAGGTTTGCGCCAGCCAGAGGCTGGCATTTGCTTGAAACCGGAGGCCATTTACGCATGAGTCAACGTAACTATGGGTTGCTGATCGGAATCATTGTTCTGGTCGCGGCAGTGATATGGATCGATCTTCCCACTAATCCTGGAATCCACATCTTTGGTATCGACCGCAGCCTGACGACCCAACTTGGGCTCGATCTGCAAGGCGGGCTTCAGGTTCTGCTTCAGGCAGACCTTCCTCAAGGATCAACCGTTACCACACAGCAGCTTCAGGACGCTGCCACGATCCTGGAGAACCGTGCAAACGGGTTGGGGGTAAGCGAAGTCTTCTTTCAGGTTGCCGGTGGCAACCGTATTGTGGGAGAATTCCCCGGCCTGAAAAATCCCGATCAGGTTCTTGCAGTTCTCAAAGAGACCGGCCAGCTCGAGTTCGTGAATATGGGCAATAATCCAGTGCCGGTTGGAACGGTGATCAAGACCGACCTCGGTCAGAGCTCCACCACAACCCCCTCTGCTTCCGGTACCCCCGGAGCAGCGACGACGCCGTCGGGAACGGGCACGTCGGTTTCAACGCCCTCTTCTACCCCCGGCGCCACAAGCGCTCCCACCACCACCCCAACCTCAGTTCCCTCCTCCACACCTACCGCCTCCGGCACCTCTGCTGCAGCGGGAGCTGCGGGTGCTACCCCTACCCCGGGAGCCAGCCCCACCCCTGGTGCTGCAGAAACGGTCTATCACACAATCATGACCGGTGACCAGCTCTCATCGGTCACCGTCACAACGAACACCGTCGGCCAGTATGAGATCGCCTTTACCCTGAAGCCGGAAGGCGAGAAAATCTTCGCCGACTATACCTCATCCCATGTCGGCCAGTACCTGGCGATCGTGTTGGATAAGAAAGTCATCTCTACTCCGGTCGTGAACAGTGCTATCACCCAGGGGTCTGGTGTGATCCAGGGCAACTTCACCTTGGAGAGCGCCAATGCCCTGGCGATCCAGCTGCGCTACGGTTCGCTGCCTGTGCCTCTCAAGATCGTCGAGAGCCAGTCAGTTGGCGCTACCCTTGGGCAGGATTCAATCCGTAAGAGCATCATCGCCGGTATCGCTGGTTTGGCGATGGTTGTCCTCTTCATGATGCTGTACTATCGTCTCCCCGGTGTCCTTGCTGACATGGCTTTAGCAATCTATACAGGCACCACGTTTGCGCTCTTCAAATTGATCCCGGTTACCCTGACCATGCCCGGTATCGCCGCCTTCGTGCTGACCATCGGCGTGGCTGTCGACGCCAATATCTTGATCTTCGAGCGCTTGAAGGAGGAGCTGCGCGCCGGAAGGACATTGCGCCAGGCAATTGACCTGGGCTGGCAGCGGGCATGGCCCTCCATCCGAGACTCGAATATCTCCACCTTGATCACCAGTGTGATCCTGTTCTATTTCGGGAGCACATTTGGCGCCAGTATTGTCCAGGGTTTCGCCCTTACGCTGGGAATTGGTGTTCTGGTCAGCCTGTTTACAGCAGTTGTGGTCACACGTACTTTCTTGCATCTCGTGTTGGATAATCTAAAATTTACCGAACATCCACGCTGGTTCGGAGCTTAGGAGCCTCAGTATGGATATTATTGGAAAGCGTTACCTGTACTTCGGCATCTCCATGCTGGTAATTATTCCAGGCTTGATTGCACTGGCAATTTGGGGACTGCCGCTGGCGATTGATTTCACAGGCGGTAGCCTGCTGGAAGTCCAGTTCAACTCGGGCGTAGCCCCCCAGGATGCGCAGGTGATCACCCTCTATGATCAATTGGGCATCCTGCAGCCGCAAGTCCAATCTTCGGGATCAAATACTTTGATCATCCGCTCGAAAGAGATCACAAACGAGCAGAAGAACACCATCCTGGCTGATCTCAGCAAGCAGTTCAACAGCCAGTTGACTGTCCTGCAGTTCGAAACAGTAGGGCCCTCGATCGGGCAAGAAGTCGCTTCTCGTGCTGCGGCCGCAGTTGGGATTGCCGCCCTCGGCATTCTTATCTACATCACGTTTGCTTTCCGCGGCGTGCCACATGCCTTCCGTTTCGGCACTGCGGCCATCGTCGCTATGCTACACGACGTGGCCGTAGTGATCGGGACTGCAGCGATCTTTGGGCATTTCCTGGGTTGGGAGGTCGATTCGCTCTATCTGACCGCCTTACTGACTGTTATCGGCTTTTCGGTTCACGACACGATTGTGGTCTTCGACCGCATTCGCGAGAATGCTAACATCTTCCGCCGGGTGCCGTTCGAAGAGGTCGTCAACCATTCCATTGTCCAGACCCTCGACCGCTCAATTAACACCCAACTCACCGTGATGTTCACCCTAGCGGCTCTGGCGCTGCTTGGAGGCATCACCATCCAGCATTTTGTGGTCACCTTGCTCATCGGTGTCTTCAGCGGTACCTACTCCTCGATCTTCAACGCCTCGCCGATCCTCGTTGTTTGGGAGAACAAGGAATGGAGATATTGGTTCAAGGGTAATTGGAAGAAACCGAGTACGCTAACCACAACCGGAGCTTAGGCCCGATCGATAAAGGTTCTGACTGGATCTGCCCGTCAGAACCTTTATTTTTCCACTCTCATTCACGCGTCAGTGAGTTCAACAAGGAGTGAAGTCTTTTATAATTGGAATTGATTTACCCTTAGAAATTTGAGCCGGACGGCAATAAAGGAGACTTAACAATGCAGAATGATGTGGTTCTGATCACCGGAGCCAATGGCGAAATCGGCCATGGGCTGATCACCTTCCTCGGCGAACAGGGTCAGAGCAAGATCGTGGCTCTGGACTTGCAGGAAGTCGACGTGAGCCTGCAAAATTGCTGTGAAACCATCATCCAGGGAGATATCCTCGACCGAACCTTACTTGGAAAGGTTTTCGACCAGTACCAGTTCAGCACTATCTATCACCTGGCGTCAATCCTATCGACCAAAGCCGAGTATAACCCCGAGCTCGCCCACCGCATCAACGTTGAAGGTACGCTGAACCTGCTCCAATTGGCCACAGCTCAATCACAGAAATCTGGAGCCTCGGTCAAGTTCCTCTACCCCAGCTCGATTGCCGCTTACGGATTGCCCGACTTGAAAACCAAAGCCGCTGCCGGGCACATCAGCGAGACCGAATGGTGCTTTCCAACAACTATGTACGGCTGCAACAAGCTCTACTGCGAGCACCTTGGGCGCTATTACGCCACCCACTACCGGCAGCTCGTGGCTGAGCAAGCGCAGAACGAGGCCTGCATCGATTTCCGCTGCCTGCGCTTCCCCGGGCTGATTAGCGCCATGACCGTCCCCACCGGCGGCACGAGCGACTATGGACCTGAAATGCTCCACCACGCCGCGCAAGGCCTGCCCTACGTCTGTTTCGTCCGTCCGGATACACGCCTGCCTTTCATGGTCATGCCCGACGCCATCAAATCGTTGCTCGCCCTGGGCAGCGCTCCCCGGCAGTGCCTGACCCAATTCGTCTACAACGTCACCAGCTTCAGCCCCACCGCCCAGGAATTCTACGAGATCGTCAGGCGCGCATTCCCCCAGGCTGAGATCACCTTCGCGCCACACTCCGCCCGCCAGAACATCGTCGACAGCTGGCCCGCCGATGTGGACGACTCGGCTGCCCGTAGGGATTGGGGTTGGGCACCCGATTTCGACCAGCGCCGGGCCTTCGACGAATATTTAATCCCGGCCGTGCAGAAGCGCTACGCCAAGGTAAAGATTTAATCATCCGGGACGCCCCCTATCAGAAGAAAGGCCTGAGCCGCTACCAATTTACCGGGTTCAACCCGGTGATGAGTCAGCCATTCATTGCAGATTGGCTTGCCTGACCTTTTTTCCTTAAACGAAAATCCTCACCGTAGAAGGTGAGGATTCTCGTTCTTATCCATATTTTTCGTCGTCAGCGTATCCCCCTTACATCCCCTTTTGCTGATCGCCGCACACCCGGCCCCCTTGTTTGGTGTGTTGACAATACTATATCCGATCCTGAGGTGGAATAAAATGGGGAGAAACCCGCTTTGCGGGTGGGGGATTCCCCTACTCGAATGTGCTCGCCAGGATACCAGCTTTAGCCATACAAATTCTGGATATATTTGATCGCCGCAGCCTGCGCAGACAGGATATCTTCGGATGGCTGATACTCAGACCGGACCAGGCTGCCATTTTTAGCCTGGCTGATCAGCCACCATTTTTTCCCTGTGGCATTCCAGTGGAAGGAAAGCCTGTATTTAGATAAAAGGGCATCTAACTCAGGAAGATCCATCTCGTGGTCCTTTCGATGCCCATCAGATTCAATAGGCAAATTTAGATTAGGATATATATTTTACCCTAGAAAGTGGGGCAGTGCAGTGCAGAAGGGCAATCTCCTCCCTCCTGTGATTGCGAGACCTGCGTGTTCTTTCCCATGTCGTAAACAATCCTTGGGCTAAATGGGTGTCGTTATACAAAGAAAGTTCGCAATACCACGACAAAGGTCGTTACGCAAATAAATAGAGTCTGTTTGCTAACCGGTTGAGTCTTCATAACAAAAAGCCTCCCCAACCACCACATTTGGTGTTTAGAGAGACTTGTATCCCACATATAGGGGTTAGGCTGGGGGCAAAGGATTCGAACCTTTACAAACAGATCCAGAGTCTGCTGTCCTGCCGTTAGACGAGCCCAAACCGTACAGGTACGGCAGCCAATCCCTAGAACCACCACAGGTAGGGGTCAAGGAGGGTTTTGGGGATGCGTACCGCAACTGTAAGCAAACAGACTCTATATATTTTTGAAGGGACGTTCCGGCATGCGCAGGCAGGGTTTATCATCGACCGGCAAGCGAGGGGGCTGGCTAAGGGAACGATCAAGTATTACATGGATGAGCTGGACCGGTTCGCTGAGTTTCAGGATCTGATCGGGGTTTTGACGATTGAAGAGGTCACGGCTGATGTGATCCGGAAATAC
>JAMCRR010000107.1:0-2827 GCA_023381565.1 Chloroflexota bacterium
CAGGGTCTCGGTGAGCTCCAGGTTGCGCCGCGTGGCGGCATCCAGAACCATGAACTCGCTCAAGCTGTAAGTGCTGATGCCGGTCAGGAGCTTCAATGCGGCCGGTTGGGTATCCTTGAGATACTGGAGGATGGCCCCGGCTGCCCGGGTGGCGAAAGATAATCCCCGCAGGCCAAAACCATCCAGGGTGGCTACGTGGAACTGGGCCAGCAGGGTTTCCTGGCAACGGCCGGGCTCGAAGTGCCACTCCGGCCAGGCGGTGATATGGCCTTGAAAGCCGTTCTCGAGGGAAAGGTCGCCAGGCACGAGGATCTCCGCCGGCTTCAAGCGGGTCAGCTCGGAGCGCAGCGTGGCAAAGAGGTCGCCGCCTTTCACTTCAGTGGTGGCGAACTCACCGGTGGTGATGTCCGCGTAAGCAATGCCGGCCTGGTCTTCGTGCAGGAAGATTGCGGCCAGGTAGTTGTTGACGTCTCCGTGCAATAGGCCGGGCTCGACCACCGTTCCGGGGGTGACCACGCGGGTGACCTGGCGCGGGAAAAGCCCCTTCACGGGCAGATCCCCCATCTGCTCGCAGATGGCCACGTGGTAGCCTTTTTCGATCAACCGGGCCAGGTAATTTTCCACAGCGTGGTAGGGAATGCCCGCCATGGGCACGCGGGCGCCCTTGGCCACGTTGCGCGAAGTCAGGACGATGTCCAGCTCGCGCGAAGCAATCTCGGCGTCCTGGTCGAAAGTTTCGTAGAAATCGCCCAGGCGGAAGAAGAGGATCGCCTCGGGATACTGGCGCTTGATTTCCAGATATTGTTGCCGGATGGGAGTCACGTCTTCAGACATAAGGGTAGGATCTGGGCGAAGGTCTAGTTTGGTTGGGATTATAAACCGAAATTGGAGGTTATGCAGGCAGAAGCCTGTTTTGCTAACCATCGAACCGTTTGCCCCGGCCGGAAGTAGATAAATCTGTGTCCATTTTTAATTGCTTTTTTAGGGGGCGTGGAATATAATCTAGTCACTATACTCATTCAGGAAGGAGGAACGTATGGCTAGCGTAACTTACGATCACGTGTTCAAGAAGTTCGGAGATTTCACAGCATTAAACGATCTAAACATCAATGTAGAGGACAAAGAATTCCTGGTTTTGGTGGGGCCATCGGGCTGCGGCAAGACCACCGCGCTGCGCTGTCTGGCAGGGTTGGAAGAGGTGACCGGCGGCCGCGTGATGATCGGGGAGAACGTGGTGAACGATGTGGCCCCGAAAGACCGCGACATCGCCATGGTGTTCCAATCTTACGCGTTGTATCCCCACATGACCGTGTTCGATAACATGGCTTTTGGATTGAAGCTGCGCAAAGTGCCCAAGAACGACATCAAGCGCCGCGTCGAAGAGGCGGCTCAAATCCTGGGAATCGAACAGCTCCTCAAGCGCAAGCCCCGTGAGCTCTCCGGCGGCCAGCGCCAGCGTGTGGCGGTGGGACGCGCGATCGTGCGTGAGCCAAAGGTGTTCCTCTTCGATGAGCCGCTCTCCAACCTGGACGCCAAGCTGCGCGTCCAGACGCGCGCGGAGATCAGCAAGCTGCACCACAACCTGCAAACCACCTTCATTTACGTGACTCACGACCAAACCGAGGCCATGACCATGGCTTCGCGCATTGCGGTCATGAACAAAGGTATTTTGCAGCAATTGGACACCCCTCAGACTCTCTACGATCACCCGGCCAACCTGTTCGTAGCCGGCTTCATCGGCTCGCCGGCTATGAACTTCTTCCCGGCGCACCTGCGCAAGGACAATGGCGCGCTGTACGTAGATACGGGTGACTTCACGGTTAAAGTTCCTGAGAAGCGCACCAATGCTTTCATGCCCCACGCCGGGAAAGAGGTCATCTTTGGTGTGCGCCCTGAGAAGATTCACACCCCTGAGTTTGCACCCCCGGGAATTTCTGCGGAGCCAGTCGAGGCAAAAGTCGACGTAACGGAATTGATGGGCAACGAAATTTTGCTCTACCTGCTGGCCGGAAAGAACAGCTTCGTCGCCCGTGTAGATCCCCGTACTCGCACTCAGATTGGGGAAAAGATGCAGCTCGTGTTCGACATGGATAATTTCCACATCTTCGATCCCTCTTCGGACCAGGAGAATCCGGTTTCGGTTAATTGAGCTGTTTCCCGCCAGGGAAAAGATTTTCGCAAAAGACGGATGGCGCAAGAGCAACTCTGCGCCATCCGTTTATTTTCTCGACATAACAAAGTTGTTAGGTTCCCGCAGAATCCGGTTATTCCCCCTTCAAAACGCTTATGCAAATTGGATTATCGTGTAAAATTTGATAAGATTATGGCGTTCCTAATTCATCGACTATGTCGAGAGCATTGTTGCCGGTGAAGGGGGGTAAATGAAAGCGATCGGATTGTCTTGCCTGGTCGCAATAATATCGTTCACGCAAATAGGAGCCGCATTCTGGCGTTCGTCGGTTGAACGCTCCTCTTCGCCGGACAAAATTCCTCCGAGCGGGAGTTCCCCCCTCGCCTACGAAGAAAGCCTTGGCGATAATGCTTTGTATGCGGGCTGGATGGACCTGTGGCGCGACGATCTCGGCGTGTATCCACTTTCTTTGAACGGTATCGTTTGTGACGAGATCATGAGTGGGCGTTGCAAGGGGCCGCAATTGGCTTCCTTCCCTCCTGCGCCGCCCGGCTATTCCTGGAAAAAATTAACCGGCAAATTCACCTTCTCTGCCTATAGCCTGGCTGATGAGCGGGTGTTTTCTGGCTCACAAATGGATATCCCCGGAATATTGGGGCTGCAAGCCAAAGAGGACTTTCTGTATAGTATCTATGG
>JAMCRR010000107.1:2837-6410 GCA_023381565.1 Chloroflexota bacterium
TATGGGGTGGGGATGCAGGGCACGGGGGTGATCAGACGCATGGATGATCATCGTGTGATGCAGACCATTTATATTAAGTATATCTCCGGCCACTGGGAACTGGACGGAGAAGACGTCCTCATTGCGGATTACTGGTACTACGCAGGGAGCGGCGAGGCAGTGCCGGCGGACCAGGTTGACGAAATCCACCTGGTGGACGCTAAATTCAGCATCGTGCCCGAGCCGACGTTGACTCCCTATTTTTCTGTGGCTGCCTCAAACCGCTTCGACATGGGCACCTGGCTATTCGTGCCTGGCCTGGATAGCTATGGGGGTATTTTTGAGGTACAGGATCGGGGAGGGGCCTTTGGCCTTCAAAGCCAGCGCTTTGACCTGTACGTGGGCAAGGAAATGGACCTGGCTCTCGAATGGCTGCGCCTGGACGGCAAACGCAAGAACCTGGTCGTTTATACCCTATCCCCGGATTAAGGGCCTGTAAACGAACAGGTTCGTTATCCCCGACGCAGACGCTGCCTGAAGAAAAATCCCAGGACGAAGCCGCCCAGCAGGCTCATCCCACCCATGGCGATGAAGGCGTCTTGCCAGAAGCGTAAGGGGAAGAGACGGATGAGCGTATCCGAGAACAGGAAGAGCCAGCTATTTCCCGAAAAGAAAATGCGATGGAAATCGGTAAAAAGCTGGCTGAAGTTGATCGCCACGAACACCAGGATGGCGAAGATCAAGCCTATGGTAAGCCATCCACCCCAATCAGGTCGACTGAAAGCCCACGGCGGTAATCTCCCCACCACCTGCCTCGCCAGGCCCACAAACCCAAAAGCGCGAGGATTGCCAACGCGCCGATCCAAACCTTCAGCGCCGCCTGGACCAGGTTCTTCACGTCGACCATGTGGCTCAGCTCGCGCTGGTTATATAGGGGGGAGCCGTCTGGGAAGCGCAGGTCTCCCAGATAGGAAATGTCTGCGCTGTTCAACAGGTAATTCATGGCGATCCCGGACCAGTGCAAGCGGTCATCCAGAGTAAAGCCGTAGGGGTCCGCCGGAAAACCGGGGGCGTGGTACTCTATCTGCAGGAATAACGGCGTCATCAAAATGCGGATGGAAGTCATCATCAGAATGAAAGGGATCAGGAGAGTCACGATCCAGGATGCAGTCAGGCGAACACCTGCAGAAGGTGGGTTCATTTCAACTCCTCAACTTGTCCTGATAACACATAATTAATAACCATGCTATTGGTGATCCATTCGATGGGCGCCATGAATTAGGTGAAGACCACGGATCGGGGGGGCGTGGGTTTCAGGTTCAGCATGGTGAGCTTCACCGCTTCGGTCAGCAGCGGGTTCACATCGCTACGCTGTTCGAGATAAGCCAGGTTGCGGGTCAGGTTCGAGGGCTGCGTGGCCTGGACGGTGGCGTAAATGATGGAATTGAACGTATCGGGGATGTCCATCACGTAAACGGAGGGGAACACGCTGGCTATTGTGGAGCTCAAGTCGTTGATTAATTCGCGATCGTTGGGGCTTCGCCCTACGTTGATCGCCATCACGCCATCCTGTGTGAGGTGGTCGCGCACGATCTGGAAGAATTCCTGAGTAGTCATCTGCCAGGGAATGTAGGGAGGGCGATAAGCATCCACGCTGATGATCTGATACTTGCGTGGACTCTGCTCAAGACCCCAGCGCCCATCCTGAACAATCACGTTCAAATTGGACTCGTTCATGTCGAAGTATTTACGACCCACCGCGACGATCTTGGGATCGATCTCGAACCCGTCGATAGGGATGGGGCCAAAGACGGCCGTGGCCTGCCTGGCGGTTGTGCCGGCGGCCAGCCCGACGATGGCCATGCTTTTTACGTTCCCTGGGTCGTAGGGCGCCGGGTTAAAAAAGGGGCCGACCAGCACTTGTTGCCAGGGGCCGCCGTAGTCGACCTGATTGGGGCTGTAGATAGAGTGCACCCCCTGCCCGTCGTTGAGGCGCAGCAGGGTGTAACCATCCACGTTCAGCACCTGGATGTAGTTATAGGCCGATTCGGTCTCGTAGACCATACCGGCGGTGTCCTTGGTAGGGCCGCCCAGCCCAAAGGCCGTCATCAGAACGAGCACGAGTGGCATCCATAAATAGGGCAGCACTCCCTGCCAGCCATAGCTAAAGGACAGGCCGTAGAGAGCCACGAACATCAGCAGCGCGCTGATGGTCATGAAGGTGCGATAAGTGCCGATGGTGGGAATCAGCACGAGCACCGGCAGGAAAGTGCCGATGAAGGATCCCAGCGTGGAGATGGCGTAGATGCGGCCGGACACTCGCCCGGAAGTCTGCGTGTCGGTGATGGCCAGGCGAATGGCGAAGGGCGAGGCGGTTCCCAGCAGGGTGACCGGGATGCTGAACAGGATCAGCACCGCCGCAAAGGAGCCGATCAGGATGCCCATTTGCAGGCTGTCGAACGCCTGGGCCGAGAGGCGCAGCACCGGCTTGGAGACGACCGGGATGAAGCCAACCGTCAAGGCGCCCCAGGCCAGGATGCCGTAAAATGTGCGCAATTTGGGAGAACGGTCAGCCCAGCGTCCACCGATGAAGTAGCCGGCGGTGAGGTAGATCAAGATCAGGCCGATGATGCTGGCCCAAACCAGGTTGCTGGTGCCGAAGATGTTTCCCAGCAATCGGGAGGCCGAAAACTCGACGGCCAGCGAGGATAATCCTGATGTAAAAACCGCCAGGTAAAGATACCGGCGCGTTGAGGAGGTTAAAGGGCGGTCCTGAATCTGCATACAGGCCCGATTATACCGTACAACTTACAGCCGCTTTGGACGAAATATTGCTTCTAAAGATATCGTAGCGTATAATCAATGGTCTGACAATTATTGCAGGGTCAATTCAAGAGATCCGGGCGCTTATCAGGAGTCATGCGGATGAAAAAAGTACTCAGTGGTGCGGAAATTCGACAATCCTTTATCGATTTCTTCGTGGAGCGGGGCCATACCTTCGTGCGCTCCTCCTCCTTGGTCCCCGGCGGCGACCAGACTCTGCTTTTCACCAACGCGGGCATGGTGCAGTTCAAGGACGTGTTCCTGGGCACGGACAAGCGCCCTTACTCGCGCGCGACGAACTCGCAGAAATGTATGCGGGTAGCCGGGAAGCATAACGATCTGGACGACGTTGGACGAGATGATTCCCACCACACCTTCTTCTTGTTGCAGGCATCCGCCCCACGGTCGATGTGGATCTCGCTGCACGGGCCGCAGGGGCCGGTATCCGCCATTTCCCAGAAGTTTTCCTTGCGCCCGAAAGGCAGGACGTGCTCAGGGTCGATGCCCGGCTGCTGCTTCCAATAATTTTCAGCTTCGCCGTCGGCGGGGATTTCATCTTTTTCGTCCTTGAAATAGGTCGTCCACAGGTTCTGCTTGTCCAGGCCCCACACCTCAGTGAGCAGCTCCCACGCCCAGGAAATAGCTTCCTTCTTGTAATAATCCCCAAACGACCAGTTCCCCAGCATCTCGAAGAAGGTGTGGTGGGAATCATCTCGTCCAACGTCGTCCAGATCGTTATGCTTCCCGGCTACCCGCATACATTTCTGCGAG
>JAMCRR010000042.1 GCA_023381565.1 Chloroflexota bacterium
AAATTACGATGCGCAGGATGCTCTGGTCAGTGCAAAGCTAGGGCTTCTGGAAATGATCAAGAACGGGAGCATAAGGAGAAACTGGTAGGGGAGGGGGAAATTCATCGCCTGTAACCGAAATTGCAGCGCGTTGGCCGCGCCGAAGATCAGCGCACCGCCCAGCACTCCCCAGGGACGCCATTTTCCAAAGACGACTACTGCAATCGCCATCCAGCCCAGGCCAGTGGAGAGGTCATCCGTGTAAATCCCGTAGAGCGCCAATGGCATATAAGCGCCTCCAAGGCCCGCCATCAGCCCGCCAAAAGTGCAAGCGAGAGTGCGGATTCTGCCGACGCCAAGGCCGGCAGCATCGGCTGCACGGGGTTGCTCGCCAACTGCGTCAATATTCAACCCCCAGGACATCCTGGCGAAGAAGAATGCGAACAGGGGTACCAGGATGAGCGCTAGATAAACGATCAGGTTTTGGTTGAAAAAAGTGTCTCCGATGATTGGGATTTTGGACAGGACCGGAATGGGAATCGAGCTTAAGGTTGTGATTTCGGGCCTTGTGCCTGATAAGCCGAAAACGCGGCGATTGAGCAAGCTGCCCAATCCCTGACAGAGAATCCAGATACCCAACCCTGCCACAATCTGGTTCGCCTGATAGCGCACGGAGGCTAACCCCATTAGAAGCCCCAAGAGTGCTCCAGCGATCCCGCCACACAAAAAACCAAGCCCAAGGCTCCCAGTCTCAAAGGCTACCGAAAAACCAGTAAATGCGCCGACAATCATGATCCCTTCGATGCCCAAGTTCATGATCCCCGCGCGTTCATTGACCATCTCACCCAAGGCAGTGATTAGAATTGGGGATGCGACTCGCAGGGTCGCAGCTAGGAAGCCAGTGATAAAGGTGATCGTCAAGATTTGTTGGAGCATCAGTTGCTCTTCCTCCGTAGAATTCTGATCGCGATAAACAGGATCACTATACCTTCGATCACATAGATCACCGGAATAGGCACGGCAGCAGCTCTCTGCATCGCATCCGCGCCGTTCAACAATGCAGCAAAAAGGATCGAAGACAGGATCACACCGATGGGTTCCAGGTTCGCCAGAAGGGCAACTGCGATTGCCAGGTATCCATAGCCCGGTGAAAAAGCCTCCACCAGCCGGTGCTGTACGCCGCTTACCTCGATCCCACCCGCCAGGCCGGCCAGCGCCCCGCTGATGATCATCGTCCAGATTATCGTTCGCTCGACTGGAATACCGGCGAAACGGGCTGTCCGTGATTGTTCGCCCACCGCGCGGACCTGGAAGCCCAGGACGGTCTTATAAATCAACCATGACATCAAAAAAGCACTGCCAATTGCCAGTAAAATGCCGAGATGAAAACGGGTTTTAGGGATGACGATCGGCAGCCACGCTGCCGGATCCAGCTGTGGTGAGATCGTAATCCCGCTGCTTGTGTCGCGCATGGGGCCAGTTACCAGATAGGCGGTCAATTGAATGATGATGTAGTTCATCATCAGCGTGGTGATCACTTCATTTACTTTCAACCTTGCTTTCAGGAGGCCAGGAATGAAGCCCCATAAGGTTCCGCCGAGCACTCCTGCCAATAACGTAGCCGGTAGGAGGAAGACCCTCGGTAAACCGGCAAGATGAATCCCTACAACCGCTGCCAGGATGCCTCCAGCGTAGATCTGACCTTCTGCACCAATATTCCAGAACTTGGCCCGGTAAGCCATGGCGATCCCCAGCCCCGCCAGCATCAACGGGCAGGCTTTGACCATTGTTTCCGCGAACCCGTTGACGTCCCCAAACGCCGCCTGCAGGAGGGATAGATAGGCAACGATCGGGTTGGCGCCAATAGCGAGGATAACCAATCCTCCCAGTAAAAATGCCAGGATGACGATCAGGGCTGTTGATAACCATGAGGGAATCTCTGCCAGATCCAGGTGCTTTATTTGCGCGCGCAGG
This sequence comes from Chloroflexota bacterium, assembly GCA_023381565.1. GTDB lineage: Bacteria > Chloroflexota > Anaerolineae > Anaerolineales > Anaerolineaceae > JAMCRR01. Next base: position 1,954 of record JAMCRR010000042.1, read on the forward strand.
TCAATTCTCGAAAGGTTTGCCATTTTAGGCTTCTGATCCTGCCATTAAAAGGCCGATCTTCTCGATGTTAGCCATTTCTCTGGACATTTCACCCATAAAGCGGCCGCGTTCCATGACCAGGATGCGGTCGCTCAAGCTCAAAATTTCATCCAGCTTGGTGGATATTAGTAAAATCGCCATGCCTTCATGCCTTTTTTGTAGGAGCAGGTTGCGGATATATTCCTCCGCACCGATATCCACCCCGCGCGTCGGGTGGGCCGCGATCAGCAGGCGCGGGTTTCGAGAGATTTCCCGGGCGACGATCAGCTTTTGTTTATTGCCGCCAGAGAGCGTGCGCGCTTTTACTTTTTCATTAGGGGTGCGAACATCGTACGCCTGGATAAGTTCGCGGGCCTTTTCTACCATCTTGTTTTTATCTAATAAGCCCCTCTGGGAATAGGGGGGCACATCGTGCATGTTGAGCATTACGTTGTCCACCAGGTTAAACTCAGCGATCAGGCCGTCATCTGGGTTTTCCGGAATATGGCCGACACCGTGTTGCAAGATCGTTTTGGGTGAAGCACGGGTCATTTCCTTCCCCTCGACCCAAAATCTCCCGCCAGAAATGGACCGTAAGCCGGTCAAGATCTGGACCAGTTCACTCTGGCCATTTCCGTCAACCCCCGCAATGCCAACAATTTCGCCGCTGAAAACGTTGAATGAAATACCGCGCAAGGCCGGTGTATCCCGGTCATTCACCGCGGAAAGATTTTCGACGCGCAGTACCTCGTGTTTTTCATATCCGCCGCCATCCTCGCGCTTAAGCCGGAACAAGACTTCCCGGCCAACCATCATGGAAGCACACTCGCGTTTATCGGTGCTGCCGGTAGGGATCGTGCCCACGACTTTCCCGTTGCGGAGCACCGTGATCTGATCCGTGATCGATAACGCTTCCTCTAAATGATGGGTGATGAAGATCACCGATAACCCGCTTTCCACCAATTTTCGGACGGTATGGAAGAGCTCTTCTATCTCCTTTGGAGTAAGCACCGAGGTCGGTTCATCCAGGATAAGGACTCTGATATCGCGGTAGAGGGCTTTTATGATCTCGACTCGCTGGCGGTCACCAATCGAAAGTTGCCAGACATAGGCGTCCGGGTCGACCTTCAAACTATAGTTTTCCGAAATGTCCATCAGTCGTTTTCGTGCGGCGTCCCGATTGAGCAGCATCTTCCCGGCGCTTTTCAGCCCCAGGATGACGTTATCTACGACTTTTTGTGTTGGTACCTGCATGAAGTGCTGGTGAACCATGCCGATCCCGATCTGGATGGCGTCATGAGGGGATTTGATTGAGGCGCTTTGGCCATGGACGAAGATATCTCCCTGGTCAGGTTGGTGCAGGCCGTAAAGGATATTCATCAGGGTCGTCTTGCCGGCGCCATTTTCACCCAGTAAACCATGGATTTCGCCAGGGAATAGCTCAAAAGTCACGTCGTCATTGGCGATTACCTTGCCAAAATGCTTGGTAATCCCTACCATCTTAATAACCGGAATGGACTGGACAGCCAAAGAATACTCCTAAGGACAATCGCTTCAATATTGAATTGGATGGTTAATCCATCACGTTGAAACGGTTGGGTAGTTTGATGCCGGCCCGGCGGGCGATATTGGCCGCACGCTGTTTGGCTTCTTCGATAATCTCCTGTTCATCGACCACCAGGATATCGCCCTTCCACATCAGCCATTTCCCGTCAACCATGACACTTTCCACGTTCTCCGTTCGCATAGCGGTCACCATGTTGGCGACTGGGTCATGCAAGGGCAGCATAGTGGCCGTATCTGGGTCGATAATGACCAGGTCAGCTTTTTTGCCAGCCTCGATGGACCCTATCGCATCTTCCCATAAAACTGCACGGGCTCCATTGCACGTGGCCATCGCCAGGATGTCTTGCGCAGGAACCGCTGTTGGGTCTAGCAGTCGCCCTTTGTGGATCAAAGAGGTCACCCACATTTCGTCAATGAGGGTCATGCGGTTATTAGAAGGCGCGCCATCCGTGCCGATGGAGACACAAACCCCGGCTTTCAACATCTCGGGGATTTTTGGAAAACCCAAAACCCGCATGGCAGCCGCCGGGTTGTGTGACACCTTAACATCCTTTTCCGCGAACATGCTGATTTCCTCGTCCGTCAACCATACGGAATGCACGGCGAGGAAGTTTTTATCCAGGACCCCCAGCCGGTTGAGGTGGGTTACGGTGGTCGCGCCGCGCGTCTCCCTGGCAAATTCGACCTCTTCGCGGATCTCGGCCACGTGCATGTGCACACCCACTCCATGCTGATCTGCCAGTTGCTTGGTTCGTAGGATGAGTTCGTCCGAATCGTTGAAGATAGTCCTTAAGCCGAACCAGACGCGGATACGCCCACTCGCTTTGTTATGCCAACGTTCAAGGTTTTCGATCTGGATATCCAACGCCTGCTGAGTACTTTCATTCCATACCGGTGGCAGCCCTTCGCCCATATCCATGGTCGATTTGGCCAGGATGCCGCGCATGCCCAATTCGGTGACCGCGCGGCCCATGCCATTGACGAACTGGCCACCCGGCTCGGCAAAGCAGGTCACACCGCTCCGAATTTGCTCGATCCCGCATAACAGCGAACTGACATAGCTATCTTCTTCTGTCAGGCTGCTCTCATAGGGCCAGATCCTGTCATGAAGCCAGGTCAGCAGGTTGACATCGTCCCCGAGACCACGGCCCAATTGTTGTGAGGTGTGCACGTGTGTATTGATCAAACCCGGTAGGATCCAGCGCCCGCGCAGATCAATCCTTTCGATATCTTCACTACTCTCTGCGAGCAGTTCTGCACTCTTCCCTACCTGGATAATCCGGTCATTCCCGATCAGGACTGCGCCGTGGTTAAATTGGCGCCTTTCCGGATCCATGGTCAATATCCCGGCGTTGTAAAGCAGAACTTTGCTGTTCACTGGTTCCTCCTGAAGACAAGCTGAACAATCGAAGTATCTCAGGATTCCGGGTTGCTCATCCCCATGAACGGGCAACTCGTAGTCTCAACGCTTTGTCATTGTAGTAATTGAGTCCAAAAACAAGGGGAGTGTCGTTGTCGTTATAAAACACGTCTGTAAATTTCAATAAGGGTTTATCTCCGCTCAATAAGAGCACATCCAAAATTTCTGGGATTGGCATCGTGGCGGAAATGTCCGAGATTGAATAGGCGATATCCTCCCCGCAATATTGCTGGAGGATCTCCCGGACGGGTTTGGTGACGTCGTATGGACCGAGCTGTTTGAATAAAACGGCAGGGATGATGTTTTCGGAATAGATAACCGGTTGATCATCGGCCAGGAACAGACGCAGTATTGACAATACTTTCCCACCTTTTTCTAACTCCAATGCCTCTTGTTCTTGCTCGCTTGCCGGACGCATCTCAACCTGGATGGGTTTGATTTGAGGAGTTCGGCCGCTATTCTCAATCATGTGTTTGAAATCCCATTCATCGCCCATGCGAGTGTTGATTTCCATGACGCGCTTATTAATATATGTGCCATCACCCTGCCGGCGCGTGATCAGGCGTTCCGCTTCAAGGGTCGCTAAGACCGTACGGATAGTTGCCCGGCTCACACCGAATTGGGTCGCCAGGTCACTTTCGGATGGAAGACGACCTCCAGATGGGAATTCGCTCCCCCGTATTTTCCCCCTCAGGATGATCTCCACTTGTTCGGCAATCGGTTTGGGCCGTTCAATGATCATGGATCTCCTCAAATGTCAGTGGACAATCGTCTGACCTTTATATATTATTGGGCCATAAGAGATAAAAGTCAAGTAATAAATGTCACCTGGCGGATGCATACATCGCCTGCCAGGAATTGAACCGCATTTGACTGGTCAAGTTACGCTATAATCATAATCACGGTCCAAATTTATTGTTGGGTGGAGCAGAATAATGTCCGAAAACGCATCCGGGTTTGTGCAGACCTTATCGAATGATGGGGAGGCAGTTGGTTTGATCCCTGGGGGAGCGCTAGGCGAGGTGCTCCAGGTATGGGAATCCGTGCATGGGAGCAGGGGGATAATGCGAGTACGATTGCCTTACCAGCCCGGCCACAAGGATCGCCAGCTGGCTTCTGTCCTGCTGCAGGCGCTGGGGCAGCCTGTGCTGACGCGAAATGTATCGACGGCGCGGGCCTGGGAGGTGATTGCCAGTCAGTGGCGGAAATGTGGCTGTCGGCTGGTGGTGATCGAGAATGCCAACCTGTTGGACAGGGATAGCCTGGCGTATGTCAATCGCAGCTATCTGCCGGCAGTGATATTAGTGGGGGGCGAGCGGCTGGCGCAACAGATTACCCGAGACGCAGCCTATGCAAGATGCATTCTGGAATGGGAAGTGGTTTGAAGCGTTTTGTCCAGGCTGAACGCCTGTATCGAGATTTCCCATCTGCTGCGAACATATAAATCTTTGCATTAGTTGAATAGTCGCCATATAAATTAAATGCAGATAGATCTTTGGCTGAATGCCGCTTGCTGTTGCGTATAGCCATAAACCAATAACATACCACCAAAACAGGCTACAAGGCACCCACAACCCAAAGATCAGGTAAGAGAGATCCCAAGTCACGTCTGGCAGGACATCCAACTCTGCTACATGGGAGAGGAAGTGGGGATCACTGCCAGGATGCTAATTCGACGCTTGGGAATGCAAATTGAGGCTGTGGAAGTGACTCTGGGAGGAGGTATATTCAAAGGAAAGGGAACCTCCTAATCGATATTGTCGCTCGGTTTGCGCATGAGGAAGCCGCACACGCACATATTCTTAAACCACGTTATGAGCCGGTGGTGGGGGCAGGTTTGCTGGTTTTAGAAGCCTTGGACATCCAGGTGGATCAGGGTATAAACAAAATGGTTGACAGGCGTTATCGCGTCATTTACTGATCAGATAACTTCAACTACATGTTTAAACCAAAACACCCATTTCTAGGCATCTCAAAAACTGTAGCGGGGAGAGGATTCGAACCTCTGACCTTCAGGTTATGAGCCTAGATCCGTGCCATTTTGAGGGCGGGCGCTGCATAACAGCCAAACTGACGAACACTGGCTCTCGCGTGCCTGGCGTACTGCGGTTGTGTGCGTATAGTAGCGAGTAGTATGGGGAATGTCAAGCAGTATTCTTTCGTAGTTGTTCCATTGGATCGAGTTAAGTAGCCAATGCTTGACTCTTAAGATAGTTATCCATTTAATCCATCACCTGGAACCGGCTGGGCAGCTGGATCCCGGTCCGGCTAGCAATCGCAGCGGAACGTTTTTTGGCCTCTTCGATAATCTCCTGCTCGTTCACGGATAGGATGTCCCGTTTCCACATCAACCACTGCCCGTCCACCATGACACTTTCCACGTTTTCCGTCCGCATGGCAGACACCATATTCGCTACCGGGTCGTGAAGTGGCAGCATGGTGGCAGTATCCGGATCGATGACCACCAGGTCGCCTTTTTTGCCTGCTTCGATCGAGCCAATTTCATCCTCTCACAGCACCGCTCGCGCCTCATCGCAGGTAGCCATCGCCAGAACATCCTGAGCTGGAACGGCTGTGGGGTCGAGCAGCCGTCCCTTGTGGATCAGGGAGGCCAACCATATTTCATCGATCAAGGTCATGCGATTGTTGCAAGGGGCACCATCCGTCCCAATCGAGACACACACTCCAGCTTTTTCATCTCGGGGATCTTGGCAAATCCCAATACCCGCATGGCAGCGGCTGGGTTGTGCAAAACTTTTACTCCCCGCTGAGCGAACATCCAGATTTCGTCTTCGGTCAGCCACACGGAGTGAACATCGAGGAGGTTTTTATCAAGGACCCCGAGCCGGTTGAGATGGGTAAAAGTGGTCGCACCTCGCGTTTCCCGGGCAAACTCCACCTCTTCTCAGATCTCCGCAACATGCATGTGCACACCCACCCCATACTGGTCGGAAAGCGATTTGGTGCGGACGATAATCTCGTCCGAATCGTTGAAAATTGTGCGTAGGCCAAACCAAACCCGAATCCGCCCGCTGGCAGCCTGGTGCCAGCGCTCCAGGTTCTCGGTCTGAACGTCGAGTGCGTGCTGTGTCGTCTCATTCCAAACGGGGGATAGACCTTCACCCATATCCATCGTCGATTTAGCCAGGATTCCCCGCAGCCCAAGCTCCGAGACGGCACGCCCCATGCCGTTGACGTACTGCCCACCTGGTTCAGCAAAACAGGTCACTCCGCTGCGGATCTACTCGATCCTGCACAGCAATGAGCTGATATAACTATCTTCCTCGGTCAGGCTGCTCTCATACGGCCAGATTCGATCATGCAGCCAGGTAAGCAGGGGAACGTCATCGCCCAGCCCTCGGCCCAGCTGCTGGGGGTGTGGACATGCGTGTTAATGAGCCCGGGCAAGATCCAGCGCCCACGCAGGTCAATCCGCTCGATGCTTTCATCGCTCTCTTCAAGAAGTTCAGTACTCTTTCCGACCCTGCTGATCCGGTCATTCTCTATCAGGACAGCGCCAGAATTGTATTGATATCTGGCCGGATCCATGGTGATTATTCCGGCGTTGAAGAGCATAACTTTGCCGCTCATGTGTTCCTCCCGTAGAGGATATCAGTCACTCAGATCTCAATCGCGTTTTTTCTAGCAACTTCGCCGAGATATCTTGCGCTCTCCTTAACGATTCGGCTCTGGTCTTCCCGATTTACGGCAATCATTCCGAATTTCGGGCTATATCCTTCCAACCATTCAAAATTATCCATTGTCGACCAATATAAATACCCGCGGATATCGATATGATCTTCTAGACAATTCTTCAAGCCCCTGAGGGAATGCTTGATCCAGGTGATTCGACGAGCATCGTCACTTGTAGCAATCCCGTTTTCGGTGACAAGAATCGGAACGCGGGTTTTACTGTTTACATAGCGAATGGAATTTTCCAATACATCCGGGTAATATTCCCACCCATAAGATTCGGTTAGTTCCGCCCCAGGAGGAGGCGTCTGTACCCCATCAGGCGATACCCGCACTTTCGTATAAGCCTGCAATCCGAGGATATCATCATTTTTACACGCATCCAAAAAGGCGTCTATGGTTTCTCGGCGATATTGCTTCATTGTTTCTTCCCCGCCATTTTCCGCCTGAAACCAATCGGCCAGGATTGTCCATCCCACAGGTAGCTCGCTCCGCACGGATTTGATTGCATCCATCGCGCAACGATGCGCCTCGACCTGGATCTGAACGTCATTCGGTGAGCTTGCCCAAGAGTGTGGCCTGAAATTTTCGGGCGGCACACCGAAGGCCTGCGCCGCTTTGATGACCCAGGGAAGCGCGGGCATTTGATCTGCGCTGGGGTTTATTTTCTCTTTGAGGAGTAGGACCGGCAGATTGGGTTGATTGATCGTGAATCCCACATCGATCAGGTCGCCCAAATGCTTTGCAAGATAAGCGCAGTATCGCGCGAACTTTTTCGGTGTGTTTCGGTCTTGCCATCCGCCCGAGCTGATCAGCCATCTTGGGGATGTGGCATGGTGAAATGTAACCACTGGGGTGAGGTTATTTTCATGGCAAGCAGCCAGCATTCTACGGTAATGTTCCATCTCCGCGAACGAGAAGTACCCCTCTTCTGGTTCAATGCGTGCCCACTCAATGGAAAAACGATAAGCATTCCATCCCAAGCTTGAAAAGAGAGCAAGGTCCTCGGGATAGCGGTGGTAATGGTCGCAAGCATCGAGTGCGGGCTCTTTGTTAGGGCTGGGAACCAAGTGTTCCATTACCCAGGAATCACTATTGATATTATTCCCCTCCACCTGGTATGCCGAAGAAGCTGCACCCCACAAGAACCCTTTCGGAAATTCATATTTCATAACGTTTTCTCCCGTGATTCCATCGTGTTTTGTTATCAATCGAATTTGAAGGTAAATCTCGTCCTCTATGTCCTGCAGACCGGGACGCAGACTTGCTGAACGTTTCAGTGATTTATCTGCCCCCAAAACCCACCGAGCGCGAGGCAGAATTCATAAAGACGTCCGAAAAAAAGATGTACAGCAGAAGGGTAGGTAAGGTGGATAAGAACAGGGCAGCCCCCAGGCGCGGCCAATCGGTCCCAAACATGCTGGAGAGAGTTGAGATCCCCACCGGCAAGGTATACATTGCCTCCCGGTTGACGAGCGTCAGGGCGATGAAATACTCATTCCAATTATTGATGAACATAATAATGGCAACCACTGCCAGTCCAGATTGGATCTGAGGCAGCATCACTTTATAAAAAGCCTGAAGCTCATTGCAGCCGTCCAGCCTGGCCGAGTCCAGCAGCTCGTGGGGAATCGAGCGGAAGAACCCGCGCACCATAAACGTGGCCAGCCCCAGGCCGCTCGCGATATAAGGCAGGATCAGGCTGGCATACGTACCGTAGATCTTATAAAGCTGGACGGTGACCAGCAGGGGAATAATGAGGGTGACCAGCGGGATCCACTGCGTGGTGAGGTAGATCATCAGGATGATATTTTTCCCGCGGAAATCCATCCGCGCCAGGGCATAGCCGGCAAGCGAACTGAATACCATAAGCGCAAGCACTGAAACCACGGATACGAGAATGCTGTTGAAACCATACCGGAGCATAGCCGGGTCGGTTAGAAGGGCTCGAAAGCTCTCCAGGGTGGGGTGCAGCGGAAGGCCGAGCGGGTTCTGAACGAACTGCCGGTTGTCTTTAAGCGCCACGGTTGCCAGCCAGAAGATGGGGTAGATTGTGACGACCGAGAAGACAATGAGGAAGAGGGTCCGGAAATAGCCTTTATTGGAACCCGATCTGGTACCGTTGAAAGTCATATCCTGTGCAGTCAAAGTTGCTCCTACCTCCAGCGGTTAGTATTCGATGCGTTCCCGGCCAAACCACCAGACGATTATGCCGACTAGTACTGCGATGAAGATGACCATAACGATCGAAACCGCGCTTGAATAGCCAAACTGGTGGTTGCTGAAGGCCGCCTTATACATAAATATCGGCAGCAGCTCAGTAGCGTGCAGCGGCCCTCCGCGGGTGAGCACCCAGGTGATGCCGATCGAATAGGAGAACGCACCGGACACCATGAGCACGGTCGAGATCAGTAGCGTCTCCCGTAGCAAGGGCAACGTGACCCGGAAGAAAACTTGCAGAGAGCTCGCGGTATCCAGCCGGGCGCTGTCATAGAGCTCGCTGGGGATCGCGGTCATCCCGGCCAGCTGCAGGACCATGTGAAACCCAAAGTAGACCCAGGCGCTCGCCAGCACCAAGCTGAGCAGGGCATACTTCCCCAGCCAGTCGATGGGCCCAACCCCAAACAAGCCAAGGATCCGCGCCGGCGGGCCGTTGAACGGGTCGTAGAGGAGCGACCAGAGTACCCCCACCGCCACCAGGGACAAGATCTGTGGGATGAAGAAGACCGCCTGGAAAACCTTGGAGCCGCGCTTCTGCTGGGATAGCAGGTAAGCCAGGAACAAGGCCAGCGGTAACTGGGTGACCAGACTGAGGACGGCATATTCAACGGTGACCAGGATGCTGTGGTAAAAATTCGGGTCCTGAAAGAGGGCGATGAAATTGCCCAGCCCGATAAAAACCGGCGGCCTGAGAGCATCCCAACGTGTGAAACTGACTCCCAACCCTACGATTGCGGGTAGGATATAAAACAGGAACAGGACGGCTAGACCCGGAGTGATGAACAGGTATGGAATCCACCGCCGGTAGGCATATGACCCGACTTTCCTACGGGGCCGCTCGGATCTATCCGCTGGAGTGTTGATTGGGAGGGTTTTTCTGAGCATAGGCGGGATCGGCTTTGGGTCCATTCCGCTCGGCGGCGCCGGTCAGCCTATCATTGAATTACTAGGTCGACCGACAACCGCCTTGCGGGTTCAGTAGGGAACGACGAGGATTACTTTTTCACTTTGCTATTGACTGCGTCCGCCATGTTCTTGCCGAACTGTTCCGGCGTGACCTGGCCGAGTCCAATGCCTGCCAGATTGTTCAGGTAGTCATCGACAATCGCCGCAGGCAGGCGACGGTCACCCGATACAACCAGGATATTGGCGTTTTCAATGTACGTTGCTAATTGTGCCAGGAGCGGGTCTTTGGGGGTAACCCCAGGGACGCTGGGCAACTGCCCATTGGTATCACTGTAGGATTGATCCGCTTTCCCAAAGGCATTCAAGAAATCCGCCGCCTCTTTTGCATGTGACGTGCGGGTGCTGATTACAAAGCCATCGATCCCACCCGAGACGTCTTTTTCTGTCCCGGGGATGTTGTTGGGGAGCGCGGGGAAAAGGGTAGCGCTCATTTTGAAGTCCGCGGGGGCGGAGGATTGGGCCATGCCGATGATCCATGGGCCATTAATCATCATTGCAGCCTGACCATTGAAGAACTGTGCAGCCATGGCATTTTGGTCGAGGCTCCCGACGCCATCCGGGAAGCATTTATTGTCTACCAATTCTTTCAAGCGCGCGGCAGCATCTACAAAGGGCTTATCAGTGAACGATGCACCCTGGCCAATCGCGGCTTTATCTAGCATCCCTGGTCCGGCAAGCTGCTCAACGATGTAATCATAATAAATCATGATCTCCCAGCGCTCCTGCAATCCGAGTGCGATCGGGATTTTTCCCGCAGCCCTCAGGCTCTTACAGGCACCCAATAGGTCACCCCAGGTTTTCGGGACCTGAACTTTGTACTGGTCTAACATGCTGACGTTGTACCAGATGGGCAGCATATAGGGATAGGATGGGATCCCATAGAGCACTCCCTGGTGCGTGAAAGTGGATATCAGGCTGGGGGACCAGATGGATTTATCCACCAGGTTGTCGAGAGGCTGGATGGTCTTTGCATCGGCGAAATCGGCAAGATTGGACCCTGCAATCACAAAGAAAATGTCCGGTACCGTATTCGAAGCGATTGCCGTGCGCAATTTTTGATCGTAGTCTTTCTCGGGGATCCCGGTACGATTGATAGTAATCCCAGGATGCTGAGATTCATAATCGCTGATGAACTGCGTCCACCAACCCTCCGCGGGTCCAGGGTCTTGATAATCCCATACTTCGAGGGTAACAGGGTTGGCCGGTGCAGTAGTTGGATTTGCTGAAGCAGAAGTAGCAGCCAGGGGGTGGGGGGGGTGTGGCGGAGCCGGAGCAGTTGTGGGTGCGGGAACCGTGGTAGGAGTTGCCGTGGCAGGTGCGCAACTGGCCAACACCAGGGCAAACAAGGCGAATACAACAAAACACAAAACGGAAGCGTGTTTCATCTTGATCTCCTTTTGATGATCCGAATGCGATTGAACTAAAGATCGCTAAGCCAAACAATCATCGGAAAAGAAATTTTTGCAAAGTTGAATAACCCGAAGTTTCCCAAACTTGCTTTGAGCCTGTTCTCATCGGGTCATTCATTCGATCATATCCACCTCCCAAACAAACTATAGGAATGAAACGTTTCATCAGCGGTACAAAAAAAGGTGCTTGATTCTTAATGGCATCCACAACTTTTTCGAACAACCAGCCGGGTTGGTACTGCGTGAATCCCGGGCTGATGATCGGGAGAGGCGATGATTTCGAATAGCTCGCGGACCGCCATCTCACCTACGAGGTCAAAGTCGGCATGGACGGTGGTTAGGGGTGGCTGATAATAATCTACGGGGTCATGGTCATCAAACCCGATAAGAGCGATATCCTCCGGGACCCGATAGCCCATTACACTGAGCGCATGCATGGCACCGAGTGCCGTTAGGTCGTTCCCGCAAAATACCGCCTGGGTGTCCGGCCACCTGGCTAGCATTTCCCGCATCGCCCGATCCCCACCATCCGGCTGCCAGTTCCCATCCAGACAGCGACTGGAATCGAGCCCGGCTTTATTGAGAGTCTGCTCCCAAGCCATCCTGCGTTCTTTGGCTTCCCAAGAGTCCGGGGGACCCACGATGTGACCAATTCTTTGGTACCCATGCTCGATCAGGTGCTCGGTTGCCAGATGAGCTCCCATGCGGTTATCGATCGAAATTACATGCGTGTTCTTCCGAGGAGCGGCGAGGGTAAACACAATTGGGATTGAACCAGGGCGCCTGGCAGAGTTGATCCATTCATGGCTGTTCCCAATTTCCGGCACAGCCCAGATAATGCCCTCTCCGCGGCGATGGGAAAGGACGCGAAGGTGTTCAATGGCGCTATCTTTTGTCGTAAGGGTACTGAGCCGGGAGGAATACCCGTGCCGCCGGCATTCGCGGTCGATCCCGCTGACCATTTTCATCAAGGCAGGGTTCTCTAAGGTAATGGCCACGACGTCGAAGGTCCGGGAATGCCCGGTGACCAGGCTTTGGGCGATCAGATTGGGCTGATAGCCGAGCTCCTCCACCGCTCGAAGAACGCGCTGCCGATTCTCTTCGGTGACGGTGGGCTTATTGGTCAGGACCTGAGATGCCGTTCCAATCGAAACATGAGCACGCTTGGCGACATCCTTGATGGTAACCACTAGTTTTGCCCCTATCTGCAAATCAGGCCAACCCGATTCTGGGCTGGAGGGTTATGAAACGTTTCATTGATTATAGAATGAAACGTTTCATTTGTCAATAGGCTTTTTTATGGGCAGCTTCTTAAGGTCGAAACAAGGGTGAAAATTTATACCCCTAAATGTCAATGGCAAGGTTGGTGGAACTGTCCTTTACCTCGGAGGCACTGACCTCACGGCGCAGGCGATCCGAAAGGTAAATTCCTTCCGTAATCAGCATGGTGTTGAGCGCGATTTCGGCCGTCGGCAACAGCGGGACGCGTTCTTGCAGGGCAGTAATCCAGTGCTGCTGAGGTCCATCGTAGCAATCCCCCTGTCCCTGGACATGATGCAGCCGGTATTCAAAAGCTTCCAGGTCGGCGTGCGCCTCCAGATCCAGGTTGCCCAGGCTGCGGTAGATTGCGAACGGATCCAAACGGATGCCCCCCTGTGAACCGACCATATATACCTTTGTCTCTATTCCGAGGTTATTAGAAGAAACCCAGGTGAAATTAATCGGCTGCAGCAAAACCAGAGAGGGTTGGCACGGTTCATTGTACGCCAGTCCCGGTTTCGCATCGGGATTAGCATCTTGGCTTTGGATAATAATAGTTATCCAAAGCTGAAACTTCAAGATAGATAAGGAAACACTATCGAACCGGCATGCACCAAGCCATACCAACTCCCCCGCTTATTTTTCTAACCATCCAGCAAATTTGCTTCTGGATTATTCTGTCCCTACCATCTTCTGGAATTCCCCGAACATTGCCTCTGGGGGCAGCAATCCCTGCTCTGTTATATACGCCGTAACTAATTCGCGCGGCGTATACTCAAGATCATCGCATTCCACCTTTACCCGCTTAAGCAAGGGTGCCAGATCCTGGAAGTCGAAAAGTGACAGGTGAACGCGTTCCACCTTGCGGTAAATCCCCATCCCGCTGCGCAGATCGAACTTGATCAACTCAGTGGGTACGTAAAAAGGCACTCGGTGATATTGCGCCAGGATGGCTGCAGAGCAGGTACCTACTGTTGTCCAGAAGCCCCCCTCTGCAGTAAGTGACTCTGCGCCTACCAGCACAGCCTGGCAGCTCTTGAGTTCCTGCCCCATGGCCGCATCTACGGTAAAGAGAACATCATGCCCGAAGGGCAGAATCTCGCGCAATATGGGAAGTCCTCCGTTAAGCGCCCGCGATTCCGGGATTACCAATTTCAGATGTTTTCCATTTTCGGCGGCTCTGTAAAGAACCTGCGTCACGCTACTTGAGTAATCGTACGCCATCACCGCTTGACCATCTGCCAGCAGGTTCGCTCCGATCTGGGCAATCTTCTGGACATTCTCGATAGATCGCCGGTTATACGTTTCTACCTGAATATGCAGGAAGGTGCGTACATCTTCTACCATGTCGCTGGAAGAGGCTTTTTCCAATCCCCTCAGCACGAGATGAATGGCGTTGCCCACTGCAGGCGAAAGTGCCCCGCGCGTCTGCACCAAGTAATCAGCCCATTGGCGGACATGGCTGGCCAAAACTAGGCCGGACGCCTCCTGGCTCTCGTCGGCTTGTATGCAGAAGGCCTGGTTGATAAGCCGGATCGAGTGGCTGGCCCCCAGGACCTCTCCAGTCAGGATCTTAAGCAGGATTTCTTCCGCTCGAGCAGGTAGCGCAGGTAGGCGAGTTGTTCCTGGGACAGACAGCGGAGCAATGGGCATCTCAGACTTCTTTCTGGCTGGCAGACGATGCAATTTCCGGCAGGATCTCCGGCACCATATACCGGATGCCTTTCGCCGCTTTCTGCTGGTCCCAGGCTGCCAGGATCCGCATCGTCTCCAGGCCCACGTGGATGACTTTCTCGTCTGCCTCCGGGTCCCATCGGTGGTTGATCTTATCGAGCGAATTGACATTCACTACACCGGCGCGGAAACCATATATAGAGCTCTGCACCAACATCGTTGCCGCTTCACCGGTACCATCGATTACGCCCGCTTCGTACAGTTCCCGGTGCATCTCGCGTATCCGGCGACCTAAGAAGCCTCGGTACCCATCCTCGCGCTCCGGCCCCAGGGAGGCCAGATCAGCAATCACGCCAATCTTGTAAGGATAGCCAAGGTGCTCGGAAGCCGAAATGCAAGCCGTCACCACCTCGAAATGAGCGACAGCCGGGTATTCGGCCCGAACGTAATCCTGGCTGGTTCCATCCCAGCGCACGGCGCCCTTGCCGATCACCAGCTCCCCGTATTCCAGCTCGTCAACCATTGGGCTAGTCACCCCTACCCGCAGGAAAGTATTCGCTCCCAGATTGGCCAGCTCTTCAACAGCTATCGACACTGACATTCCGCCGATTCCCGTAGAGCAGGCCGAGATTGGGAAGCCGGCATACATCCCGGTGCAGAGCAGGAATTCATAATGGTCAGCTACCTGCTGCGAGGTGTCCCAGCGAGACGCAAAAGCCCGCACACGATCCTTGCTCCCGGTCAGCAGGACGTAAGGGGCGGCATTTCCTGGCTTGGCCTGGCTGCCAAAATTGCGGTGAACGTTATCACGCGACACGGATAATACCTCCAATCATTCCCAACTTCTCATGAGGCAAATGGCGCTGGATGGGCTGGGAGCATGATCTTTTTGCCGGTAGCATTCTTAAACGCATCCCATCCAGCCAGGATTTTGATCGCTTCCAGCGATACCTGAATGGCTTTTTCTTCCCCCACCGGGTTATATTGCCCGGTCTCAGGGTCATCCACAATAGCATTGACCCGCCCGGCGCGCAGCCCATACAGGCTGCACAAGGTGTAAATAGTAGCGGTTTCGGTGTCCCAATCCAGGACGTTAGCAGCTCGCAGGTCTGCCTCGATATGATCCATCTTCGAGTGGCGATAACCCTTGTAACAGGTCTCCCCTTCACCAGCGTAAAAGGATGAAGAAGTAGCAGTGATGCCCACGTGATACCGGTAGCCCAGTTTTTCGGCTGCGGCGATCAGGGCACAAATCACTTCAAGGTCTGCAACTGCCGGGTAATCGATGAAGATGTAATGCTCACTGGTCTTGTCCATACGCACCGCCGCTGTTGCAATGACGAGATCACCAACCTTGAAGCCAGGCTGTAATCCTCCAGTCACTCCCACCCGGATGAACGTTTTGGCGCCTAAGGCAGCCATTTCGTCGACGGCGATGCTGGTCGAACGCCCGCCGATCCCGGTTGAGCAGGCTGAGATGGGGATCCCAGCCATCTCGCCTGAATATACCAGGAACTCGTAATGATGGGCGATTTTCTCCGCCTTGTCCCACAGGGAGGCAAACTGCATCACGCGTTTCTCACTCCCTGGTACCAGGATATATTCGGCAATCTGGCCAGGTTCGATCTGCCCGCCCATGCGTTCATGGATGTACTCCGGTCGATCTGTCATGATGTTTGGTTTCACTCCTACTATCTGTGTATCACGGGGTAAGCTTGGGCTCGTTCGGGAAGGCGGCCCACAAAAACTCGAGCGGTTCATCATTGGGGTTGACCATTATGTGCAAGCTCACAGGCGGGACGTTAATTCCATCGCCAGGGTGGATATCATAACGCTCATCATCCAGCAGGATGTATCCTGAGCCAGAGAGTACGTAGTAGTGCTCTTCGCGCTTGGGGTGGATATGCCCCTTAGTTTGGCAGTGTGGATGGACAACCGTGATACCCGTGATCATGTTCTGGGTCTCTTGCAGGACCAGAACGTCTCGCCCAACGCTGCCTTTGTGAAAACTGGTTTTGTCCGCATCAGACCGGTGAACGACAATCGGTTGCGCCTCCATGGTTGCTCCTTCTCAGTCCCTAAAATCGATCATCTCGAAGTTTTTTGGGGCCGCGTTCCAATAAAGCCTGAATGTCTGCTGGTGAGAAACGATGCGAAAGCGAGCCTGCCCCTAAACAGGCTAACGCACCGGCTGCGCTGCCGCGTATTGCAGCTTCCATCAGAGGCAATCCGCGGCACAGAGAGACCAGCATGACACCAATATATGCATCGCCGGCTGCGACGGTATCGACCACATCCACTTCATATGCAGGAACAAGGCTCGACTTCTTCGGTGTGATGACATAGGAGCCATCACGGCCTAACTTTAGCACTGCGACCTGCGGTCCCATCGTTTGCAAGGCTGTTACCGCCGCCTCTACCGTCGGTGCCTGAGTCGCCACTAAAGCTTCATTCTGGTTGGCAAACACGATGTCTGCCTGATGGAATAAGATACGCAGGAACTCTGGCTCGGCCTTGGCTGCCGGCACCGATGCATCTACCGATAACAGGCAGCCAGCCTGCCTGGAACGTTCAATTGCTTCCAGAACCGGCGCTTTTTCACCTGCACTGACGTAGGAGAATCCATCCACATGCAGGAACTTTGTCCTGGCAAAGACATCAACCGTTGGCAGATCCTCCACCTTGATGCGCAGCTCAGGGTCTGTGTATTCCAATACTCCCCAATCGCCAGACGGGTCGGTCATGATGATGATTAAGCTTCCCTCTCGCCCCGGATGGACGGTCAGGAGGCTCGTATCCACACCAGCATAAGCCAACTCGGCCCGCACTTGGTTGGTATACTGCCCATCCCCAATAGCGCTCACGATTGACGCTTTTCCTCCCACCCGCCCGGCAAAGCAACTCACATTCGTGGCGCATCCCCCAGATGTGTCCACGATGGATAGCACTTCGACCGTATTCTGCCCGCCCGGTTCGGGCCACCGGCTCACCCGGATGACCCGCTCCATGACCAGACTCCCGATCGCGATAATATCCAGCGGGCGATTGCGGAGCCGGTCAGGAATTTCATAGAAAGGGCGCTGGGGTCCGTAAACCTGCATAGGTATTACCTGTTTTTACTCAAATTTTAGATGGCGCCGAGACGGTTCCCACCAGCGCGAAGGCTGCCTTGACCGCTTCTTCCGGCGTTTGGACATAAGTAATCTTCATCAAGCGGCGTTCGTCCAGGTAAGCGCCGTCTTCCAGCGCAGCAGTTTGCAAGCGGTTAGCCCAACCGCCGGTGGAGGCCAGCGCCACGAGCGGCTTGCCGTGCTGATAGGCTAACACCGCCTCACTGAGCGTACCAACTTCCCCATGCAGCATAATGATCGCATCCGAAGAGCGCACAGTGATGAAATTACGCAGGGTAAACCCCAGCCCGGTGGGTATAGCCACGTCCACATAAGCGTTGCTGCCTTCGCGGGAGTTCCCCGGAAGGATACCCACTGTCAGGCCATTTCCACGTTTGGCTCCCCGGCAGGCTGCTTCCATAACGCCCATTCGGCCACCGCATACCAAAATACCCCCTGCTTTGGCAATGAGTTCTCCCACTGCCTCCGCCGCTTGTAGGACTTCTGGAGTGACCTTGTCACCCGAGCCGATTACACCGATGTAAGATTTTTCCATAATATTCCTTACTGCATTCGTATGGCTGGGGTCATCAGCTTCCAACCGGTCTGGACTTTGTCTGCATCCCAGGTTTGCAAAAATAGCAGGCTTGTGAGTGCTAGACGAAAAACCTGGCGCAGGGTATCGTCTGACTTCGCCGGATCTACCAGCCCCGCATACACCGCACCGGCCCGCAGACGGTACAACGTTGTCAAGGTTAGGATTGCGGCAGGTTCTGGGGGAGTGATCATCAGGGGGATTTGATAGGGGCCACCGGCTGCCTTCTGGTCTGCAAGGTGGGCCTCGATCAAACTCCCCTTCTGGGGGTTAATCAGTCCGGCGCTGGCCCAAAACAGGGCTGGCTCTACCGTCAGGGCTAGTTCTTGAGCGGCAGCCTGTACTGCCAACAACACCTCGACATCAGCAGCAGCCGGGAACTCCGGACGGGCATAATCCAGGCTAGCCCCATCCTGCCGCACTGCTCCGGCGGCAGCCCAAAATCCCGGCTGGCCGGTCTGTGAGGGGCCTGCGTCAACGTATATCATGGTCTGTGCGCCCAGTTGTACCAGGTTATCTATGGCAATAGTGGCTGAGCCGCCGCCGATTCCGGTCGAACACACACTCAAGCGAAATCCCTGCCAGCGGCCCGTCACCACCCGAAACTCGTAATGGTCAGCCACCGGAGTAACCGCTTCCAACGCTTCAGAAAGCAGCAGGACGCTTAATGGATCATTGACCAGGATAACGAATGGGGCGATACTGCCCGGGCCCGCTTCTCCGCCGAACAAGTCATGAAAATATCTGCGCTCCAGCATCACGGGCGGTCCTTTCCGGGCTCTGGCAGCAAGCAGGCCTGTTTTGTGACTGCCTTGCGCTGATCCCAGTCTGCCAGGATCTTGACAGCATCCAGCGCAGCCTGCACGGCCCGTTCTTCCGCCTGGGGATCCATTTGTTTAGAGCGTGGGCTGTCCAGCACGGCATTGATGCGCCCGGCTCGCACCCCAAACCTGCCTGCTAGCGAAAAAAGAGTAGCTGTCTCCGTATCCCAATCCAGAACACCACTCCTCGCAAAGTCGTCCACGATGGTGGTCATAAATGACTGGGTGTAGTTGTTGGCCCCTGGACGCCCCTCGCCACAGTAAAAGGTTCCAGTTGTGGCGGTGACGCCAATGTGAAAGGTGTACTGCCTTCTCTGGCAGGCAGCCGCCAACGCCAAAACGATTTCATGGGAAGCCAGGGCCGGGATTTCGTGGGGCACGTAAAAGTCGCTGATTCGGTCACAGCGGATGGCGGCTGTGGCGATGGTGAGATCACCCACTGCAACTGTCTCTTGCAGCGTCCCAGTCACACCCACGCGGATGAGAGTATGAGCGTTCAAGGCCACAAGTTCTTGGACGGCTACGGCTACAGATGTGCCACCGATACCAGTAGAGCAGGCGCTCACCGGCACCCCATTCAGTTCACCAGTGTAAATCAGGAACTCATGAGTTTCGGCGATTTGGACCGCGCGGTCCCAATAACTGGCAAACCGGCGAACCCGACCCTTGGAGCCCGGCACGAGCACAAAGGGGGCAATATCGCCGGGCTGCACGCGTCCGAAGAACTGGCGTTGGAAGGAAAAAACTGGCGCATCCATCACAAACGGATCCGCCTGCGTGCGAAGATTAGCGCTACCAGAGTAACCAGGTAGGGGATCATCTGTACAATTCGGGTGGGTATGCCCAGGCCTACCAGCCTGATGGTCAGACTGGAGAACAAGGAAAACAAGAAGCTGATGAATACCGTCCCGGGGATATCCCCAACGGCAAAGCTGGCGGCAGCGAAGGAGATAAAGCCCCGTCCGGCAGTCATGCCCTTCGTAAACAGATGGATGCTTCCCATGGACAGAGCCATCCCGCCCAAGGCGCAGAAAAAACCGCACAAGATCAACGAGATATACTGCCAACGCACTGGGCTGATGCCAACAGTTGTGGCTGCCACCGGGTGCTCGCCGGTGGCTCGTAATTGCAGACCATACTTGGAACGATGTACGAATAAATAAGCCAGGAGAGCCAGGATCCACGAGCTATAGGTGATCGCGTTTTGGCTGTTGAAGATCGCGGCCAGGACCGGGAGGTTGTTGAAGGCAGCCACATCCAGCCCGGGCAGGATGAGAGTCTCGGGCGAGCTGAACCCGCCTGGAGAATTCAGCACAGACTGGAGCAGCCAGGAGGTAATCCCTGCCGCGAACATGTTGATGCCTAACCCGGCAATGATCGGATCAGCTCTCAAGGTAACAGTTACCATCCCGTACACAAGCGCCAGTAAGATGGTCAGTCCGATAGTAAGCAACAAACCGACTAGCAAGCTGCCGGTGAGCGTGGAGAGAACCACGGAAAGAAAGGCAGCGACCAGCATTAGCCCCTCGGTGGCTACGTTAAAGATTCCGGCTTTGAGGGTAATGGCAGCACCAATGGCCACCAGCAGGATTGGCGTTGCGACCCGCAACATGGCGGCCAGCAAATCGGCGTTCAGGATATTGGATATTATGGGATTACTCCTCTGGCCTGGCTTTGGTACCTAGTCGCAGTAGAGCGAACAGGGATTGGGCAGTAACCAAGAGCAGGATTAGCCCCTGGATGACAACGACGATATCGCGCGGCACACTCACCGCCAACTCCATCGACGCTCCACCATTCGTTAAAGCACCGAAAAACAACGCTCCCAACAATGCGCCGATAGGACTGAGACGACCCATCAGCGCCACCGTCACGCCCGAAAAGCCGAAATCACTCGAGAACCCGCCGATATAACGGCCATAGCTCCCAATGCTCTCGGTAGCGCCGCCCAGCCCGGCGATCATACCAGAAAGGACCATGCTCATGATAGCCATACGCACTGTGTTGACGCCTCCGTAATGGGCAAACTTGCGGTTGAAGCCGGTCATATCGGCTTCAAAGCCCCATACGCTGCGTGCATATACCCATACCAGCAAGAGCGCCAGCAAGACACCTAACATGATCGCGATGGTCAGCCCGTAACGCTCACTGAGGAAAGGTAGCCGTGCTGTCGTCGGCACAGGCAATGTCAAGGCGCGTTCAGCGCTGGAGCCGTCGCGCGGGTCCTGGAAGTAGGTGTATACCAGATGGTCGACCAGCAAGATGGCGACATAGTTGAGCATGAGGGTCGAAACCACCTCATCTACCTTCCAGCGTGCCCGTAAAATAGCCGGGAAAAGGGCCCACAGCCCGCCCGCCAGACAGCCAGCCAGGACAGATACGGGCATCTGTAAGAAAATCGGGAAGTAATTAGAAAGGTAAATTCCAAATAACGCACTCGCCAAAGCACCCCAATAGAGCGAGCCTTCCATACCCAGGTAAATATAGCCAGCCCGGAACGCCACTACGACCGCCAACCCCGTGAATAACACCGGGCTTGTGGTACGCAGCGTGCGGGCGAAAGCCGGCCAGGTTCCAAACGCGCCTTTCACCAAAGCGCCGTAAGCTGTGAAAGGGTCGGCGCCAACCAACATCAGCAAGAGCCCACCTGCCAGCACTGCAATCAAGATGGCGGCCAGGGTTTGCAAATTGCTTAGCAGAGGACCCCGAACGCTGGGTCGCCTGAGGAACTCGCGAAGTACTAGAAGAAAAGATTTGGTGCGGGAGAGGCCGCCTGTAGGGTAAGAGATTGGACTTTTATCCACAGAGATTATTCCCTCGAGGGGCTGCCCACACCTGCCATCAACAGGCCTAGATCACGCTGGCTGGTTTCTTCTGGCCGGCGCTCTCCGGCGATTCTGCCATTAAACATCACCAGGATTCTGTCTGCCAGGCGCATGACTTCCGGCAGGTCCATCGAAATTAGGAGAATACCCATGCCCGCGTCACGCAGATCCCGGATGCGCTCGTAAATAGCCTCCGTGGCGCCGATGTCTATGCCGCGGGACGGCTGCTCAGCGATCAGGCAGTGGGTGGTAATCGAGATTTCGCGGGCAACGATAACCTTCTGCACGTTGCCACCCGATAGGCTCAGGATGGGTATATCTGGATGATCGAGACGGATGTCATACCTCTCGATCTGCTCTCGCGTCCAGGTTTTTACGGCTTTCATATTGATAGAGAACCAGTTTCCCAATGGGGGCCGGTTATGGGCAGCCATAATCATGTTCTTGGTGACACTGGCCTGCCGGGCACACCCCTCTCCGTAGCGGTCATCGGAGATGTGGCCGATCCCAAGGCAGCGGATCTCGCGCACAGGGAGGTTGGTAATCTCATGCCCCTGGAACATCACCTTCCCGGCTGTCACCTGGCGCTGACCGGCGATGGCCTCGGCCAGCTCCTCTTGCCCATTGTGAGCCACCCCCGCAATCGCCAGGATCTCGCCCTCATAGAGCCGGAAAGAAACACCTCGCGCCGCGGGCAGTCCCCGATCATCGCTGCATTGAAGGTCGACCGTCTCCAGCACCACCGGGCGCTCCTTCTGGTTTGCGGCACGAGGAAGCCGGCCTAATGAAAGATCGCGCCCGGTCATGGTTTCGGCCAAGATACGCTCATTCAACTCACTGCGCTCAAAGCTGCCCACTACTTCGCCATCTCGCATCACGGTTACACGGTCTGCTATTGCCATCACTTCCGGGAGTTTATGCGTGATCATGATAACGGTCGAGCCGGAGGCGCACAGCTTTTTAAGGGCTGCGAAGAGCACATCTGTTTCCTGCGGGGTGAGGACAGCCGTAGGCTCGTCCAGGATCAGGACCTTTGCACCCCGGTACAAGGCTTTGATGATCTCCACCCGCTGCTGGACACCCACTGAACTATCCAGGATCAAGGCGTCTGGATCTACATCCAATTTCAGGTCTTCAGATATAGCCTGTACCTGGGCGCGGATAGCTTTTTGGTCCAACAGGGCAGCTCTGGTAGGCTCATGACCCAACACAACATTTTCACCCACGGTGAAAGACGGGACAAGCATGAAGTGCTGGTGAATCATCCCGATACCCAGGTCAATGGCTACCTTTGGGCTGGTGATGCTTACCGGCTGGCCATACAGGAAGATCTGGCCTTCGTCTGGCGGCAGCAGCCCGTATAGAACATTCATGAGGGTAGACTTTCCAGCCCCATTTTCGCCGACAATTACATGGAACTCGCCTTCTTGGACAGTCAGGTCTACTTGGCGGTTGGCTACGATCGTTCGGTACAGGCCGGGGAAGGTCTTGGTAATATGGCGCATCTCGATTGCGGGTTGAATCATCGCCTTGCCTCGACGGTGGTTATAGAGGAGGGGTGGGGTTTAGCCTCACCCCTTCTTGGAAACAGTTATAGATACGAAATGACGGATATTATTTGCCGGTGTCGGTTGTCGTCGGTGGCACTACCTTGCCAGAGGCAATATCCTTCTCGGCCTGATCGGCGGCCGCCTTCACCTCTGCCGGGACCAGCCCGGTGATTGCCGCCGCAGGTGCACCATCCTTGACACCCCAATTGCTTGTACCGCCTTTCCAGGTACCGTTGGCCGAGTTGGAGATATCCTTGTACACTGACAGGCCAGGATTCGATAGCGCAGAGCAGATCACATTATTCGGCGCCTGGTCGCTCTGGTCGATATCGACGCCGATGGCGAGTTTGTTCTTTTCCTTGGCGGCTGTGAATAACCCCAGGCCGGTCTGGTTAGCGGCTTGCATTACAATGTCGTCGCCCTTCTCGAACAATGCCAATGAGATTTCATGGCCCTTATCTGGGTCAACGAAAGTACCGGCAAACTGGACGTCCAGGGTAATGTTGGGGTTGACGGACTTCGCTCCTGCCTCGTAGCCGGCCAGGAATTTAACAATACCCGGGCTGTTATCACCGCCGAACCAACCGATCTTGTTCGTTTTCGTCATCTTCCCAGCCACAACACCGCAGACATAAGAACCTTCCTGTACATCGTATAGGATCCCATGGATATTGGGAATGTTTTTATCATTCGGCTCATAAACGAGCACGTAATGGGTGTCAGGGAAGCTAGGGGCCACAGCGTTGAAGGCATCATGCACGAAAAAGAAGGTGCTGATAACTACGTTATAACCATCCTCGCTCACCTGACGAATGGTCTGCTCATACTCAGTGGGGTTCTTCATCTCGATCAACTTAACATCCGAGGCCAGGCCGTCTGTCTTGGCTTTGTTGATTGAGTTCCAGATGTCTGTCTCGAAAGGGCTAAGAGGTTGGGTGATCAAGAAGACTACTTTCACCGGGTTATTAGCGCTAGCCGAGGTATTCCCGGATGTATTGGCGGTGGGCTGGGCCGGGGCCTGGGTAGGGTTGGAAGCGGCAGGGGTGGATTGGGCGCATCCAGCCAGAGAGGCTGCCAGCATTACGAACACAATCACTGCAATGAACGTCTTTCGCATATCTCTCCTTTTCCTTTCCTGCTCAAATCAGTAGAACTAAGTGAACGAGTTATTGGTTGCGATGATTAAGGATGTGTGCCTTAGCGGTATTAGTCTGCAATGGATTTGTTAGCCTCCTCTCTAGGACTGGATGGAATGATCGCCGTCCTTGGTAATCGGTCCTAAGCTGACCTTCCATTGGATACGATCAGGCCTGGCCAGCATGCGAGTGTACTCCACATATTTGTGATCGCGAGTAAATGCCACCCGCTCAGAATCAATGAGTGGGAAACCTATATCAACATGTAAGACTTCCGCTTCTAAAGAGTTCGCTCCCGATGCAGAGATCTTCTGGATACCGCCGTATAAATGGATGCTAATCTGCTCCAGCAATTGGTAGAAGCTGGAATTTTCTAGTGTTTCGACGGTAAATTTGTTCTGATGAGGGACAACCGCCGACACGGGTACATATGTATAGCCGACAGCGATGGGTTCCTTGTCTGCCAATGTGACACGAATAAAATGGATCACCGGTATGCCCGGAGATAGGTGAAGGCGAGTGGCTATGTTTTTGTCAGCCTCGATCACCTCCAGCTTGAGCACCTGCCGCCCCGGAATCATGCCTTTTTTCGACACATCCTTAGAAAGGCTGGTGAGGCTGGGCAGGTAGTTGGTGATCTTCTGCTCAGCGACAAATGTTCCTCGCCCATGTACGGTATATACCAATCCTTCTGCACTGAGCTGCTTGATGGCATTCCGGATCGTAATACGGGAGACCAACCAGGTTTTCATAAGCTCAGTCTCTGAGGGGAGCTTATCCCCTGGCTGGTATATCCCTAGTTCAATCTCATTTTCGAGAGAGGCTTTTACTTGCATGTAAACTGGCGTCATGCATCACCTTGCTAATAGCAACTCGATCAAACTTATTAGCACGTATACTCGTTATAATGAGTTTTTATATTATACAACAAAAAGAGGGAAAGAGAGAAGCTTGTTTGACCTTCACAGCGGCCGTTCACACTGCCCGCGCTGAACCCCACTGTGGCACAGGCAGCATACCAAACGCCTTCCAGTCAGCCAGCACCACAGCGGCATCTCCTGGTAATTGCACAAAGATTTCCACCACTGCCTGACGCACCCACGGCGGGGCCAGCAGGGCGAAAACCAAGAAAAGCGAAAAGCGCCTGGTGTAAATCGAGGCTTGCTCGAAGCGACGGGTTATTTTGCGCCGAAGTGTCTCACGCGAGGCGTTGCCGCTTTCCACCTCCAGCCAAAAGAGCGCTTCGCGCCCCGCAAGTTTTCCCCAGGCCAGGGCATCGGGGCGCAACCTTCCCATGGCGACCTCGCTCCACCCGGTCCAGACCTCGGCCTGTGGCCAGGCCCGCCGCAGCCAGGCAGGCCAGAGTCGCGCCGCGCGCCGGTGCCGACCGGTGGAGGACGACCGCTCCCGCCGGGTAGGAAAAGCGACGCCCGGCGGCAAACCCCAACTGCGCAGGGCCAGGGATATCCCTGCCCGGCGCACCTTCCAGATCGGGAAAACATCCCCTCCCTCACGCTCGACCAGCTGGCGGTTTTGCAGCCCGCGCAGCGCCTGCCGGGCAGTGGGCAAACTTATACCCGCCAGAGAGGCCACCTCGGCAGTATAGGCCGTCTCCAGGCGCGCCAGCACCTGC
>JAMCRR010000031.1 GCA_023381565.1 Chloroflexota bacterium
CCAGCAGGCGCTCGCCCAGCCCGACGACTGCCGGCAGGCCCATCGCCTTGGCCAGGATAGCCGTATGCGAGGTGGGCCCGCCGCCCGCGGTGCAGAATGCGAGCACCTTGCTTTTATCCATGGCCGCGGTCTCGGAGGGCTCCAGGTCGGCGGCAATCAGCACCATCGGGCGGGTCAGCACGGGAGCAGCCGGGCCAATATGCCCCAGCAGATGGTTCAGGACGCGCCGCCCCACGTCTCTGACGTCGACGGCGCGGGCGCTCAGGGTGGGGTCGGGGATTTGGGCCAGCTCGCCGGCTGCCTTTTCGATGGCCTGCATCCAGGCGGCCTCGGCGTTTAAATGATTGCGGATGCGGCTTTCGGTTGCTTCCAACAGAGAGCTGTCGTCCAGGAACATGCTGTGGGCTTCAAAAACGGCCGCTTCTTCTGAGCCGACCTCGCGTTCCACCTTCAAGCGCAGGGCATCGATTTCGACACCGGCAGCCGCACGCGCCGCCGCCAGACGCTCGATTTCGGCTTCCGGATCTTGGATGGTGTAGCTTGGGATATCAACGGCGAGCTTGCGCCAGGTAAACGTCTCGCCTGATGCCAGGCCGGGCGCGGCGGCGATACCTTGCAGGCGTACAGGTTGATTGGGCTGATTTGCCTCCCTCATCATCCATCCCTTCCGGGAAGAAATAAAAGCAGGTCGTTGCGAGGAGGGTCTTCTTCCCGACGTGGCAACCCCCACGCCCATCTCTTCATGAGTCGATCTCCCTGTTTACACCTACGCTTGTTCGGCGAATTGGGAGCGCACCAGAGCTTCCAGAGTTTCTACGGCGGGGCTCTCATCCTCTCCGTCGGCGGTGACCTCGATCACGTGGTCTTTTTCGACGCCGATCGAGAGCACCCGCAGGATGCTTTTGGCGTCGACAAAGGCTTTATCGCGGGTCACGTTGCGCACCTGAATGCGCGCCTTGAACTTATTGGCCGTTTTGACAAAAACAGCGGCCGGGCGAGCATGCAGCCCCACGTCATTCGTACAGGCAATCTGGATACTCCTCATTCATTCCTCCCAATTTGTGCTTCCCCCCTGTATCATCGCCCCGTATCAGCAGAAAACAATGGTGCTGCTGAGCGAAGAATTATTCTATTCTATCCTAATTTTCGGCCGCATGCATGGATTTTTTGCCCCCAGGTAGTGCACGCTCCCTGGCACTGCCCGCTCCTGACACCAGCCCTGACGGTCTATGTCAGGACTGGCGCAAGGCAAGTGTCAGCTCGGAACTGGAACAAGCTGAAGCTTGGTCTACCAGTGGTAGCGCACGCTTTAGCTTGCGCTGGAACAAGCTGAAGCTTGTTCTACGGGTTGGTGTAGCGCACGCTCCCTGGCACTGCCCGCTCCTGACACCAGCCCTGACGGTCTATGTCAGGACTGGCGCAGGGCAGGTGTCAGCTTGCGCTGGAACAAGCTGAAGCTTGTTCTACGGGTTGGTGTAGCGCACGCTTTAGCTTGCGCTGGAACAAGCTGAAAGCTTGTTCTACAGGTTGGTGGTAGCGCACGCTCCCTGGCACTGCCCGCTCCTGACACCAGCCCTGACGGTCTATGTCAGGACTGGCGCAAGGCAAGTGTCAGCCTGCGCTGGAACAAGCTGAAGCTTGTTCTACGGGTTGGTGGAACAAGCTGAAGCTTGTTCTACAAGAGGGAGCTGAACAGGCTAAAGTGGGTTCTATACTGATTTCAATATTTCACCCGGTTCCAGGTCAGGCCCAGGTCGGTGGTGCGCAACAAAGCCGTCCCAACCGACGCCCACACCTCGTTGCTGCCGGGGTTGCGGACAATGCTCCAACCGCTGTTACCGCCCGGGTTGGCTTCATCAATCGGCATGACGGCTTCCCACTTCTGCCCGCCATCCGTGATCAGGTAGACGATAGAGCGCCCGAGGCCCATCAGCGCCTCATTCTTCGAGAGCGCCAGCAGATCGTCGGTGTAACCGTAGATTGGCAGCGGTTGAGACCCAGGGGAAAGTGTGGGGGTACCCGTGAGTTGTCCAAAATCGGTGGTGGAGCGCAGCTCCCACGTCTGCCCCTGGTCTGTCGAGACGTACACCGTTTTGCCCTCGGCCCCCGCACTGGGGTCGCCGCCGCACAGCAGCCAGTAC
The DNA here is from genome assembly GCA_023381565.1 of Chloroflexota bacterium. Classification (GTDB taxonomy): domain Bacteria; phylum Chloroflexota; class Anaerolineae; order Anaerolineales; family Anaerolineaceae; genus JAMCRR01. Next base: position 2,142 of record JAMCRR010000031.1, read on the forward strand.
TGGCCTTCCGGGCTGATGGAAAGCCGCTCCTGCGCAGCTTTCTGGCAGGGAGTGTCGATCTTCTTCCACGGACCTGAGCCCGCGGACGACCATAGGAAGAAGTTGGAGGGCTGCCCAGCCTGCCCAGAGAGCTCCGCGGCAAACACCAGCGCCGAATGCGCATCGGGGCGAAATAGGGAGGCGTCCGGGCCGGCGCTCAGCGGAGGAAAGTTGCTCAGCGGCTGCCAGGCGCCGGTCTGGGTATTCAATCCCAGCAGGTGGTAGGTGCAGTTGCCACCTGTGGTGGGGCAATTTCCGGCCAGCGCCCAGGTCTGCGCGCCGGGGCCGGCCATGGGTGCGAGCGCAGTGATTTCCTCCGGCATATTCGTTTGCTGCCAGGTGGCGCCGCCATCCTGGGTGGCGTACAGCCCCGGCCCGTAGACCCAGCCATCGTCCTGGTTGAGGAAAACGACATTTCGCGCTGTGTTCGGCGCGGGCGCTGCGCCTACCCAGGCGGGCAGCGCCCCCGGGATAGAATGAGATTCCCAGGTCGATCCGCCGTTGGATGAGTCGAGCAGGATTAGACCGTTGCCGTTCGCTTCCTGGGTTGCCGCCAGCACCCAGATGCGACCGGCGTAGGCCAGGTCGAGGATCTGGCTCACCTGAGAGGGAACCTGGGTGGGGAGCGGGGTTGCAGCAGCAGCGGTTGTCGCCGTAGAGGCAATGGTGGGAGTCAAGGCAGGCGTGGCTGTAACAGGGGAGGGAATCACCGTGGGAGTGGCCGGTGAAGTGGCGCAGGCGCTGAGAGCCAGCAAAATAACCAGGGGAAGGGATAATCTGCGGATGAAAAGGAGAGATTTCATAGGAATATTATAGCTGAGAGACGATATCGACTCCGGGAAAGTTCCCGCGGCCCGAATTGTATAGTGGTCCCTACCTGGATAGTTCAGGCAAGCCGCCTGGGAGACGTTATGCTGATGGTAGAGACGGATGGTGATCTGCCCCTGCACACCCTATGAGAATACCGTTTATACTTAATCAACCAGCCGGTCGATTTTCGATGGATGTTTATTTTCATGCTCTGGATATTAATAATTCTTGCACTGATCTTTGCGTTTTTTAACGGCTTACGTGACTCCTCCAGCATTATGGCCGGGGTGATCTCCTCACGCGCTTTACCACCCCGGGTAGCCCTGAACCTGTGCGGGCTGGCCGAGTTAGTGGCACCCTTTTTATTTGGGGTGGCAGTCGCCAGATCGCTGACCACCGGTCTCGTAGACCCTCACGCGCTAACGTTGGGCTCGATCACTGCCGCGATAGCCGCGGCTCTGGTCTGGACGTTGGTCGCCTGGACGCAAGGGATCCCTTCATCATCATCACACGCCCTGGTGGGGGGTCTCCTGGGCGCGGCGTTGATCGTCGGCGGCCCGCAGGCGATTGTTACCAGCGGCCTGTATAAAGTCGTGTTGCCGCTTTTTCTGGCACCGGTAGTCGGCAGCGGAGTGGGTTACGTCTTGATGCGTGTCGTTTTACTGGCTACCCGGGATTCTACCCCGCGTGTGAACACCATCTTTCAGCGCTTGCAGATTGTTACTATGATTAGCCTGGCTCTTTCACACAGCGCCAATGATTCGCAAAAATCAATGGGGGTGATTACCCTGGGGCTTTTGCTGGCCGGGAAGATCCAATCTTTTGAGGTTCTGTTGCCGGTGATTGCAGCCTGCGCTTTTGCAATCGGCCTGGGCGCCTCGAGCGGCGATTGGCACCTGATGCGCACGCTGGGCAGAAAAATATATATCATCCGGCCCATTAATGCCCTGGTCTCTCAGGTCGCTTCGACTTCGATCGTCTTAACTTCGGCCATCATCGGCGCGCCGGTGAGCACCTCTCAGATCGTGAGCATGGCCCTGCTGGGATCGGGAGCCGCCGAGAGAGTGAGCAAAGTACGCTGGCAGGTGGGCGGGGATATGCTGGTTACCTGGGTTCTGACCATTCCGGTCACCATGCTGATTGCCGGTCTGATGACCAAGGGGATGATCCTTTTTCATTTCTAAATATTGGGAATCCGGGAAAAGACGTAGGCGAATTTGTGTTCCTTCATAAACAACGCATGAGATAAGGGAGAAGAGAGCCTGGGCAGTTGCCATTTTTCCCCCAACCTTGACCTGCTTGCCCGAGCGCGTACCGTCCTCACCGGGAAGAAACGCCTGTTTTGGATCATCGGCGGAGCCTGCGCGGGCAAAACCACCGTCTGCCGTTCGATGGCGGAAGCATACGGTTTCGCCATTTATGACATCTATGACCGCACGTTCAATGCTTACCCCGACCGCTGCACCTTTGAACGCCACCCTGCGCTGAAAACCTGGTTCTCTGCCCCCGATCCTTTTGCCTGGATGCTCGCCCTGGCGCCGGAGGATTTTCTGGCCTTCAACCGGGCCGCCAATGCCGAGACCCTGGATTTACTCGTCGATGATCTGGCTCAGATGGCTCCCTCGGAAGCCCTGCTCGTGGATGGCGGCATGACCAACCCAGCCTTGTTGGCGCAGGTGGTGCCGCGACGGCATATCGCCTGCTTGAAAACGACCCCCGCCTTAAGCCGCCTGGCCTGGGAAGAATCCCCTGACCGGCGTTCCATGAAAGACCTGGTCTTCCAACAGCCAAACCCGGATGCAGCCTGGAAGAAGTTCCTCTTGCTCGATCGCCTGATGACGAAAACTATCCTGCGCGAAAGTCAGGAATGCGGAATTCGCATTTTTCAAAGAGATCGCCGTACCAATGCAGAAGAGTTCTTGCAGAAGATTGCACACTACATTCTATAGAAAAGGGAGGGAGCAACTATGCGAGGCATCCTACGATTGATCGAAGGCATCATCAACGGCGATTTGGAAGTAATTCCGATACTCATTTTTGCAGTCTTAGGCACAGCGCTAATTTATGCAATCACGGAGTACGTTCGCAAGAAAAGAAAATCGTGATACGCAGGCAGTCGAAGGGTCTGCCGGTCTGCGCGTAGACCGGTAAGCATGTCAGCGCCAACGTTCATGGGTTAATTGCTACTCTGCTCTAAAAGAAAGCCGAGGAGGCCATGTTAATGCTTTATCCAGACCAAATTAACGCCATTGGAGAATATATAAACACCCATTGCCGGCCTCTTGAACGTGCTCGCTTTAATTATCTTTTTGGGAACGGAACGCCCGGTCTAATTGTCGAGGAGCTGAGAAAATATCAAAACCCCGATGGGGGTTTTGGGAATGGCTTAGAACCGGATTTTTTCCTTCCCGATTCATCGCCGATGGCAACCAGCATAGCCTTTCAAATCCTGGGTGAAATCCCAGGGCCGGATGAAGAAATAATCCGACAGGCCATCGGCTATTTGGAGCATACGTATACCCCAGACAGGCCGGGTTGGTTGGCTGTGCCTGAGGCAGTCAACCAGTATCCCCGTGCAGTTTGGTGGAATTGGGATAGGGAGAAACAACAAACGGTAATCGATGCCAATTGGGGCAATCCGAGCGCGGAAATTATCGGCTACCTTTCGAAATATCGTGAATATGCTGCCGGTTTACACGTCGATGCCCTGGTCGAACACGCGCTGGCTTACTGGGAAAACAGGAGCGAATTTCCATCAGAACATGAAACCTATTGTTTTCTTCGCCTACACCGGGATCTACCCCCTGAAAAGGCTAGGCGTCTCGAAAAGGGACTGATCAAAGCCGCGGAAAGTCTGGTGGTTCTCGACCCGGGAAAATGGGGAGAATATACCCCTCAGCCGGTCCACTTTGCCGATACTCCGGACTCTTTTTTATACGAAGTCGTCAAAGATGGGATTGAGGCAAACCTCAATTACCTGATCTCATCGATCCACGCTGATGGAATCTGGGCGCCCAATTGGACCTGGTACCAATATGAGGATACCTGGCCGCAATCCAGGGTAAAGTGGGAGGGGATCCTGGCAATTCGCAACTTACGCGTGCTTTCAGTGTACGCCTGTCAAGTCAAAAGATAATGTTACCGAAGAGGGATCGTTGGCTCAAATGAAAATGTTACCGGATCGTCCGTCTCCTTTCTGAGAGTCTGGAGGACATTGACCGATATCGAGGGAGATACCGGATG
>JAMCRR010000010.1 GCA_023381565.1 Chloroflexota bacterium
TTGAGCTGGTTCTGCCGGTTACATCCCGGTAAAGGGAGGATTTTATGGACCGACTGGTTCTATTTGTGCTCGGCTCAGCCGGAATCTTCCTCTACTCCCGCTCCTCATTTCGCTGGCCTGCCCCCCACGGATTCTTCCGCTTTTTTGCTTTCGAGGGCATCCTGGGGCAAGTCCTGCTGGCAGCTGTTGTCTGGTTCAAAGACGTAACCTCTTTGCCCCAGATCATTTCCTGGCTGCTGCTGGCGGCTTCTGTTTTCCTGGCGGTGCACGGTTTTTACCTGCTGCATTCTACCGGTCAGCCTCAGGGAAACTTCGAGAATACCACCATCCTGGTGCAGCGGGGAGCGTACGCCTACATCCGTCACCCACTCTATACCTCCCTGCTACTGCTCTCCTGGGGAATTTTCTTTAAAGACCTTAGCCTGGTGGGGTTCCTGCTGGCAGCCATTACCTCGGTGTTCCTGTTCGCCACAGCGAAAACCGAAGAAGCCGAGAATCTGGCCCATTTCGGTCCGGCTTACGCCGCATACATGCAAAAGACCGCCCGGTTCATCCCCTATATTTTCTAATTACTTTCTTCGCTATCGAATATATATTTTTGTGATATGATAATTTTCATAATATTTTATGAAGAAAACTCCTGAATCCTCCAACCTACCTCCTGCCCGCGTGCTCGGGATTGAGAGCTCTTGCGACGAGACCGCCGCGGCGGTAATCGAGAACGGGCGCGCCATGCATTCCAATATCGTGGCTTCGCAGGTGGATATCCACGCAAAATACGGCGGGGTATTCCCGGAGGTAGCTTCTCGCCAGCACGTCAAGACCATCTATGCCGTCGTCGAGGAAGCTCTGCAGGCTGCCCACCTCGCTCTGGCCGACCTGGACGCCATCGCCGTCACGCGCGGTCCCGGTCTAGTCGGATCGCTGGTCGTGGGGATCAACATGGCCAAAGGCCTCGCTCTAGGGCAAAACCTGCCGCTGGTGGGTGTGAACCATCTGGAAGGGCACATCTACTCCGCCTGGGTCTATCCCGGTGATAACCCCGCCCCTCCCGAACCTAAGTTCCCCCTGCTGGCTTTGCTCGTTTCAGGGGGGCACACCGAGCTGATCCTGATCAATGGGCACCTCCAATACCAGCGCCTGGGCTGCACACTGGACGACGCGGCCGGCGAGGCCTTCGATAAGGTCGCCCGCCTGCTCGGGCTGGAATATCCGGGCGGTCCGTCCATTCAAAAAGCAGCCGAGGAGGGTAACCCCAAAGCCTTCGGTTTTCCGCGCGCCCGCCTCGAGAACAGCTGGGATTTTTCTTTCAGCGGGCTAAAAACTGCCGTACTGCGCGAGGTGCGCCGGCTTGAAGATGTCGATCGCGTTCTTCCGGTGGCAGACCTGGCAGCCAGCTTCCAGGCTTCGGTCGTCGACGTCCTTTTCAGCAAGACAATGCGCGCCGCGCAGACCTTCAAGGCACGCCAGATCCTGGTGGCAGGCGGCGTTTCGGCCAACCGCTCCCTGCGAGAGACTTTCTTATCCCAATCGGACTTCCCGGTCCACATCCCAGACCTATCCCTGTGCACCGATAATGCCGCCATGATCGGCGCAGCAGGGTACTTCCGCTATGCGTACGGACAACGCGATGGGCTGGACATGGATGCGCTGCCGACCTGGCCGTTATCTTGATGAGACAGGTATTTACCGGTTCAGGCAACTTTTCCCACGAGGAACCATCTAAATGATTAATGAGACAGAGAAAGCCGCATTTTCTATGGAAGCATTGCGGGGAGGGGATCGAGAAGAATTCGCTCGCTTTGTGGAAACATACTCAACGCAAGTCTACCGGCTGGGTTTAAAGATGCTCAACGATCCCCAGGATGCCGAGGATATGCTGCAAGAAACCTTTATCAAGGCTTTCAAAGCCTTACCAACCTTCGAAGGTCGCTCCAGCCTCTCCACCTGGCTTTACCGGATCGCCATTAACGAGGCTTTGATGACCCTGCGCAAACGCCGGCCCAATCAGGTCTCAGTCGATGAGGGAGTAGAGACTGTTGAAGGGGAGATCGAACCACGCGAGATCCTGGATTGGTGCTGCCTACCCGAGCGAGAGATGCTTTCGGTCGAATCCCGTAAATTTATGAATGAGGCTATCCAGCAGCTTTCTCCAGCTTTACGAGCAGTGTTCGTCTTGCGAGATATCGAGGGGCTTTCGATCAAGGAAACGGCCGATACGCTCAACCTGAGCGAAACCGCCGTGAAAACCCGCCTGCTGCGTGCTCGCCTGCGCTTGCGGGAACTGCTCACGGTTTACTACGGCGAGCGGGTGGTGGAGAGTAAACGCGCATGAATACGACAGATACTTGTAACGCTTTGGTTGCATCCTTATCGGATTACGTTGACGGGACCCTCGATCCGAGCCTGTGCATCGAGCTTGAACAACACCTGCAGAGTTGCCAGAAATGCCGCATCGTAGTGAACACCCTGCGGAAGACGATCGAGCTGTATCACGAGCCTACCTCTTCGGAGGCACTGCCTCAAGACGTGCGAGCGCGCCTGTTTCTCCGTTTGAACCTGGAAGATTACCTGAAGAAAGAAGTATGAGATTCGTTTGTATTTCAGAAAATTTCCTTGGGTGCCATTATGCATGTGACTTTTAGAGGACCTGCTGCATCTAAGTATTGGATCACATAAGTGTAAGTAAATTAATACAAGCCAGGAGTAAATGATGCCAGAGCTGCTAAACGATGAAATCAAGAACCAGATCCGGGAGGTCTTCAACGGCCTGGATAAACCCGTCCAAGTCGAATATTTCGGCAAGGAAAATGACTGCGATTACTGCGCCGAAACGCAACAGCTACTAGAAGAAGTGGCGGCCTTATCCGACCGGTTGGAAGTATCTGTTCACGACATCGACGTTGATGCTGCATTAGCAGCTCAGTATGGGATTGAAGGAGCTCCCAGCTTCACGCTAACCGGTAAAGAAGATGGGCATTTGGTGGATTATGGAGTGCACTATCTGGGAATTCCCTCCGGGCATGAGTTCACCTCGCTGATTAACGACCTGATCATGGTCTCCTCGCGTAAATCCGGATTGAGTGATGCGACCCGCGAGTTCTTGAAATCCCTGAAGGATCCCGTCCACCTGCAGGTGTTTATTACCCCTACCTGACCGTACTGCCCGCGGGCCGTGGTGCTCGCTCATCAAATGGCGATGGAAAGCCCTCTCGTGCAAGCAGATATGGTGGAATCGTATGAGTTCCAGGAGCTGGCCGAAAGGTATGGTGTCGGCGGCGTGCCTCACACGGTGATCAACGACGGGTTGGGGAACGTGGTTGGCGCGGTGCCAGAAGGCTACCTGGTCGATGAAATCCGCCAGGCGCTTGGCCAGCCCGCAGCCACCCCAGGGGATTAAAGAGAAGAAACGAATCTGCGATAACGGTTTTAGAAGAGGTAGGGTGCGTTCGCTATTGAACGCACCATTTCATTTCCACCAAGCGGTTCGACGAGGCGGACGGCGACAAATCTCATTGAATCTGTAGTCCTGCCCCTTATGGGCAAAGGATCGGGCGCCCACAAGAGCCGCGGCTACGATAAAAGACCATAATTGACTTATTCACCAAACAATTCACCTCCAAAAATGGAGGGGGAATCGAATGAGGGATCATCCATGGACGCAAAAGTAATCTGGCAAGGCAAAGAGCTGAATTTTACCGGGACCGCTGAACGCGGTCACACCCTGCTATTGAGCGGATCACCCGAAGACGGCAGCCCTCCTCCGGGCTTTGCCCCCTTCGAGCTGATCGCCGTCGGGCTTGCCGGATGCACGGCGATGGACGTGATCTCGATCCTGAAAAAGAAACGCCAGGACGTGACCAATTTTGAGGTGCGCGTGCACGGCGAACGAGCCAGCGAGCACCCGAAAGTCTTCACCCACCTGTGGATCGAGTACGTGGTCACCGGGCACAACCTCGAGCGTGAAGCGGTCGAGCGCTCCGTTCAGCTTTCGGTGGAGAAGTACTGCGGCGTGCACGCCATGCTAGAGAAAAATTCCCCCATCGAGCACAAGATCACCATTCAAGAAGCATAGTCTCAGATCTTCGCTTTATTCAACCATTCCACCGCGAAATCCACCGCCGGGCATTGCCGGAATAGACGCACGACGGCATTCCCCACCTTGCCGATCTTTACCTCACCCTGCTTCTCGAAATCTGCTCCGAGCGTTTCGAAACAGTCAGAATCCAGATTAACGTCACGATAGACCTTCCACACGCGCTGCCCGCCTTCTATCATTGGCGCCCCTTCAAACGCCTGCACTGGGTTGTGAATGCGGTACTCGGCCAGGTGGAAAGAGGTGTTATTCCCGTAACCCACGCCCAACAACAGTACCCAACCATCCAGGTCGTACAGCCGCGCCAGCGGGGAGGTTTCTCCAAGGCAATTATCAAGGGTGTGCCCTTGCGTAATACGTCGGGCGTCTTTTCCCCAGGCAGCGAATGACAACGCCGGGTGGTCGCTGCGCAGCACGTCCGGGAAATTCCTGAACACCTCCGGGATCGCCCCCATACCCCGGCTTGGGGTATAACGGGCATCGTAAGCCGGCATACTGTGGCGAATCTCTTCCCACCAACTCTGCGGGACGGGAGGGTTCTCCCACTTCGCCGGGTCGGAATAATCACCGGAATGAGTGGGCATCACCAGAGTGCTTTCGAGTGTGAGGGCATCCATCAGCGCCTGGACGACGGTCACCGGGCCTCCGCTCACCCAGCCGATGGCACTGAGCGACGAGTGCACGATCACCGCCATCCCCGGGCCAAGTCCCAGGCGGCGGAATTCCCCGCCCAGGCTGAGGCGTGTGTTAGGCGAAGTGGTCTGCGAGACCACAGAAAATTCATCCATCGGGAAGCTCCATCGGGAAAAAAAGTGAGACGAAGATCAGGACCGGTTCCCTTCTCGACCTTCGTCTCACCGGTTACACAACCTTGCTTACTTTTTTACTGGCTCCTCTTCCTCAACCCGGATGTGCAGCTCCCTTAGCTGCCTGGGGTCTGCTGGAGAGGGCGCTCCCGCCATCACATCGCGCGCCGCCTGGTTTTTTGGGAAGGCGATCATCTCGCGGATATTGGGTTCGTCTGCCAGGATCATGGTGATGCGGTCGATACCCGGGGCAATGCCGCCGTGTGGGGGAGTACCGTATTCGAAAGCTTCGAGCATGTGGCCGAAACGCTCGCGGGCCACCTCCGGGTCGAGGCCGATAAGTTTGAAGATCTTCTCTTGCAGCGCCCGGTCGTGGATGCGGATCGAGCCGCCGCCGACCTCGTAGTTGTTCAATACCAGGTCGTACTGCTGTCCACGGGCCGCATTGGGGTTCACGTCCAGCAGGGGGATATCTTCGGGCATGGGCGAGGTGAACAGGTGGTGCGAAGGATCCCAGCGTTTCTCCTCCTCGTTCCACACCACGAAGGGGAAGTCGATCACCCAGCAGAAAGCCAGCACGTTCGGGTCGCGCAGCCCCAGGCGGTCGCCCAGGAGCACGCGCAAGCGACCCAGGCATTCGTAAACCACCGCAGGCTGGTCAGCCACGAAGAGCAGCAGGTCACCGGGCTTGGCATCCAGGCGCTCTTGCAGCCCCCGCAACCTTTCGGGAGACAGGAATTTGGAGAAGGATGAGCGCTGCTCGCCGCTGCTCGGGTCCAGCGCCAGGTAAGCCAGGCCGTGGGCGCCGTACTGCTTGACGAAATCGGTCAGCTCGTCGATCTGCTTGCGGCTGTAGCCGCCCAGACCTTTGGCATTGATGCCGCGCACGTGCCCGCCGGCCGACACCGTATCCTCGAAGACCTTGAACCCGCAGCCCGCAGACAAATCGGTCACGTCTTTTAATTCCAGGCCAAAGCGGATGTCGGGATTGTCTTTCCCGAAGCGATCCATGGCTTCGCGGTACTTCAAGCGCGGCCAGGGACTGGCGAAGAGGCGTTTCTGGGGCACAACTTCGGCGACCATCTGGGTGAACATGCCCTCGATCAAAGTCATGATATCCTCGCGCTCAACAAAGGACATCTCCAGGTCGAGCTGGGTGAACTCGGGCTGGCGGTCGCCGCGCTGGTCTTCATCGCGGAAGCAGCGGGCGATTTGGAAGTAGCGCTCGATGCCGGCCACCATCAGCAGCTGCTTGAGCTGCTGGGGTGATTGCGGCAAAGCATAGAACTCGCCAGGATGCACGCGTGAAGGCACCAGGTAGTCACGGG
>JAMCRR010000133.1 GCA_023381565.1 Chloroflexota bacterium
GACGGGGTCAGCACGGTGCTGGACGACTTCGGAGGCGGCAACGCTGATCCCCAGGCGGCTTTCCCGGCTACGGGCGTATTGGACGATTTCAACCGGGAGGATGGAGACGTCAACAACTTCTGGTTGGGGATGCCGGATGGATACGCCCTGGTGTCTGGCCAGGCGGTCGTGGGCTCGTCAGGCGAGCTTTATTGGGGAGCCACATCCTTCGGCGCCGACCAGGAAGCCTTGGTAACGCTGGCAGCAATCAATCCGGAGGCGAGCGAGATCGACCTGTTGCTGAAGTGCCAGGACAACGATAGCTGGGCCGGCGGGGTGATCGAAGTCTGGTACCAGCCTGGAAGTGATCTCATCCAGGTGGTGACCTACACCGATCAACAGGGATGGGTGCAGCAGGGTGCAGACATTCCGGCCACCTTCGCAGATGGGGACCGCTTCCGGGCGATCGCCAGGGCGGACGGCACGGTGGAGGTATATCAGAACGACACGCTGCTGGGCGCGCGCGATGTAACGGCCTGGCCGTACTATGCCGGCGGCGGGTATCTTGGACTGTGGACGATCGGTGGAGCAGGCACGGCATTGGACGATTTCAGTGGCGGCGACGTTCCGGAGACGCCGGCTACGAGCAGCACCACCATCACCTACACCTACGACCCTCTCGAACGATTGACAGCCGCGGACTACGACAATGGCGTTTTCTTCCATTACACTTACGACGCGGTGGGCAACCGGCTGGAAGAGACCACTGACCTGGGGGCGACCGCCTATACCTATGACGACGCCAACCGGCTGACCAGCGTGGGCGGGGTGACGTATACTTGGGACGCCAACGGCAACCTGCTTAATGACGGACCGTATACCTATACCTATGATTACGCTAACCGCTTGACCGGGGTGAGCGGCTCGTCCTTATCGGCCAGTTACCTGTATAATGGGGTGGGAGATCGGGTGCGGGAAACGGTAAACGGAACAAATACGACCTTCACGTTGGATCAGGCTGGAGGGTTGACGCAGGTGCTGGCGGACGGAACGGACACCTACCTGTACGGGAATGGCCGCATTGCCCAAGCAAGTACTGAGGACACGCAGTACTTCCTGGGAGATGCGCTGGGGAGCGTGCGCCAGTTGGCCGACTCCACCGGAGAGGTGGTCCTGGGCAAGAGCTACGATCCGTTTGGGGAAGAATTGTACAGCCAGGGAGAGGCGACGTCGTCTTACGCGTTTACCGGCGAGTGGATGGACAGCTATTCCAACCTACTCTATCTCAGGGCTAGATATTACTCGCTTGGTGATGGACGTTTTATTTCGAAAGATACCTGGCAGGGAGACAATAATGCACCCATGTCCTACAATCCCTGGTTGTATGCCTACGCTAATTCGATAAACTACATTGATCCAACAGGATTACTCCCTATTGAACCACCGTCAAGTGTTTTTGTGGATGTTAATCTATCGTCCTCAATCCCTTTAAATACGTTATCTCCTCGGCCGGCACAGTATTACCCGTATAATAACCCAAGATACTTCAACTTATGCGGTCATATTTCGCTTGAAATGATCTATGAAACTATAACTGGCTCGAGAAATTCATTAGATAATTTTATACGCGCGTACAACTCGGATGCTGGAACTGGAATCGGAAATCTAGAGATATTAGTCAGGGATGTTTTTCCATCCGATTGGATCGCAAAAGGTTATTCGGGCCGCGAGATATCTGTGATGATGTCTGGCTCGAATATTTGGAAAACCTTACCCTTACAAAGGAATTGGTGGTTGGACCAAAATGGTCTAAACAATATGAGGGGGATATTGTCGAATATATTAGCACGTAGGCACTATATTATTACATCTGTGGTATTGGATTTGAACACTGGATTGGTGAGTTTGCATCAGCCCTCACCCCAAAATCAAGATCCTCGTAATTTCGTTGAACACTGGGTGGTCCTTACAGGTATTCAGGGCGGATTGGTTAGAATCAACAACCCATTTGCTAATCGAGAGGAATATGTCAATTGGGGGATCTTCAATCAGTCTGTCATTAGAGCACTTGGCACTACTCTAGAAATCTATCCTTGGTCTGGAGAGGATGTTGTTAATAGTCTTATTCCAAGCCTTCAGGAGTATGGCATATGTCCATGAGAAAGAGGTATCAAACTGTACTTTTTACGACATTTTGTATTTCATGTATGCTGACAATAGTGTCGGGTTGTCTTGCAAATGTTTCTTCCTCGAAGACCGAGAGTCCATATGGGCAAACCTCTTCCAACTCTTACGTTTCTCCTACCTGGACCGCTGAAATTACTAATACACAACAAACAAGGTTATCCATTACGCCAACTTTCATTGAACCAATGATCCAGAATACTCCATTAGCCACTATGCCATCGCTAGATATATCGCCGTATTTGGATTGGAAGATCGCATTTGCGATGACAGAGGAAATGAACAATGGGATTTTCGTCCTTTCCTCTGGCGAGCCAGCGGTCCAAAATATAACGGAGAAATTCAATAAGAGGGTTAGTTTTCAAAGTCCTTCGTGGTCTCCAGATGGTCAACAAATTGCTTACTATTGGGGTTCAGCAGGCACAAATGACGTTCATATCCGAATCGCAGAATCGGATGGTTCTGGAGATCATGAATTGACAAACGGTTATGACCCGGCATGGTCACCAGATGGCAAGGAAATCGCCTTCGTTCGCGATCAGGATTTGTTTACAGTGGATTTAGGTACCCAGAAGGTGACCAAGCTAACCGAGACAAAAGATTCACATAGAGGCTTTCCTGTATGGTCACCAGACGGCAAGTGGATTGCATACCTTACGTCAAAAGATGCTTCTTTTAGTAACGCTGATTTATTCCTCATGAATTCGGATGGGAGTGGGTCTCATCTTATAAATGATATGGACGTTATCCCGGGTTTAAGTCGAATTTCCTGGTCACCAGATGGAAAGGAGATCGCTTTTGGCTCCAGTGAAGATTGCGGGAATATCTGTGTTGTTGATATCGAGACCGGTAAGACAAAATGCTTAACAAATACGTTGGCTAATCATAAGGACCCTACTTGGTCACCAGATGGAGAATGGATCGTCTTTGCAGCCACTCAACCCACACAAGTTTGTGTCGGAACATACGGAGAACCATTAGCACTTCCCTGGCGGTTATACATCATGAATTCTGATGGGAGTAATATCCAACCTTTGATCAATTCTTATCCAGATGCCTGGATAATGCAGCCAGAATGGAGCCCGGTAACGCCCCTTCAAACTGGAAAGACATTTGTTATAACACCCTTGGGAGAAGAGCTTCGATTGAGAGAATCGCCCTCTCTTGAATCTCGGGTACTGAAACAACTAAAGGTCGGAGACAGAATTATTGCCCTGGAAGGTCCTTCTACTGATGGGGAATATCGTTGGTGGAAGATAAAAGAAATGGATACAGGTTTAATTGGATGGTCTGTGGAACAGCCTGGTTGGTATCGCCTAACCCAAACCATTTCCAGCGGAAATTAATTCTTTATCGAATCATTCAAGAGATATTCCTATCCAGACGACTATTGCTGTTCTCCTTAGAACGATTATCCCGGGGAACTTTGACAGGTCGAACGTATCCATTGGTAGCAACTGGTCAATTAAAAGGGTGCCCCTCGACGCACCCTTTTCGCTGCCTTTTGACCCCGGCCAGCCCGACCAGAACGTCCCGGTGCGCTATTTGTACGATGCGGCCGGCAACCGCGTTGCCCAGATCGACCTGCACCTGGTGGAGGACGGTACACCTTACGAAGTGACCACCCGCACCTATTACGACGCGGTGCGCCAGCCGGTAGTGGTGGTACAGAACCTGAGCAATTGGGATGCGCTGGATCCCCAGCCCCCCGACTGCAACCAGTCCGGGGTGGCCTGCGACGGAACACACAACGTGCGCACGGATTACTTCTACGACCAGGCCGGCAATCCGATCGCCAGCATGGATCCCCTGGGGGTGATCACGCGCACCTACTACGACGCGATCAACCGCCCGACCGAGGTAGTGCGCAACCTGGTGGGAAACGCGAACCAGTCGGTGGTGGAGTGGATCCAGGCCGTCACCCCGCCGGCTTTCGATCCGGAAGATCCTTACACCAACGTGCCCACCTACTCCCAGTACGACGACCTGGGGCGCCTGGAAACCCAGACGGACGCCAAGGGCATCGCCACCAAATACGGCTACGATGCCCTCGACCGCCTGACGGACGTGTGGGAGGACTACGTCGAGGGCGCGGCGCCCGGCCCGGACGTCAACGTGCACACCCACTATGCTTACGATGAGGCCGGCAACCTGACCGCGATCACGGACGCCAACGGGCACACGCGCACCTTCACCTATACGCTTTTCAACCAGGTGGAGAGCGAAACGGCCCCCGCGCCGTTGAGCTACGTGACCAAATATTATTACGACCAGGCCGGCAATTTGACCTCCGTCAAGGACGCCAACACTCCCCTGGAGCAGGACGTACCGGCCAACCGCACCCAATACGATTACGACCCGCTGGGCCGCCTGGTCTCCATCGATACCCCCGGCAGCGAGCGCGACAGCCAGTTTTCCTACGATGCTGCCGGGGAGCTGCGCCAGTTGAGCGACCCCGGCCTGGGCACGCTGGGCGCGACCACCTGGAATTACGACGCGCTGGGTCGCCCCACCAGCATCCAGGATCCCTTCGGCCAGAGCGTCTCTTACGCGTATGATCCCACCGGCAACCGCACCTTCTTGGGCTATCCCGGGGGCGGGGATGACGTCGCTTACACCTACGACCCCTTGGGCCGCCTGACGCAGGTCACCGATGGGCAGGCGCAAAGCACTACTTACACCTACGACGCGGTCGGGAATTTGAGCGCCAGCCGGCTGCCCAACGGGGTCAGCTCCAGCTATGCCTTCAGCCCCCTGGGACAACTGCGCCACCTGGCCTATACGGTCGGCGAGCAGCAGATTGGCTACGAGTATGCCTACGATCCCAACGGCAATCGCAGCGGCGTCGTTGAGAGCGTGGAAGCTCTCCCGACCGCTGAGCCCACGCTGACTCCTACCCCTATCCAAACAGAGACGCCAACGCCTACGGAAACAGCCACGCCGACTTCCACAAATACTGCGACGCCCACCGATACACCTACCTCGACTTCTACGAACACCGCTACCGCGACGGACACGCCCACGCCGACGGATACTTTCACGCCGACTTTCACGGCCACCTTTACCCCGATCCACACTTTTACCGCTACAGTCACAAACACGCCTACGCCGACTCGCACTTCCACCACGACCAACACGCCGACGTTTACCGCCACGCCTTCCCGAACGCCGACCCGGACGCTTACACCCACGAAAACGCCCGTGAAGAAAAGATTGCCGCTGATCATGAACGATTACAGCGCCTATCCGGCGCCACAGGGCAGCCTGGCGGAACCCAACCTGAATGATGGTGTGAGCCCCTATCCGGCCCCGGATGGCAGTGACAGCCTTGCCCCAGGCGGAGAAGCTTACCCGGCTTCGGCTCCAGCGCCCGCCCAGGAAATTCCGCCTTCCTTGTGGGAGCAGGTGGTTAGCTTCTTCACCCACCTGTTCCATCCGGCGCAGGCCTCGCTGGTTGGAGGGAAGGAGATTTCCCGGCAATCCGAGGGTGCGGCAGCTTCTAACCCGCTGGAAACGACCCAGACCGTGCAGATCGACTACCAGTACGACGCCTTGAACCGCCTGACGAACGCCGATTACAGCCCGGGCGAGACCTTCGCTTACGCTTACGACCCGGCCGGCAACCGCGTTTCGCAGACTGTCGACGGCGCGGCAAGCACTTACCAGTATGACGAAGCTAACCGCCTGACCAGCGCCAACGGAGTCTCGTATACCTGGGATGCTAATGGTAATTTACTCGATGCCGGACTCAATACCTACACGTACGATCACGCTAACCGGTTGACCGGCGCCAGCGGGCAGGGGTCAGTATACAACTTTGCCTACGATGGATTAGGCAACCGCTACCAGCAGACGGCCAACGGGGTGACCACCACTTATGCCCTCGACCTGGCAGCCGGGCTGCCTCAAGTACTGGGTGACGGTACGAACACCTATCTCTACGGCCTGGGGCGCATCGCGCAACAGAATGCGTCAGGGAACGAGTACTTCCTCACGGACGCGCTGGGCTCGGTGCGCCAGAGGGTAGACGCATCGGGTACAATAGTGGGTCGGGGTAAAG
>JAMCRR010000034.1 GCA_023381565.1 Chloroflexota bacterium
CCGCGCCCTACCGCCTGGACTGCGCCCTCACCTATCGCCTTCCTGATGGTGAAGATCCGAATGCGGCGCCGAACGACCGCGTGAAGTCCGAGCTTTCCACTCAGGATTGGATCACCATTCTCGATAAAGCCTGGGCAGTGGGCATCCCTCAGATCATATTTACCGGCGGTGAGCCGACCTTGCGCGACGATCTCGTTGAGCTCATCACTCACACCCAGCAAATCGGCCAGGTTTCTGGATTGCTCACCGATGGATCGCGTCTTTCTGATCCGTCCTACCTGCAGAGCCTGCTGCAGAGCGGCCTGGACCACGTCATGCTCGTACTGAATCCCGAAAAAGAAGACTCCTGGGAGGCGCTTAAGGCGCTGCTGGCCTCGGATATTTTCACTACCGCACACCTGACAATCACTCCCGAGAGTGCCGGGCAAATGGATGCATACCTGGCCCGCCTTGTCGAAATGGGCGCCAAAAACCTCTCGCTCAGCGCCAGCGACGTATCTCTGACGCCCCGGCTGGCCGAAGTGCGCAAGCATGCCGCCGAACACCTGCTCAGCTTGATGTGGGACCTGCCCGTGCCTTACTCTGACATCCACCCGGTGGCCTTCGAGAAGAATGAAACCGCCCCTGATGGCGCCGGCACAGCCTGGTTGTACGTTGAGCCTGATGGGGATGTGCTCCCCGCTCAGGGAATTAATCGCGTGCTTGGGAACATTTTGAACGACCCCTGGGAGAAGATCTGGAAACAGCCCCGCGGCCGGGGCGTTATTCAGTAACACCGCAAATTGATGTCTCAGTTAGCCTTTTCGAGTACGTGGCACAAGCGTTTCGTGCAGCAAGCGCGTTGGACCCAGGACCTGCGCCGCTATCTCTACGAAAAGGCAGGTTTCGCCCAGGCACAGCGTATTCTCGAGGTGGGCTGCGGAACAGGCGCTATCACTACCGACCTGCATTACCACACACTTGCTACAGTCTACGGGCTGGACCTCAATCCCCGTCACCTGGCTCTGGCACAGCAGAATGACCCCCTCTCACACTTCATCCACGGCGATGCGGCATCGCTTCCCTTTCCTGCAGGCACCTTCGACGCTGTGCTCTGTCATTTCCTGCTGCTGTGGGTGGCAGATGCGGCGCAGGTAGTGCGGGAGATGGCTCGCCTGGCTCGTAAGGGAGGATGCGTGATCGCCCTGGCTGAGCCGGATTACGGCGGGCGCATCGATTATCCGCTCCCCCTGGTTGAATTGGGACGAGCGCAAGGCGAGGCTCTAAAGCAGCAGGGAGCCCAACCTCAGATCGGCCGCAAGCTAGCCGCCCTATTTAATGCCGCCAAGTTGAAGGGGGTGGAAAGCGGGGTGTTGGGAGGCCAATGGACTGAGCCGCCTACTGCAGAGGCCTGGGAAATGGAATGGCAGGTTCTGGAAGCAGATTTAGAATCCACACTGCCGGCCGGGCGACTTGCCGAGCTTCGCCGCATCGATGCGGCAGCCTGGCAGCACGGAGAGCGCATCCTCTTCGTGCCGACATTTTATGCCTACGGCAAGGTTGAAGAGTAAAGCAGATTTGTCGATAAAATTCATCCACTCTATTTCATAGCAATTTCATATTTTGCCTTTATAATATTAATTACAGATCTGAATATACTGGGGGTCTGTTTAATTATTGGCTGGTCTCGGCTTATTGTTCCTTACGGGTAGGATGGATGATGGAGGAATCAACGTCTTCACGCTCGGAACGCTGGCGAGAGCGCTTCCGGTATTTTCGTTTAAACATTAAAAAGGGGTTGCCATTTGCTGCCGGGGTACTCGCCGCTTTTTTAGCAATCTGGCTGTATAACACGATACTTCCTGCACCACGCCCGCTGACGCCGACTGAGGTCGGCAATATCGCCGCTCAGGTGCTGGCCTCAGCGACCCCACAGCCTGCGTTTTCTGAACGCGTATACCAGATCATCCAGCCCTCGCTGGTGCTCGTCCAATCCAAACTCTCGGGCGCAAACGGTACTCCTGAAGATAGCCTTGGGAGCGGTGTGGTCATTGATGACCAGGGTGACATCCTCACCTGCCTGCACGTCGTCGCGCATGCGACCAGCATACAGCTCACCTTCGCGGATGGCACACAATCGACCGCCCAGGTGACCAACACCCAACCACAGAATGACATCGCCGTATTGCGGGCTGACAATCCTCCCGCCCAGCTTGTACCTGCCACCCTCGGCAACTTGAATGCTATGCAGATCGGTGACCAGGCATACGTGGTAGGCAACCCCTTTGGCCTGTACGGATCGATGAGCGCCGGGGTTATTTCGGGGTTCAACCGCTCTTTTCAGCCCACCAGCGGCGGGCCTGAACTGAAAGGCTTGATCCAGATCGACGCTGCCGCCAACCCGGGCAACTCAGGGGGACCGCTGCTGAACCGCGATGGCCAGGTGATCGGCATCGTTGAAGGGATCGTGAACCCAACCGGCCAGGATGTGTTTATCGGTATCGCTTTCGCCGTACCCATCAATACGGCCGGAGGGGCTCTGGGTTCTCCACCCGATTGAGGCAGCAGAAAGCCGGTCGTTCTATAGAACTTTAACCCGTTACCGGATCACGATCCATTTCTTGAAGGAGATAGCCCATGGAACATAGTACGGATTCCGAAAATAGACTTCCCATGGAGCGCGTGCTCTATGAGGTAAAGAAGATCATCGTCGGGCAAGACCACCTCCTGGAACGACTGGTAGTGGCTCTGCTGGCGCGCGGCCATATCCTCGTCGAGGGCGTTCCCGGGTTGGCCAAGACGATGGCGATCAAGACCCTGGCAGAATCCATCGGGGGTGAATTCAAACGCATCCAATTCACTCCAGACCTGGTCCCCGCCGACCTGATTGGTACACGCATCTACAATCAAAAAACTGGCGAGTTCAACACCTCTCTCGGACCGGTATTCACCAATCTTCTGCTGGCGGATGAGATCAACCGCGCTCCTGCCAAAGTGCAAAGCGCACTGCTCGAAGTGATGCAAGAGCGGCAGGTGACCATCGGTCGCGAGACCTTCCAGGTGCCGAACCCTTTCCTCGTCCTGGCTACTCAAAACCCCATTGAGACCGAAGGCACGTATCCCCTACCAGAGGCGCAGGTAGACCGCTTCATGCTCAAGGTGTTGGTGGATTATCCCAACACCACCGAGGAGTTCGTCATCGTCGAACGAATGACAAGCGCTCTCCAGGCTGTGCAGAAGGTGCTGACCACCGAACAACTGGTCAGACTCCAGAAACAAACCGACCAGGTGTACGTCGATCCGGCCCTCATGGAATATGCGGTACGCCTGGTTGCCGCCACACGGAAGTCATCCAGCTTTTCCCCTCACGAAGCACAACACGACAGTGGCAAAGATGGGTCCAGGGCGCGTGACCAGAGAGGCGGAGATAACCGTGATGAGATGAAAAACAATGGGGTGGGAAAAGAGCTTGAGCGCTACATCCTTTACGGCGCAAGCCCACGTGCCTCCATCAATCTGATCCTCACAGCTCGGGCGCTGGCTTTTGTGCGCGGGCGCGATTACGTCCTGCCGCAGGATATCCTGGACATGGCCCTTGACGTGATGCGCCACCGGTTGGTGCTTTCTTACGAAGCACTGTCAGACAATATCTCCAGCGATGACCTGTTAAAAAGGGTCCTCGAATATATTCCGGTACCGGTAGTGCCGTTACATGAGCACACAAACTTCCGCGACAACACCTGAGCGCATCCTACAGCGCGTCGACTGGAAAGTCATTCGCCGGTTGGATGGCCTGCTGCAAGGCGATTACCGCAGCTTATTTTACGGCTACGGGGTCGATTTTGCCGACCTGCGGGAGTACCAACCGGAAGATGACATCCGTTACATCGACTGGAACGTCACGGCGCGCATGAATACCCCATACGTGCGGCAATACACTGAAGACCGGGAGATTACCGCCTGGTTTCTCCTCGATCTCAGCCCATCGGTAGACTTTGGCACCGCCCGAGCACTCAAGCGCACCATGTTGATCGATTTCGTCACCACACTCGCCCGGCTTTTAACGCGTCACGGCAACCGCATCGGGGCAATTTTCTATGGAAGCCGTGTCGAGCGCACGATCCCTGCACGTGGCGGGCGCATCCAGGTGCTGCGTTTGGTTAACGACCTGCTCAACAAACCGCAGCTGCCCCGTGCTTCGTTTACAAATCTGACCCCTTTGATCGAAGGCGCTTTGTACGGAATCAAGCGGCGATCGCTGGTGTTCCTCATATCAGATTTTATAAGCCAGCCCGGATGGGAACGCCCGCTCAACCTGCTCAGCCGGCGCCACGAAGTAATCGCCGTGCGTGTGTGGGATTCGCGAGAGATCGAGCTTCCAGACATTGGTCCGGTAGTTCTCGAGGATGCAGAGACGGGCGAACAGCTAACTGTGGATACCCACGACACAAAATTCCGCCTTGCGTTCAAAACAGCAGCTCAACAGCGCGAAGCTGCCCTGAATGAGGCCTTCAAGCATGCCGGGGTAGATGTCCTTTCGATTTCCACCGCCGATGACCTGGTGCGCGAGATCGTATGCTTTGCCATGCTCCGGCAACAACGCAGGAAATAAAATGCGATGACATTTATCTGGCCTTATATGCTTTTTTCGCTGATCCTGGTCCCCCTGCTCGCCGGTGCTTATCTGCTCGTACAGCGACGGCGGCGGCGTATTCTCGAAGAATATGGGAATTTTGGGCTTTTGCAGGCTGCTGCGGGAACCACACTGGGCATCCGCCGGTACATCCCCCCCACACTTTTTCTCGCCAGCCTGGCCATCTTTATGATCGCCCTGGCACGCCCACAGATGGTGGTAAGCCTGCCGAAGGAGGAGGGTACCGTGATCCTCGCCTTCGACGTTTCAGGAAGCATGGCGGCGACAGATCTGAAACCGACCCGCCTGGATGCAGCCAAAGCAGCCGCTCAGGACTTCATTCAGCGCCAGCCGGCCACCGTGCAGATCGGGGTTGTCGCCTTCAGCGACAGCGGCTTCGAAATACAGACTCCGACAATTGATAAAAACACAGTACTGGCTGCGATCAACCGTCTAACCCCTCAACGGGGCACATCGATTGGGAACGGCATTCAGGTCGCTCTCAAAGCCATCGATACCGGTTCCGGCGATACTGCAAATCTTTACAGCAGTCTGCCGCCGACTCCCGCGCCGACCCCCACCCCTGTACCGAAAGGCACCTACACTTCCGCTGTTATCGTGTTGCTCACGGATGGTGAGAACAACATGCAGCCCAATCCGCTGACAGCAGCCCAGACTGCCGCCGACCAGGGGGTGCGCATTTACACCGTTGGGATCGGGAGCGCAGCCGGGACTACCTTGCATATAAACGGTTTTAACGTTTTCACAAAGCTCGATGAAGCCACCCTGCAACAAATCTCGCTGCTCACTGGCGGTACTTATTTCAACGCCCAGAACGCGCAAGACCTGCTCAAAATCTACGACAATCTCAACCCCTCTCTGGTGATCAAACCAGAAAAGACTGAGGTTACCTCACTATTTGCGGGCGCAGGCATCCTGGTCATGCTAATTGGAGGCGTGTTTTCACTCCTGTGGTTCAACCGCCTGCCCTGAAATTACCGGTATCCGCTGGTGGAAACGCATTTTCCGCCGGCGCAGGGAGAACGGATGGAGGTAGCGTATGCAACTACTTTGGCCTGGATCACTATTCCTCTTAGGAATCATCCCCTTGATCATCGTGGGGTATATCTGGATCCTGCGGAGGCGTAAGCGCTTCGCCATACGCTATTCCAGCCTCTCGATTGTGCGGGAGGCAATCCCCCGCCGGTCGCGCTTCAGACGCCACATACCTTTTACCTTATTTGTGCTGGCATTAGCCAGCCTGCTGGTGGCATTAAGCCGGCCCGTCACCATCATCAGCGTGCCGACCGACCAGACAACAATCATCCTCGCCATCGATGTATCTGGGAGCATGCGCTCCAGGGATATTCAACCCAGCCGCCTGGCTGCTGCCGAAGCAGCAGCCCTCTCCTTCGTGCAGCGCCAGAAATCGACCACGCAGATTGGCCTAGTTGCTTTCTCTACATTCTCTGAGCTGATCCAGCAACCAACCACCGATCAAGAGGCGCTACAATCGGCGATTGAAAGCCTGATTCTGGGTCAAAGGACGGCGATCGGCAACGGTATTCTCACCTCTCTGCAAGCAATCTCCGAAATTGATAAAAACATCCCGCCACCGGTGATGGATCCAACCACTGGAACAGAACCCGCTCCCGTGCCGCATGGCGCATATGCGCCAGATATCATCGTCTTGCTGACCGATGGCGCCAGCAACACCGGGATCGATCCCCTGGTGGCTGCCAAGGAAGCCGCGGATCGAGGCGTGCGTATCTATACGATCGGCTTCGGCACGGCGAGCGGCTATATCCCCTTTGGTGGCCAGGGTATCCCTGGAGGCAATCCGTTTGGTGGAAACCAGGGTTTCGGAGGCAACGGATTTGGCCGCGGCTTCCGCACTCCCATCGATGAGACCACCCTCAAGCAGATCGCTTCGATGACAGGAGGCGCTTATTACACTGCCACCAGCGCCAACGAGCTGCAGAGCGTCTTTAACAGCCTGCCCACTTATTTGATCACCAAGCACGAAGTTTCTGAGGTCAGCGTGCTCTTTGTAGCCGCGGGCGCGCTGCTGGCAATACTGGCGATCACACTTTCGCTGCTCTGGCACCCGTTACCGTAAAGCAAAATTGGGTAAAAATGGAAACATACCTTGTCGAGGTGGATAAGTTGCAGTAAAATCAGGTGCGTTCGATCCATACCGTACAGGTATGGCGCAAATAGAATAATCGGTTTATCTCGGGGCGTGGCGCAGACCGGCTAGCGCGCTTGCATGGGGTGCAAGAGGTCGGAGGTTCAAATCCTCTCGCCCCGACAAATTTTTACTAAATCCTCTTTAACGGATGGCATCCTGACAAGGGGATTTTATTTATTAAACCCAACAATAGTCATTCAGCATTATTTATTCGCAAACCACGACAAAATGCGAATTTTATGCCAGTAATGTCAAACTCAGGGCTCCGTTTCGCCCCTTTCTACTCAGAGATGCCTGACAGGCACCGGCAGGGAACCTCAGCCAGCTTTTAAGGAGCCCTGGGTTTCGTTTTCTAAATTAAATAATCCAGGCGGACTGGTTCAAAAGAGACGGCAAGCACCCTCTTTTTTTATCCTTAGTAAACTTGATGCGAAATTCAATTATCCACCCTGCGTTTTGGATAAATCAATGACTACCCTGCGCGTCGCTTCAGCCTCTTGCAACCAGGTCATTGGGTTCGTGGTGCGCTTCATGTGCCGGATGATTCCTTCTTTATCTACAAGGACTGTCGCAGTACGCTGGATAACCAGCATGGCCTTATCCAATCCATACGTATGATACACAGAACGCTCGGGGTCAGCCAGCACCGGATTAGCCAGTTTGAGTTGCCTGGCATAAGATCGAGCGCGCTCGAGCGAATCCCCCAGGATAATCAGAAGCTCCGTCCCTTCCGACTGGAATTCTGAGTAAAGCCTACCCAACTGGGCGGCGTATGCCCGGCACTGCATTCAGTTATACTCACGAACAAAGAACAACAGCACATTTTCCTTCCCCCGGTACATATCCAGATCGATCTCATTCCCCGTCGCAGCCCCGAGTCTGAAATTAGGCGCCGGGCTACCGATGTCTATCTGCATTCTCTCGTCCATTTCACCCTCCTGGTTGAAATTATAAGTCCAAATAACATTTGCTACAGAGCCGCACAGACAACAGAGTCTCTGGCATCAATTATTTTCTACGGATTCTGTGGTTCTGAGACGAGCACAAATCTTTCACATCAATGGTCAGGCTACAATTTTCTGCTGTCGCATGGCTTGATCCCAGCTCGATGACGTAATCCTGCGTGGATGGGAGAGTAATCATAGCGCGGGTAATGCCGGATGTGGCTTGCGGGGGCACCCGCGCGGTTGGAGTGGGGCGAACACACCGCTGTCATTAGCACGCTTCTTGCATAATACCGTTTGCCTTAGAAAGTCGAGGTATAACGGCAAAACCGAAGCCAATCTGAGCACCCTAAGTGCTTAGTCTTAGATCAGGTCGTGATTCTTTCATCAGGATTCAGCGCATGACTCACCAATCACCCTCCTTCCTTGAGAATGATTTTGCTGCCCACCAGCGTCCGCAGGTTCACCCACCAGCCAGAGAAGGAAGAAAATTCACTCGCAGAGAACCGACGGAATTCTTCCTCTATCGCTTTTCTTGCACCAACCCGCCACGTTTCGAATATCTCAGCCCCGATGGCGCCAGGTTATTGGGCTATACCGCCGAGGAGCTGTTTTCAAACCCTGCACTGGCGTTCTCGATCGTCCACCCTGAAGACCGCGAACTTTTCGGTCGGATACAACAGGGACGCGACCTTAAGGGCCCTGTACTGATGCGCTGGATGTGTAAGAACGGCGCCATCCTGTGGGCGGAACATCATTTCGTCCCTAATTACGACGAGAAAGGCAGTCTGGTCTCCATAGAAGCCATGGCGCGCCAGGTCACCCCCGCGCCGCGATTGAGGCAGGCTATCGAACCCTTTCTGGACCGGCTGGTTCCTTTTTCTGAAGCCTTGAACCGCCCGTACAAGATGTCCGACGTCACCGAGGTCATCGGAAAAGGTGCTCTGGCATTAAGCGGGGCGAACCGCGCCGCCGTTTATGCCTACAATCCCGAAAACCAGATCACCCAATTATGGTCGCAAGGTTTGTCCTCTTCAGGTTTAGCGCATCTCCTCGCCCATCTCCATGCTGAACCGGTCCCCTCAGGCAATAACCAGAGAGACCCCTGGTTCTCATCGAACCTGGCGGATGCCCCTCAGGATCAGCCCTGGAAGGAATT
Source organism: Chloroflexota bacterium (assembly GCA_023381565.1). Taxonomy (GTDB): domain Bacteria; phylum Chloroflexota; class Anaerolineae; order Anaerolineales; family Anaerolineaceae; genus JAMCRR01. Next base: position 8,907 of record JAMCRR010000034.1, read on the forward strand.
AGTGGATGCCGAAGGGATTCAAGCGATGGCTATCTGCCCCATCACATACGATCAGCGCGTGCTGGCAAGCGTAGATTGCTACTACGACCAGCCGCACACCTGGTCGGAGGACGAGAAAGAAGCGCTTGAAGTATTTTCCCTGCAGGCTGCGGCTGCTCTCGAAAATACCCGCCTCTATCAAGAATTGGATGATATCTACAGCCAGACGGTGCTTTCCCTCGCCCGCACGATCAACGCCAGAGACGCTTATACCGCCGAACACAGCCGGCGCCTGGCTTCGTGGGCCGAAGCCACCGCCCGAATGTTTAACCTGAGTCCCAAAGACATTCAGACCATCCGTTGGGCAGCTATGCTCCACGACATCGGAAAAATCGGCATCCCTGATTCGATCCTGCGCAAAGCCGGCCCGTTATCTGATGAGGAGTGGGAGGTGATGAAACGCCACCCCGAAATGGGCGCCGACATCATTGCTCCTCTCAAATCGCTCCGGCCGGTCACTCCCATCGTGCGCGCGCATCAGGAAAAATTCGACGGCAGCGGATACCCCGACGGGTTGGCCGGCGAGCAGATTCCCCTCGCCGCGCGGATTATCACCGTGGTTGACGCCTACGGGGCGATGACCGACAACCGCGTTTACCGGAAAGCCCTGACCCATACAGAAGCAGTGGATGAGCTCAAGCGTTGCATAGGTAAACAATTTGACGGGCAGGTCGTCGAAGCATTCTTCCAGGTAATGGACAACCAGCCTATCCAATAAAGAAATCGATTCTCTCGTATAATCCAGGAATGCAAATAATACCCCCTGCATTCCTGAGCAGCGATAACAGGCTATTCCTTCTGGCGCGTAGCGGAAAGCGCCTTCCGAACTTCGTCGGCGCCGTGGCCCTCAGCCTGTTGTTCTTGTTTGGCGGGCAAATCATCGGCGGTATCCCGGCTCTGATTCTGATCGGCGCTGTTTCACAAGGGGCGACAACCGTTTCTCCAATCGTAGCAGCCCTAAGCCAGGCGCTATTGCTCATCTTCTCTTTTGCTCCGATTTTTCTCGTCCTATGGATATGGCTTAGCCTGTATGAGAAGCGCCCGCTCTGGACGACCGGGATGCTTCGCCAGGGAGCCTTGCGCAAATATATCATCGGCTTGCTGGCTGGCGTGGCCGCGTTTTCCGCCGTCGTTGGAGTTCTCTCTGCTCTGGGTTGCCTATCTGTCAATCCAGAGGCATCTTCCACTCGCAAGCTCTCGGAGTATGGAGGCGTGTTGATCATTTTCTTGGGCTGGCTTATTCAGGGCCCCGGGGAAGAAATCCTTTGCCGGGGGTGGTTGCTGCCGGTCCTGGGGGCGCGCTACAAACCCTGGGTTGGCTTGTTGGGATCGGCTCTATTATTTGCTTTCTACCATTCGCTCAACCCGGGAATTAACCCTCTGGCGGTCGTCAACCTCTTCCTCTTCGGCATTTTTATTGCCTTCTACGTCCTGGCTGAAGGCTCCCTCTGGGGGGCTTTCGCATTCCATTCCATGTGGAATTGGGCAGAAGGCAACTTGTTTGGCCTGCAGGTTAGCGGCCTTCCCCTGAATGGGACAACTTTATTGAACCTGAGGACCCAGGGAGCGAGCATTCTTACCGGTGGCAGCTTTGGCCCGGAAGGCGGTTTAGCGGTGACCCTCATTCTCATCCTGGGGATCGCTCTGATTGTTTGGGGAATCCCTAAATTTAAACGGTCCAGCATAGAGACACCTCCAATTTCCAGAATTGAAGAATCCAAATGACGATTGGGAAAATACGACCAATTGCCATATGCATCATCTGGTATGAGGGGAAAATCCTCGTTGCGGAAGGATATGATGCGATTAAGCATGAGATTTTTTATCGTCCGCTGGGGGGAGGCATACAGTTTGGCGAGACCGGCAAGGATACCATCGTCCGGGAGTTGAAAGAGGAGATCGGTGCAGATGTGACGGATTTGCACTACTTGGGCACATTTGAGAATCTCTTTACCCTCAATGGAGAGCCTGGGCATGAAATCGTTCTGGTTTACCGAGGGACTTTGGATGATCCAAGTAATTTCGCTTATCCTCGTTTTCTTGGCAAAGAAGATAACGACCAACCTTTTTACGCCGCCTGGATAAGCCTGGACGATTTCATCCAGGGAAAGGCGATCTTGTATCCCGAAGGTCTGGTCAAATTGCTGAATTCTCACCTGATATAATACCCCACATGTCCACAGCTCTCTCCCGCCGGGATTTCTTGAAGTTATCCGCCTTGAGCCTGGGCAGCCTTGCTATACGTCCCCTCTTCCCCTCCTGGCAGGAATATGATAACGACAACCTGATCCGCATCGCCGTCTACTCGGTGAGCGTTTACGCCAAACCAGACGATAAAAGCAAGATCCTGGCTCAAAGGTACCGTGATGAGCTGGTCAACGTATACTACGAGGTGATCTCTGAAGCGGGACCTACCTATAACCCCCTCTGGTATCGGGTCTGGCAGGGATATATCCACAGCGCGCATACCCAGCGCGTTAAGGTCCGCCTGAATCCCGTCCCTTCCTCGCTGAGCAAAACACGCCAGGCAGGCGAGGTCACCGTGCCCCTGACCCAATCGTACCGGAAAGTGACGAAAACCCGCTGGGACCCGATCTACCGCCTGTATTCAGAATCCGTACATTGGGTCACCGGCATCGATCCCGGACCGGATGGTGAGCCCTGGTACCGCCTGAAAGATGAGCTCCTGGAAGTCGAATATCACGTCCCTGCCGCACATATTCGCCTCATTCCCGACGAGGAGTTTGCCCCTATTTCCCCGGATGTGCCTGCTCATCATAAACGCATCGAGGTTTCCCTGCAGGATCAGACACTCACCGCTTACGAGAACGACCAGGTTGTGCTGAATACTAAAATTTCTTCCGGGATTCCTCAAACTCGCCGTCTCCCGGGACAAATCCCAACTAAAACCCCCTCCGGCACATTCCACATTCAAAATAAGATGCCCTCTAAACACATGGGTAACGGACAGTTGACAAATGACGTGGAGGCATACGAGCTTCCCGGTGTTCCGTGGGATTCATTTTTTGAACCGAAGACAGGGGTTGCCTTCCACGGCACTTACTGGCATAACAATTTTGGGGTACCCATGAGCCATGGGTGTGTGAATATGCGCACCTCAGAAGCAAAGTGGCTTTACCGTTGGACAACGCCCGTGGCAAGCGCTGAGAATGAAAATACCATCGGCCTGGGAACCCTGGTGACGGTCATCTAACCGGTTTAATCTCCCACAAACTGCATGAAAACCTGGTTCCCCAGCAGACGACCACGGCGGGTCAGCCTGAGTGTCTCGTTATCCTCTCCTGCCCATTCCAGCAGGCCCAGCCCTACCAGGTAGGCGATCTCATTCCCGAAAACCTCAGCCAGGCTTTCTCCAAAGCGCTGTTTAAACCGACGCGCCGAAACACCTTCTTCCGTCAGCCGCAGGCCCACCATCATGGTTTCCTGCATCTCGGTGCGCCGATCTATCGGAGTCGACGTAATGGTTGCCGGCGTGGTCGGAAAGGGCTTCCCGCTTCCGCCGGCGCAGTGTGCGATATAGGCCTGGATGCCTAAGACGTCTGCCGTACGGTAGCCGGCTGCGCTGCCGTGCGCGCCGGCGCCGAAACCCAGATAAGGCTGGTTGCGCCAGTACTGCAGATTGTGGAGGCAGGCGTAGATGTCACCGTCCGTTTTTCTTCGCGCCCAGTTAGAGATCTCGTATTGGCAGTATCCCGCCGTGTCTAAACGCTCCGAGGCCCACTCGTACATATCCGCAGCCAGGTCGTCGTCAGCCAAGGGGATCAGGCCGCGTTCGGTCCAGCGTTGGAATGGGGTACCGTGCTCGAGGGTTAAGGCATAGAGCGAAAGGTGCTCTGGGTTCAATCCCAGGGCGAGCCCGAGGGTAGCCTGCCAGCGCTCCATTGTTTGGTGAGGGATGCCAAAGATCAGATCGAGATTGACGTTGTTGAACCCCGCCTGCCGCGCCCATTTCACCGATTGGATCACCTCGAAGTATTGGTGCTGCCTTTCCAGGAGCGCCAGGTCCTCGGGATTCGCCGACTGCATACCCAGGCTCAGACGGTTAAACCCTAGCTCGTGCAAGGTCTCCAGATAGCCGGGCGCCAGAGTGCCGGGATTCGCCTCCAGGGTGATTTCCATGTCCTGTTGAAAGGTAAAGCCCTGGCGCAGAGCGGTAAGAATCTTATCGAGCTGTTCCGGAGGGAGCAAAGAGGGTGTGCCGCCCCCAAAGAAGATCGTGTGGATGGCTAACGGGTTTGGGCTCGATTGTGCAGCCAGGTTAATCTCGCGGCATAAAGCCTCCACGTAAGCTGGGATGCGTTGCTCCTGGCCGGCGTAGGTATTGAAATCGCAGTAGCTGCACCGGTGGTGGCAGAAGGGAATGTGCAGGTAGATGCTGTAATTAGCCATCATCATCGGAATATCATATCATAGATAGGGGTTTTGAAAATCCCACCAAATGGGTGTGGTATAATCCTCGCCATCACGTCCCAACTGAATAACACTATGACACCTGACAAACCCAACCAACCCACTACCCGGTTGTGCCCAACTTGCGGTACACGCCTTTCCGAAAAAGCCACGCGCTGTCCGGTATGCGGTGCGAATGTCGCGGTGGCTGCCTCGCATAATGCCTCCAAACCAGTCCAGGGGACGCGCATGCCCGAGATCACTCTCAGCTTGCCGGCGGCTTTTGGTTTGCTGGCCTTATTGCTAACCATTGGTGCTGTGATCGTATACTTCCTGCTGCACAACCCGGGGAGTGCAGCCGTCGACCCGACACAGACGGCCACCACCACAGCAACCCCCACGATTACAATCACCCCCACGATAACGGCTACCCCCACGATCGAATATACGGCCACTCCCCTCCCGCCGGTAGATTATAAAGTTGGCGAGGGAGATTCCTGCATCTCGATTGCGGCATTCTTTAACGTTTCAGTGCGCAGTATTGTCACCATGAACAACAGCATCAATTCTACCTGCAGCAACCTGACGGTCGGAATGATGTTGAAAATTCCGCAGCCCACCCCCACCCCCTCGCCCCAGCCAACTGCAACCCTGGGAGCCGCCGATGCCACCAAAGCAGCTTGTAAGACCGTCGAGTACACGGTCAAAGAAAATGACAGTCTAAGCACGATTGCCGCAAATTATGCTGTGAGCATCACGGTGTTGAAAGAGTGGAACGGTTTGGTGAACGATAACGTGTATTCCGGCACAACTCTGGAAATTCCACTGTGTAAACAGGTTCAGCCGAACGCCCCGACACCCACGCCCACCAGCCCTCCGCCGTATGCCGCGCCAAACCTGCTCCTGCCCGCCGACGGGGCGCCGTTTACCCTCGCCAGTGATACAGTAACGCTTCAATGGGCTTCTGTAGGGACGCTGCGCAGCAACGAAGCCTACGCCGTAACGGTGGAAGACGTGACGGAGGCTGCCGGTCGTAAACTGGTCGAATACGTCACGGACACCAAGTTCATCGTGCCCGTTTCCTTCCGCCCAACCGATACCCAGCCGCATGTGATGCGCTGGTCTGTCATGGCGGTGCGGCAAACAGGTACGACGAAAGATGGCGAACCGATGTGGTCGCCTGCGGGAGCTCCGAGCATCCAGCGAGTATTCACCTGGGTGGGCGTTACTCCGGCTACAACCCCCACGCCGTAACTACTCCCCCATCCGGCGCCGGATCACCCAATCCAATCGATGCTCTCAAGAAATAAACCGCCCCAGGAACGTGTCCTGGGGCGGAAAAAACATCGGTTAGTATTATCTTGGTCATTCACATTCGGTTGAGAAGAAATCTTCTCTAAAGATTTATTAGGCAGCTTTTACCGTCTGCGCTTCGCCAGATTTCTCAAGGAATTTGATCGCCTGCATGGCTGCCGCCGCCCCCATTCCCGCGGATGTGACCACCTGTCGGTAGACCGGGTCGGCTGCTTCACCTGCCGCATAAACACCCGGCACGCTCGTCTCCATCAGCATGTTCGTGCGGATGTAATCCCGCTCGTCCATCTCTACCTGACCCTTCAAGAAATCGGTGTTGGGGGTATGCCCGATGAAAATAAACACACCATCCGTGGGGAGCAGCTCCTCCTTCCCGCTAACGACGTTCTTAATCTTAACTGCCTGAACAGCTTCTTTACCAACCACCTCTGTGATCACAGAGTTCCAAACGAATTTCATTTTCTCGTTATCGAAGGCGCGTTTCTGCAAGATCGCACCTGCCCGCAGCTGATCTCGACGGTGGATGACGGTTACCGAGCTGGCATAACGGGTGAGGAACAACCCCTCTTCCAAGGCACTGTCCCCTCCGCCAACCACGACGACCTTCTTATCACGGAAGAACCAGCCATCGCAGGTGGCGCAGTAAGAGACACCCCTTCCGGTAAGCTCAGTTTCGCCGGGAACGTTCAGATGGTTTGGAGAAGCGCCTGTGGTAATGATCAGGCTATCCGCCAGGTATTCTCCGTTAAAGGCCGTCACCCGGAATGGTCGTTGAGAAAGATCGACGCTGGAGGCAGTATCCATCTCGATCCGCGCTCCAAAGCGCTCGGCCTGCTTTTGGAACAGCTCGCCCAGTTGGCCGCCACCGACTCCGTCGGGGAATCCTGGGTAATTTTCGATCGTATAGGTCAAAGCCGCCTGGCCGCCCAACTCTAACCCGGTGAGCAAGACCGGGTTCAGTTCAGCGCGGGCGGCATAAAGGGCAGCCGACAGGCCCGCAGGCCCCGAACCCAAGACCAATACTTTCACATGTTGGGTTTCGGGTTGATTCTTGCCAGATAAGCCTGAAAAATTAAGATCCATAGATGACTCCTTACCTCGTTGAAAATCGCAGGTTTCATTAACTTTGATGCCCGATCTCCATGAAAGGTTGCATGATCTACGGGATCGCTCCTAGTCAAACAGCTGCTCGGTCGGTGATTTCCAACGCCTTATCCAGGGCAGCAAAGCCCTCGGCAAGCTGCTCTTCTGTGATGATCAGCGGAGGGATGAGCAAGGCTGTGTGCCAATGAGTATATAGGAAAACGCCTTGATCGAGAAGCGACTTGCGGAAAGCATTCATTTCTGGGCTGCTCTCTCCGTAGGCGGCCATCGGTTCTTTGGATTTCCGATTCTTAACCAGCTCAAGCGCCCCGAAGAGGCCGATCGAACGCGCCTCTCCCACTGAAGGGTGCCGGTCGACCAGCTCGGCCAGCATATCCGCCATCACTTTGCCCATCTTCTCGGAGTGTTCGATGAGGTGGTCCTGTTTCATAACGCTGATATTGGCGACTGCCGCAGCCATGGAAATGGGGTGAGCATTATAAGTCAACCCACCCTGGTAAACGCGCTCGTTGAATGTGTCGGCGATCTCCTGACGCATGGCGACAGCTCCCAGCGGCGCATATCCCGAGGTCAACCCTTTCGCCATAGTCATCAGGTCGGGCACAACCTGCCAGTGATCCACCGCAAACCACTTACCCGTCCGGCCGAACCCACTCATCACTTCATCGGCGATGAGCAGGATTCCGTAGCGGTCGCATAGTTCTCTCACCCCCTGGAGATACCCTTCTGGTGGGATAATCACCCCGTTCGTTCCGGTTACGGTCTCGATCAGGATGGCCGCGATAGTGCGTGGGTCCTCGTAGGTAATGATCTCTTCAAGGTGGTTGAGATAATCTTGGGTAAACTCGGCCTCGGAAATCTCTGGATGGGTGCGGTGAAAAGTCGAGCGGTACCGGTAAGGATCGAGGAAATGGACCACTCCCGGCATAGTCAACGGCTCCCAGGCCACCCTGCGCGGGTCTCCGGTTGCGGCGATGGCTCCGTATGTCGCCCCGTGATACGAGCGGTAACGGCTGAGGATCTTCGGGCGCCCGGTCGCACCCCGCGCCAACTTGATGGCATTCTCGTTGGCGTCTGCGCCTCCCAGGGTATAGAGAAAACGGGTCAGTCCCGGGGGGGTGATTTCTTCAAGGAGTTGACCCAGTGCGGCTCTGGGCCGGGTGGCCATAGCCGGTCCTGCGAAGGGCAGCTCACGCGCCTGGTCGACGATTGCCTCGATCACGCGCTCGTCGCCGTGACCGATATTTACGCACATGACCATGGAATTCAAATCCAGATAGCGTTTGTCGTTGGTATCCCAGAAATACACTCCTTTCGCCTTGCGGATCGGGATTGGGTTTACTTTCCCCTGGGCAGACCACGTCCAGAAGTTATGCTCTAGCGAGAGGGGTAGTATCTCAGAGTCAGGTATTTTCAGCATGCATTCCTCCCCAAATAAGTATGAACGGTCAGGCAAACAAGGTCAAGGATAAACGATCTTCTACGTTTGGGCAATAGGGCGAATCCATTCGATGTAGAATTATTCTATGGACACAGTTCCGGAGTGCTGCGATGGGGAGCTGCCGTCAATGGCAGAGGAAGGTATCCGATTGTTCAACGCCGGCGATTACTTCGCTGCCCATGAAGCGTTGGAGGCTGCCTGGCGCGCAGACGCTGGCCCGGTGCGGAACCTGTATCGCGGCATCCTTCAGGTTGGGGTTGGTTATCTGCACATTTTGCGCGGCAATTACACCGGGGCACGAAAAATGTTCCGCCGCTGCCGTGTCTGGCTGGCCGTCTTTCCCAACCACTGCAGAACGATCGATGTTGCTCAACTACGGAAAGATTTCGAAGCTGTTGATTCAACACTTGCCCGGCTGGGTCCGGAACGGATCGGTGAATTCGATTATCGCCTGTTCAAGCCCATTGCTCGGGCCGGGGTAGCCGCGTCTGGTAGGGGAATCCCTACCTAAAAAAAGGGTTTTCCCCCATTGCCATACATACTTGCCAGATGCTATATTAAGAGTGATATACGGTTGGGATAGGTGCTCACCCAGGAAATAGATTAGGGTTCCGGCGTAAGTGGCTTATTAGGATGGGAATTTTAGGATTATCCACCTACAGCTGGGATGGGACGAGCACCTTAGGTTTTAAATAGCCTTTTACTCCTGAATCAAAATCGCCCGTGCAGGGGCTCCGTCTGTTCCGCCTAATTTCACCGGCAAACAATACAGCATATACTTACCCGGCTGGATCTGAGAGAGATCCAATCCCTCGATGATGACGATCCCAGCGCTGAGCAGGGCAACGTGCGTTGGGCGGCTTTTATGATACGGAGAGATCGAAAGATAATCGATACCCACTAAACGAGTGCCTTGATTCACCAGGTACTCCGCGCCAGAAGCATCGATGCCTACAAAATCGGTTTGAAAAGGTCTACCGTCACCGGGCCAGAAGGTAGAATTGCGCGTTTTAAAAAGGATGCGAGAACCCGAGCGCGAAAGATCCAGACGCTTCAAAATCTCCGCCGTAATCACGGTTTCGCTATCGGGGATTTGAACCACTTCCACCGGGCCGATCAACACATCTAATGGTAATCGTTCGACGGTAGAACCCTGAGGCAGGAAATGGAAGGGAGCATCCACATGCGTGCCGGTATGAGCGCCCATATCGATGTGCGACACATTCGCATTGGCTCCATCTTCTATCTTGCTGGCGCGCTCGATGTGCACGCTGGGATCGCCGGGCCAGGTGACCAGATCATTCGTTACTGTAACTGAAACATCAATTATCTTCATCTCTTATTTCCTCTTCGTTCAATCATCCTACCACCCACTCGCCTCGAAAACATAGGTCAGAAGCGCAGTTCTTTCCTCGGGTGTCATAGGGCGTGGGCGGGCATAATCCTCGAGCATTGCCGTCAACAACTCTGTACTGATATAGTGACCATTATAGATGATGTGCCGGTCGATGAACTCCCAGCGCGTACCTGGGATACGCGCTCCATTGATGATCGGGTCCATCTGGTCAAAAAACAGGTTGCCAGGACCATAATGGATCAGGTTATCACTGGTGAACTCAAATGCCTGGGGATAGTGCGATTGGCTCCCGCTGACAATGACCGCCCCGGCTTCTGAGACTTTGCGGAAATCCCGCTGCTGCCAGGCGCCGGGATGGACGTCATACGATTCATTATATTGGAAGGTGGCAATTGGCAAGATCCCTTCCGCACGCAAGGTTCCGATCTCGGTGGCCTCCCAATCCAGATCGCAAGGCGCCGCGCCCGGGTCTGTCTCTGTCGCCCAGTCTTTAGGTGGCCCCGCCGGATTGCACCCAATAAAACCCAACCGGTTACCGTGGTCCTCGACAATCAAGGGCTGGCGGGCAGCTTCCAGATTAACCCCTCCGGCGTAGACCTTCATATGATGAGCCTGATATAAATCCAGGGAATACAATAAGGCATCCGTGCCCCAATCGTTCAGGTGGTTGCCGGTCAGTTCGATTACATCGGCGCTGACGTCGTCCAACAACCCAATATATTTGGGATCGCTGCAGAAAACCAGGCTCGCCGTATTGGGGTCGGGTGGGGGGCATTCCGGCCAGAAGGAGACTTCATTGCTGATGTGGGTGATATCTGCGTTGCGCAGCCAATCGCCGATGTCCCTGGCGGGGTAAGTAATCCCGTTGGTCTCCATTTTCCCGGCAGTTGCGCGCACTAATGCGGTTACCCCGGTCATAACCAACACAGTCAGTTTATCCGGATCCCGGTTCGAAGCCGGTAAGAGGGAAGATTCCAAGGAAAGGGCGACTTTCGCATTTTCGAGAAGGTTCTGTGGTGCTGAAAGAACATAGTCGATCGTCAGGGGATAGGACTCCGGATCGAAATCTCTCTCCAGCGGTGTAACACCATTCACTTGAATGACTTTCCAGCGCGCATCCAACTCTTCGAAAGGAATAATCGCCCATGAGTAAGGTTTTTTCCAGGCTTCGGTCAGCAGGTCTCCGGCGGGAAGAACCTTTGCCGCATTTTCACCCGGTGATCCCCATAAAGCGGTCAGAGAAGCCAGCGTAGAAGCTTCCATGAGCAAGGGCTGAGGCCCTGCGGGAGTATCCTGGCTGCCGGACCAGGCGAGCCGCAGCTCGTCAATCGTGACGGTATCCTGGACGGTAGGGAAGGGCGCCACCAGGGAATAAATCCATTGGGTCGAAGCCACGATAGATCGCCCGGATTCAGTACCCCCATTGATATCTATCCGCAGGGTCGCTTGCTCCGCTTGCTCGGCAACCTCGACCTCCTCCGGTAGCCTCAGGATATCTTTAAGCCCTCCCGGGACCTCCGGGCTAATCCAGAGGGACCATCGGGCGTTGGCAGTTGGGATGGGGCTGGGGGATGATGGAATGGGTGGAAATGGCGTTTGTGTAGGGATTGCCACCACGCGCAGGGTTGCAGGTGCAGAAGGCGTAAAGAATGGCATGGGTGCAGTTACCGTGGATTGGCTATACGCACAAGAAGTGATCAATAAGCTCATCAAGACCCATCCAACAGCAATCCTTCCGAAGTTGACCCTCTGCATTGATGCCTCCATGTGGCAAGGTGACTGCGAATATTCCTTGGGTTTCTCCTGGATATTATCCGCCATTTTCGCCAATCTTGCCAACCCGATTTTGATGTGAGTGTCGTTCCAAGCGTACTTTGGGCGCCAAAGTGCATTCCTTCTTTTACTGGAGTGCAGGTGAGCAACCCCTGAATGCATCTTTTGCGGGACCCACAAAGCGCGATCAGCATTTGATAGTTCTTGACAGGAGCCTCGTTTATAATGGGGGATAGCACGCCCTGGTTGATCGTTTATTCATGGACAACAAGTGATGAAGCAGATTTACTCCTGCCTGGGCGATTGCGAGTGTAGATCACGGATCAGAAAGGTCATTGAGTATGCGCGAAGTTGCGGTTTTGGGCATCGGTCAAACCTCGATCGACGAGCATTGGGAAAAATCATTACGAGAATTAGCCGGGGAAGCCGTGCTCGCCTCCCTTCAAGACGCCCGCCGCGAATCGGTGGATGGTGTTTTTGTCGGGAATATGATGTCAGGTTCGGCGAACCACCAGCAGCATCTGGGGGCGCTGGTCGCCGATTGGGTCGGCCTGCGCTTCGTTGAAGCCATCCGGACTGAAGCCGCCTGCGCTTCTGGCTCTGCCGCGCTGCGCGCCGCGATGATCGCCGTTGCCTCCGGTGCCATGGAGAGCGCGGTAGCGGTCGGGGTAGAGAAAATGTCGGATTCCCCCGGCCCGGAGATCACCTCCGCCCTGGCTACCGCGGCAGATGCGGATTATGAGGCAGACCAAGGGTTATCCTTCGTCGCGTTGAATGCCTTGATCATGCGCCGCTATATGTACACCTATGGCTGGAAACACGCCGATTTTGCCCCATTCTCTATCAACGCGCACGCAAATGCAGTCAACAACCCGTACGCTCGTTTCCATGAGCCCATTACCGCCGACGGATACCTGCGCGCCTCCATGATTTGCGACCCGATCAATCTAATGGATGCCTCGCCGATGGGCGACGGCGCAGCAGCCGTGGTTTTGGTCCCGGCAGAAACCATCCGCTTTCAGGCAAAACCGCTAATCACCCTTGCCGGTTCCGCTGCTGCAACAGATACCCTCGCCATCCACGACCGGGTCGACCCGCTGTGGCTCTCGGCAGCAGCAGCCTCTGCCTCTCGAGCATACGCCATGGCGGGTGTCGGCCCGGAGGATATCGACCTGTTCGAACTGCACGATGCTTTTTCGATTATGGCGGCGCTTTCCCTGGAGGCCTGCGGCTTTGCCGAGCGTGGTCAGGGACCCCGCCTGGCCCAGGAGGGAGGGATCTTCCCCACAGGGCGTATCCCGATTGCCACCCTGGGAGGTTTGAAAGCACGTGGCCACCCGGTAGGAGCCACCGGGATGTACCAGATCGTCGAGATCGTCGAGCAGCTGCGCGGTCAGGCCGGCAAGGCCCAGATTGATGGCGCCCGGGTGGGGATGTCGCAGAATATCGGCGGCAGCGGCTCGAATATCGTCACCCACATCCTGCGGGCTTCGTAATGCCCAGCCTGTTCCCTGAACGTATCCAGGCATACCGCTCGCAAACCTTCAGCATCCTCCCCCACCTCCGCCTGACCAACCGCGAGCAGGCGGTTGAATTCGTCAACCGGCGCGGTTTTGTCTTTTTCTGGCCAAACAAAGAGTTCTACTTCCCCAGCCTGTGGGCTGCAGCCGCCGGCGACCGGCCTGTCCCCGATGAGCACGATGACCCGGGTCATGTCACCTGGGATTGGAAAGATTCCCTGCTGGGGAAACGCCGCTGGTATTACGCCCGCGTGATCCGCCGGCGCAACACCATGATCTCTCTGGAGATCGTCCCTTATTTCTACGCCCTCAGTGAGAATTACGGCTCTCCCGAAGAAGATTATCTGCTCCAGTACGAAGAAGGCCGCATGACGCTCGAAGCAAAGCTGGTGTACGAAGCGCTCCTGGCGAACGGCGCCCTGGATACCATCTCGCTGCGTAAAGCAGCCCACTTGAGCAGCCCGGAGAGTGATGCGCGCTTCAACCGGGCGCTGGAAGATCTGCAAATTGATTTCAAGATCCTGCCGGTGGGAGTGAGCGAAGCCGGCGCCTGGCATTACGCCTTTATCTACGACCTGGTGCCTCGCCATTTCCCAAACCTGCCCGAGCAAGCCCGGTTGATTTCCGAACGCGCTGCGCACCGCAAGCTTGCCGAGCTATTCTGGCGCTCATTGGGCGCCGCCAGGCTGTCGGACCTGATGAAGTGCTTTCGCTGGAAAGAGGAGTTGGCCCAAGGCGTGGTCGACCAGCTGGTCGGGTCAGGGACCCTATGCACCGGTTTGGAATGGCCGGGCCAACCCGGCGAATGGATCGTGCTGAAGGAATTGACAGATAGCTGATGACCTGCTCCGGCGCAGCGACCGGGCTCATTCCGGAAGGCGCGCCGCAGCAGTCCTCTTCTGGACCGTTAGTCCTTAACAGATGGACAAAGCGGCCATCCACGGCTGGAGGTCAGCTTGGATGTTATTTAGTCTTTCAAATCCAATCCGGATTTGGCTCACCGTCAGACGGTGAGGATCTCTTTGATGCCCTGGTGGGATAATTCGGCATGCTGCAGGTCAGTCTTCAAAGGCGCCCGGCTGGTGAACCTGATGATCGGCAAACCAGAAATATTGAGGGGGGTTGGGGGACAGGTGTATCAAGAACCACTGTCAGGTTCCAAAAACTGAATATTCTTAGCGATGCTATAATGGATTGAAGCCTCTTCGATCAGGATCGGGGAAACATGGAATTTCACATCTCTCGCCACGCTCGAGAACGGTACCAGTTCGATCGAAACCTCTTTGGGTTGACGGGTAACGTCGTTTTCACGGACTTTCACGCGGCTCGCTTGTTCACCCAAAAAATGAACCAGAAGCGCGATCTGATCCATCATCCCGAGCAAGCCGTCCGGGCAGGTCAGATCAACGCCATGGGTTTAATCGATGAAATCCTGCATTATGTTATCGCCCTCTATCGCGAACAGGCCAACCCTCAGGGGATTGCCGGAGCGCTTGAGGCATTAGATCAACGCCTGGGGAAGCCCTCCGTTGACCAAACTCTGCGGCTATTTATAGAAGAATTTCCCCCTCTTGCCGTTTACAGTAAACAAATGACCGTAGCGGAGTATTTATCCGGAGCCACGGAAAATCGTCCCAACCGCGAGCTCGTATTGGAAGAGCTGGTTATGCTCTGGCTGGCAAACAGCAACCCGGCGATGGCAATCTTCGTCGATCTCTTCGATGATAGCCGCCTCGAGCAAGAAAGCGCTTACCCGCAAATCCCTGCAATTCTCACCGATTTCTTTGAGACCCAGCCCCGTTTTGGGCCAGACAACCAGAACCTGATCGAGATGCTGCGCAGCCCCGCCCTCGCTTCTCCCTACTCGCTTTCGGGACAGCTGGAATTTATTCGCCAGAGATGGGCTACATTGCTCGGTCGTTTCCTTTACCGGCTTTTGGGCTCTCTCGATTTGATAAAAGAAGAAGAACGCATCGGCTTCCTCGGCCCTGGCCCGACAACCGTGCTGGATTATCTTGGCGCCGAATTCGAGCCGGAGCGTTTCAGCCAGGATCGCGATTGGATGCCTACCCTGGTTTTGATTGCCAAGAACACCTACGTCTGGCTCGACCAGCTCAGTAAGAAATACCAGCGTTCGATCCATCACATCGATGAAATCCCGGATGAAGAGCTTTCCAATCTCAGGCGCTGGGGTTTCTCGGGATTGTGGTTGATTGGAGTCTGGGAGCGCAGCAAAGCCTCGGAAAAGATCAAGCAGCTTTGCGGCAACCCGGAGGCCGTCGCCTCAGCCTACTCTCTGGCTGGCTACCAGATCGCCGGAGACCTGGGTGGAGAAGCTGCCTATCACAACCTGCGCGAGCGCGCCTGGCGCCACGGGATTCGTCTGGCGAGCGATATGGTCCCCAACCATATGGGCATTGATTCCAATTGGGTCGTCGACCACCCGGATTGGTTCATCTCTCTGGATTACAGTCCCTTCCCATCCTACACGTTTAACGGGCCGGATCTATCTGACGATTCTCGCGTGGGCATCCACATCGAAGACCACTATTATTCTCGCACCGACGCCGCAGTCGGCTTTAAACGGGTGGACCGTTGGACTGGTAGTGAAAAATTCATCTATCACGGCAACGACGGCACGAGCATGCCCTGGAACGATACGGCGCAGCTCAACTACCTTATCCCTGAGGTGCGCGAAGCCGTCATCCAAACCATCTTGCACGTCGCCAGGCTGTTCCCCATCATCCGCTTCGATGCCGCGATGACCCTGACGAAGAAGCACTATCAGCGGCTTTGGTTTCCCGAACCGGGCACCGGCGGAGCCATTCCCTCGCGCGCAGATTACGGCATGCGGCGCGAAGAGTTCAACCGCCTCATGCCGGCTGAGTTCTGGCGCGAGGTGGTCGACCGGGTGGCGCAGGAAGCTCCGGATACCCTGCTGCTTGCTGAAGCTTTCTGGCTGATGGAAAGCTACTTCGTCCGCTCCCTGGGGATGCACCGTGTGTATAACAGCGCCTTTATGAACATGCTGCGCAATGAAGAGAATTCTAAATACCGTCTGGTCATCAAAAATACTCTGGAGTTCGACCCGGAGATCTTGAAGCGTTTCGTTAATTTTATGAACAACCCCGACGAGCGCACGGCCGTGGATCAATTTGGCAACGGGGATAAATATTTCGGTATCTGCACGTTGATGGCGAGCATGCCCGGATTGCCGATGTTCGGTCACGGGCAGATCGAAGGGTATACTGAAAAATACGGCATGGAGTTCCGCCGGGCATATTGGGATGAGCATCCTGATGATGCCCTGATCCACCGCCACGAACGTGAAATCTTCCCCCTCCTGCACCGTCGTTATTTATTTGCAAACGTAGAGCATTTCCGGTTGTACGATTTCTTCACCCCCGAAGGGTACGTTAATGAGGATGTATTCGCTTATTCAAACGGCGTCGGGAGCGAAAGAGCTCTGGTCGTTTACCAGAATAAATTTGCCCATTCACAGGGCTGGGTTCGCACCTCAACGGCTCACGCTGTGAAAACCGCTGACGGAACCAACCTTGCGCAAGATACTCTGGGCGAAGGCTTAGCCTTGCATGCAGATGACGGCTACTACTGCATCTTCCGCGACCAGCACACCGGGTTGGAATATATCCGGCCAAGCCGGGAGCTGTTTGATCAGGGGTTGTTCATCGATCTCAATGCGTACCAATATTACGTCTTCCTGGATTTCAAGGAAACTCGAGAGAACGAATGGGGGCATTATGGCAGGGTCAATGCTTATTTAAACGGCCGCGGTGTCCCTAATGTAGAAGAAGCGTTGAAAGAGCTACTTTTACAACCCATTCACCAACCCTTCAAGGAGATGTTCAACGCTGATGTGTTGGGGAGGCTGATCGCCCTGAGCGAGGAAGGAGGCTTTTCACCCGAGGTTCCGGCGCTGCTTGCAGAGCTCGAAGAAAAATCCGTTCGTCTGCTCGCGGGGGTAAAACAGCAAGTGGGAGGCTCCGGCGATGTCCAGAACCTCGCCCGCCAGATCCGTGAGGCGATCCACCTTCTGATCCAGCTACCGAATTTCGAAGAGCGCCTACCCTTCCCCAACTCTCAAAAGTATCAGGAAGCTCTGGCGTACTTACGGCCGCGGGACGAAAACAAACACTCCCTTTGGATCATCTGGTATGGTTGGGCCCTCCTGCATAACCTCGGGCAGATCGCAGGACCTGAGGGATACGAAGAACGCAGCCGGAGCTGGATCGACGAATGGCTTTTAGGCCAGATCATCGCCCGGGTCTCGCAAGAATTGGGCGCCGGTGAGGGAGAAGCCTGGCAGAACGCGATGGCGATCCAACTACTCACCACCCACCAGAGCTGGTCTGGTCGCCTACACACATCATCTCCATACCAGGCGCTGGAAACCTGGCTGCTCGACGAAAATACCCGCCACTTCCTCGGCATCAACCGGTACCAAGACGTATTGTGGTTTAACAAGGAAGCCTTCGAGCAGTTCATCCGTTGGATGTTTACCCTGGCTGTCCTCCATACCGTGACTGCGCCCGGGAAAACTGCCAGCGAAATGGTCGAGGAGATCCTCGCCAGCCATAAATTCATCGCCCGAATCGAGGCAGCGGGAGGCGTCTCTGGATACCAGGTTGAACAACTGCTGGATGCGCTGAAAAAAGTCAGGCGCTTGCTTTGAGCGCGCTCCGATCCCGGTTGATCTGGTAAGTAAAGACTACATCCCCGGTCAAGCCGGTCCGCTTGCTCCTCACCCGCTTCAGCAGCCTCCTCGCCTGATCTGCCAGGTCTAGCCCGGTCGCCTGTTTCGTGAGCCAGATAGCCTGAGCGGCATAAGCCACATTATTCCTAGGCTCGATGCGGTCGAAATCCTCGAAAAACCAGCCGCAGGAGGTGAACATCCGCTGGCGCTCGTATTGGGCTGCCAGCAGCAACTTGATGAGAGAGAGGTCTTCCTCCATAAGAGTCTTTTTGGCCAGGCTGCAGATCAGGTCTTCGACGCTGCGTTCACCCAAAAGCACGTGAACATACTCGTTGCGCAGCTCCCATGGGTTGATCTTGAAAGGGCGGATGGCCGCTTGGTATTCTCGATCTAACAATTTAGCCAGCCGGTCAAATGCGAAGCGGAGATGGTGTTTCCACTCTCCATCTAGAGTACAGCCGCATTTTCCCATCCAGCGGGCAACACCGTGCGAGCAGCTCCACGACGTGTTTTCGCGGATATGGACGATCTTTTCTGGGCGATATTGCTGCAGCCAGAGCTCTGGGAAGGTCCTCTCAACATGCCTGGCTCCCAATGCGCCATCCATCAGATATGCCAGAAATTTATCTCGGAAAGGTTGGTGGTGACCGTAAAGCTCCCCATCCGTTGCTACTAAAACCAGCTTCTGCTCATCCTGCAATTTCGACTCACGGTCGAACCGCGGCAGCAGGGTATTGGCAGTGAAATCGTCGGCATTGATCGTTGTCGCGGGGTCGAAGCTTACTCGCGTGCTGATATCCCGG
>JAMCRR010000146.1 GCA_023381565.1 Chloroflexota bacterium
TGAGAACGAGACAGTGCGCATGGAAATAAAAACCGTAAAAATCGAAAAACCGGACGAGATTAACTTTATCCTCGGGCAATCCCACTTTATCAAAACTGTCGAGGATATTTACGAGGTCCTGGTGGCAGCCGTTCCGGGAATTAAATTCGGGTTGGCTTTCAATGAATCCTCCGGTAAATGCCTGGTACGTTGGATTGGGACCGACCCCGCCATGATCGACCTGGCGCAGAAAAATGCGCTCGCTCTAGGAGCCGGCCACGCTTTCATTATTTTCCTTGGCGAAGGGTTTTACCCCATCAACATCTTAAACGCCGTCAAAATGGTGCCGGAAGTGTGCCGTATTTACTGCGCGACTGCCAATCCGGTCGAGGTAATCGTGGCTGAAACCGAGCAAGGGCGCGGCATCCTGGGGGTTGTCGATGGCCAGCAGCCGCGCGCCATCGAGCAGGACGACGAGATTGCCTGGCGCAAAGGCTTCTTGCGCCAGATCGGGTATAAGGTCGGCTAAAGCCGCCGCATCATCTCAGGCGTTCCCTGGTTTGTGGCGCGGATAAGAGCCCAGTACGCGCAGCATGAGAGCGTACTCCCCCAGGTGAGCCAGGGCGCGCGAGACGGTCAAATTTTCGGTGGAACCGGCGAAGTCGATGTAGAACAGGTATTCCCACGGGCTGCCGACCAGGGGGCGCGACTCTATTTTCGTCAGATCCAGGTCGCGCAGGGCAAACACGCTGAGCGCCTTAAACAGCGCTCCGGGACGGTTCTGCAGCGAAAATACGATCGAAGTCTTGGCGTCTGGCCCGGGAGCAACCGGTTTGGGCGCCACCGCCAGGAAGCGCGTGAAGTTCGCCGGGTCATCTTCAATACCTTCTTCGAGCACGGCCATGCCGTAGACTTCTGCCGCCCGCCTTGAAGCGATGGCCGCCGTACTGCGGCTCCCCTGATCGCGGACCATTTTCACGCTGCCCGCCGTGTCGTAGACTGCCGCGACCTTTACTTCCGGCAGGTTGCTCAAGAAGCGCCCGCACTGCGCCAGGCCCTGCGGATGGCTGATCACACGGGTGATCTCCTCGATTTTTACCCCTGGAAGGGCGATCAGGCAGTGCTGCACGCGCAGGTAGTGTTCTCCTACAATGGAGAGCGAGTGCTGCAGGAGCAAGTCGTAGTTCTGGTGGATACTGCCCGCCAGCGAGTTTTCGATCGGGATCAGCCCGGCATCGCATGCGCCCTGCTCGACCGCCGCAAACAGGGCTGCAAAGCTCTCACATGCCACCGGTGTTATCTCAGGCCCATAATGTTCGAGCGCCGCCGCCTCTGAATATGCCCCAGTTTCACCCTGGAATGCTACACGCATTAACTGCTCCTTGCTGCAATTTGTTTTTGGAACGCGCGCTTTTGCTTTCGCCTTCTCGGGTTGAACAAGTCAAAGCCTGTTTTCCGGGTGTAGCGTACGCTTGAGCCTGCGCTCTATCAGCCCGAACGAGCTCAAGAGACTGTTCTTCCTGCAGTTCTACCACGCATTTATTTTGCGTCATGAAAGGCGCAGTTCTTCAGCCAGTTCCCATATAAAAGATATCCGTGGCTGCGCCAGCGTACAACCGGTGTGCGCGAAGGGTCGTCTTCCGGGTAATAATGCCTGGGAACCTTGATTGGCAGCCCCTTGTTTGCATCGCGGTCGTATTCCGCTTTGAGCGTGAGGGGGTCGTACTCTGGATGCCCGGTCACGAAAACCTGGCGATCGTCTGTAGTTGCGGCGATGAAAACCCCAGCTTCCTCTGATTCTGCCAGCACCCGCAGACCAGGCACGGCGTCGATATCCGCACGGCGGACCTCAGTGTGGCGCGAATGGGGCGCGTAAAAGATATCGTCAAATCCGAGCGTCAAAGAAGACTGATGCTTATTAACCCGGTGGGGAAAGACGCCAAACATTTTCTCAGGCAGAGGGTACTTGGGGATGCCAAACCCGCGGTACAGCGCCGCTTGAGCGCCCCAGCAGATGTGATAAGTCGAATACACCGCATCGCTTCGCCAATCGAGCAGCTCGGCCAGCTCGCTCCAGTAGTCGACCTGCTCGAATTCCAGGTGCTCCACCGGAGCGCCGGTGATGATCAGCCCATCAAAGGTCTCGCCCTGAATCTGGTCGAAAGACTGGTAGAACGCGTGCAGGTGTTCTTCAGGTGTATTCCGCGATTGGTGCGAACGTAAATAGAGGAGAGTAACTTGCACCACAAATGGAGACGCACCCAGCAGGCGCAAGAGCTGGGTCTCTGTCGCCATTTTGGTGGGCATCAGGTTGAGAATCGCGATTCTAACAGCCCTCCCCAGGGGTTCAGGCAACGACCACCTGCCGTCCACGAAAGTCACCCTCTCTTGCGCCAGGGTTTCCCTGGCTGGCAACCCATCCGGAATCCTGAGCGTCATAGCCGACCACCTATGAAGTTGCCGTATGCAGCGCCTGGTCGAGATCCCACAGGATGTCTTCCTGGTCTTCCAGGCCGATGCTCAAGCGGATGAAATCTGGAGTGACCCCGGCGCTGGCCTGCTGCTCATCGTTGAGCTGAGCGTGGGTGGTCGTTGCCGGATGGATCGCCAGGCTCTTAGCGTCGCCTACATTGGCCAGGTGGCTAAAGAGCTGCAGGTTTTCGATGAACTTTCGCCCGGCTTCCCGGCCGCCTTTGATCCCAAACCCGAGGATTGCCCCGGCGCCTTTCGGCAGGTATTTCTTCGCCAGCGCGTGATCCGGGTGTGCAGCCACCGAGGGGTGGGTCACCCAGCTCACGCGCGCATCCTTGCTCAGGAAATCGGCTACAGCTTCGGCGTTCTTCACGTGCCGCTCCATGCGCAGGCTCAGCGTCTCTAATCCCTGCAGGAAGAGCCAGCTGTTGAAAGGGCTCAGGCAGGCGCCGATATCGCGCAGGACCTGTACGCGTGCCTTGGTGATGAACGCGGTGGCTCCCAGGCCGGCGTAGACCAGCCCGTGGTAACTTGGGTCGGGCTCGGTAAAGTTGGAGAAGCGCCCGCTCCCCGCCCAATCGAAATTCCCGCCATCCACGATGACGCCGCCGATGGATGTGCCATGCCCGCAGATGAACTTCGTCGCCGAATGCAGCACAATGTTCGCGCCCCATTCGAACGGGCGGCACAGGTAGGGGCTGGCAAAGGTGTTGTCGATCATCAAAGGCAGGCGCTGCTCGCGGGCGATTTCTGCGACCTCCTGGAAGCGAAAGACATTGATGGTCGGGTTGCCCAGCGTCTCCCCGTAGAGGATCTTCGTGTTGGGACGGATGGCGCGGGCGTAGTTTTCTGGGTCTGCCGGGTCGATAAAAGTCACGTCGATCCCCAGGCGAGGCAAAGTGTAGGCGAACTGGTTATAGGTCCCGCCGTAGAGCCTGGAGGTGGATACGATGTGGTCTCCCTGACCGCACAACGCCAGAATCGCCATCGTTTGGGCGGCGTGCCCCGAGCTGGTCGCCAGGGCGCCCGCGCCGCCTTCCAGGTCCGCCATGCGCTGCTCGAAAACCTCGTTCGTCGGGTTCTGGATCCGGGTGTAGATATTCCCCGGTTCCTCTAAGGAGAATAAGCGTGCCGCGTGGTCGGTATCATGAAAGACGTAGGCCGAGGTCTGGTAAAGAGGCACGGCGCGGGCGCCCGTAGTTGGGTCGGGGTGTTGTCCTGCATGCAACTGTCGCGTAGTAAATCCAAAAGCGTGGCCGTTTTGACTGGCGAAGGACATATCCTTACTCCATTAATATAACGATGAGATTACCCCTATTTCCTGATCAAAGAAGCCAAGCAAACGGCTATGAGCCCGCATCTACAACCGAGTACGAAGCTTTCAGGTTGACATCGACGGGTGATTTGACGTAATCCAGCCAATCAGCCGAACGAGGCTGGCGGCCGCGCACCACATTATGAAACGACTGCTGGATAGCCCGGGTCACCGGACCCATTTTCCCGCTCCCGATTTGCCGGAAATCGATCTCCCTCACGGCCACGCATTCTGCCGCCGTACCGCTCACAAACACCTCATCGGCGATATAAAGCTGGTCGCGCCCGATGGGCTGCTCGACCACCCTGTACCCCAGATCTCCCGCCAGGGTGATCAAGGTATCGCGGGTGATCCCTTCCAGGACTGTCGCGGTGGGTGGGGTGAACAGCACGCCGTTCCGGACCAGGAAGAGGTTCTCGCCGGTGCATTCCGCCACATAGCCCTGCGGGTCGAGCATAATCGCTTCATCGAAACCCAGGCGCACCGATTCGGTCTTGGCCAGGATGCTGTTGGCGTAGTTGCCGGTGATCTTGGCTTTGGTCATGCTGGCGTTGATGTGATGCCGGGTATACGATGAGACGTTCGCCCGGATGCCCTGCTCCTGGGTGCCATCTCCAAGATAGCTACCCATATCCCAGGCGGCGATGCCCACCTGCGCTTTACCGGTATCCAGATTGAGGCCCACGTCTGGAGCGATGAGGTATACGAGCGGGCGGATATAGCAGTCGCCGAACTCATTGGCGCTCACCACCAGCTTTGTAGCTTCGCTCAACTCGGCAATCGTATAGGGCAGGGTGCGGAAGCCCAGGATTTTCGCTGAATTCACCAACCGCTCAATGTGCTCGTACAGGCGGAACACCGCCGGCCCGCGATCCGTGGTGTAGCAGCGGATACCTTCAAAGGCGCCTGCTCCATAATGCAGCGCAGTCGCCAGGAATGGCACTGTAGCCTGTCCGTACTCTACCAACCCCCCATTCATCCAGACGTATTTCGATTCGATACCCATTTCTGTCTCTCCTTATAGTCTCTTGATAATCGCATCACCCATCTGCTGGGTGGAGAGCGTCCCTGCAATATCTGCCGTCCGATTCCCATCATCGATCGCCCGGTTGACCGCGCTTTCTACCCGCCGGGCTGGTCCTTCGAGATGAAGGGAATAGCGCAACAGTAAAGCCGCGCTCAGAATGGCTCCCACGGGGTTGGCCATGCCTTTCCCGGCGATATCGGGCGCAGAGCCGTGGATCGGCTCATACAGCCCGGGTCCCTTCTCGCCCAATGATGCCGAGGGCAGCATGCCCATCGACCCGGCTAAGACAGAGGCCTCGTCGGTGAGGATATCTCCAAACATATTCTCGGTCACCAAAACGTCAAACCCGGCCGGGTTTGACGTTAATTTCATCGCCGCCGTATCGACCAGGATGTGCTCCAGGGAAACATCCGGATACCCCTTTCCCACCATGTTAGCCACCTGCCGCCACAAACGGGACGATTCCAACACGTTTGCCTTATCCACCGAGGCCACCCTCTTGCGGCGACTCTGCGCCAGCCGGAAAGCCAGGTCCACCACGCGCCGGATCTCGTCTTCCTGATATTCCAGGGTATCTACGGCGCGCATCTGCCCGTTGCGAACCTCACGGCCGCGCGGCAGCCCAAAATACAGCCCTCCGGTCAGCTCGCGCACGACCAGAATATCGACGCCGGACAATTTCTCTTCCTTCAACGGAGAAAAAGAAACCAGCGCCGGGTGGACGGTGACCGGGCGTAGATTGGCGAATACGCCCAATCCCTTACGCAGGCCCAACAGGCCCTGCTCGGGGCGAATTTGCGCCTCCGGGTCATCCCACTGCGGGCCCCCAACTGCACCCAGGAGGACCGCATCCGCCTCCTGGCATACCGACAGGGTATCTGCGCTCAGAGGGGTTCCCTCGCGGTCAATTGCCGAGCCGCCAATCAGGCGCTCAATAAATGCGAAGCTGTGGCCGTACTTTGCTGCGACAGCCTGTAGAACGCGCACGGCCTGGGCCGTCACTTCTGGCCCGATTCCATCGCCGGGCAGGACAACGATTTTTCCATTCATGCGGATGCCACCATCAATCCATACTCCACCGCGTCCGATAGGGCGCGCCACGAGGCTTCGATAATGTTGGCACTGGCGCCCACCGTGCTCCAGCGTTTCGGTCCATTTTGCGTGTCGATCAGCACGCGCGTCGTGGCACGCGTGCCGTTTTCACCATCGAGGATGCGCACCTTGTAATCCGACAGGTGAAAGTGGTCGATCATGGGGTAGCAGGGGAGCAGCGCCTTTCGCAATGCGGCATCCAGGGCATTCACCGGCCCATTGCCCTCCGCCGCGGTATGCACCACCTCCCCGTACGTGGGCAAATC
>JAMCRR010000089.1 GCA_023381565.1 Chloroflexota bacterium
TGGGGCTTTGCCCCACCAACACACCCCCAAACCCCCATTTCTTGGGATTGCAGCCTTCAAACTAGGGCAGATGCAATCGCCCTACCTTGCAAAACGGTTAATCAATGACCGGGGGGGTTCGGCATTATAATACCGGTAGCAATTAACCGAGCTGGGTGCGTTGCCTCAATTCACATAGGCACGCATCCCGCTCACAGATTGCCCGCTCCATTGTAGATTGTAGAGATAATCAAGCCAAGCACGGATTCTGTCGAGAGGTACACCACCAGTGGAGAACAAAACCAAAAACAGCCTTACGGACGTGCCCGGTATACGCGTAGGACACGCTCACGACCTCGAAGCTGGTACAGGATGTACAGTGGTGTTATGCGAGGGCGGCGCCGTAGGAGGAGTGGATCAGCGCGGCGGCGCACCAGGGACACGGGAAACAGACGCGCTTCACCCCATGCACCTGGTAAACCAGGTACACGGTGTGGTCCTGGCGGGTGGTTCCGCTTTCGGATTGGAGGCAGCCAGCGGTGTAGTGCGCTACCTGGAAGAACGCGGGGTTGGCTTCGACGTCGGGGTCGCGCGCGTCCCCATCGTGCCGGCTGCTATTCTTTTCGATCTGGGTTTTGGCCGGGCCGACGTTCGCCCGGATGGCAGGATGGGATACCAGGCCTGTCAAAATGCCAGCCAGGGTCCGGTAGAAGAAGGCAACGTTGGCGCTGGCGCCGGAGCGACGGTTGGGAAGATCCTGGGGATGGGACAGGCGATGAAAGCCGGCATGGGTTCGGCCAGCGAGATAATTAATGACAGCCTGATCGTGGCGGCTCTGGCAGTCGTCAACGCTTTTGGAGATGTGATCGACCCCCAAGATAACAAAATCATTGCCGGTTCGCGGGCTCCACAGTCCGAAGGCCTGAAGCCGGGCATGCCGGGTTATTTCGCCAACACATTACAGGTCATGAAAAAGCTGGCGATGTCTTCTCAAAGCAAATTCGCCAGCCAGCAGAACACAGTAATCGGTGTGGTGGCTACGAACGCTCAGTTGAACAAGGAACAAACCAATAAAGTTGCCCAGATGGCCCAGGACGGCCTGGCGCGCGCCATTCGCCCGGCGCACACCATGCTGGATGGAGACACTATTTTTGCACTGGCTACCGGCGAGGTTCCCGCAGACGTAAACCTGGTCGGCGCCTGCGCCGCCGAATTGTTCACCCAGGCAATCCTGCGAGCAGTTTACCTGGCCAAATCCGCTAAAGGAATACCCGGGCTGGCCGGCTAAGCGGGCGGCCCCAGAACGCGCCTTCAATGACATTGGACGGTATTTTTATGGCAAATGAGACTCTCCTGGTAGTCGATGATAACGAAGCCCTTCGTGAGGGTTTAAGCGAGATGCTTTCATTTGAAGGCTTTACGGTGTTAACCTCTGAGAACGGTCTTGAAGCGCTCAGAAAGATGCAGATTGTCTCTCCCGACCTGATCATTTCGGATATCACGATGCCGCAAATGGATGGTTACAGCTTTTTCAGCGCCGTACGCTCCCGGCCGGAGTGGGTGACCATACCTTTCATTTTTCTCACTGCCCGGGCCGAGCGTGAAGACGTATTGACTGGCAAGAACATGGGCGCTGAAGATTACCTGGTCAAACCGCTATCACGCGAGGAACTTGTCACGGCAGTTCGCGCCCGCCTGGCACGTTCACGCCAATTGGAAATGGCCCAACTGCAACAAGCATATGAAGCCAGCCTGACTGCATTAGCAAATGCAATTGATCTGCGCGATCGCTATACACGCGGTCACGTGGAGCGCGTGACATCTTACGCAATGACGATCGCTGCCTGCATGGAATGGCCGGAATGGCGCGTAGAACAAATACGCTTCGGCGCAATCTTGCACGATATCGGGAAAATCCATATACGAGAGACGACGCTTTTTAAAGAGACATCTCTGACCGAAGAGGAGTGGGAGGAAATCAAAAGACACCCCATCAATGGCGCCGAGATGATCAAAGATATCCCTTACCTATCTCATGCGGTTCCGATTGTGCGCCATCACCACGAACGGTGGGATGGGAATGGTTACCCGGACCGCCTGGCGGGGGAAAAAATCCCGCTGGAAGCCCGCATCGTCGCTGTGGCAGATGCTTTCGATGCTATGACCACCGAGCGCCCTTACAGCCCACGCCGTGACCTTGAAGACGCTTATGAAGAGGTTCTAAAATGCTCCGGCAAACAATATGACCCTGGCGTGGTGACGGCCTTCCAGACTGCCTGGGAATCAGGACAACTGCATAAAATCAAAGCTACCTGGAAATAAAAGAGAGCGGATCAATCCTCGCAACAAGGGACAGCCGTAGAGAGCTCATCCAGCACAGGTTTTGGAGCATTGCGGGTCAGGTTGATCAGCGCCACGGCTCCAACGATTACCGCGGCGGCGAAGAGAAGGCGCGGGGTAAGCGGTTCGCTGGCGATCAGATTCCCGACCAAAATTGCAATCAGCGGGTTAACATAAGCGTAGGTGGAAACGAGCGGAGTCGGTGCATTCCGTAGCAGCCAGGTATATGCCACATAACCCATAAGCGAACCGCCTAAAATGAGGTACACCAGGCCCAGGAGGGAGGCCGGTTGGATCGCCGCCAGATGCAACCTGCTCCATTCCCCAAATATACTGCCCAGCATTAACAAGAAGGCGCCCCCAACCATCATCTCCATCGCAGAACCCAACAAGGGCGACTCTGGCAGCCTGGCTCCACGGCCGTAAAGCGATCCGGCGGCCCAGGAAAACGCCGCCAGCAATAAGACTCCCACCCCCAATGGATCCAGGTTCTGGGCGTGCCCCATGATTTCAAACGGACCAATCAGCAAGACGATCCCCAGAAAACCCAGCAATACACCCGCGTAGGTCATCCAACCGGCTGCTCCCTGCCTGAAAGATGCACCCTGTGAACCACCGCGCAAGGATGAAATCGGAATAAAAGTATCAATAAGCACCATCCAAAGCGGGGAAGAACCGACCACCAGGGCGGCGATTCCAGAGACCACGCGCTGTTCAGCCCAAGTAACACCGCCATTCCCACCGACTAAAAGGAAGGCTGCTATAACTGCGGCCGAACGCCAATGCAGGCGTGAGGGCGCCGGGTCACCAGCCAGGCGGCGCCAGAGGTACAGAATCAGACCGGAAACCAGGAAGCGGGCCGCGGCCATTAAGAATGGCGGCATCGTCTCCACTGCATAGCGGATCGCCAGATAGGTAGAGCCCCAGGCGATATAAACTACGATCATTGCAAGCCAAATACGAATTTTCATCTTCCATTTCCCAAACGTTCAAATTGCTTAAGCCGCATGCACCTGCTCCCATCCCAGCAGGGCTTTCTTGCGCGCACTTCCATAACCGTAATCGCCGAAATCGCCGTTCTTACGAATAACCCGGTGACAGGGGATTAACACAGGGACGGGGTTTTGGCCCACCGCATTCCCTACCGCACGAGCTGCGCGCGGCATACCGATCGCCATGGCGATATCCTGATAAGTGACCACTGAACCCGGAGGGATGCGCAGGAGGGCTTCCCATACCTTAATCTGGAAATTCGTGCCGCGTAAATAAAGATTTAAAGGTTCATCCTGCAGTCCAGACAAACGTGCGAAGATCTGGCGGATGTAAGGGCGAGTCTTTTCCCGGTCCTCAACCAGCTCAGCCAACGGCCAACTACGACACAAAGACTGGTAGGCGGCCTCACGATCGCCGTTCATTACAAAAATCAGGCTGCAAACCCCACGCTCGGTGACGGCGAGCAGGCATTCGCCAAAAGGTGATGGATGAAACCCGCAGTAGATGGTTAAGTCTTCGCCCTGGCGCTTGAATTCACCGGGTGTTACCGCCTCGCATGCCACGAAGAGATCATGCAGCCGGCCCGGACCCGAAAGGCCTACCGAGTAGGCTGTTTCCAATAAATTGCGCGAAGATGCCAGCATCGATTTCGCTCGTTCTTTCGTTAAGTACTGCAGGAAGCGTTTGGGGCTGATGCCAACCCAACGGGTGAAGAGCTTTTGAAAATGGAACTCGCTTAAATGCACATTTTCCGCCACATCTTTAAGGCTGGGTTGGATCTCAACATGCTGCTCTAAAAAGCACAGCGCCTGCTCGACCCTTTCGTAATCTTCAGATAAAACCTGGTAATCAACCATATTCAATACCATCATGACCGACCTCCTGGCCAAATCATTCGTTATAACCTGATTATAGAGGAGGTTCCGATCTATGCCACCCGATTCTTGCGCAATTGCACAACGGAAGTCCGTGTGAATCAATGGATGTGATTCTATTAGGCTTGCGTCGATTGATCAAGGAATTAAACAAACTGTGAATGGAAACCGGATCCATTTAGCCGGTTCGTCTTTTGTTGTCAGACAATTGACAAGAATATTTTTCTCTGATACACTTAAGTTGTCTGACAAATCTCGAGTACTCCTATCTGTTTTCAGACCCGGTTCCACCGCTGGTATCCATTGCTTTCGATTTAGAGCCTCTCACCCGTCTGTGCACGAATGACTACCTTACTTGTCCGGCACGCCCAACTTCTGGTTACTATGGATGACCATCGTCGCGAGATCACTGACGGTGGCCTTTTTATCCGCGATGGCTTTATCCAGCAGGTGGGTCCCAGTGCAGAGCTGCCTGCCACAGCAGACGAGATTTTAGATCTTTCCGGCCACATTCTCTTGCCGGGCCTCATCAATACGCACCACCATTTCTACCAGACACTCACTCGTGCAGTGCCAGCCGCGCAAGACGCCAATCTATTCAATTGGCTCAAGACCCTGTACCCGATTTGGGCGCGCATGACGCCCGATGATATTTATATTTCCACCAAAACCGCCCTGGCGGAACTGGCCCTTTCCGGCTGCACCACGGCGTCCGATCATCTTTATCTTTTCCCGAACGGGTCGCGTTTGGATGAGGAGATCCGGGCTGGCAGGGAAATGGGATTACGCCTGCATGCTTCGCGCGGCTCGATGAGCCTGGGAGAAAGTAAAGGCGGGCTGCCGCCCGACAGCGTGGTAGAAGACGAAGACGCCATTTTGCGCGACTCACAAAGGTTGATCGAGACTTATCACGACCCCAATCCAGGAGCCATGACGCAAGTGGTCCTGGCCCCTTGTTCTCCGTTCAGTGTGACCGCTGACTTGATGCGCCAAAGCGCCTCGCTTGCCCGTGAATACGGGGTCCGATTGCACACTCACCTGGCGGAGACCCAGGATGAAGAGGCTTTCTGCCTGGAAGCGGTTGGCCATCGACCGGTGGAATACATGGAACTGCTGAATTGGGTCGGTCCAGATGTATGGTTCGCCCATTCGGTGCATGTAAGCCAGGAAGAAATCGGCCTGTACGCCCAAACCGGGTGCGGCGTGGCCCACTGCCCGACCTCGAACATGCGCCTGGCATCGGGCATCGCGCCAATCCTGGAAATGTTGCAGGCCGGTGTACAGGTCGGCCTGGGTGTAGATGGCAGCGCCAGCAATGATGGCTCCAACTTATTAGAGGAAGTGCGCCAGGCCATGATGGTTGCGCGCCTGCGCGCCGGCTTGATGGGCGCTTCTCGATCGGGAGGCCAGGCGCCGGCGCTAATGACCGCCCGCCAGGCGCTCGAGATCGCCACGCGCGGCAGCGCTTCAATTTTGGGGCGCAAAGATATCGGAGCCCTGGAACCAGGCAAGTGCGGGGACTTTTTTGCGATCAACCTAAACCATTTGGAATTCACTGGCGCCCTGCACGACCCACTGGCCGCCGTGGTTTTTTGTTCTCCGGTTAGGGCAGATTACACCGTGGTTGGCGGAAAATTCATCGTTAAAGAAGGCCAGCTCACTACGGTGGATCTACCACAACTGGTAACGCTCCACAACCGGGCTGCACAACATCTTTTAAATGCATCATGATTTCATTTGCCCACCTATAAATGCCAGAAAAAGGAAGCTGGAAAATTATGGCTCACCTTAATGTATCTCAAAGACTCCATGACCGCCTGGGAAGGATCATTGCCGCTTCCGATCCAGGCACGCGTTTGCCTTCCGAACCTGAACTGGCCAA
>JAMCRR010000139.1 GCA_023381565.1 Chloroflexota bacterium
CTCTACATCCTGGTGGGCTTTGGTTTCAAGGTGGCAGCGGTGCCCTTCCACATGTGGACGCCGGACGTCTACCAGGGCGCGCCTTCGGCGGTGACCGGGTTTATGTCGGTGGGCGCAAAAATTGCCGGGTTTACTGCCCTGCTGCGCATTTTCATCACTGCCTTCCCCAGCCTGGCTCAGCAGCTGGTACCGGTGGTGTGGGGGCTGGCGGCCTTGACAATGGTGGTCGGCAACGTGCTGGCGGTCTCGCAGACCAACATCAAGCGGATGCTGGCTTATTCGAGCATCGCTCACGCCGGCTATATCCTGATGGCCTTCGTCTCATTCGGCCAGGGGTCTGCCGGGCAAAATGCCGTGGCCTCGGCCCTGTTCTACCTGGCAGCCTATGCGATCACGAACTTTGGCGCCTGGGCGGTGGTGATTACTCTTGAGCAGGTAGAAGGGAAAGGCCTGGAGCTGAAGGATTATTCCGGGCTGGGTCGCAAACACCCGGCCCTGGCAGCCTGCATGGCTATTTTTATGCTCTCATTCACCGGGGTGCCACCCACGGTGGGTTTCTGGGGGAAACTGTACCTGTTTCGCACGGCGCTGGAAGGCGGCTACACCGGGCTGGCAGTCATCGGGCTGGTCGCTTCGGTGGTCTCGGCATACTACTACCTGCGCGTGCTGGTGATGATGTACATGCGCGAGGGCGAGCCTGTGGCTCAGCGCGGCACTTGGGTCAACGTGGCCTCCGGTGTGGCGGCCCTGGGTGTGCTGGTTTTCAGCGCTCTGCCGGGCCCGCTCTTCGATTGGGCCTCTCAAGCGGTGATGAAGCTGCTTTGAGAAAGCCCGCGTAGGCTGCTCTTGGTCGCTGGATCGATAATCAAGACGGAGTAAGACACCTGGCTCGCTTACGGGGCTGCTTCCAACGCGCCAGTACGCAATTCGTAGATTGAAATCGGTGCGTTGGGGACAGGTCTGGGATAATTTCGATCAATAGATAAATACTGACTTATTGGAAATAGCCCCCAATAGCACCCTGCGAAAGACTTCAATCGACAATCCAAAATCGGTAATCTACACCTCGCCTTGCGTCTCAACCCAATCTTCTTCCACGTCTCTCATGCTATAATCCATTAAACGGAATCCCTCCTCCCGAAAGGATCCATACCCATGATCAAGATCGTCGCGGATACTACGGCTGAGCTCTCCCCTGATTTTGTCCAGGAACATGACATTCCAGTTTTGCCGCAATTCGTCATCTTTGGCGAGCAGAGCTACCGGGACGATACCGAGCTGGATACGCCGACCTTCTTGCAGAAGCTGCGAGCCTCCACCACGCTGCCGAAGACGGCGGCGCCGCCCCCTGCGCTCTACAAGCCCATCTTCGAGAAATATCTGGCTGCAGGAGACGAGATCCTGGTCATCGCACCCAGCGAGGATGTCAGCGGGACCTTTCGCAGCGCCCTGACCGCCGCCCAGGATTATCCTGATGCGTCTATCACGGTACTGGATACGCGCTCGGTGGCCGGACCGATGGGGGAGATGGTCCGCAAGGCCGTGGGGTGGGCCGAAGCGGCTGCCGACATGCAGACCATTCTGGAGCGCCTGCACGACATGATGAAACGCACGCGTATCTATATCCTGGTGGATACCCTGGATTACCTGTATAAGGGCGGGCGCATCGGCGGGGCGCAGCACCTGGTGGGCAGCCTGCTGCAGATCAAGCCTTTGCTGACCGTGATCGACGGGCGCATCGAGCCTTGCGAGCAGCTCCGGACCAAGAAACGCGCCCTGGAGCGCATGCGCCAGGTGATTGCGGCGGAGTGCCCGCCCTTGCCCGAGAGCGCCTTATGCCTGATGCACGGGGACGCCGAAGCGGAGGCGCTCGCCCTGGCTGAAGATCTGAAAAGCACTTTGGGGCTGCCGGATGTACCGGTTCTCCAGGTGCCCCCGGCGATTGTGGTGCATGTGGGTCCGGGAGTGATTGCGGCGGGGTTTTTCAGTTAAAGAAGTTTAATTCTACTGATGGGGAGGTGGAAAATGGCTGTGATCACGATTTCGCGCCAGTACGGCAGCGGGGGTGATGAGATTGCCGACCGCCTCTGCCAGATCATGGATTACCGTGCCTTTGATAAGCATCTGATTGCCCGAGCTGCTGCGGAGGCAGGTCTCACGAGCCAGGAGATCGGTGATTTCCCCGAGGACAATTATAAAATCAGGGGATTCTTCGACCGGCTTTTTTCCCGGGCGCGTTCTGTGGCTCGAATTATGGCAGCCAGCCAGGATCTGACGAATATGCGCTATTCCGCCGACGATCTGCTGCTCAACGAAGCGTATACCCTTTCGCTGGTCCGGAAGGCTGTTGAAACCGCCTGCAGCCTTGGGAATATGGTGATTGTCGGCCGCGGGGGTCAGGTGATCTTGAAAGATCGGCCAGACGTTCTCCACGTACGCATCGTGGCGCCTATGGAGGACCGCATCCAGCACATCAAAAGCCAGATGTTAACCGATCGCACACAAGATCAAGATCTGGTAGATATACGCAGGGCAGCCCAAGACCTGATCGAATCTCGCGATGCCGCCTCGGCAGATTATCTGAAATGCTATTACGATATAGATTGGGCTGACCCGCTGCTCTACCACCTCATTATTAATACGAGCAAGGTTGGCTACGAGCTGGCCGCTGAGCTGATCGGTGAAGCGGCGGTGCAGTTGCAAACCGTGCAGCCGAAGTAAAGCGTGTTTCAATTTTCCAGGGGGAATTTGCCTCGATTCCATTCGATTCGTGGAACTTTATCGCGATTCTTACGTAGACAATCATAGAACAGTGCAACAGGAACAATTTCGAGCACTGTCATCAAAATCAACGCACAAGTTAGAAGAAGGGTAATCTCATGGCTAGCAATCCCAGCTTTCTCGCTCGTTTCTTTGGTGTGGCTTTACGCGGTCAAACCTATTTGAACGCACTCTACCTGCTGCTGTCTTTCCCTTTGGGGATAATTTATTTCGTTTTTCTGTTGACTGGCCTCTCGGTGGGTTTCCCACTGGTGATCATCTGGATTGGGTTGGTCATCCTTCTGGCGGTGTACCTAGTCTGGTATGCTCTGATCGCCTTCGAGCGCCAGATGGCCATCTGGCTGTTGCAGGAAAAGATTCCGCCGATGACGCGCGAGGACCTCTCTGGCAAGAGCCTGTGGGGTAAATTTACGGCCACCCTGGCAAACCCCGTTACCTGGAAGGGCCTGGTATATTTGATTGCCAAGTTTCCCCTGGGGATCCTGTCCTTCTCCGTCCTGGTATCTTTGGTCGCCATTTCGGCCTCTCTAATTGGCGCTCCATTTTATTATCATTGGGTGCAGCCGCAGATCGACCTGGGCGGGAGCACGTTATGGGTGGTCAGCACCTTGCCGGAAGCTTTGCTCTTGTTTGTGGTCGGGATCTTTGTGGCGCTGGTCTCTATGCATATTTTGAACGGGCTGGCCTGGGTTTCGGGTAAATTCGCCCGCTATATGTTGGGCTACTTTTCCTCCACACCTGCCGCGCCGGTTCCTTCTGCTGTTGTGACCCCTCCAGAAGTGCCGGTTCCCCCTGCAGCCCCAGAAAGCCCGTCTGTGGCTGATGCTCCAGGGGCGGTTGAGTAATCTCGTTTACCACCCCTGTTTGGCGCTCCTTTCCAATTGGTTGAGGGAAGGAGCGTTCTGCATGCCAGTTCCCCTCCCAGCCGGTGGTTTATACACATGACATCCGCAAATATTTTAGGGAACCAAATTTGACTGTGAATAGTCTATAATCAGAGTGGCGCCCGGTAGGGAATGCAGCCGCAGGCAGTGCCCCGTGCTTCGAATGAATTTTCCGTGAGCGAGAGAATGGCATGGTTTCTGGAACCATCGTATCCAGATAAATGATTCGCGGCTGTTCGATCAGGCATTCGCTCAGCGATAGGTTGGAAACGCAGCTGAAAGGGTCGTTTTATCGTAAAGGGAAACCATCATGGCTGACAAAAAGAAAAGATATACTACGATGATCGTCCTGTGCGCATTTGCTGCTGTGCTGCTGCTGGCAGCATGCCAGCCCCCGGCGACGCCACAGGCGCCTGGGTCCTTGCCCACGATTCCCCCCACCCTCGCCGCCTCGACCCCCCAGCCATCTGTGGCTGCTGGGATAACGCTTCAGGGCGTACGCCTGGAAATTGTGCAGGCGGTATTAGACGGCTCGTTCCCCGTGGGTTGCCAGGGCCTTGCCCCAGGCTGCACGCAGGCTGGAGAAGGCCGCCGTTACCTGGCTGTGACCTTGAACCCCATCGACCTGCCGACCGGCGATATGCTGGCTTATAAGGAGGTCCCTGCAGAAGTAGGTGTGAAGGACGACACGGGTGTTTTCACGTCTCAAACCCTGCGACAGTATGACCCTGCTTCTCACCAGCTTACCCTGGGTTTTGATGTACCGGCTGCAGCCAGTGTCTTCCGGCTGCAGTGGCCCGGCAGCGCCGATGCAGCTGTGCTGCCCGCAATAAACCTGCCCAAAGAAGCGGTAACCCCCACAAACGGCCCCGACCCGTTGGCCCCCACGGCCACCCCCGAACCAACCCTCGACACCGCCGCGCTCCTGCAGCGCTGCCAGCTTGCCGGCTACCAGACTTACCTGGACGAGGCCAACAATTTCTGTTTCGCTTATTCACCGCGCTTCGAGCTGGGTGTGCTCGACACGGGCTACCCTGCCCTCTTTGGCCCGGTATACGACCGCACGGCTAACCCGCTGCGCCTCAGCCTGGGGATCGAAGTACAGGCAGTTCCTGC
Source organism: Chloroflexota bacterium (assembly GCA_023381565.1). Classification (GTDB taxonomy): domain Bacteria; phylum Chloroflexota; class Anaerolineae; order Anaerolineales; family Anaerolineaceae; genus JAMCRR01. The sequence goes on from JAMCRR010000139.1 coordinate 4,782, forward strand.
CGGCAGCACCCTGGCAGAATGGGTGGAGGCGCGCCAGATTGAATATGGTAACCCATTCGTCGAGCGCTCGCAGATCACCCTGGGCGGCGAGCCTGCCGAGCAGATCAGCTGGATAACCAGCGCGCCGCGCCTGTTGGATATTTACGTGCTGCACAGAGACCGGATTGTCAGGCTATATTACGCTCCCCTGGTGCAGGACGCCCCCTACCAGATCGAAGCTGACTTAGAAGGTCTTTACCGCACGGTTGCCTCCACGTTTACCTTCTTGGATATGCCACCTGCGCCAGCGCAGAATATGCCGGCGCGCGAGGGCGTTTCGACCCGCTGCCAGGTTGCCGGGTTGGAAACATACAGCTATCCCTCGGATGGCTACTGCTTTGCCTACCCGGGGCGCTTCAGGGTGGATGCTTCCGGCAGCCTCCTTGGCCCTTGGTTGGACCCCGGCATGCAGCCGGCTCAGGCCATATTGAGCGTGGCCGTCAAAGAAGCTCCGGCCGGCGCAACCCTGTCGCAGCAGGTGGACGATTACCTGGCGCAGTTCGCCAGCTTCCAGGGCACGTCGCCCATTCAACGTATTGCTGCTGAGCTTGACGGAGAGCAGGCCGAGATGGTCGAGCCAATCCCGGGCTACGGCAGCTCGCGGCAGGTGCTTGCGTTGCACGAGGGCCGCCTGTACCAGCTCTCATTTTCTCCGGCCGATCCTGGGCGAGGAAAATACGACATGGAAGCACTCTATCGAGCGGTGATGGACACCTTCAGCTATCTGCCGCGCAGCGTCAGCGCCAGCCCCTGCGCCCTCCCTGAGCATGGCAGCTACACCGACCCTGTGGGAGGCTTCTGCTTCAGCTTCCCGCCGCATTTCACGCTCTCTGGTATTGCTGAAGACCAGCCCGATGTGATTGGTCCGGCCCTGGACGACAACGAGAATCCGCTGCGAGCAGGCTTGAAGGTGAAGGTCGATACTGTGCCTGCCGGCAGCCAGATCGATGCACTGGTCAGATCGTTTGTGGAGCAGTTCGGCGCACAAGAAGCCCAAACGATCCAGCGCAGTCCAGTCACCCTGGCTGGCCTGCAGGGCGTCAGGCTCGATGAAGTGCCTGAATATGGCAGATCGCGCATCCTGCTCGTTCTGCACGGCGATCAGCTGATCCAGCTTGTCTTCACACCCTCGGTGAAAGATTTCTTCAAGGCGACCTACGATG
>JAMCRR010000025.1 GCA_023381565.1 Chloroflexota bacterium
CCTGACCCCTCCACCCCCTTCCCGTAGCGGGAAGGGGGCCAGGGGGATAGGTCCTTAGTCCGGATGACCCGGCATGCTCTCGCAATCTGCCAGCCCGATCTGGACACTGTCCGTAATCATCCTGCTCCCACCCCCTTCCCGTAGCGGGAAGGGGGCCAGGGGGATAGGTCCATTCCTGACCACCCTCCCAACCATTTCTTCTCGATGCACCCTTTCCCTGACCGGTTCTACCCGGATTTCGTTTGCTGGCTGAATGATGGGCTGTATCCCGTGGTCGAGTACAATGGAGAAGACCGCAGGAGCAATGAGGATTCTCAAGAAAAAAGGATCATCGTACAGGTATGGGAAAAGCGGAGCCAGGATCAGGGTTTGTTTTTGATACCGGCAGGATGGGATTGGGGTGGAGTAAGAGAAAAAATATGAGGAATCAGCGCCGCCCCAACCGCCTCGCCGTACTGGATGCCCTCCGCCGGCAGGGTCCAATCCCGCGCGGCCGCCTGGCCGAGGTCCTCGACTGCGGAGTGCCGGCCGCCCGCCGCGTGCTGGCCGAGCTCGAAGGGGAGCGCCTCGTGCGCCCTACCATAGCAGGCAACCAGGTCGGCGGTGGACGGGGACCGTTGATAGAAATCAACCCCTCGGCCTCGCTGACCATCGGGGTGGATCTGGGCGGGACCAAATTCTACGGCGCCGTGGCCAATTTCGGCGGCCAAATCCTCTACGAGCGCCTCGAGAACCAGCACGGCAGCACCGGCGAGCAGAGCTACGCCATCCTGGAAGAAATGCTGCTTGAGCTGGCCGAGTTCGCCCGGGGGACGGGCATCCCCATCCAGGGTATCTGCGTTGGGGCTCCGGCGGTCGTCTCCCCCGAAACGGAGGCGGTCTATTTTGCTCCCTCCCTGTACTGGCAGGGCTTTCCCCTGGGCGACCGGCTGCGTAAACGCTTCGACCTGCCTATCGCCGTGGAAAACGACGTCAACCTCTCCGCCCTGGGCGAGAGCTGCTTCGGCAAAGGCCGCCAGGTGGAAAACCTGGTGCTGGTTCAGATTGGGACCGGCATCGGCATGGGAACCGTCCTGGGCAGGAAGCTCTTCCGCGGCAGCCACGGCGCGGCGGGAGAGATAGGCTCGGTAATCCCCGAAAAGCAGTGCCTCTACCTGGATTACCCCAGGTTTGGACCGTTAGAAGTGGGCGCCTCCGGTTTTGGCATCGCCCAGCGCGCCCGGGAAGCGCTCGCCGGTCGGCTGCCTGAGGCGGAATGGGAGGCGCTCAGCGCGGCCTCGGTTTTCGAAGCTTACCGGCGGGGAGAGACGTGGCCGCGCCCGATCGTTGAAGAAGCCATCGACTACCTGGCCATCGCTCTGGTCTCGATCTGTGCCTATCTCGACCCCGAGATGATCGTCATAGGGGGCGGGGTGGCCCGCTCTGCGGACCTCTTGATGGAGCCTCTGCGCCAGAAGGTCGCCGCTCACGTGCCGATCATGCCGCGTTTTGAATTATCCGAGTTGGGGCCACAGGCTGCCGTTCTGGGAGCTGTTGCCTGCCTGCAGGACCGGGTTTGAGGTCATTCCGGCGCAGAAATCCCGATGATCTCGCACACCGCCCGGTAAAAAGCATCCAATTTAGGCTCGGCGCTTTCCGGTAGAACCTCGGGAGCCATTTTTCGGGTCCATTCACGGAGGAGCACCGACCCCGGTTGGCTGCCTTGCTCGAGGATGATCACTTTCGTGGTATCGGAGATGCCAAGAAAGGGCGTGCGGCGCAGCGGACGAAAGATGAGCGCCGCAAAGTAAGCTTCCCCTTCCCGGCGCGGTTTAGGCAAGACGATCAGAGCCACAGTAGTATGCTCCTCGGGCTGGCGCAAGTCGTAGGTTAGCCCTAAGGGTGCCGCTTCGAGGGGAACTTCGAGCTGCTTGCCGGCCTGGTCCCAATAGAAGCGCAGGAACTTATTACCGTCTCGGTTGAGAAAACGCAGGAACTCTTTGGGAGAGGTGTGAAACAGTGAAGGGAGCACTTCGTTGGTGAAGATCATTTGCTGGGTTTTGCCGGGTGTATCGGGCATGTTCCCTCCCCTCGTATCAGCCTCATTGTATGATTATAGCATCGAGGAATTGGAAGCGGATCCTGACACCAGGCAGTCAGGCCTTGTGTATGGACTCGCGCGAGCTCTGAATCACGCGGATTAATGAGAAACAAAATCCCTCGATTACCTTTCCTGATATAAATAATCCTCGTTTCTCCGCGTCTTCCGCGTACCATGGGGTAAAATTTCAAGACAGGTAAGTCACCGGTAACGATTTGGCCGAATCGGCGTCATAATCAATAGAAATCATTTATTATCAACATCTGGCTCTACCTTTACCGATTCATGCTTACAACAGCCGCAATGCCTGAGGCAGCCTTGCTGGACAAGGCCAGGTCTTTCGATCGAGAGACACTGGGTGAGATTTACGACCGCTACCGCCCGGGGGTCTACCGTTATGCTCTCAGGTTGCTCGGTGAGGAGGGTCTGGCGGAGGAATGCGTGGCAGATACTTTCTATCGCTTCCTCAAGTCGCTTCAGCTCGGCGGAGGTCCGCAGGATCACCTGCAGGCTTACCTGTACCGCATCGCCCACAACTGGATCACCGACCAGTACCGGCGCCAGCCGCCGCCCCCCTTGCCTCTGATGGAGGAGCTGAAGGACGACCAGGACGACCCGGCGCAGGCGGCTCAAGAGCGCATCCGCCAAACCGAGGTGCGCCATGCCCTCATCCGGTTGACACCTGACCAGCGGCAGGTCGTGATCCTCAAGTTTCTGGAGGGCTGGGATAATGAGGCTATTGCCCAGATGTTGGAAAGACCGGTGAGCGCAATCAAGGCTCTGCAGCACCGGGCGTTGGGTAGCCTTCGGCGCATGCTGCTGCGCCAGGAGCAGGAAAGCGATGAACTCATTTAATCCTTCTATCGATCCGATTGACGAAGAGGCGGCAGCCTTGCTGGATGTGCTGCGGTCCGTACCCGAACCCGACCCCAATGCTGTGCAGCGCGGGAGAGCGGTTTTCCTGGAACAGGCAGGGGCGTTAAGCCAGGCGGTATCTCCGGTGGAAAAACGGCGTCATAACTGGTGGAACAACCTATTCCCCAGAAAGGAACCAGTAAAAATGACTGCCTTTGCCACAATCCTTACTGCACTTGTTCTGCTTTTTGGAGGCTCCGGAATGACCGCCTACGCGGCTCAATCCAGCCTTCCCGACCAGCCCCTCTATCCGGTGAAGCTCGCCAGCGAAGACCTGCGCTCAGAGCTGGCGCCCAATGTCCAGACCCGCCTCAACCTGCAGCTTGAGTTTGCCAACCGGCGCGTGCAGGAAATGATCGACCTGGTCAAGGCCGGTCAGCAGCCGCCTGAAGCGACCCAGGCCCGTTGGGAACAGCAGATCAATGCTGCTCTGCGGCTGACCGCCGGTTTGGGCGAAGGCCAGTTGGAGAATGCGCTGGTTCAAATCCGTGAAACCCTGCGTTCGCAGGAACAGGTGCTGGCGCAGACTCAGGCATCGGGCCCGGGAGAAGGGATCCTGTTGCAGGCTCAGAATAGGGTTCAGACACGGTTGCAATTTGTGGATGACGGCCTCGCCGACCCGCAGACATTCCGAAACCAGGTCCGCCAGGGTCAGATGCAGGCGCAACCAACCGGCCAGGCCCCTGGAAATGGCCCGATGAGCCCTAATACCGAACCCCCAGGTAATGGCTCCGGAGCACCCGGCGGCTATGGCCCTGGACCCGGCGCCTGCACGGACTGCACGCCTGCAGCCGATGGCTCGGGCAGCCAGAACCCCTGGACGGATGAAACTCCTATTCCTGGCAGTGGCTACGGACCCGGGCCTGGAGATGGGACCTGCACGGACTGCACGCCTGCAGCCGATGGCTCGGGCAGCCAGAACCCCTGGACGGATGAAACTCCTATTCCTGGCAGTGGCTACGGACCCGGGCCTGGAGATGGGACCTGCACGGACTGCACGCCTGCAGCCGACGGCTCGGGTAACCAGAACCCCTGGACGGATGAAACTCCTATCCCTGGCAGCGGCTACGGACCTGGACCTGGAGATGGAACCTGCACGGACTGCACGCCTGCAGCCGATGGCTCGGGTAACCAGAACCCCTGGACGACCGGCACGCCCACACCCTACAGCGGCTACGGACCTGGGCCTGGAGATGGGACCTGCATCAATTGCACACCAGATGTTGAAGTCTCAGATAGCCAGAATCCTTACACAACCGGGACCCCTACCCCATACAGCGGATACGGGCCTGGGCCAGGGGACGGCACCACCTGCACCCCTGTAGCCGACGGCTCGGGCAGCCAGAACCCGTATACAACAGGGACCCCAGTTCCATATAGCGGCTACGGACCCGGACCAGGACCGACCCCGACCCCCGTAATTAGTTCGGGCGGGACGGGCGGCTCCGAAGGGGGCCACTAAACCGGGAAACCGCGGAGATCCTTACCGGTAGGAGGATTTCAGAGTTCTTCTCACCTCACCAGCCTCTTCTAGAAGAGGCTGGTGCGCTTGTATGCCCGCCCCGGCTCGTCCAGGAAATAGGAGGGTAGGAAAGATGGTGGGGTTTGTTCTGTAAAATCCAGAATTAGCTATAGCCATCGAACCTGAAAGTGTGTATATTGTATGTATCGAGAGGATTAACCAGGCTGTTCCAGTCGAAGAGGGCGCCTATGGGATTGGATGACGTAGCTTACTGCGGTTTGTACTGTGGATTGTGCGCCAGCCGCCAGCGTATTCCAGAGCAGGCTGAGGCGCTGCGCGCCACCCTCATGCGGGAGGGCGTGGAGCAGGTATGCGAGGATATTCCCGGCATGGAAGAGCATTTCGGCGATTTCTGGAAAGGATTGACCTGCCTGGCTGAACATCCCTGCCAGGGGTGCCGCTCCGATGGGGGCAACCCCGGTTGCGCTATTCGCCAGTGCGCCATCGATCACCAGGAAACAACCTGCCCGTTTTGCCCCAACTATCCATGCGAGCTTCTGACCGGCCTGACACGCTTCCCACTGTATTTTGCCGATGGGTGGCGTCTAAAGACGGTCGAGATCGAGCGCTGGGTTGCAGAGCAGGAAGCCCGCGCCAGGAGCGGTTTCTCTTACGCGGATGTATCCTTTCCAGACGAATAGACCCGAGCCCTGGGGTCAGTTGGCAACGGTGTAGACAAGGGCGAGATAATAATGGTGCCACTTCACCGTTGTGGTGAGGGTGCCCGCCGCCTCGCTTCCATCTGGCATTTTAACGAGCACGCCTGTCACCTCCTGCGATCCATCGGGAGCCGCCGGCGGGATGGTCACACTGACCTGGATGGTTCCGGATTGTCCGGGGTTCAGTGACAGAGAGGACGAATTGAGCGCTCCCCAACCATTTCCGGTGAGTGATAGCTCGAAAAGGGTGGTGGACTTGCCTGTATTGGTCAATTGGAGCTCGTAAAGCAGCGTTTGTTGGGGGAACCCGGTTTGGGCATCGGATAGGGGATCTAAGACTGCGCTGTAGATAGGTATTACCGTGGTGGTCAGGATAACCGAGGCTTTTTGGGTTGGGTCGTGCAAGGAGGCAGCCGTGACGGTGATGGCCCGCGTTTCTCCCCCCGCAGCGTCTGCGGGGATGGTTACCTCGAAAAGAATCGTTTTCTTTGCGTAGGCGGAAAGGTTCTTAACGTTAGCCAGCGAGGATACCACCCAGGTTCCTGCATTTTGGACCTGGAAGGTAAAGCTGTCGGTGACCGGGGCAGGATTTTCGAGCACGAGGGTGTAAACCACAGTCTCACCCGGATAACCGGAGAGGTCGGCATCCGGGGTGGCCAGCGAGACGGCGTAGCATGCGATTTCACCCACATTTCGTGCTTCCACCGGGTGGCTGGTCCCCTGGAACAAGGCTCCGCATAAGAACAGGGTGACGAGAAGGATGTTTCGTGTCCTGTTTGTGGCGTTCATGGCAGTGAGGGCCTCCTCTACAAAGATAGATCGACCAAACCGACTCACCCTCAATACTGTTATTCGATACCCTTAAAGATTTGGCAGGCATACCCGATAGGAATTAATAAATTCCTCCCTGATCATTACCAATTTATAACCAATATATTACCGCCTCTTCAGGAAAAATGCAAGTAAATAATTCGTATGGGCCAATCCGGCGCCGCACCTTCTACCGGGCACCCTGATCGCGCCCATCGGCAGCGAGAATACCCGGCGCCTGGCTGAAGCTGTCGACGGCGCCCTCCATGCGGTTAACCCTGTCGCAAAGCGCCTGGTGATCTACTGGGCCGGTGAAATCAAAGGTCCTGCTCGCAGAGTAGCACACCTGATTCGGTGCAGTATTTATCACGATCTTGTACTGGCTCTTCCGCGAACAGCTTTGACCACAGTGGATTCCATTTTTCGGCGCAGCCAGATAGTCTCGGCCGGATTGCACAGCCTGGGAATTGGTACATATAATGCGCAAAAAACAATGGGGATCGTCGCCGGGGTTTTGTTCACCGTTCCGGCATACCCCTCTTTCGTATCCGGTGGCAGCGGGGACCTGATCATCTTATTTGCTACAGCATATCCTGTAAGAACGGCAAAATCTTTGCTGGGACGCGGATCGCGCGGAAGAACGCGAAAATTAATCCCGGTGGAGCTGATCATTTCCAAATAAACCTTCCGCGTTAATCCGCGCTCGTCCGCGTCCTGTTAGTTAGGCTGGGTTTTTATCTTCAACCTTCTCTTTTTTCTCCTTCTCTTCTTCGCGACCGAAGGCAAATATGGTATGAGCCAGCGTGTGCAGGCGCTGGTTTACTCGGTCGTTGACGCTGCCCGGCTCGAAGTTGCCTTCCTGATCTCGGACTCCCGCTTTGACCCCGGTCAGGATCTCGATGCCCTCGTCGATCGTGTTTGCCGACCAAATGTGGAACTGCCCGAGGCGCACAGCATCGACCACCTCTTCCTTCAACATCAGGTGTTGGACGTTGCTCGCCGGGATCAGGACGCCCTGTCCTCCGGTAAGTCCGCCGGCTTTGCAGACCTCGAAGAAGCCCTCGATCTTTTCATTCACGCCGCCGATGGCTTGCACCTCGCCGCGCTGGTTGACCGAGCCGGTGACGGCGATTTCCTGCTTCACCGGCAAGCCGGATAGCTCCGAAAGCAGGGCGTAAAGTTCGGTACTGGAGGCGCTGTCGCCCTCCACGCCAGAATAACTCTGCTCGAAGACCAGGCGCCCCGACAGGCTCAGGGGCTTATCCTGGGCGTATTTCTCCATCAGAAAACCGGCCAGGATCAAAACGCCTTTGGTGTGGATCGGGCCCCCCAGGCGGGCTTCGCGCTCGATATCCACCAGCCCCTCGCGACCGACACCAACCGTAGCCGTAATGCGGCTGGGCTGCCCGAAAGCCACGTCCCCCAGCTCGATCACCGAAAGCCCGTTCACCTGGCCGACTTTCTCTCCGCTGACCTCGATCTTCAAGATTTCCCGGTGGATGCTTTCGCCAATGCGCTCCTGGATCAGGTTGGAACGGTAGAAGCGCTCTTCGATCGCCTGCCGGATGTGCGCCCCTGTGGTGAGCTCCACACCGCTTTGGGTGGCATAGTAGCTGGCCTCGCGGATGACGTCGGAGATCTCGCCAAAGCGGGTCGAGAGCTTATTCTGATCTTCGGCCAGGCGGGAACCGTATTCCACCAGCTTGGCGATCGCTGAAGCATCCAGGTGCTTCATACTGCCCTCAGCGCAGACGGTGCTGGCGAAGGCTGCGTACTGGTTGATGCTTTCCTGGGTGCGTTCCATTCGGCTGTCAAAATCGGCTTTCACTTTGAAGAGCTCGCGAAAGTCCTCGTCGTAGACATAGAGCAGGTTATACACGTCGGGTTTGCCGATCAGCACCACCTTCACCTGTAAGGGCACCGGCTCCGAGCGCAGGGATCGGGTGGTCATGAACCCCAGCCGTTCACCCTGATCTTCAATGGCGATCTCACGGTTACGCAGGGCGCGCTTCAGGCTCTCCCAAGAGAAAGGATTTCGCACAACTTCTTCAGCCGCCAGGACCAGGTAGCCACCGTTGGCGCGGTGCAGAGAGCCCTGTTGGATCAGGGTGAAATCGGTGACCAATGCGCCAAAGCGGGCCTCATTTTCGATCCGCCCAAAGAGGTTGTTATAGGTGGGGTTCAGCTCGATCACCACCGGAGCGCCCTGCAGGCTCGAGTTATCCACCAGCACGTTCACTGCATAGCGCCTCATGAGCTGCTCGCCGCCTCCGCCCGGAAGGGGGAACGGCAGGGCGGGCTGCTCTTTCTCGTCGCCACGGAATTGGTCCAGGTTCGCCAGGATGTCGTCGCGCACCTCTTCGAGGTAAGCAAGGATCTCGGGCAGGTCCTGATATTTATCCTGGAGCGCATGGAGCAGATGGCTTAAGGCGTACAGGGCTACCTGCCGGTCCATCTGGTTGAGCTGCTCGTTGGCAGATTTCTCGGCGGTTTTGATCTGGCGCAGGGCGGTCTCAATTTCTGCCTGAAGATTTTTCTGCTTCTGGTGCAGGGCTTCGCGGTCTTTCTCCTTGAGGGCCATGAATTCTTCTTCGGTGAGGGGGTGGTCATTCTTGACCGGGATGGTCACGATCCCCATCGCAGTTTGCCGGATGATAAAGCCCTCTTGCCGGGCGCGCTGATTGATGCTTTCGCCCAGGTCTTCTTTCTGCTTCTGAAATTCTCCGGCAGCCTCTTCCCTTTTGGTGGAATACTCCTCGCTCTCGAAAGCCATGCGGATTTCACGCTGCGCGCCTTCGACAAGCGATTTCATATCCGCCTGAAACTGCCTGGCGCGTCCTGCCGGCAGGCTGATGGCGCGTGGCTGGGATACGTTGCGGAAGTTGTACACGTAGCACCAATCCGGGGGGACCGGTTTGCCGCGTGCTTCCTCTTCCAGGAAGCTCTTGACGGCGGTGGTACGCCCGGTGCCTGGGAGACCGGCGACGAAGATATTGAACCCCAGGGCTTGAATGCCCAACCCGAAATGCAGTGACCGCACGGCGCGGTCCTGCCCGATAATCTTCTCCAGCGCCTGCAGCTCAGCAGTCGAGTTGCACCCCACCGTCGCTTGCTCGCATACCCGCCGTAAATTTTCAATTGAAACCTCGTTGGCCATATTCGTTATCTCCCCGTATGTGTAAATTAGGTTGAACTGCTGTTTCCCCACCTATTACTGTTCTTATTATAGACAAATGTAAGATATTCCACAAATGGGGATAAACCCGCAGAAAATCCGAAAAAACTTGACAAAACTAATTATATTAGTTATAATACTAATAAAATTAGTTTAGGAGGTAAATATGAGCACTGAATTCTTACAAATTCCGGAAGGGAAAATTGCTTACTCTGACCAGGGTACCGGGCCGCTGGTGGTTTGCGTGCCCGGTATGGGAGACCTGCGTGGGGAATATCGTTTTCTCACCTTGCAGTTGCTGTCAGAAGGTTTTCGCGTGGTAGCGATGGATACGCGCGGGCACGGCGAGACGAGTGTGGGATGGAAGGATTATTCAGTCGCCGGGGTCGGCAGCGACACCCTGGCGCTGATCCGCAGCCTGGGCGCCGGGCCGGCGGTGGTTGTGGGGACTTCCATGGCGGCGGGGGCGGCGGTGTGGGCGGCAGCCGAAGCCCCTGACCTGGTGCGCGCGCTGGTGTTGATCGATCCGGCTGTACACGGCGATCCGGATTGGCTCACTCGCGGGCTGCTGGCCGGGTTCTTTGCCCGCCCGTGGGGGACGGCTGCCTGGATGTGGTATTACGCAAAGCTCTTTCCAGGCCGTAAACCGGCGGATTGGGTGGAATATACCGCTGCGCTCAAAAGCAATCTGGCCCAGCCCGGGCGGCTGGAATCGCTGCGCAGCATGATGGTTGCCTCGAAAGCCGCTTCGGCATCCCGGTTGGAGAAGGTCACCGTGCCGACTTTGATCCTGATGGGGAGCAAAGATCCGGATTTTAAAGATCCCGAGAGTGAAGCGCAGTGGGTCGCCGGGCAAGTAAAGGGCGCTTACCACATCATCGCGGGAGCGGGTCACTACCCCCATGTCGAGATGCCCGAAATCGCCGGGCCAAAGATCGTTGCATTTCTCAAAACTCTGCAGCCGGAGGTAAACCTTGAGTCTGCCCGTGATTAAGCATGCAAGGTTGGATCGGGAAGCCGTGGTGCAGGCGGCTGCCGACCTGGTGAATGCCGAAGGACCCGAGGCGCTGACGATTAACCGCCTGGCGCGCAATCTCCACGTCCGGCCGCCATCGCTTTACAACCACATCGGTGGGTTGGGAGAGCTGCGAAGAGCCCTCGCCCTGCTCAACGCGCGTTTGTTAGGAGACCGCCTCATCGCTGCGGTGATGGGGCGGTCTGGGGCGGCAGGAGTGGCGGCGCTGGCCCAGGCATACCGGGCATACGTCAAGGAGTACCCCGGTCTGTATCAGGCCAGCCTGCGCGTCTCGGGCAATCTCAGCCAGCCCGACCCCGAGTTGGAGGCTGCCGAGGCGAGGGTCGTCAGGGCGGCGCTGGCGATCGTTGAGTCGTTTGGATTGACCGGAGAAGCGGCCATCCATGCTGTGCGGGTGCTGCGTAGCGCTGTGCATGGTTTCGTCACGCTGGAGATTGCCGGCGGATTTGGTATTCCCCTGGACCTGGATGAGAGTTTCCGCCGCCTGATCGATATGATTACACACGGGATGAGCTGGAATTCCGGCTGATGATTAGACATTCAATGCTGGAAATATAATTCATACAAAATTCATCAAATAACGATATAATATTGCATACTGGACGAAAGAGAATTTCGTCTGGCGGAATTTTCCCCGACCACCAGGTGGGATAAAGGTGTCGACCCTTGAGCCGGGAAGCAGCTTAAATAAAGGAGTTCTTTAATAAAAGGAATTAATGAAAAGGAAGTTACGCCTATGAAAAAACTTTTTGGGGTGATTGCACTCGTATCCCTCTTAATGGTAGAAGGCGGCGTGGCGACCTCTGTACAAGCAGCAACACCACCAACCATTACTTATACAGTCGTTTCGGGCGATAATCTCACCAGAATCGCCAATCGTTTCTCAACCACCGTTTCGGCCATCCTGGCTGATAATACCCAAATAACCAATCCAAACTTAATATTCCCCGGTCAAGAAATAACCGTCCCGGTTGGGCTCGTGGTCACCTCACCGATGGTCTCGATCTCGCCAACCAGCGGCGCAGCTGGGACTCAGGTAAACGTGTTCTCGGCAGATTTCCCGGGGAGCGCCTCCGCCCAGGTGAGCGTAGGCCAGCAAGGTACGACCCTCAGCCAGGTGGCCTCCGTGACGACCACGACGAATGGCTTTTTGGATACCGTCGTGACGATCCCCACAACGGCCGCCGCAGGGCAGAGCTGGGTGGTATCGGTAGTCTCCGGTTCGACGAATGTTACCTCGAATGTCTTTAGCGTGACCAGCGCGGTCGCAGTTACGCCCACACCTACCCCTACACCTGTCCCGGTCCCGGTGACCGGAACTCCTGCCGGAGTCGTTAACTATGTTGTCCAATTGGGAGACACCCTGACGAAGATCGCCAGCCAGTTCGGGACAACGATTTCGAATATCTTATCCTTCAACCCGGTTGTTTCTAACCCGAGCCAGATCTTCATCGGCCAGCTCTTGAATATCCCTCAAAGCAGTGCGTCTGGGCCAAGAGCGGTGGTTACGCCACTGACCGGACCAGCTGGTTCCCAGGTCTCCATTGTCGTTAATGGATTCCCTGCGAACACTTCGGTGCAGGTCAGTCTGGGACAAACCGGAGCGCAGCTCTCTCAGGTAACGACCGTACAGACCGATGCGAATGGCAGCGCTACTGTTAACGCAACTATCCCGGCGAGCGCGGCTTCCGGTTCAGTATGGGAGGTCGTAGCGCAAACCACGTCTGGGACTGCCACGGCTGCTACGTCGAACCTCTTTTCGGTAAGCCCCAGCACCACGCCTGTGCCGGTCACAGGGACCAGCGGAGCATTCATCTATACGGTCTCATCGGGAGATGAAATGAGCGCTATCGCTGCAAGCTTTGGGGTTTCGCTGACTTCGCTCGAACAGGCTAACCCGCAGATCACCAACCCGTCGCTGATCATCCCCGGAGAGCAGATCACAATCCCCGGAACTGTGGCGAACACAGCCCACGTAGTGATCTCGCCGGTGACCGGCAGTCTTGGCGAGCAGGTAACTGTGATGGTCACAAACTTCCCTGCCAATACGCCGATTTCGCTCACCCTGAACAGCTCAGATCAAAGCTCGAGCCAGACTTTCACAGGGACGACAGATGTCAACGGTAGCTTCACCACCAAGATCACCATCCCTAACGTTACCCTTACCGAAGGGACCGAAGTCTGGACGGTGACTGGGCAAACGACTTCAGGCACTTCCCTCAGCGTTACATCGAACTCATATCAGGTATTTGAAACCGGAGAAACCGGTTCATAAATAATCACACCTGGTATGGGGTAGGGGCGCAATCCGATTGCGCCCCTACCCGTATTAAACATCCCTTACAATCTCAAGAAAGCGATGAAATCCAGGTCGCCAGGTGAGTATCCTTTTTGGGTCAGCCAGACTGCCGCTTCGCTGCGGAATTGAGTGCCGTGGTTCACCACGTGTAGGAGGATCTGCCAGAGGGGGGTTTGGAAGGCACTGCCCCGTGTATTGGTATAGCCGACGACCCGCTCCAGCCCGGAATCATCGATAGAACCCAGAAATTCCCGCATGGCTTGTTCTTCGCTCTGCCAGCGAGCCCCGTAAAGAGGCCAGCTCGGGGAATTCATCGACCTTTGGCATGCCTGTGGGGGAAATGCCCTGCTGGAAGCGCATGCGCCACAACCATTCTGCGCCCAGGATGTGTGCCAGGGTGCCGCGCAGGCTGCCATGGCTGAGCAGCGCCGGGGTGGTGAATTCTGAAGCCGGTGCTTTGGCAGCGGTCTCCAGGATCCGGCCGTTAGCCCAGTAGTTGTAATCGTAAAAGGTTTTGATTTCGGTTAGTTTCATTTGATTTCACCCCAGAGAACACAGAGAAATCATACTGGCGATCGATAGAATTAACGCAGGCGCAGGCGGGCGATAAGCACGGGAGGGATCTCTTTGAGGTTCACCCAATTCAGGGGGTTTTCATTGGTGTCCGTCTCGCCGAAAGCCGGCTCTTCGATCCCATCCAGGATGAAACCTGCCTCGAAGCAGGCATTGAGCAGCACGCTGAGCGGCCGTTCAAAGTAATACTGCTGGACCGGTTGGCCGAGGATAGCCACGCCTTTGCTCACCCTTGGCTGCAGGTAGCGGTGAACCTTGATCGCTCGGGTGATGATTACTTCCTTCTCACCGTCCTCCTGCTCCATAACCAGGGTGCAGCCGGTAGAGTTGAAGCAAGGATGGAGGACCGAGAAAACGAAACGGCCGTCCTCCTTCAGGAGCCGGCTGATGCTATCCAGCAGGGGGTGGATGTCGGGGATATCCATGAGGGCCATATTGCATACCACCGCGTCGAATTGGCGCAGGCCCAGTGTCAAGAGCTGAGCCTGGTCGGTGGCGTCGATTTGCAGGTATTCGATGTTTGCCGTGTAGGGCTTGCCGGCAGATCGCTGGCGGGCGAGTTCCAACAGGGCCGGGCTCTGGTCGAATGCCGTCACCCTGGCGCCCAACTCAGCCAGTCGCCGTGCGAAGACCCCGTTGCCGCAGGCTGCGTCTAAAACATTCTCACCCGGGCGGATCTCCAGCAGGCGCTCGGTAGCCGGCGCGATCAACACTCTCTGGAACTGGTTCCCCTCGCCCATCTTTTCGTCCCAAAAGATGGCATTCCGCTCCCATATTTCCAGATTCTCACTGTGGATCGTTTGGGGATCTTTAGGGGTTTGATCGGGGTTCATCTTTTATTCTCCTTCAGTTGATTGGCGTAGCGCCTGCAGCGCCTGGGCCAGGGCTTTCAGAGTGTAATGGGCATTCAACCCGCTGGGGTTGGGCAGCACCCAAATGGAGGCATTGCCGAGCCTCTCAGGTTGCCGCCCGAAGGCAGCCTCTGGACGGTGGAAGGCGCCCCTGTAAGCCCCGATCCCCAGGAAGGCGATCGCCTTCGGCCGGTAGCGGCGGATTTTCGCCTCCAGGAGTAGCCCGCCGGCGACCAGCTCCTGCGGCGCAAGCTCATCTGCAGAGGCTGTAGCCCGCTCGACCAGGTTGGTGATCCCCCAGCCGCATTTCAGCAGCTCACCCTCCTCGGATGGTGAGAGCACCCATTCGGTGAAACCGGCCTCATGCAGCGCCGGCCAGAAGCGGTTACCCGGCCGCGCAAAGTGGTGTCCCACTGCACCCGAGTACAGCCCGGGGGCGATCACGTCGGGTACGGTTTTCCCCGCCGCCGCCTGGATCTCAGCCTTGGTGGGTTTGAAAATTGAAGGCATGAGTATAGTATACATCGTGACTGTAGAACTTCAGCTTGTTCCGCCAGGCGACGCAAACCGGTGCGTGAGCCCCTGGACAGGTTGCAAACTTGTCCAGGGGCGATATGCAATCTTGCCCTACGAACTGGAGCGAACTGTAGTGTAAAATGATATAGATTTAGGTCGAAATTATTCTTTGAAGGGGTTTATTCTATGAGAATCTTGTTTTTGGGCGGAACGCAGTTCGTCGGACGGCACATGGTGGAAGCTGCCCTGAGTCGCGGTCATACCGTCACGCTCTTCAACCGCGGCCAGACCCATGCGGAGCTGTTCCCCGAGGTAGAAAAGCTGCGCGGTGACCGCGATGGCGGCCTGCAGGCACTCGAAGGCCGCCGCTGGGAGGCGGTTATCGACGTCAACGGCTATGTCCCCCGCCTGGTGCGGGCTTCGGCCGAGCTGCTCAGAGGGTCCGTCGACCATTACATCTTCATATCGACCGGATCGGTCTACGACTTCAATCGCTTTCCTCCGGGTGGCGACGAATCTTCTCCCCTCGAGAAATTGGAGGACGAGACCACCGAGGAATACCACGGCCCGGCTTACGGCGGCTTGAAGGTGCTGTGCGAGAAGGCGGTGCAGGAGGTTTACCCAGACCAGAGGCTGGTCCTGCGCCTGGGGGTTGTCGCCGGGCCTCACGATCCAACCGACCGCATCACTTCCTGGGTGAGGCGCGTCGCCAGGGGCGGCGAGATGCTCGCTCCCGGCGCCCCGGAGCGCCCTATACAGTATATCGACGCCCGCGACCTGGCAAATTTCACGATTTCCGCGGCCGAAAAAGGGCTGGCAGGCATCTTCAACACCACCGGCGAAGTGCAAAGCTGGGGATGTTTCCTGGAGGCCTGTAAACAGGCCAGCCACAGCGATGCCTTTTTCACGTGGGTAGACGATGATCTTCTATTTCAGAAAAGCCTTGCCTCGGAGCAGGAGTTCAATACCTCTCTGCCAATGTACGTCTCGGCGCAGGAAGCACATGTGTGGACGATGAACAGCGATAAAGCTCTCGCGCAGGGGCTGGTCTACCGCTCGACGTTGAATACGGCACGCGACATCCTGGCCTGGGAAAAAACCCGCCCCGCCGGAGAGGGACGCCGCGCCGGGCTTTCTCCCGAACTGGAGCAAAAGCTTCTATTGAGTTGGCGAGGTCCCGAATTGAGGTAGACAGGCTGTATGGCAGGCTTTGAGCCGGCGTATCTTTCCCTTCTATCCGTTGGCGGGCTGCAGGAGCGCGTCGAAGAAGCTTACCATCGCCTTTCCATCTGCGACGTCTGCCCTCGAAACTGCCCGGTCGATCGCCGTGCCGGAGAATTGGGGGTCTGCCGTACCGGGGAGCGGGTGAAAGTCAGCAGCTATGGCCCGCACATGGGCGAAGAAGACCCATTGCGGGGCTGGAGGGGGTCGGGCGCCATCTTTTTCACGCGCTGCAATCTGCGTTGCCAGTTCTGCCAGAATCACGAAATCAGCCAGACGGACGCCGGCGTGGAAATCGATCCTGATGGCCTGGCGGAGTACATGCTGGAGCTGCAAGGAGCCGGCTGCCACAACATCAACCTGGTCTCGCCGAGCCACGTCGCTCCGCAGATCATGGCTGCGGTGGGGATTGCTGCCCAGGCCGGCCTGCGCCTGCCCCTGGTCTATAACACGGGTGGATATGATTCTCTCGCCATGCTCAAGCTCTTAGACGGCATCGTCGACATCTACATGCCGGATATGAAATATGCGGATGCGCAGATCGCTCACCGCTATTCGCGCATCCCGAATTATCCCCAGGTGAACCGCCTCGCCGTGCTGGAGATGCACCGCCAGGTGGGAGATCTGCAGATCGACGAGCAAGGGCTGGCCCGGCGCGGTTTGCTGGTGCGCCACCTGGTGCTGCCCGAGGGTCTGGCAGGGACTGAGGCGACCGTCCGTTTCCTGGCAGAGGAGGTCTCGCCGCAGACCTACCTGAACCTGATGGACCAATACCGCCCGGAATATCGCGCCCGTCATTTCCCCGAGCTCAACCGCCCCATTACGAGGCAGGAATTCGAGGACGCCGTACAGATGGCATATCGAGCCGGGCTGCGTCGCCTGGATCATAGCAGCTGGAGCAGGTATTGGTAGATAATATTCTTGAGAAGCCGGCCATCAGGATGGGTGAGGCGGCGCCCAAAGGGATGGCTGGCGATGAATGGCTCTCTTCGATCCGGTTGGGCGATGCTTGCTTCTGGATCCAACCGTTCTGATCACCAGAAAGGGGTGAGTAATAAATTGTATCCGATCAAGTCTTGCGTGAACAACTGCTGGCGCTGCTGCGTGGCGGCAATGCGCATATGCCCTTTGACGAGGCGGTGGCCGGCTTTCCCATGGAGGCGATAAACCTGCGCGCTCCTGATGTCAGCTATACGCCCTGGCACCTGTTGGAGCATATCCGCCGAACCCAGTGGGATATCCTCGAGTTTGTGCGCGACCCAAAGCACGTTTCGCCTCCCTGGCCAAAGGGCTACTGGCCTGCCCCGGACGAGCAGACGGGCGCGGCCAAATGGGAGCAGACCCTGGCCGGGTTTCGCGGTGACCTGAAAGCGCTCGAGGAGATCGTCGCCGACCCGCAAACCGATCTCACCGGGGATATCCCGCATGCGCCGGGATATAACATCTTGCGCGAGGCCCTGCTGGCTGCCGACCATACCGCCTACCACATCGGGGAGTTTGCCATCCTGCGGCAGGTGATGGGCACCTGGCCGGCGAGCAGGAGGGGATAGGCGGTTTCTTACTCCTCGGCCTCGAGCCAGATTTGTTTTCCGTCGGTGGCTACCTGCAGCCAGCCGTGGCTGCCGTTAGACAAGATATTGCGCGCGGCATCCTGTTGGGTCCCGTCGAGCAAGACGAGCTGAGGATTAAAATGCTCGACCCATTCGGATAAATCGCCCTCAGCCGGCGCATTCCCGGCCAGAATGAGCAGGTTCGCCCCACCTGCGCCTGCTGGGGGGATATCTGTCTCTCCAAACGCTAGCACGAGGCGAAACGACTGCCACTCCAGCGCCCACAGGTTCCCGCTTTCTCCGACGGAGAGGACCTGCAAGCGGGCGCCTGATCCCAGGCTGAGGCTCTGGCCGGCCGAGGCAGGGAGGGCCGAGACCTGTGTCGCCGCCAGGCTGTCGTCGAGCGAACGGCTGGCGGAGGAGCTGCCCCGAGCGACTGCCCACAAGACGAGCCCGGCGGGGTACTGCTTGACCAGCCGCGGCAGAGCGGCTATCTCCTCCCGTTTTGAGGAAGCCACGATCAGGGCATCCAGCGACTGCTCGAAAGGAGGCAGCCGCCGGCCCAACGCCTCGGCCGCCAGGTTTGCATCCGGGCCGCCGTTGAAAAGCAGGCTCTCCCCGCCGGGACCCTGTACCAACACGGCGCCGCCGGTCTCGCGCCCGAGCAAGGTGATGTGCAGGCGGCCGTCCGGGCTGGCCAGGGCGCTGCGCCAGGTGATCACGGCGAGGATTGCCAGCGCAATCAAGCCCATGCTGGGAGTCAGTACCGACCGCACGATTTTGAGCCGGCTCCCGCCGGAGGTCCACAGGAAAAGCAGCCCGTAAGCCAGAACGACGAAGACCAGGCTGACTTCACCTAAAACCAGCACCCCGTGAGGAATGCCGGCGAACAGCTCCACCATCCGGATGGTATAGGCCAGGAAGGGCCAGGCCAGCGCCGCCAGGACCTGCCCCAATGGGAGGTAGACCAGCCCGGCCAGGGTAGCCAATCCCCCCAACACCATCACCAGTGGCTGCGGCGGCAGCACGAAGGGATTGGCCAGCAGTGAGATCAACGAGATGCGCTGGAATTGGTAGGCAATGATGGGCAGCGTGGTGAGTTGGGCGGCCAGGGTGAAGAGAATGTACTCCCCCACCGGTCCGGCGATGCGCCGTGCAGTCTCCAGGGGGAGGCGCCGGGTGAGCAGTCGTTGGAAGGTTTGCTGGAACGGCCCGGCGTACAAGATCAGGCCCAGGGTGGCCATGAAGGAAAGCTGGAAGCCGGTATCCCACAGCCAGTTGGGGTTGATCAGGGTCATGGTCAGGGCGGTGGCGCCGAGTGTGTTCAGGCCTGCCTGCCTTCGTCCGAGCTGTCCGGCGAAAATCCCCAGGCTGCCCATGATCGCCGCCCGTACCACTGAGCCGGAGGCTCCTACGAGCAGAGTGTACAGGGCAATCCCCAGAATCGCGGCGAGCGCGCCGCCACGCCTGCCAAGCAACCGGCTGAAGAAAGTCATCAGCAACCCGGCCAGGATGGCGATGTTAAAGCCCGAGATGGCGATGATGTGAGAGGTGCCCGTGTTCTTGAAGGCTTGCTGCACATCTGCCGGGATCTGGCTTTCGACGCCGAGCAAGATGCCCGCCAGCAAGCCCGATTCGGGGGAGGGAAAGAGCCGGTCGACGACCTGCAGCAGGCGACCCTGGATAGTGTATAGGGCGGCCTGGAAGGGATTGCCCTGCCCGCGGCGGAGGAGGTCGATGCGGGGGTAGGAGATCTGGCTGTAAATACCCTGGCGAGCCAGATAGTCCCGGTAGGGGAAATCTGAGCTGTCTTGGGGCGTGATTGGCTTGCCCTCCAGGCTCACCAGGTCGCCGTAGCGCCAGTCGCCGCCGGGTAGCGTCTGGGCCAGCAGCATGCCCCGCACGGGCAGCTCCCGGCTGCCGCTATTGGATGGATTGGTTTGGATCTGGCGAGCCTGGATGCGCAGTGTGACCGTCTTCGCCCCGAGCTCGGGTGGCGCGGAGATGACGCCGGTAATAACGGCGGGGCCCTGATCGTTATACCAGGCCAGTGCCTCGGGAGAAAGCTCCGGGCGGGCGAGCGCGCTGCGCCCGGCGCCGGAAAAGAGCGCCACGACCAGGAATACCGGGGCGATGGCCAGGAGAGGGATTTCTTGGGTCAACCTGGCCAAGATTGCCTGCAGGCGGGCAGGCCATGGCAGGCGCGTGAAAAGATAGGCGACGGCCAGGATGCTGGCTCCGGCTAACAGCCAGGCGTAGGTGGGGAGTTGCCACCGGTCCCCGAGCAGGACGCCGGAAAGGAAGGCTAACGAGAGCCAGAAGAGGGGCATGGGAGGCGATCCATCGAATCAACGAATCGGCGAAGAAATGTATCAGCGAAGTGCATTGTAGTCCCGCCCCTGGTGGCGGATGGAACTCTGGACGAGAGACCAAAAGAGGCGAATCGGTGATTCCATGAATTGGGGAATCAACGAACCAGGCAACTGGGGAAGAAGGACTTGCATTAATTGTACAGGAAATATGCACCCAGGGGGAGTACGCGCATAGAAAAGCTGCAAACGCCGGCGGCAGGTTTAGATTGAATGTATACTAAATATTAATAAATACAGATGGCATTGCCTGATAATGTGAGGAATCCTGGTGAAATAATAGCTTTTTAAGTAAGATGGTATCAGCAAAGGCAAGAGGGATCATGAGGAGCTATGTGAATTGGGCCAGGCGCGAATTCAGCATGAGGCAGCGGCTCATCGCCCTGGGTTTCGAAGGCCTCTTTTTCCTTTTGCTGCTGCCATTCTTGCTCTATGCTGCTTCTACTGCGATCGATAATTGGCTTCAGGTGCCTAAATTCAACGCCGGTACAGTGAACGCTATCGCCGGTCTGCTGCTGATACTGGGTGGGCTCTTCCTGGCCATGTGGTCCATCCAGACGCAGGTGATGTTCGGTGCAGGAACACCGGTGCCGCTGATGCCGACTCGGAGGCTGATTGTGAGCGGCCCATTCGCCTTCTGTAGCAACCCGATGACGCTCGGTACTTATATTGCCTACACAGGCCTGGGGGTGTGGATCGGCTCGTTCTCGGCGGTCGCCCTGGTTGTTCTCCTCACGGCTCTGCTGCTGGCGTATGTGAAATTTCTCGAAGAAAAAGAATTGGAAGCCCGCTTTGGCTCGGAATACCTCGAGTATAAGCGGCGCACGCCGTTTATATTGCCGCGCTTCAACCGGCAGTCTTGAGCTGCTGCACAGCCGCAGGATATAGTAAACGCCTGGTAGACATCGCGAGGAGACAAACCTGGATTGCCTTTCATATTTCCGGTGGATATAATACACATATAGCAAGAATCCCCATCAGCCGCACAATTCAACTCGGGATTCCCCGGTCCTGCTTTATCGGTTTCTCCTGGTTTCATCCGAAATGCTTCACCTATCAGGGATTTCCACTCATCACCCTGAGCACCTGGCCGGTCAAAGGGTAGCATCCGTCAAAGCCAGATAGGAGCAGACCATGGCTCGAAAGCCAAAGAAACCCGCCCCCTTGGTCTCCAATCGCGAGGCGATTCTGAAATTGAAGGAATCCGCCGATAAGCTGCGCCGCGCCTACAAGAACGAGGCAGCCCTGGCGCAGTACGACAGAGCTCTGGAACTTCTGGCCGCAGAGTCGCATCCGGACCTCGAGCTATTCTTTTCATTGCATGAGGGAAGATATCAAATCTTCCAGTTGGATGACTTACCCGCCATGAATCGCGAGTTGCAAACGCTCGCCGACCTGGCGCGCCAGATGGGGGATATTCCGCGTCAGGTGGCTGTAGCCGCCGGGCAAGTTTATTGGTTTGTCCAGAGTGGCTTGAGCCTTCAGGAGGTGACCCAGATCGCAGAGGATGCAACTGCCCTGGTCCAACAGGCTGATGACCTGCCCCTGGCGGTACGAAAAAAAGCGGAAGCCGATAGTTTGCGAGCGATGGGGGGAGTGATCGCCCGCAAGTTCGATCATAAAACTTCCCTGGAATACCTGGGGAAAGCTTTGCAGTTATACCGGGAGATTGGAGATAAGCAAGGAGAAGCGTATACCGTATATCTTACTTTCCAGCCACTGGTCAAAACCGGAAGGAGAGTAGAAGCCGAAGAAAATCTCCAGAACATGCTGACCATATCCCGTCAGCTTGATGATGTCTTTCTTGAAGGACATGCTCTTGTGGGTCTGGCCATGAGTTCATCCGATATTGCCTGCAGCCGGAACAACTACGAGCGTGTCCTGGTGCTCAGTAAGATCGTAGGCTCTCGCTTCCGGCAGGCATGGATGCAGAATAATCTAAGCATAATTTATGCAAAACTTGGCCTTTACGCCCGCGCTTGCCGGTATATCGAGCATGCCCTCCAATATGTTCGTCAGGCGAATGTCACCCGGTCAATCGGACAATTTCTCGAATCCTACGGACGAATATACCTGGATGGCGGCGATTTGGAGCGCAGCCGGGTGGCATTTGAGGAATGCCTCCAAATGGCTCATGACCAGCATGATTTGGTGACTGAGGGGTATGCCATGCTCCTGGGTGGACGCATCTCCCTGGCTGAGAGAAAAGCTGCTCAGGCAATTGAACAGCTACAGAAGGCTTTGCCTCTTGCTGAGGACGCCAATGATCCCATTTTAAAACTGATCATCCAGGCCTGGCTTGGGACTGCTTATATGGCTACAGGCGACATGGCTGCGGCGGACTGCTGCACAGGAGAAGCAGTAGCTCAAAGTGAAACCCTCGGGGTCGAATCCTCTGATTATCCACCACAGGATACCTGGTGGCTTCGCTACCAGGTCCTGCGGAAGATAGCCGACCCTTCCAGGGATGAGGAAGCCTGGCGCACCCTGGATCATGCTCACGGCAAAATATGGCGGAATGTACTTGCCCTTAGCGATCCTGGCCTGGCGCGCAACATGCTGAATAAATTTGGCTTCAACCCCGCCATCTGGCTCGAGTGGACCCGCCAGGCAGCCCGGCGTGGATTGGGGTCAGCTAAGGATGCTGATAAAGGATCCGCGATCACTACAGGCAGCCAGGAGCAGTTCCGGCGCATGCTGGAGATCAGCCAGCGCATGAACGAGAACCGCGACCTGGCTGAGTTGCTCGATTTCATCATGGATGAGCTGCTCGAACTGGCCGGACCCGAGCGAGCGGCGTTGTTCCTGCTCAGAGATGGCCAGATGGGTGAAACGGTGAAATGGGGCATCTTGGAGGCGGATCTGGCCGGTATCCGGGAACAGGTCTACGACCAGCTGGAAAAAGTCTCGGTAACCCGTCGGCCGGTGCTGCTGCAGGATGTACCGGTTGAGAGCCCCTCGCCAGATGACCCGGCTTCGATCACCCACCGTTCGGTGATGGTCGTCCCGCTGGTCACCCGGGGAGAGGTCACCGGATTGATCTATGCCGACAACCGCATGGTTTTCCTGCCATTCACCGAGGCTGATCTGGACCTGGTAAGTGTCTTCGCCAACCAGGCGGCTACCGCCATCGAAAACGCCCGCTGGGGGCAAACTCTTGAGCTGCGCGTGGCAGAGCGCACTGCCGAATTGGAACAGTCGACGCGCGAGCTACAAACCTCAAACCACATCCTGGAACAGCGTACAGATGAGCTAACTATCCTCAATTCTGTAGGCGAAGCCATGTCGCGCCAGCTGGACGTCAAGACCATCACCCGCCTGGTGGGAGATAAGGTTAAAGAGATCTTTGATTCTGAAATTACTGGCATATGGCTGTATGATCCCCAAACCAATCTAATCCATCCCCCATACGTCTACGATAGGGGTTATGTCGATGTCGAAAACATATCCCCTATGCTCCTTTCGGATGATCCCTTATACCAGCAAATCGTCGCTTCTCGGAAATCCCTCCTCTATTCTACAACCGAGGAGATACTTTCCACAGGCGCCACGTTCTCTCCGGATGCGGAAGGCGGGCTAGAGTTTCCCGGCTCATTTATTGGTGTGCCGATTATCGTTGGCGAGAGAGTATTGGGGTTCGTAAGCGTGCAAAGCTACCGTGAGCACGCCTACGATGAATCCAATCTGCGGCTGCTTTCCACTCTGGCAGCCAATATGGGCGTCGCCATCGAAAACGCCAGATTGTTCCAGGCAGAACAATCCCGCGTCTCTGAGCTGCAGATCATCAATGAGATCCAGCAGGGGCTGGCCGAGGAACTGGACTTCCAGGCCATCATCGACCTGGTGGGCGACAAGCTACGGGGGGTCTTCCAAACATCAGACACAGGAATCAATTGGTATGATGAACAGACCAATCTTATCCATTATCTTTACGCATATGAGCATGGGAAACGGTTGAGCTTCGATCCGAAACCACCGGCACCCGATGGTCCCTTTGAGAGGATGCGCCAGACACATCAGCCAATTATTTATCATGATCAGGCATCATTAGAAGCATTGACTATTTCAGGGACAGATACACCTAAATCGGCATGCTTTATCCCGATTATCAGTGGTTACCATGTACTTGGATCGATCCGCTTTGAAGATTACGAGCATGAAAATGCCTACGGTAAAGCCGAAGTGCGCTTGCTGACCACCGTGGCCGGGTCTTTAGGCACTGCGCTTGAAAATGCGCGCTTGTTTGGCGAGACGCAACGCCTGCTCGAAGAAACCCAGCAAAACGCAGCGGAGCTTTCCATCATCAACAGCGTCCAGCAGGGGTTAGCCTCGCGGCTGGACTATCAGGCGATCATTGATCTGGTAGGAGACAAGATCGTCGAAATCTTCAAAGCCGATTCGGTGTTGATCTGCCTGTATGAGGCAGCGACAAATATGGTGCATACGCCATACTGCATCGAAGCCGGCATCCGCACAAAAGAAAGCTCATTTCCCCTGGGTCCAGGGATTACATCGACTGTCATCCAAACCCGCCAACCCTTGATCTTCCACCGCAAAGAAGATGCCTGGGATGCCGGCGCCCGAAGACTCTACTTCGATCCAAATGATTTAAACGAGAAAGCTACCGAATCAGTGATGTTCGTGCCCACCATTACCGGTGATCAGGTCTGGGGAGTGGTTTCAGTCCAAAGCTACCAGACAAATGCTTATGACAACAGCCATCTCCGCCTTTTGGAAACCCTCTGCGCCAGCATGGGAGTGGCGCTTGAAAATGCCGGATTGTACGTGGAAGCCGAACGCCGGGCAGGCCAGATGGCCACGCTGGCAGAAGCCGGGCGGGAGATCTCTGCAACCCACGACCTGCCTGCCATCATGGAAAGCATCACCCACCGGGCGCACGAGGTCTGCCATGCCCTGACTACTGTGCTGCGCCTGGCCGAGCCGGATGGCCAGATCTATCGCACAGCAGTTTCTGTAGGACTGTATGCAGAAGAATTAAAGGATGACATTATCCGGCCGGGAGAAGGCATCACCGGGGCTGTCATCCTCAGCGGAGCGCCCGAGATCATTCCCGACCCGCGCAAAGACCCGCGCATGCGGCACATTGAGGGCACAGCCGATGAGTCCGAAGAAGAAGCCATGACGATGATGCTGGCCCCGCTGGTGGTGCGTGACCACACAGAGGGCGTGCTCACGCTCTATCGCCTGATTTCGGCCGGACAGTTCACCCCGGTTGACCTGGACTTCCTCTCGGGGCTGGCTCGCCAGGCGGCTATCGCCATCGAAAACGCCGATTTGTTCGAAGAGATGCAAAAAGCGCGCGAAGAAGCTGAAGCGGCCACCCGGGCCAAGAGCTCTTTCCTGGCGACCATGAGCCACGAGATCCGCACGCCCATGAATGCTATCGTAGGGATGAGCGGGCTGCTGATGAATACCCATCTGGATGCCCAGCAGCAGGAATTTGCTGAGATCATCAGCACCAGCGGTGAAGCGCTGCTCACCATTATCAACGACATCCTGGACTTCTCTAAGATAGAGGCTGGCAAGCTTGAGCTGGAGTATACGACCTTCGACCTGCGCGAGTGCCTGGAGAGCGCAGTTGACCTGCTGGCCACGCGCGCCGCAGAAAAGCAGCTGGATCTGGCGGTGGAGGTCGCTCCAGATGTGCCCCAGGCAATTGTGAGCGATGTCACCCGCTTGCGCCAGGTGTTGATCAATCTGCTGAACAATGCGGTCAAGTTCACCGAGCAGGGTGAAGTGGTGCTGTGTGCTCAGTTAGCCGTAAACGGTGAACAATCAACGGTGATCGGTAAAGCAACTGCTGTTGATCGTTCACTGGTAACCGTTCACTTCGTCGTGCGCGACACCGGTATTGGCATCCCTGGAGATCGCGTGGACAAGCTTTTCCAATCTTTCAGCCAGGTGGATGCCTCCACCACGCGCAGATACGGCGGGACAGGCCTCGGATTGGCCATCTCCAA
The DNA here is from genome assembly GCA_023381565.1 of Chloroflexota bacterium. Classification (GTDB taxonomy): domain Bacteria; phylum Chloroflexota; class Anaerolineae; order Anaerolineales; family Anaerolineaceae; genus JAMCRR01. The sequence continues at coordinate 25,558 of JAMCRR010000025.1, forward strand.
ACGCCTGGCAGAGATGATGGGGGGCACGATGTGGGTGGAAAGCCAGCCGGGGACGGGCAGTGCCTTCCACTTTACGATTACGGGTGAACAGGCTCCTGAGCCAGAATTCAGGCAGCGTTTCGCCGGCGTGCAGCCGAACCTGGCAGGCAAGCGCCTGCTGGTGGTGGACGATAATGCCACCAATCGGCGCATTATCCTGCTGCAAACTAGGGCTTGGGGTATGCTGGCCCGGGAGACTGGCTCGCCGCTTGAAGCCTTGAGTTGGATCCGGCGCGGCGATCCCTTCGACCTGGCCATCCTGGATATGGCCATGCCTGAAATGGACGGTGTGATGCTTGCCCGGGAGATGCGCAGGCTGCGCAACAGCCGGGCACTGCCGCTGGTGATGCTCTCCTCAATTGGCAAGCGCGAGGCCGGGGCGGATGATATTTCCTGGGCAGCTTATCTGGCCAAACCGATCAAACAGTCGCAGTTGTTCAATGTGCTCTCAGGCATCTTTGGCGAGGAAGAAGTGGCGAAGAAGCCCATTAAACAGGCTGCTGTCCAGGTCGATAGCCTGCTGGCCAGCCGGCATCCCCTGTGTATTTTGCTGGCTGAAGATAACTCGTTCAACCAGAAGCTGGCCATCCACTTGCTCGCCCGCATGGGCTACCAGGCGGATTTGGCTGCGAATGGCCTGGAAGCCCTGGAGGCGTTATCGCAACAGCATTTCGACGTCGTCCTGATGGACGTGCAGATGCCCGAGATGGATGGATTGGAGGCTGCGCGCCAGATTTGCGCCCGCTGGTCGCCCCAGGAGCGCCCCTATATCATCGCCATGACCGCCAACGCCATGCAGGGAGACCGGGAGGAGTGCCTGCAGGCCGGCATGGATGATTACATCAGCAAGCCCATCCGCATCGAGGAGCTGGCTGCCGGGCTGGAGAGGGCAGCGATTAAGAATTAAAGATGTGAATCGGCGTTTTCGATGGCGATAGCCGCC
>JAMCRR010000192.1 GCA_023381565.1 Chloroflexota bacterium
CAACCCCCACGCGGCAACCGCCACCCCCGCTCCGGTTGCTTTGACGACCCCGCGCTGCTATCCCTCGACAGAAGGCGGCCTGTGGTGTCTGCTCACCGCCAGCAACCGCTCAAGCGAGGGCGTGGAGAATCTGAGCGTCTTGTTCCGGATGGCTGCAGCAAACGCTGCCTCGCAGAGCGAGCAAACCGCCTCCCCCCTGCTCGACCTCCTGCTGCCCCAAGCCTCTCTCCCCCTGGCAGCCTACTTCCCCCCGCCTGTGCCGCTGGATTATTCCGTCGAGGCGTAAATCCAGGCCTCCCTGCCGCAGCCTCCCGATGACCAGCGCTATCTTTCTCCGCAGATCCAGGGTTTACAAACGGCAATATCGAGCGATGGCAAATCGGCACGGGTCAGCGGCAAGGTTAGCCTGCCGTCGGGCAGCGCCCCGGCTGCGGTGGTGCGCGTACTGGCAGCGGCTTATGGAGCCAACGGTGAGCCCATCGGCCTGCGCCGCTGGGAAAACACCGGCAAGCTGGCACCCGGGAATTCCTTGTCGTTTTCCACAGAGGTTTACAGCCTGGGCTCTGAAATCCGGCGAGTGGAAGTGACCGCCGAAGCGAGCCAGTAGTCTACGGGTTCCCCCAGATCACGAAACTGTCCTGTACGCACGCCGGATGTCCATCGGGCTGGTTCAGGCAAACCGTATAGGGCACCAGGGTGCCGTTCTCAGCGGAGATGGGCGCCAGGGTCAGCGCGGTGTGACCGCTGGCATCGGTGGCTGGGAAATGATAAACCGGCTGGGAGCCATCGGGAAGGACCAGGCTGAGCTCCGGCTCCAGATTGGGCGCAGGCGCCTGGGTGACGTCGTCGACGATATCGACGCTGATCTTCTGTGCCTGGCTGGAAGGTATCAATCCCACGGCCTCCTTGACGCTCATGCGGTAGGAGACCGGGGCGCTGGAGGGCGCCGTGCTGACCGACTGCGCCGGGGGATACTTCTGGAGATAAAGCTCTCCAAGCGGGGCCAGGCGAACGCGCAGCGCTTCGGCTGCATTCGGATCGTAGTCCAGACAGTAGTTCTTGAAACACTGGCGGTACACGGCTTCATACTGAAAGATTTCGGTTGCCGGAGTGCCCGAGTATTCAATCCCCCCGTGCGCGGAGATATACTCGTCGAAGATCTTGGGAACGTTGTGGCCCAGGTCATCACCCATGCGGTAAAAGACCACACGGTCGTCGTTCTGCTTGGCAACCGGGGGTGTCTCTGGGAAGCCGACCATCGGTGGGATGGGGCGCAGGTTCACCAGCTCCACGTTGGTCGGATCGGCGTAGAGCACGAAATTAGTGTAGATCTGCTCGATCATCCCATCGGAGGCCACGTACGGCTCACTCAATGGGCGGCCGGTGAAATCTACCCCCAGGCGAGCCAGACTGCCAATGAGAGGCTCGGGGAATGCGGTTTGAGGCGAAACTGCGGCGTTTGCATCACCTTTGTAGTTGCAGTACGCATCGCATTTCCAGACCCCATAAGAAAGCAGGTGAACGATGTGTTGAGGGTCGTCGAGAAGCTCATAAAGGCCCACGTTTTCGAAATATTGCTCAATCCTTCCCCGGTCGTAATTGATGCGCACCTGGGTCAGAGGACGACCAGCAAAGCGACTGCTCTGCAGGGCGTCGTACAGGTGGACGAAATCTTCGTACACGATGTACCCGTCGATAATGCGCGCTCCGCTTTGCTCGGGGAGCAGCATGGGCTGGTCTTTCTGGTGCAGCTCTTCGCCCACCGGCGCCAGAGAGAGCTTCTCGCTGGGGCTGGCCGAAGGGTTATAGCGCATCACCGCATTTTCGGTGTACTGCATGGTCAGCGCGCCGTCTTCCACCACCTGGCTGATGGCGTATCCCAGGTTTCTTTCCCCTCCCAGGGTATTATAAAATTCGCGGAATATCGTATCGACTGGATAGGTCCCATCCGGAGGAGGCGTGGCAGCCAGACTCTGATCCGGTGCACAAGCGCTCGTCAAAAGGATGAGCACGATCCCGAGGATGAGAAGCTTCGACGGTTGGGTTGTGATGCGTGACATAAGACCCCGTCAGGACGGCCGGGCGCTTGATGCGATGGGATATTTTATTAATCCCCGTTAGCGTATAGATAATTATAACCCTCTTCGGACGAAGGTCAATAGGAAGTTGGCACGGAATTTGCATATCAACGAGAGCTATTATTGCTAATCCAGGCCCTTTTGACCGGCCAGGTTTCACCAGACGCCCCACAAGGGGGCGTAACTACAGGTCCCTTAATGGTTGACATATCGCCAGGTTGACCAGGGACATCTTCTCACAGACCCTGTCTTATGCCCGCTGCTCCCTGTAAAAAATGTGGTTTCCAAAATCCGCCGGGTATGCATTTCTGCGGCAAGTGCGGGATTCGCCTGGAAGACGACCCGCTTGCCTCACCTTCGATCTCGGCAGAGGCTTCCAGGGCGCCTGTGCAGATAGGCGACATGGTGGGCGCCGACCTGCGTGAGCGTTTTCGCCGCGCCGGTTTAGAGTCGGCCGGACAGCGCCGCAACGTGACCGTGCTGTTTGTCGAATTATCCGGTTTTACGGCTTTCACCGAGGCTTTCGGCAGCGAGGCATCGTTCGACCTGGTGCAGAAATTTGCCCGTTTGATGGCGCAAGACGTTTATAAATACGACGGCATGGTCGATAGGTTTATCGGCGACGGCCTGATGGCCATCTTTGGGGCGCCCATTGCCAGCGAAAATCCCGCCGAGCTAGCCCTCCGCTCGGCTCTCGATATGCGCCAGGACCTGACACAACTGAACCGCGACCTCCAGCACCGGCTCTCGACACGCATCGACCTGCACATCGGCCTGCACAGCGGCCCGGTGGTGGTCGGCGGCATCGTTTCTGACCTGCTGATGGACTACACGGCCATCGGCGATACGGTAAACCTGGCAGCCCGCCTTCTGGAAGCGGCCCCTGCGGGAGCCATTCTGGCCAGCGAGACGGTTTTTCAGCAGACCAGATCCCAATTCGAATTCCAGGCGCTCCCTCCCCTGACGCTGAAAGGCATCACTCCAGCACTCCAGGCTTTCACGGTCTCTGCGATCAAAATCGAGCCCGGGCCGAGGCACGGCATCAAAGGGCTGCGGGCGCCAATGGTCGGGCGGCAGGCGGAGCTCACAGAGCTCCTGCAAGCCGGCAATGCGCTGATCACACGCAAAGAAGGCTCGTTTGTTTTCATCCAGGGCGAGGCCGGCATTGGCAAAAGCCGCCTTTTCACAGAGTTCGCCTTCCGTATGTCTCAAGGCGGGCTGCGCACCCGCCTGGGCTGCAGTTTTACCTACCGCCGGTCGATGTCGTATTGGATATTCCTCGACCTGCTGCGCGACGACCTGGAAATCCCCGCGAATGCCAGCGAAGCCCAGGTGTGGGAGCAGCTCAACCAAAAGATCAACGCCCTCCTCGGCGCGAAAGCAGCCGAAACCCTGCCTTATTTCGAGTACCTTTTCTCGCTCAAATCCATTCACGGCGAAGGTCTCGAACGTCTGCGCTACCTGGATGCCGCCCAACTGCGGCGGCAAATCTTCGTCGCCGTGCGCGACCTGCTGGTAGCCGAAGCGCGCCTCGATCCTATAGTGCTGGTCTTCGAAGACCTGCATTGGGCAGACGAAACTTCGCTCGAGCTACTCCAGTTTCTGGTCGATTCGGTGCGCCAGGAGCCGATATTGATCCTTGCCATCTCCCGGCCTACCCAGGAAGAAGGCTTACGCCAGTTGATTGAAACGGCGTACCGCCTCCTGGAAGAACGTTTTATTGGCATTCAGCTCCACAGTCTCTCTCCCATGCAGAGCGAGGAACTGCTGCAGCAGCTGGTAGCCATCCCCAACCTGCCCGAAAACTTGCGCGCGCAGATAATCCAGCATTCCGCCGGCAATCCTTTCTATTTCGAAGAGATCATCCGCATGCTGATCGACGAGAAGATCATCCAGGGCGAACCGGGGAGCTGGTCGCTGGTACCCGATGCTGACCTGCGATCACTGGAAATCCCCGAAACCCTGCAGGCGTTGATCCTGGCGCGCTTCGATCGCCTGGATGAAGATCAGCGCCGGGTACTGCAGATCGCTTCACTGATCGGGCGAGATTTCAATGCCCGGCTCATCCAGACGGTCCTGCAAGCGGATGCGGAAATGAACGTCCCGTCTATATTAGCAGAGCTGGCCAAACGCGAATTCATCCTCCCCCATAATTCTGCCGCCGGGGGCGAATACAGCTTCAAGCACGTCCTGGTCTCCGATGCGATTTACGGCACCTTGCTGAAAAGCGAGCGCAGCATCCTGCACGGGCAGATGGGCGAAGCGATCGAAATGCTCTACACCGACCGCATCGACGAGCAAATCGAACTATTAGCGCGCCACTACTATTGCAGCGCCAGGTACGACCGCGCCCTCCATTACCTGATCCTCGCCGGGCAGAAAGCTGCCCGCGGATACGCCAACCAGCAGGCGCGCCGGCATTTCGAGCAGGCTCTGGAGGTCCTTTCCAAGGTTGCCCACGGGCCCGAACCGGACCTGCAGGTCTACCTCGGCCTGGGAGACGTACAGGCGCTCACCGGCGAATACCCGGCATCGCGCGCATCTTACCAGTCAGCTCTGGAGCATATCACCGGAGATGACCCGCGCAGCTTCGCGCGCGAACGCAGCAACCTGCAGCGCAAGATCGGCACCACCTACGAACGGCAGGGCGAGTATGCCCAGGCGCTGAGCTACCTGGCTTCGGCCAAGGCAACCCTGGATTACGTGCCCGGAAATTCCCCCGTCGAACGCGCCTGGATTTTGAACGACACCGGCTGGATCCATTTCCGCAGGGGGAATCCCGAAGCCGCCGAGATGGCTCTGCTGGAGGGGCTGAACCTGGTTGAAGACAGCCCGCAGTACGATCTGGTTGCATCGATCTATAACCGATTGGGAGGCGTGTATTACCAGAAAGACATGCTCGAACAGGCCAGCAACTACGTGCGCAAGAGCCTCTTTTTGCGCCAGGAGATCGGCGACGTAAATGCCGTAGCGCGTTCATACAATAACCTGGGGCTGCTGCGCTGGAAGCGCGGCGATTGGGACAGCGCCCTGGATAACTTCATGCGCAGCCTGATCTTGCACGCAAACCTGGGTGATGTGGAAGGGACACTCGAGCTGCACAGCAACCTGGGCCTGCTAGAGCTCGACCGGGGGAATTTCGAGGAAGCCAAGAAACACCTGGATTCTTCCCTGGAAACCGCCCGCCAGATTGGCCATTCGTACCACATCGGCCTGACTTATTTGCACTTCAGCCGGCTGCACGTGGCCCTGGAAGAATGGGACAAAGCCCTCGATTACAGCACCCAGGGGTTGAAGATCTTCAACGAGATCGGCGCCATGGAATATCTGGTGGACCTGAACACATATACCGGCCTGGCCTGGCTGGGCAAAGGAGACCTGGCGCAGGCGCGCAGGTACGGTGGAGAAGCTTTGGGCCTCTTCGACCGCCTGAATCCCGGCAAGGCCAACGATCAGGCAGAAGACCGCGGGCGGGCGTTGCGTCTGCTCGGTCAGGTGGCCCTGGCAGAAAAAGACTACCGGCGGGCAGAGGAGATGCTGCAGGAGAGCGCCGAGATCTTCAAATCCGTCGGCAGCCAGATTGAGCAGGGGCGCACGGCCTACATCCGGGCAGCCGCCGCAGCGGCCCGCAGCGATGTGCCCGCCGCCCGGCTGCAGCTTGTCGAAGCTCGCCTGGCTTTCCGCCAGCTCGGGGCGCGCATCGACCTGCGCCGGGTCGACGCCCTCTCGCTGCAGCTAAATTCCTGACCAGAGCGCCATTGACCGCCCCCGGCGGCAGAATTATGGGGGAACAAATTGGGCAATCCAGCGTCTATACCATGGAGAGGCAGCATCAAATTGAACGCATCCGCTTG
>JAMCRR010000153.1 GCA_023381565.1 Chloroflexota bacterium
GCTTTGATCCTGATGGGGATTGCCCAGTGGCGCGTGCAGGCAGCCTATAAAAAATGGTCGAAGGTTCCTAATCAGATGGGCTTGAGCGGGGTCCAGGCAGCCCAGCGGTTGATTTCACAGGCCGGGTTGTTCGGCGTGCGCGTGGAAGGTACCCCAGGAAAGCTCTCGGATAACTACGATCCCCGGGATAAGGTGCTGCACCTGTCGCAGGGCATCGGCAACGGCGCGTCGGTGGCTTCGCTGGCGGTGGTTGCGCATGAAATCGGCCACGCCATGCAAGATAATGAAGACTACGTCCCCCTGCGCTTCCGCGCCGCCATCGTACCGGCGGTGAATATCGGCTCGTACCTGGGCTGGATTTTGATCATCATCGGCCTGCTGCTGAATTACGTGCAGATTGCCTGGCTGGGCGTGCTGGTCTTCTCGCTGGGCGTTGTGTTTGCCCTGGTCACCCTGCCGGTGGAGTTCAACGCCAGCCATCGCGCGCTGGGCTTGCTCACCAACAGCGGCATGATCACCACGCCGGAAGAGAAGAAGGGTGTGCGCTCCGTCCTGGACGCCGCCGCCATGACCTACGTGGCCGCTCTGGCCACCGCCGTGTTCCAGCTGCTCTATTACGTACTCCTGGTCACCGGGATGGGCGGCAGACGGCGGAGTTAAGGCCGGTAAACGGTAATCGGTATTCGGTATATGGTATTCGGTGAATGGTACCAGGTAAATAGTGAACAGTGAACTCTATAGAGTTCACTGTTCTTTTTTTTACTGTTTACAGTTCACCGTTCACCGCCTCTTCCGGAACTCCAGGCAGTAGAACCAACCCCTCCAAATATCGGTCAGGCGGATATCCTCCATCGTTTCCGGCACCAGTTCGACCGGCGGGCGGACAGGCTCGCGCTTGCGTTTGAATGTGCGGCTGAAGCCCGGCAGGGTTAGCTCGTAGCTGCGCGCCCCGCGCTCGTGCTCGTCGCTGATCACGATCTTGGTGCCGGGCCGCGCCACCCGGATCATCTCAGCGATAGCCTTTTTCCGATCGTTGAAGAAATTGATGCCTCCAAAGTGGAAGACCGAGTCGAAGACTTCGTCCTTAAACGGCAGCTGCTCGGCATTCCCCAGGAATAGATCCACTTCCCAGCCTTTCCTCCGGCAGCGGCTCTGGCAGCGGCGGAGCTGGCCGAGGGAGATATCCAGCCCGTAGATTTCGCCCAGGCCCGGCTTTCCGATCATATAGGGCAGGTTGCCGCCCGTCCCGATGGAAACCTCCAGCAGCCGTCCGCTGCCGTCCGACTCCAGGTGGCTCAGAAGCTCCCGCCGCCGACGGCTTTCTCCGCCCAGGAAAGCAAAGGCGATGCGGGCATAGAGATCGTATACGTAAGAAAACCAATCGTAGAGGTGGGCAAAGCGCCGGTTCAGGCCGGTCAATCCCTCGGGCGGGAGGAATTGGGGGATGCCCTCCCGGATGAGGAACTCACGCCCGCAGCCCTGGCAGCGCAGGAGGCCCGCATCCACGGGATTGCCCTCCCCTTCCAGGGTCAGGGCTGACCCACATGCCGGGCAGGCGAGTAAATCGAGAGTGCTCCTTTTCATCGGTCACCTCCGAGGGAAGTGTGCAGCGGGCAGTTGGCAGTGAATAGTATAGAGCAAACCGTGAAGAATGTTCACTATTCATTCTCGACTGAAAACTACCCGCTGACAACTGATCTACAGCGGCAGCAGCTCCTCGGGCAGCGCCTCGCCGCTCACCCAGGCGCGCACCATGCGCGTGAACAGCTCGGGGGCGTTCATGCTCCAGTTGTGCTCCTGGGCCATCGAGGCGCCTTTCCCCAGGCTGACCATGCGCCCGGTGGCATTCGGCAGGGCCGCCAGCAGGTCCCTCCCGGATTGGATCATGGCGGCGTATTCTTTGCTGCCCACCACCACCAGCACCGGCGCCGTGGCGCGCTCCAGGCCGGCCGGCAGGCGGAAAGCCTGGTTTTCCACCATCAGGTGCACAAAGGATTCGCGGGTATATTCCTGGAAAGCTTTTTTGTGAATGGGGAAATACGACTCGGGGATGCCGGCGGCGTATTTCATGTTGATGCGGATCCACCAATCATTGTTCTTGAAGGGCGGCACGCTCACGTCGTACATCAGGCCGACCATGCCGGGGGTCAGCATCCGGGAGAAGGGGATGGGGCGCAGGATGGCGCTGCTGATGATGGCGTGGTCCACGACCTCGGGAGCCAGGCTGAGCAGGGCCACCGTGATCTGGGCGCCTTCCGAGAGCCCCACCACGTGCGCCTTGCCGCCGGGCACTCGCTGGCGGATCAGGTCGGCGATCATCCCGGCGCTGCCGCGGATGGTGAAGGGCTTTACCTCCATGCTATGCCCATGCTCGGGGAGGTCGGGCGCCAGGCAGTGGAAGGCGTCGCTCAGCCCCTCCATCTGCGGCTGCCACATCCAGCCCCCTCCCCCGCCGCCGTGCAGGAAGACGATGGCGGGATGATCTGCAGAACCGGTTTCGTTTACGTAGAGTTCCATAATGGGATACCATCCTGGGGGATATTGTTCGATTAATTGTAATCTATGGGACGCCAATCCTGACACCAGTCCTGACGTTCAGTTGTCAGGACTGGCGCGAGAATTGAAGAACGCGGAGGCTTCTCAGACGGCCCTCATCCGTTGATCCGTTTCGTATCCGTTGGCACGAGATGAAATCGCCTCCCATTCTATTTCACCCAACTGAAGAAGGAGTTGCCAATTAAGATCAGGGCGTGGTAGAACGTCACCCAGTACACCGTTCCATCCCGCCGCACCTGCCACCCCCAGAGCAGGCCCGCCAGAAAAGGCACCCCCATGACCGCCGCCACCGCCCAGAGCGGTGCGCCCAGGAAGGCCGGGGCGATGTGCCACAAGCCGAAGAGCAGCGCCTGCAGCAGGAGGGCCGGCGCCGGCCTGCCCTTGAACAGAGCTAAGAACACCGGCAGCAAAACTGCCCGAAAGAACAGCTCCTGGGCGATGGCGCTGCCGGGCGCGAAGACCAGCGCCCCGGCCGGGTTCCAGCCGGTCCACTGGCCGGTGGCCCATACCGGAGCCATCAAGAGGAAGGAGAGCGCCAGGGCAGCCGTACCCAGCTTCGACAGCGGCCTTCGCTGCAAGAAGCAGTCTTGGTTGCTGAAGCCGGCCGCGGCGAGCACGCCCACCCCCAGGATTCCCGGAAGCAAAGCCAGGGCGGCGCTCAAATTTTCGCCGATCTGGCCCAACACCGTCAGTGTCTGGAGACCGGTAAACCCGAACCAGAGGATAAGCACTCCAATTGCGGCATGCCCCAGCCGGAGCCGCGCCCGGGCAGATTTCAGGACTTGGGGAGCCGCCATGCTTCACCTCCACGAATGGCTTGCAGCCGGGGATGGATTTTCCACAGGTAAACCGGGGTGAGCACGATCAGCGCCAACCCAAGCGCCAGCCAGGCCGGGTAGGGCACCTCCGGCCGCCCAAGCTCCCCCAAATCGAAGCTGGGCAGCATCTGCGCCGCGCTGAGATCGATCAGGCCGTGCACCAGGATCAGCCCCACGATCCCCCCGGCCCGCCAGCGGATGAGGGCGAAGATCAGGCCGTAGAGCAGCATGGCTGCCCCCACCAGCGGCCCCTGGCCGAAGATATGCCAGAGAACGAACCCAACGCTGGAACCCCACACGGCCAGCTTTGCTCCGCCCAGCGCTTCGAGCGCCCGGTAGACCACCCCCCGGAAGAGCAGCTCTTCGGTGAGGCCGACCAGGCCGAAGTAAAACAAGGCCTGCCCCAAGATACGCCACAGGTTGAAAGGCGGAGCGCTCAAACCCCAATCGACTGAAAGGATCACCAGCGTGCGCCCCAGGAGCACGGCCATCCCGCAGGCCAGGCTGAGCCGCCAGCCGTTCAGATTCATCCCCCACCAATCCAGCGCATGGCGGAAAGCCGCCCAGCCTGCTTTCGCAGCGCCTCTGCCGGGATAGCCGCGCCAGGCGATCAGGCACGCCCCGGCCAGCGCGTAGACGTAGGTGATGATCTGTGCTGCCTGCTGGGCTGCCCCGCTGACGTTGGGCCACAGCCAGATATAGGCCGGGATGGCCGGCAAGAACAGCACCACCACTTCGATTAAAGTACCCATACCCGGCGGCAGCCCGGAGATGAGCTTCCTGATTCTTCTCAGGGAGAGGCGTGGAAAATAACGCGGCACAACGGCGCAGTAAGCCTGCCACTCCTCGCCAAACTCCTCTTGCAGGGCTTGCTCTTCACGCCTGGCACGGACCATCAACCCCAGGAAGTTCAGCGCAAAGAAGGCCGGCGTCCAGGTGCGGTAAAGCAAGACGCCCCCCATCCCAGATAGCAGGATGCCCAGGTACATCGGGTGGCGCACCAACGCAAAAGGTCCCGTGGTGATCAGGCGGTGGCCTTTATAGAGCTGCGCGCCCATGCTGCTCGAAACAAAGTACAGCCTGCCCAAGGTCAGACGGCCCCACAGGATGAGAGCGAGCCCTGAGAAGAACAGCGTCCCGCCGAAAACGAGCGCCAGGAGGCGCGCAAGCAGCGAAAGCTGCACCGGAATGGGGCGCCAGAGCAGGTAGCACAGGCCGAAATAGCCCAGGCTGGCCAGGAGGTAAAAAACGGGCTGGCGCAGAAGCGCAGGCGGGTTGCCGGTCGTGCGTCCCACCGGGCGGCGCAGGCCATCTGCCAGCCCGATAAAGATCGCCGCGAGGGTTGCCAGCGCGGCAACACCGCCCAGCCAGCCGGTCCAGCGTTCGGCCAGGTCCAGCGTCAGCACGGGGGCCTTCCGGAGATCATATCTGGGGCTCCCCCCGGCGGTAATGCAGGATAGGATCGGGGCGCTTGCTTTCCACGGCGCGGAAGGTGAGCGGGATGAGCAGTGTTTGAGATAGGCAGCTCAGGTCTTGCAGGGCAATTTTTTGCATTTTTACCCCTGGTGCGCGGCCTGGACGGTAAGATTGAACGATCCACCTTGTGAAATAAAGGGCGGCTGCCCCGATGGATATCTATAGCATATGCCAAACAGGTGTCGGAATCAAGAGATAAAGATAGAATGGGGGGCGGTTCATTCTTGCAGATCCGCCCCCCATTCTAAAACTTCATCCCGCTCCCCGCGGGTATAATTATAAGGTTGAGTTTCGCAAGTCCGGCAGGGGGTGGGAAAATTGGGATTGAGAATAGCAGCGAAACTAAGGGATCATCTCTATGTCTAAATGGCGACAGTGGCTCCTGGCGTTGGGATTTGGGCTGTCGTTAGCCATCGTGGTCCTGTTTGCCCTGCGCAGTATCCACTACGTCCAGCACCTGCGAGAGCAAGAGGCCATCCAGCCGTGGATGAGCGTGCCGTATATTGCGCGCACGCGGCATGTGCCGGCTTCTGTTTTATACCAGGCATTGGGCCTGCCCGTACCCCCAGGGCGCGACCGGCGCCCGCTTTTGGTCATTGCCCGCGAGCAGGGCCGCCCCGTGGAAAACGTGATCGCCGTGCTGCAGGAGGCCATCAACCAGTACCGCCTCTCGCAGGGCACGCCGTCGCCTGTGCCTCCCGTCTCCACACCGGGCAATTCCAGCGGGAGCGCCCCGTGAATCTCAGCGAGCAGCTGCTGGCAGCCCTGACGGCGTACGGCTTGCCGGCGATTTTCGGCACTACCTTCATCAACTCAGTGGGAATCCCTGTCCCTGAGGCGCTCATCCTTTTAGCGGCGGGTTCGTTCGTAGAGCTGGGCGATTTGAGCCTGGGATGGGTGATCGTGCTGGCAAGCATCGGCGCCATCCTGGGCGACCAGGTGGGATACGTGGTCGGGCGCTGGGGCGGGCGCCGGCTGGTGTTCCTGCTCACCCGCTGGCTGGGCGGCGAGAAGCGCCTGCGCGACGTCGAATCCGTCGCCCAGAAATGGGGCGGGATGGGTGTCTTCTTGAGCCGCTGGCTGGTGACCGGGCTGGGCTCGTGGGTCAACCTTGCCAGCGGCATCACGGCTTTCTCGTATGCGCGTTTCTTGGTCTGGGATATCGCCGGCGAGGTGATCAGCGCCGTGTTGTACGTGCTGGTGGGCAAGCTCTTCAGCGACCAGGTGCAGGCCCTGATCGAGCTTTTGGGAAACCTGGTCTGGGTCGAGATCGGGCTGATTGCTGCGGGCATCTTCGGCTGGCAGCTAATAAAAGCAAGGCGGAAGGAGAAAGGATGATAAAATCCCTCGCCCTGTGAAACAGGGCGAGGGATTTTATAAACTTTCATCCCTCATCCTTTCTCTTTATCCCACGAAGTGGTGCTTCAACCCCACGATGTCGCGGTATGGGACCACCCCCAGGATCTTGTTATCCTCGTCCGTCACCGGGATGGCGCGGAAGTTGTAGCGCGTGAACATCGTCGAGGCTTCTTTCAAGGTGCTGTCCGCGTCCAGGTTGATCACGCTCTCCGTCATGATATCTTTCAGCAGCGTTTTCTCATCCGCCTTGAGCACCTCTTTGATGTCGGCCACCCCCAGCAAGTGCGCGGCTTCATCCACCACGTAGAGATACATCACCACATCCTTGCCGCGCGCTGCGCAGCGGTACTCGTCAATCACCTGCTCGGCGGTCTCATCGGGCTTGAAGGCCAGGAAGTCCTGCGTGGCGAAATCCAGGATGTTCTCTTCCTGGTGCTCGATGATTGCCCGGACCTTGGCGGCATTCTCCTCGCTGAGCAGCTCGATGATATCCTCGGCATCTGGGGCAGGCAAGACGGCCAGGACGTCGGCTGCTTGCCCGGGCGTCATGTCGTCGATCAGCAGGGCGACCTTCTCTTTGCTCAACGAAGAGACGAGGTCGCGCTGCACGTTGGGGCTGATCTCTTCCAGGGTATCCGAGGCCTGCTCCGGGTCCAGCTCTTTAAACAGCTGCACGCGCTGGTCGTGATCGACCTCTTCCAGGATATCGGCAATATCCACCGGGTGCATATCGGCCAGCTTTTCCTTCAGGACGTTCAGCTTCAGGGTCCCGTGGAAGCGCCCCAGGTCCTCCGGCAGAGGCTGGACCAGTGTCCAGGAGATGGTTTGCTCGCGGATGCTCTCCGCCAGGTTGTAGATAAAGTTTGCCAGCCCGATCAGCTTCAGGCGCCGCAGCATGCCGTACTTGCTCAGGTCCACCTCGCTGACGTAGAGCTTGTTGTTCTTCTGCGCCAGCTTGATGTCGTAGGCCACTTCCAGCCCCTGCCCGTCCAGGTCGATGATCTCTTTATCCAGGATGTGGTCTTTGAGCAACACGGCATTCTCGGCGGGCTCGCCCTTATAAGGCCCGATGTCGTTATCCGCCACGACGATGCCCTTAGGGCTGGCCTCGCTCACTTTCTCCCAGGGGACGAGGGCTTTGACGCCGAAGGGCATGGATACAAAAAAGTGGGTCACCACGGGCAGAGTGCCGTTCTCTTTGATCACCACGTCGGCCAGTTTGCCCACTTTCTTGCCGGCCACGATCACCTTGGCCCCCAGGAACTCGCTCAGGAAGAACTCCTGGTCGGCTGTAGATTTGGTTGCCTGCATAGCCTGAATTGTCTGATTCATGCCCAACTCCTTTCTATCGGTAAGTAGTGAACGGTAAACCGTGAACGGTCCACCGTCTACTGTCTACCGGATCACCAGGGTCGCAAACTTGTAGGCCAGGAGCAGGACCATCCCGATCAGGTAGAACCGCAGCATCACCAGGCTGGCATTCACCATGGGGGTCATCTTGATGCGGGGGGTCTTATATTTGGCATTGATCTCGCGCACTGCCTGAAAGAAATCGGTGAAACTTTCATCCCTCATCCTCATGGTTTAATCCTCCGGTATTATCAGTTTATTGCCCAAACAAATTCGGGAACAGCGTAGTCAGGCTGTACCCGGTCGATAAGACGATCAGGCTGATCACGATGGCAAAATTGATCACATTTTGGAGTGTCGTGTTCTTGTATTTCTTACCCATCAGCTCCTCGTTGTTCAGCAGCAGGATTAAGAACACCAGAGCTGCCGGCAGCAGCGTGGTCGCTACCACCTGCACGAAGAGGGTCATTGTCACCAGCGGCGCTCCGGGGATCAGCACCAGGATGCCGGCCGAGATCAGCAGGAAGAAATAGTAAGCGTAGAACCAGGGCGCCTCGCGCACTTTGTTGTTCAGGGAGTGCGCCCAGCCGAACACCTCGCCGATGGCCCACGAGCTGGAGAGCGAGATGCAGATGGCGCCCAGCAGCCCGGCGTCGAATAACCCGATGGCCATCATCGCGCCGGCGAAATGGTTGATGGGCATCAGCGCCAGCGCAGCCTCGGCCGCGCTCTGGATATTCACCCCGGGCAGGGTCGCCCCGGTGACCACCACGCAGAAGATAGCCACCACCACGGTGAGGAAGGAACCCACGGCTGTATCGATCTGGCCCCACAGGATATCCTTTTGCTTCAAGCCTTTATCGACCACCGCGCTCTGTTGGAAGAAAACCATCCACGGGGCGATGGTGGTGCCCACGTTCGCCATCAGGAAGAAGATCATCGTGCCGGTCAGGCCGCCCGGCAGATGCGGAATGATCCCTGTGCGGATCACCGTCTCCCAGGGCGGGTTCACCAGGAAAGCTGCCGGCACGTAGATAATGTTGATGAGGCAGAAGACCAGGGCAATTTTCTCCCAGGTCCAGTAGCTGCCCTGAAGGATCATGGCGCCCATGAAAACCACCACGATGGTCACCGTCAGCCAGCCGGGAATGCCGAAGATGCGCAAGCCGGCGGTCATACCGATAAACTCGCTGACCAGCGTCAGCCAGTTGGTCAGGCTCAGGTCGAAGAAAGAGAACCAGCCCCAGAAGGAGCCGAAAGCGTCGAAAATGGCTTCGGCGTGGCCGCGCTTGGTCACCGCCCCCAGACGGACCGTCATCTCCTGTACGAAGTAGGCGATCGGTCCGAGGAGGACCAGGAACCAGATCAGGCCGTAGCCAAATTTCGCTCCGGTAGCCGTATAGGTGGTGATACCGCCGGCGTCGTTGTCGGCCACCATGACCAGGATACCGGGCCCTGAAATGACTGCCAGGAGCTTGAGAAACTTCATCACCCGGCTGCCGCCTAAATATGCTTTGGATACCGTGTTCATACTCCACCTCGATGTTTCCCGCCGAGACGCAGAGTGTGCAGTGAGTTGATGATGGTCAGTTTTCAGTGGGCAGTTGATTGCCTTTCTTTCACACTTCACACGGTCAGCTACCCACTGTTTTGAACATCTCTGCGTTCCCCGCGTCTCCGCGGTTAAAAGGAACACCGCAGAATTCAAGCCAATAAAAATAAGCGCACCCGGCTCACCCCTGGGGCGAGGTGAGGCCAGATGGGTTGGGAGATGGATGGGTGCCTGTCTGAATCGGTCGCGCCGACAGGGCCAGTTGCCTTGGCGTCCGGTTGCCTCCGCATGGAGCGCGGGGCGGGCCGCCTATCCCGCTTCTCGCCGCGTGCATGCGAGACCGTGCGGGGCTCTCCTCAGGAACAGGTTGGAGTATGTGTTTTTCTTTTATTATCGGGGATGCTGCAAAGCGGGCTCGCGGTGGCGGGCAGATATTTTTGCATTCATCTGCGGTCTGCCACCCGTATCGATCAGGAAGGACTTCCCTTCAGGAGGTAACCGCTTTTAAGCATCCGATCTGTGATTGCGGGTATAACTTGATGACTCCATTCCTTTTGCCTGGGCAGAGGGTCATATAGCCCTATACTATCGTCCGCGTTCACGCGATCACCTCCTTTCTACTGCCGTACCGTTAAGATTTGGCCAGGCTGGAACCGGCTCGGGTACGGAGGAAAAATGAAAGCCTCCCTGGGGTCTCAACCAGGGAGGCAGGATATCAAGCCCGGCCGTAACCCGGCTTTGCTTAGTCCAGGCGCAAGAGCTTGCCCGGATTTCGCTTGCCTGTACGGCGACCCACACTGGTTGAGTTTTGGCACTGCGGTGCGTAAGGGTTGCTGCCCAGCCACTTTGAGTCAGGCCTTAAGCCGGCCTAACCTGGTCTACTCCTTGGTGTCTTTCGACATTTCGGAGCAGCGGCCTGTTTCACCGCAGACGCCTCACCTAACGAGGGTTCAAATTTCGAGCGTATTGTATAGTCGTTTAGGCTGAATGTCAATGGGCAATTTTGTAAGTGTTCTCTCTGGTTCCGCACGCTCCTCATCCCTGGCGCTCCTGCGACACGAGCAGCCGCAGGTTGGGTTGTGCCGTTTGGGAACCTGCCCGGTCAGGGGTGGTCATGAGTCGATTGCAGAGTACCGCGAAACCCAACCTCCCGAGGCGACAACATTGGGTTTCGGAGCTGCATCCTCCAATCCGCAATCTAAAATCGACCATTGGCAATTCTATTTTGCACCTCAACCCCACACACAAAAAATGCTAAAATTATTGGACCAAAACAAATTACGACAACCATTTCCATTGAAAGAGAACATCCATGCGGCTGGGCAGCACGGCGGTGATCTCGGATATCGGAGCCAACAAGGTGGGAGAGCTGCGCTATCGCGCAGCGCTCCCGGAGCGCAGCGGAGGGAGTAAGCCCTGGGGAGAGAGCAGATATGCCTGGGGAAGCACAACGACGGATCGACAATATACCGGGCAGATCGAGGAGAGCGCGTTGGGGCTCTACTTCTACAACGCCAGATTCTACGACCCCGCGCTGGGCAGGTTCATCTCCCCCGATCCCATCATTCCGAGTATTGGCGAAGGGAACAACCCGAATACCATCGGTTATGTATCTGCATCGAATTACTCCCCTCTGGTGGTCGATTATCAAGAAGACAAATCTTTAGAGCAAATTAACCAAGAAAATCGTGCACTTGTGGAGGATATTCAAACAGGATTACTTACTATTCCCATAAACCCCCTTGCTTTCGATCGCTACGCATATACCTTCAATAACCCAATTCGATATACTGATCCAACCGGTCATCGTATAGAAGAGGGTTGTGGTACAGAAGGATGCAATTCAACCAAAGGGGATTTGGCCTATGCGGAAAAAAGATATTATTATCAAAACTGCTCCAGCGGCTATGGGGGTGGATGCCCACAGGGATATAAATACATGGAACCTGTAATATCGGGTTTGAGCAACTTCGTAAAAAGTGCAAATGATTATCATGATATTACTAAACCCGAAGATTTTCATCTACCTGGTTTTGTTGGAATGGCATGGGATGCTGGAAATCAATTATCTAAAGATGCAGATAATCCCAGTATAAAACTAGGTCTGCGGGCATTACGCATTAGCACGGCTGTTGTAGAAGGACAACTCATTGGATTAGCATCCGCTACGTTTGCAGCTGTATCGTTTGAAGGGCCAGGTATTCAAGGCGGGTCATATATTTTTGCGGACGCAGTGTTATCGAATCTTGCTGATCAGTTCAATGAACAAGTGTGGTATCCCTTTATTTCACAATTTCCGTATTAATTACCAATTCTGGTTTTTGGAGAAATCTGTGATGAAAAAGGATAAACAAGTAAAAAATATGGATTATTCATTTGCCCAAGATATTGTGATTTTCATTACCAATTTAAGCACAAGACGATTATTCTTCTATAATGTTATTTTCGGTTGTATTTTTGCGGGAATAGCATGGTTAGTTGGTATAAACCACTGGACAATAGTTGGGATAGCTATATCATTGTGTTTTTTCTTCTGGGGTGTGAGTGGGTTAGTATTAATTTTACGGAAAGATTCAGAATCGATCATCCCGATCTCATTTCCGGGTTATCGAGCCCGTTCAACTGGCTGGGTTTTAGTTATCTCTGGTTGGGGAATTGCGATTGCCTCATTGATAAACATATTCCTAAAAAGATAAACATTGAAAAAATACCTATTCAAAATGGAAGACGAACAAATCGAAATCCACGCGTCTTCCCTTAACTATATGACCATGTACTACCCCTTGGGGAGCCAGCTGGTAGCCATGAGGGTGGGAGACAGCCACCACCTCAGCCCAACGGACACGACAAGCACGGTGTACTACCTGGGTACCGACCAGCTCGGCAGCACGGCGGTGATCTCGGATATCGGCGCCAACAAGGTGGGCGAACTTCGTTATCGCGCAGCACTCCCGGAGCGCAGCGGAGGGAGCAAACCCTGGGGCGAGAGCCGCTACAGCGAGGGCAGCCTGCCCACCACGCGTAGATACACCGGGCAGATCGAGGAGAGCGCACTGGGGCTGTACTTCTACAACGCCAGATTCTACGATCCCACGCTGGGACGCTTCATCACTCCGGATACGATCTTCCCTAACCCGCAAAATGCAATCTCATGGGATCGGTATGCCTATACCCATGATAATCCAATTCGATACAATGACCCTACAAGGCACGATGTGGGGTGCAGTGCTGCAAATCCAGCTTGTTGGGTAAGTAATGGCCTTGTACCCGAAGGAAGAAGTCAACCCCAAGTATCCAAGTTCACAATTAGTAGGCCTACTACCACTCCAGGACCAAGGCTAATTCCTGGTTCAACACCAACTCCTACTCAACACCCACTCCCAACGTTAAGCCCAGAGCAGGTAGAGAATGCTGGAAAAGTGGTTAACGGTATTCTGGATATTGGAGAAGGCATGAACCTAATCCATGCCCCTTCATTTGTTGGCGCTTCAATCGATGCTTCTTCTCAATATTTTAAGGATAAAGATAAGGGTTATAACTACTATCAATTAACTGCCAGATCCTGGACTGTTGCGGGTGAGGGACAGTTAATCTCTGGTGTTTCGCTGGCTGTATCGGGTCTCGGTACTACAGTTACATTAGAATCGGGTCCGGGTGCTATTGCTGTGGGTGTCGGAATATATACGGTTCTTAATGTAGCTGGTTCAAAATTTTTTGATCAAGTGAATGAGGGATTAATATTTCAATTTTATGACAACTTAGATTTTTAATCTCTACATTTCAAAAAACCAAAGTTAAGTCTTCTTTATCGTATATTATTTCAATTTAGTCCCGATGGAAGATTAATCTTAGTGTATATCAACTGCTTCTATCTTTTGTATAGATCTTTTCTTAAAGTAAGTGTACTGAATATCAATAAAGTATCTTGTTGATAAATAATCGAAAGCGATAGATATGAATAAATATATTCAGCAAGTTTATCAATCTATTTATTATTCATTTTCCAATAAAAAACAGGCAATCATAACGATTCCAATCCTTATTGGAATTATTATTGCCTGCATTTTGCTATTATTCTTCCCAAAACCAATTGCTGGACAAACATTTAAAGTTATATTAATCATAATTATGCTGTTTTTTTGGGGAATTCCAGGCTTAGTTTACATAATCCGGAGGGAGTCTCCAGGTTTCATTATTTTTACTAGAGGTTGGCCAGTGGTGGTCAATGGTTTGATTATAATTATTGGAACTTGGGGCCTTGCAATTTATATAATTCTTAGGTTTTTTTTCCCGAGTGTATTGAACCTGCCTTTATTAAATTGATCTCATGAGGTGGGCTTTGTCGTTCCCGCAGACGTCCTCAATGATTGAATATGCTCTTGTGAAAGGTGGGGCATCGCTTGAGATCAACTTGAGTGCTGCATGAACAACTCTACGGAAAGGTACCAGCCTCTATTACCTGTTCACCAACCAGTTGGGCAGCACGGCGATGATCTCGGACATCGGGGCCAACCAGGTGGGCGAGCTTAGATATCGCGCAGCACTCCCGGAGCGCAGCGGAGGGAGCAAGCCCTGGGGAGAAGGCGGTCCGGCGGAGGCCTCCGGCATGAGAAATAACACCCCCTCGCAGGTTCACCTGCGAGGGGGTGCATCATTTTGACTGATGGATCAAATTTCGAACGGTTACGGCAGGTTCATGAAGGCGCTGCTTGGTGTGCCTAAGCCTGTAACGTTATCCCAGCCGGTGCCGGTAAATTGAGTCGGCGAGCCGGAGTAATCATTGAACGTGCGTAAAAAGTCCGAGGTGCCGTTCGTGGCGTCCACCCCGTTGTTGAAGTTGCGGCGGGCGACGGCCGTATTCATGGGCAAGACGTCATAAAACGCGCTGGCGTTCTCGTAGAATAATGGGTTCGCGAAGCCGTGCGGTTTTCCGGCTTTCTGATCCAGCAAGGCCATCAGGCCGGCAAAGATCGGGCTGGCCAGGCTCGTGCCGCCGATGCGGTACTCGTCATAGTAAACGCCGTCGGGGAAGGTCTGCGTCTGCCCAACCAGGAAGCCCATCTGAGGATCGGCCAGAGCGGCCACATCCGGCACGCCGCGTCCGGTGAGATCCAGCCCGGCGTTCTTCTGGTAGGAGGGTTCAGCGAAGAGCTGGCTCACGCCGCCGCCTGCGCCATACAGCCAGCCGGTGCGCGTGCAGGCCAGGGTCGTGGTATTGCAGTTGTAGTTGCTCGTGCCCCAGCCGGTTTCGAAGACGCGATTATTCTCTGCGCCAATCGCCAGGCTCGTGCCGCCAACAGAGGTTACCCACGGGCTCGAGGCGGGCCAATCGGCGGTGGCAAAACCAAAGCGCGAGGTTTCGTCCCCATTATCGCCCGACGAGAAGTACACGCCGATGCCTTCGGCAGCCGCCTGGATCAGCGTGTCCTCGAAAGGTTTTACGTATCCTCGAGGAAGCAGTTCGGTGGGGAAACCGTACGAGTTGGTCACGATTTGAGCCACCTGCCGGTCCACCACGTAGTTCATGGCTGCGTCCAGGTCCCGGTAATTGTTGGGCGCGCCGACAAAGACGATCTTTGCCGCGGGAGCCATGCCGTGCACCGCTTCGATATCCAGCGTCTCTTCGCCGTACCAGCCCGAAGGGCTCTGGGCGCGGTTATTCGGGCGCCTGTAAATGCCCGGAGGCACGACCTGCACGAGCTGCGAGGGGCTCATTTCCGGCAGCCCGCGGTTTATGGACCACTGGTTGACATCCGAAAGAATCGTCGGAGAGGCGTAGGCGTCGATGACCGCCACGGTTTGCCCGGCGCCGTCATAAGTGGATGGAATCCCATAGGCGCCCTTAATTTGAGCGGGCGTATACCCCTTTACTGCCCAGGGCGCTGTGGTCGGCGAGGTGACATCCGTAAAGCCGGAGGGATAGGCGTAAGACGAGTTTGTTCCTCCCCAGTAATCGGGGAGCGGGGGCGCGTTGCGGAAGCCTGCCGTGGGGGGAGCATCCCTGATAATATCGGGCTGGGTAAACACGGCGCTGTCGTCCAGCCCAATGACACCGGTGACGACCGTTGCCAGCGAGGAGGGGATGGAAACATCCTGGGAAGGCGATCGCACGGATTTTCCATTGACCTTGTACAGATCAAATTTCGCGCCGAAAGCTGTTTCGGCCTGAGCCACCGTGCCTTGGGCGGAAACATAGTGGTTATTCTGGGGGGTGTATACAACGTCGAAACCCTGGCTTCGCAACCAGGATTGAACGGCATTGACCTCAGCCTGTGAGGGGGCGAATTTCTGCCGGAATTGGGCGGAGGTTAGATATTTCCCGTACATCGGGCTGTTCGGGTCCGAGACGGATTGAGCGAACGCTTCGGCGGCGGCAGCATTTTGCCATCCCAGGTAAACCCGGAATCCGATCGCGCTTTGAGGATCAGCAGGGCCGGTAAGATTTTTTGAATTTGCCCAGGCGGGTGCGCTCCCGTGCAACGTGGTGTTGCCTGACGATTGAGCGGTCATTGCGGCGCCAGTGGATACGGTCGTGACGGCGGGTAAAAACACCGATGTGGGTGACGCTGGGGCAGCCAGGGCTGCGCTCGGGGACATTAGAACTACGCTAAGTATTACAAGTAAGGCTAGAATCTTTTCCTTCATATCGAAATCCTTTGCAAATATTTGTAATAGTTGGTTCCCTTGCCGAACGATGGATCGAAAGAACGGAAGTCTAGTGAGATCACCTCCTTTCGTTTATTCATTTTGCTCTGATGCTGGCTCGAGGCGCTTTTTGAGGAGGGTTCGATGACACAAAAATCGAACCATCTCGCAGGAAGGTCTCCTGCATCGGGCTGTCTGCCAGCCAAAGGACAGGGATTCGCAGATCAAAGACTAAGCATCCCCACTCGAACCTTCGATCAACTGTTAAATTCACAAACAAGACAATTACGATGCTTATTATACATCAAAAGAAACGGGTTGAGCCGAGCCATTTGAGAACCTGCCGGAGGTTTGCGGGATACAATTCGCTCTGCCCCTCTTTCCAACCTACTATACAATCTACTGCTTCGGTGATATAAAACCTTCTAACTCCACGAGTCATCCTCACCGAACTGTAGGTATCTATGCCCTCCTTGCCTGCCTTCCTCTTCCGCCGCTTCATCTACATACTGGTAACCCTGCTTCTGTCGACGATCGTCCTTTATGGCGTGGTGGCGACCTTCCCCCCTGAAACCCGGGCGATGCTGTACTTCCCTAAGAACCCGGGCAAGAACTTCAACCCCAACAGCGAAGCCGTCATCATCAACGACATCATCCAGCGCTACAGGTTGAACGATCCCTTCCCCGTTCAGTACGTCCGCTGGCTGGGCAACCTGCTGCGGGGCGATTGGGGCTGGAGCGCCACGGCCAATGCCGAAGTGCTGCCCTCGCTCTTACGGCTGACTCCCGCCACCGCCGAGCTCACCTTCTATTCGGTGCTGCTGTTTATTCCGCTGGGCATCCTGGGTGGGGTTATCGCCGGGATGCACTCGGGCCGCCTGCCCGACCACGGCTTCAGGCTGGCGGCATTCCTGGCCACCTCCATCCCGCCCTTCATCCTGGCGATCTTGCTCATGGCGTTCTTTTACGTCGGCGTCCATTGGTTCCCTCCCGGCCGGCTGACCGACAGTCTGCGCTGGTTCGTCAACAGCGATCAGTTCACCCAATATACAGGTTTCATCACTATCGACGGCCTGCTCAACGGCCGGGTGGATATCACCTTAGACGCATTTCGCCACCTGGTGCTGCCGGTCATCACCCTCAGCGCTTATCATTGGGCCACACTGGGGCGCATCACCCGGGCCACGATGATCGACGAGCTGGGCAAGGATTACATCACCGCAGCCCTGGCCCGCGGCGCATCTTACCGCCGGGCGACCTGGTACCACGCCCTGCGCAACGCCGTGGTGCCTGCGCTCAACTCCAGTCTGCTCTCGGCGGCCTCGCTCGTGACCGGGGTGTATATCGTCGAGACCATCTTCGCCTTCCCGGGGATCTCGCGCTTCATCGTGGGCGCCTTATCCATCGTGCCCGACGTGCCCGCCGCCCTGGGTTTTTCCGTCTACACCATCATCCTGACCCTGCTGTTCATGACTGCTCTGGACCTGCTGCAAGCGCTGGCCGACCCGCGCCACCGCGAAGTGGAGGCGCTCTCATGACCCAGCCCCTACGCCGGTTTTTTACTCGCTTTCAAAACTGGGTTGGCGTCCTGGTGGTCTTCGATTTCGTGGTGGTAGCCATCCTGGGTGGTTTGCTGGAGCGAGAGCAAAATTCCGTTCCTGCTCCCGGTGGTTTGCTGCCCCTCGCCCAGCAGGTGGTCAAGAACAAGATGGACCTCATCCCCCAGCCGCCCAGCCCCGAGCATCCCCTGGGGACGCTGACGCAACAGCGAGACATCCTGGTGTGGCTGGTGGAGGGCGCCCGCCAGGCGCTGGAGTTCAGCCTGAAAGCAAGCCTGATCTCCGCCGTCATCGGCGTGCTGGTCGGCGCATCCAGCGCCTACGCGGGCGGCATCCTCAATGGGCTGGTGCTGCGCTTTTCTGACGCACTGCTGGCCGTACCTTTGATCGCCGTGGTGGTCATGATCCGGCAGGTCCAGGCGGTATTGTTCACCCGCATGACGTTGAACCAGATTCTATCCATCGATGTGTTTCTCTGGGCGATCGTCCTGGTGAACTGGATCCCTTATGCGCGCCTGATCAATGCCACCGTCACCATCCTGAAAGAAGCCCAGTTCGTCCATGCGGCCAGGGCGGTGGGCGCCGGCCCGGGGCGCATCATCCTGCGGCACCTCCTGCCTAACGCTATCTCCCCGGCCCTGGTGCTGCTGGCGCGCGACCTGGGCTGGCTGGTGATCTTGCAGGCCAGCCTGCAGTTTGCCGGGCTGGGGGTTGGATCGGTTTGGGGAGACGAGCTGCTCCAGGGGCGGAATTGGATCATCGGGCTGGGAGGGAACCCCTTCGGCTACTGGTGGGTGTGGCTGCCCGGCACACTGGTGCTGGTGCTGTATGGTGTTGGCTGGAATCTGATCGGCGACGGGCTGGATGAGGCCCTCAACCCCAGGATCGCGAAGCTCTGGAAGTAGGTTGGGTGGAGCCGCTCAAACATGAGGCAGCTCATGAAAAAGCGATGTCTCGCTGCTCAATCCGCAACCCAAAATCAGCAATCCAAAATGCTTTGCGCCAGCGCAATGGCCCCCAAAACGCCCGAGCGGTTGCCCAGCAGCGGCGAGACGATGTAGGTCTCGATCCCGGCGGTGATCGTGGGGCTTTGCACGTAGTTGTTCAGCAGGCGCAGCGTCTTTTGCCGCACCAGCGGCAGCAGGTCTGCCTGCTGCATCACCCCGCCGCCCAGGATGATGCGTTTGGGCGAGAGCGAGCACACCTGGTTGACCAGCGCCAGGGCGATGTAGCCTGCCTCCAGCTCCCAGGCCGGGTGCCCGGGCGGCAGCTGCTCGGCCGGCTGGCCCCAGCGCAGGCGCAGGGCGTTCCCCGAAGCCAGGCCCTCGAAGCAATCCCCGTGGAAGGGGCAGACCCCGGGGAATGGGTCCGCCTGCCGGTCGTGGGGGATGCGGATGTGCCCCATCTCGGGATGCAGCAGCCCGTGCATCGGCTGCCCGTCGATGATCACCCCCGCCCCGATGCCGGTACCGATGGTGAAGTAAATCGAAGAATCCAGGCCTTGAGAAGCGCCCCAGCGATATTCGGCCACGGCGGCCGCGTTGACGTCGGTGTCCAGGGTGACCGGGATCTGCAGCGCGGCCCTCAGTTTGCCGGCGATATCGACATGCGCCCAGCCGGGCTTTGGCGTGCTGGTGATGTGCCCGTAGGTGGGAGAGGCGGGGTTCAGGTCCAGCGGGCCAAAGGAGCCAATACCCAGAGCGGCCAGGGGCTGCCGGGCAGCCTGCCGCCAGGCGTGGAAGAAGCCGATCGCCCGGGCCAGCGTCGCATCCGGTTCGGTGGTTGGAAAGCGAGTTTCCGCGCGGATATCCTGGGGACCGCCGGCCACCATGCAGAGAAACTTCGTCCCACCCGCTTCGATCCCACCATAAACAGCCATCATGCTCCTCAGTTCGCTCAGGCTTTCACTTTGGCGCGGTACGAGCTGACCAGGACGGCCAGGGCCATGATCACGGCGCGCACGATATATTGGACGTAGATGTCGAAGTTGAGCAGCGTCATCCCATTCGTGATCACGCCCATAAAGACGATCCCCAGCAGGGTGCCCCAGACGGTGCCGATGCCGCCGTTGAAGCTGGTGCCGCCGATGATCACCGCCGCGATCACGTCCAGCTCCCAGCCGTTGCCAAAGCTGTAAGAGCCGGCCATCACCTGGCCCGAGGTCATAAACCCGGAGATCACTGCCATGATCTGCACGACGATGAGGATGATGATGGTCGTCTTGCCCACGTCGATGCCGCTCAGGCGGGCAGATTCCTTGTTGCCGCCCACAGCGTACACAGCCCGCCCGGTGGTGGTGTTGTTCATGATGAACAGGATGATCAGGAAGGAGATGATCAGGACGATGGCCGGGATGGGGATGCCGTTCGCCCCGCCAATCCGGCCGCCGCCGATCTGGTTGAACCAATCCGGGAACTGGTTGGCGATTGGGTAGCCCCCGGATAAGATGGCGGCCAGCCCGTAAAGCCCAAACTTGCTGGCTAAGGTAGCAATAAATGAAGGCATGCCTGCCTTATGCGCCAGGGTGCCGTGCAGCCACCCCATCATGATGGCTACCCCGAACGATAATGCCATCCCTATGACCGCAGCCAGGTTGAGGTCGATGCCCATGGGGGGTAAATCCCGGCACAGGCGAGCCACAATCACCCCGGCCAGGGCCACCGTCGAGCCGATCGACAGGTCGATCTGGTAGCCGATAATCACCATGGTCATGCCCAGCGCGATCACCCCTTTCAAGGAGTTGCTGCGCAGGATGTTCATCCAGTTCTCCCAGGTCATGAAGCCGTGCGCCCGGAAGGTGAGCCCGATGATGAGGGCAATCAGGAAGACCTCCATGATGTGATCGAGCAGGAACAGCCCGATCTTCTTCTGATTCAACGACAGTTTGCCGGCGATTGCGCCTGAAAGGTCCATGTCAGTCTCCTCGCATACAAAGTTCGTAGAGCTCGTTCACGTTCACGTCGTCCGGGTTGACCTCGCCAACGATCCTTCCATGGCGCAGGATCAGGATGCGGTGGCAAACTTCGAGCAGCTCTTCCAATTCGGTGGAAACAAAGACAGTCGAAATGCCCTTGCGCGCTTGCGCCCACATGATCTCAAAGATTTGCTGCTTGGCATTTACGTCGATGCCGCGCGAAGGCTCGTCGTACAGCATGATCTTCGGGTTGGTATTGAGCCAGTTGCCGACGACGACTTTTTGCTGGTTGCCGCCCGATAAGGAGCTGCACAGGGCTCTCACCTCGGGTACCTTTATTTCCAGCTCTTCTACCTGTTTCTCCGCAAACGTATTCCGCCTGCGCTTGTTCTCCACCCACCCATCTGCAGTGAGGTTCATGCTCGCATAGCAGAGATTGTCAATAATCGAATGGACCAGAATCAGGCCCTCTTTTTTACGGTTCTCGGGGGTCAGGCCGACTCCGGCATTTTTCATTTTGATGGGATTGGCTTTCTTATAGGATTTCCCTTCGACGATGACTTCGCCTTTTTGCACCGGTTCTGAGCCGAAGATGCCCTGCAGCAGCTCTGTCCGGCCTGAACCGAGCATACCGGCGATCCCCAGGATCTCGCCGCGGCGCAGCTTGAAGCTGACATCCTGGTACCATCCCTCCCGGCTCAAGCCTTTGACTTCCATGACCACGTCGTCTTGAACTTGAATATCTCTCGGCCGGCTTTGGACTTTCACCTCTCCGAACATCATGTGGATAATGTCTTTATGCTCCACATCGCTCATCTTTACCGTGCCGATCAGCCTGCCGTCGCGCAGCACGGTTACGGTATCGGCGATCTGGGGGAGCTCCTGCAGCTTGTGCGTGATGTAGATCACGATGACCCCCTGGTCGCGCAGCGCTCGCACCGCCTCGAACAGGCTCTGGACCTCGTTTTGGGCCAGAGCGGAGGTGGGCTCATCTAACATAATGACTTTGGGATTGAAGCTGAGAGCCTTGGTGATTTCGACCACCTGGCTCTGCCACATGCTCAAGCGCGAGACCATCTCGCGCGGGTTGATCTCGACCTTCATTTTTTGAAGCAATTGGCCGGCCATCTGGTAGGTCCTGTGCCAATCGATAGTATTGTATTTTTGGGGTAAACGCCCTAAAAAGATGTTTTCCGCTACCGATAAGCCTGGGACCAGGCTCATCTCTTGGTAGACCGAGACAATCCCTTTCTCGTAAGCCTCGCCGGTTAAATTGAAATGGAGTTTCTCGTCGTTCAAATAGAACTCACCCGAAGTGGGTTTGAGGGCCCCAGAAAAGATCTTTACCAGGGTTGATTTACCCGATCCATTCTTGCCCACCAGGGCGTGCACCTTGCCGCTGTCAAAACTAACGCTGATATTGTCGAGGGCACGGGTGCCGGGATAATCTTTGGTAATCTGATCGGTCCGGATTGTTTGAGCGCTCACCTTGATAACCTCCGCAGCCCCATTTCAGGAGGAACAGGGATTCTTCCTGAGAAGTCTCCCTGTTCCATTGTCGCCACAACTACATTTTACACGATGAAACCTATTTCAAACCGTTAGCCGTGCGCCAGGCTTGCACGCCGGCCGGGTCAGAGCGGCCGAGGTAAGTGCCGTTGACGACAGTGATCTTGCCCTGGTTCTCGACGGGTTTGCCTTCGAGGGCATTGACCAGAGCTTCGACAGCCTTGTAGCCCATATTGTAGGGATCCTGGGCGACGGTGCCTTGCAGGATGTTGTCGGTGGAGAGGATCATGCTGGTGAGCTGGTCGGAGCCGTCGTAGCCGAAGACGAAGACCTTGCCGGCTTTGCCGGCCTGCTTGACGGCCTGGGTGGCGCCGATGGTGCCGCCCTCATTGCAGGCGAAGATGACCTGGATGTTGGGGTTGGCGGTGAGCATATCGGTGGTCTGGGCCAGGGCGGTGTCCTGGGCGTGGGCGGAGGTGTGGCCGACTTCGGTGTAGGCGATGCCGGCGGCCTTGAGGCCGTCGTAGAAGCCGGACCAGCGGGCCTTAGACTGCTCGGGGAGCTGGTCGTCGAAGTCGACGCGGGCCACGTTGAGGGCGCCGGATAGGTTGGCCTGGATGAACTTGGCGGCGTTATCGCCCACGATCTTGGCGTTGGTGTAGTCGTCGGAGGTGAAGCCGCCGACGAGGAAGGATGAGTCGCTGATGGACATATTGGTGATGGCCACCTGGATGCCCTTGGCGGCGGCGTCCTTGAGGTTAGCGATGGAAGCGTCCTTGCTGAGGGGGGCGATGGCGATGCCGTTGACACCCTGGGCGATGTAGGTTTGGATGAGTTCGGCTTCCTTGGCCTGGTCGTTGTTGGTGTTGGCGGTGAGGACCTTGACGCCGAATTTGGCGGCGGCGTCGGTGTAGCCCTTGGTGAGGGTGTTCATGAACTGGTCGTCCTGGAAGACTACCCCGGCGATGGTGATCTTATCGGCAGTCAGGGCCGTGCTTCCAGGGGCGGAAGCCGTGGTGGGTGCAGCCGGAGCTTGCGTGGGGGCTGCGGTCGGCGCCGCGCAGGCGCTCAAAAGCATCCCCAGGACCAGCAGCGCGCTTAATAAGGTAAAAACACGTTTGGATTGCATGCTATCTTCTCCTTCAATTGGATATGTCAAGATTTGGATAAACGTGACGAATTAGAAAGCGAGAACTGGGTGCTTGCGAGGTGGCCTCCTTTCCTACACGTTCGAGTAAAAGACAAATCACTCCAGAGACCAGCCCAAACGCGCGTCTGGGTTGATAAGGATAACGGACTGCCGGGAGCCTATTTACTTGTTGATCTTACCAATCGCTGAATGCCACACCAGTAAGCCGGATAAGCTAACAATTTATACGGTTACGCATTTACCCATAAGGATGCACCCCTATATTAGCACAGTCGAACACGGATGTCAAGTAGTAATTGTTCGATATCGCATAATTGGTCCGATTTATGATTGACTTTGAACATATTTTCCGTTATAATAAAAGAGAAACATAAAACTCGAACACATTGAGGGCATGATGCCGACTAAAGACCGCCTGGAACAAATCGTCTCACTCGTCAACGAGCATGGTTTCCTTTCCGTGGGAGAGCTGAGCGTGCTCTGCCAGGTATCTGAGATGACGATCCGGCGTGACCTGGGCGCGCTGGATAAGCAGAGTCTCGTCAAGCGCACCTACGGCGGGGCAGCCTCGCTGGTGAGCGCCCCGAACCGCGGGCCGGACACGGCGAAACCGATACCCACCGGCCGGCCGGGCGGCTCGCCGCTCGATCGTGTAGATGTGCTGATTGCCAGCTCGGTCAACCCTAAATACGACGACCGCCTGCTCGAAAGCATCGGCAAGCGTAGTATCCCGATCATAGCCGAATCTCTCGCTATTCAAGATGAAGAAACGGTGGTTGCGGTGGACAGCTACCAGGCCGGGCGCGATATGGGGCGTTGGGCCGGGCAGTATGCTCTCCAACACTGGGGTGGGCGGGTGAGCGCCCTGGACCTGACGTATTCGCTGTCTAACACCCAGGCGCGCAGCCGCGGTTTTGTGGCCGGCCTGCGCGAAGTTGCACCGGAGGCCGAAGTCGCCCTATCGATCAATGCCCACTCTCGCTACGAAACGGCCTACCAGCTTACCCGCGATGCCCTGGCAGTCCACAAGGGCATCAACATCATTTTTGCGATCAACGACACCACCGCCTGGGGGGCGATCAACGCCTGCCGAGATATGCGCCTCGACCCCCAAAGCCTGATCGTGATGCCGTTCGGCCTGGAAGGTGACCGGCTGAAAAATGCCCTCATGGAGGGTGAATATTGCCAGGCCGGGCTGGCCATGTTCCCCGAAATCGTCGGCCCGGTGTGCGTGGAGGCGGCCATTGCCGCGTATAACCGCCAGCCCCTCCCCCACCAGCTCGTCACCCCTTACGTGATTGTGACCGCTGAGACGCTGCCCAAGATTTACGCACGCCAGGGTTCCACCTGGAAGCTGCGTTGGGAAGACGCCCGAGCGCAGCTTTCCATCCCGATGAGCATTGACGTCCAGCACCCGCGCCCTGCCGGGGAGCTTCCGCCGCGCATGGGTTTTATCATTCCCTTTATCGAGCACGAGTGGTATCGCAATCTGATTGCCTGCATGGAGGATTACGCCAGCCAGCTGAAGATCGATTTTGAGGTCATCGACTCTGAGCAGAACCTGAAAGATGAGCTCGATGTGCGCCGCCGGTCGATCGTGCGCCGTGCGGCCGAGATGGTGTCGCCCGGAGATGTGATCTTGATGGACGGCGGGCCGATCATGAATTATCTGGCTGAGGAGCTTACAGAGAAGAAAGACATCACGGTCATCACCAATGCGATGTCGGTCTTCAACATTCTCAAGCGCAACCCCGATATCACCCTGATCTCCACCGGGGGAGCTTTCCGCCACAGCAGCCAGATGCTGGTTGGACCGACGGCCGAGAACGCCTTGCGCGAGCTGCGGGGCGATAAGCTGTTCATGACGGTGATGGGAATTTCGCTCAACTTCGGCCTCTCGCACACGAACATCTCTGAGGTCACCATGAAGCAGGCCATGATCCGCGCCGCCCGTGAGGTGATCTTGCTGGCAGATCATAGCTATTTCGGGCAGGAGTCCACCGTCCAGGTGGCTCCGCTGACGGTGGTGCACCGGCTGATCACCGATGACGGCCTCCCCGCCAGCATCCGCCTGGATTTGAACAAGCTGGGGCTTCAGATTATTCTGGCGAACGATTAAATAAACTTATCCTGTTCCCCTCAATCCCGCGGCGATGCCGCTGATGGTCAGGGCGATCACCTCGCGCAGAGCCTGGGCTTCCTCGCCTTCCCGATCGTCCTGCGAGCGCAGCCGGCGCAGCATCTCCACCTGCAGGTAGTTCAGCGGGTCCACGTAGGGGTTGCGCGCAAGCACCGCTCGCCGGATCTGCGGGTCGTCCTCCAGGAGGAGCGGCTGCCCTTTGACCGCCAGGATGGCCCTCACGGTGCGCTGGTGCTCCGCCTGGATATCGGCGAAGATGCGCTCGTGCAACTCCTCCGGGGCCAGCCCCGAATACAGGGCGGCGATCTGCATATCGGCCTTCATGAGCGACATCTCGGCCGCCTCCAGCAGCACCCTGAAGAATGCCCACGAGGCGTGCATCTCGCGCAAGAAATCCAGCCCGATCTGGCGGTTGGCCAGGGCGGCTTCCAGCCCCATGCCCAACCCGTACCAGCCCGGCAGGTTGAAGCGGCTCTGCATCCACGAGAACACCCACGGGATAGCCCGCATCTGGGCGAATAGATCCCCTGCGTGGCGTGAAGCGGGACGCGAGCCAATGTGCAGGTTCATGATCTCCTCGATAGGAGTGACCGCCTGCCAGTACTCCTTGAAACCGGGCGTCTCGTAGACCAGCGCACGGTAAGCCCGGTAGGCGGCTTTGGATATATCCCCCATGGCCTGGCGCCAGCGCTGCGGCAGCTCGCGCGGGGAAGGCAGCTTGAAGTGCGTGGGCGTGAGGCCGGCAGCCTCCTTCAAGGCTTGCGGTTCGATCGGGGCTGAAGCCAGCAGGACGGCGTTGACGATCTGCTCCAGGTTGCGCATGGCCAGGTCGATGTTCGAGTAGCGCGAAGAAAGAATTTCGCCCTGCTCGGTGAGGCGGAAGCGCCCGTCGACCGTACCGCCGGGTTGCGCCAGGATAGAGCGGTTGATGCGCCCCCCGCCGCGCGCCTCCGTTCCGCCCCGCCCGTGGAACAGGGTCAGCTCCACGCCGTGCTCCCGGCAGGTGCGTTGGAGGGCTTCCTGCGCCTGGTACAGCGCCCAGTTGGAGGCCATAAATCCCCCGTCTTTGTTTGAATCCGAGTAGCCCACCATGACCATCTGGGATGGCCTGTCTTCTGAGCAGGTACCCAGGTGGCGGCGGTAAACCTCCAGCGAGAAGAGCTCGACCATCACAGCCGAAGCCTGCTCCAGATCGGGGAGGGTCTCGAAGAGCGGCGTAATCTGCAG
>JAMCRR010000008.1 GCA_023381565.1 Chloroflexota bacterium
GCCGGGATTAAGCGCCGGGTCGTCACGAGCTTCCGGCTTCAGGGGGTAGTAAAGACGATAATACTCGCGGATGCGCCTGCGCAGCTCGCGGTAACTGGCAGTGCAGCCCGTCGTCTCGATCCAGGGATGCTCGTCCGGCGGCACGCCTTGAGCCGTCATCTGCCCGCCCAGCCAATCCGTCTCTTCGCTGAGGAGTACGCGCTTTCCCATGCGCAGGGCCGACAGGGCTGCTGCCACTCCTCCCATGCCGCCGCCGACAACCAGAATATCTGTAACCATTTCGGTCATAACTCAACCTTTTAATCCTGAGGATGTGAAGCTTTCCATGACTTGTTTTTGAGCGATGATGTAAAAGATCAAGACCGGCAACACCGACATCACAGTGGCTGCCAGTTGGATGTTCCACTGCGGCTGCCCGTAAGCGTCGGTGAAATTGCGCAGTGAGAGTGGCAGAGTGAAGAGCTTGATGTCGTTCAGATAGATGAGCGGGTCCAAAAAGTTGTTCCAACTGAACAGGAAAGTCAGGATAGCCACGGCGGCCAGGGCCGGTTTTGCCATAGGCAGCACCACCCGCCAGTAGATGCCAAAACGATTCAGTCCGTCCATCCGGGCCGCCTCTTCGATCTCTTTGGGGATGTTCAGGAAGAACTGGCGCATCATGAAGGTAGACATGACCCCGTTGGCTCCGAAAATAGGGATGATGATGAGCGGCACGTGGGTGTTGATCAGCTTAAAGGTCTGCATCAAGATGAAGTTGGGCACGATGGTTACTTCGGGCGGCATCATTAGCGCCGAAAGCAGCAGCAGGAAGATGGAAGCGCTTCCCCAGAAAGGGATGCGTGCAAACGCATAACCGGCCATTGACGAGAAGAATAAAGTGCCGAGAGTGACCAGCACGGCAATATACAGGCTGTTGATATAGTGCAGCGCGAAGGGCTGGTAGGTAAATGCGTCGAGGAAGTTCTGCCAGTTCCAGGTGTGGGGCAATAAGGTGGGTGGAAAAGCGAAGATCTCGTAAGTCTTCTTGAAAGCGCTGGTAAACATCCACCAGAACGGCCAGACTACCGACAGGCTTAATAACGCTAAAGTGCCGTAAAACAAAGCCTTCCCGAGCCACTTGTGCAGAGGAAACGGCCGGCGAGGAAATGTCTCAGATCTCATAGTCGATGAACCTCTTGCGCAAAGACCATTGCAGAATCGTCAGTCCCAGGGCGATGAGAAAAAGGATCACTGCCACGGCGCTGGCGTATCCTGTCTCATATAGCTGGAAGGCTGTGAAATAGACGTAATAAGCCATCACCATGGTAGCATTGGACGGCCCGCCGCCTGTCATCAGCATGATGTGGTCGAACACGTCTAAAGACCCGATGACGGTGATGATCATCACCAGCAGGATGGTGGGGGCCAGGAAAGGCAGGATGATGTAGCGCACCGACTGGAAGATATTGGCGCCGTCTACCTGCGCCGCCTCCACGTGCTCGCGCGGCAGGTCTTGCAGAGCCGCCAGGAACAGGACCATGTTCATGCCTACATTCTTGAGCACGCGCACGACGATCACCCAGAACATGGCCCAGCCCGGGTCGCGCAGCCAGTTAGGCCCCTGGATGCCGAATAATTTCAGCACCTGGTTGATAGTGCCCTGGTCGCCCTGGAGCATGAAGCTCCACACAATAGCCCAGGCGACCGCGGAAGTGACCACGGGGGAAAAGAACACCGTGCGGAAGAAACCGGTCACGAAGGTCTGGCGAGCCAGCATAATAGCCAGGACGAGCGCCAGCACCAGGTTGAGAGGCACCAGGCCGGCAGTGAAGATCAGGGAATTGACCAGTACCTTGATGAAAATTGGGTCGTGGGTGAATAATTGGACATAATTCTGTAAGCCGATGAAAGTGGCTTTTCCGCTCAGCAAGTTCCGGCTTTGCAGGCTGAAGAAGAAAATTGCCGCTACCGGTCCGAGGACGAAGATCAGAAAGCCCAGGAGCTGGGGGGTGATGAACAGATAGCCGGATAAGGCGTCTTTCAGGGCCAACCGGCTGATCCGCCTTTTCGGCGCTGGCGCCCTCTCCAGGCGAGGGGAAGTTACAGAAGATTCCATTGGTTCCTCAGGCAGTTTTTATTCAGTTACACCCATCGTTCAGTTCCCAGACCGATTGGGGCTGTCTAAAAGATTGAAACGCTCGATCCTACCCCCAGGCGTAGGGGCACGGGGGGTACTGGACGTTAACCCCGTGCCCTTACTTTTAGGACAGCCTCAAGACCAGAGGGGAATCCGGATTTACTGGAAATAAGCAGCAGAGTCCTGGCAAGCCTGGTTCAGAACGTCCTGAACGTTGGCGTCGGCAGTCCATAGCTTATCGAAATCGGCGCGCATGGCCAGGTCGATCTTGGGGAAGTTGACGTGAGAAGGCAACACGGAGCCGGTCTTGATGCCGTTCACGATCGCGGCGTCCACCATGGCCGGGTCTAAGTTGGGGTTCTCCTGGGCCAGGATGCCGCTATCCAGCACCGAGCTGCGCGCGGGCGGGAAGAAAGCCGCCATCTTGGCGAAGTTCTCTTTGGTGGTCATGAAGGCAACGAAATCTTCAGCCACGCTCTTGTTCGGGCTCTTGTCGAAGACCACGATAGCCGCCTGGCCAATGACCGCCTTGTTGCCCGCCGGCCCGGAGGGGAGTGGGGCAATGCCGAACTTGAAGGGAGCATCCGCAAGCTGGGTCAAGCGGCTGAGCTGCACCAGGGTCATCCCTACCGACCCCGAAGCGAAGGCTGTCTGATTCCCGGGCGGGACGATGCTGCCATCTTTAAAGGTCATGTCGTGGAGCAATTGAATCGCCTTGACCGCCTCAGGTTGGTTGATCATGCAAGTCTTGCCATCCTCGCTCCAGGCATTTCCACCGTAAGCCCAGATGACCGGAACCATGGTCGACCAGGGCTGGGCGGTGAACATTTCTGCGTCGAAGCCAACGAAGCCATAGGAGCCCGCCGGCCCCTTGTCTTTGATCTGCTTGGCCACCTTCGCCAGGTTCTCCCAGGTCCATTCGTTGTTCTTGATCATCTCATCCGGGGTGGAAGCGCCGGCTGCGGTAAAGAGGTCTTTATTATAAGCCACAAAGATCGGGGAGTTCGAGAAAGGCACGCCGTAAACAGCATTGTCCTTCTGCCACAAGCTCAGCACGGATGATGGGAAATCGGCGAAATCGTAATTCGGATAGCTGTTCAAGGTGGGCATGAGGTCGGCCAGCACTCCGGCGTCCACGAAGGACGGGGCGGCCGTCTCCATGAGCCAGCCTGCATCCGGCGGGTTATTCCCGGCCAATTCGACCGTCACTTTGGTCACGTAGTCGTCAAAGGGGATGGTATCGAATTGGATGGTGACGTTCGGGTGCTGGGCAGTGTAGTCGCTGGCGATACCATTCAGCAGCTTGAGGTGCTGGTCATTGCCGGTCCATACCGTAAAGCGCAGCTTGACGGGCTGTTGGCTGAGATCAGCGGTGGGCTGAGGGGTAGCCGTGACGATTACCGGGGTTCCGGCAACCATCTGCGTGACCACTACGGTTTCCTGCACCGGCTGAGGCGTGGCCGATTGGCAGCCTGCCAGCACAAAAGCCGCGATGAGGAAGAAGCTCAAACCAATTTGGATTTTCCTAGACATTTCAATCCTTCTCCATAGTTTTTAAGGCATTGGAATTACTCGGCGATCGGTAGACAGGGGAAAATTCGGTTCAGATTATGGGATGAGCGGCCTCCTTGAACTATAGATTTTTAAGGCCAGGGGGAGCAGCGATAGTCTGGCCCGAGACAATGGTGCAGGGAAGGTAGATACTACGGGGGGAGGTATCTACCGGATTATTCAGGCGTTCTACCAGGAAGCGGACGGCATGGCTGCCCATCTCCCGGCGAGGGATGGTGAACATCGTCCAGTCGGGTGAGTTATCCCAGGCGTGATGGGGGTTGCCGCACAGGGCGATGGAGAAATCTCGGGGCACAGAAAGCCCTAAAGCGTTCAGGCTGGAGAGCAGGGCCTGGGCAAGCTCGTCGTTCTCGACGACAGTTCCGGTGACCCCCTGAGCCAGGAGATCCCTGACGATCTCGGGAGTTATCTGTTCGGTTGGGATGCGCAGCACAGGCTCGGCAGGCAACGGGAAGCCGCGTTGCAGGTAAGCCCGGAAAAGACCATCTTCACGATCCTGATTCGATTCGATCCAGCGTGGCAGGCAAACGTAGATCACTTTGCGGTGCCCCTGGTCGAACATCATTTCCACCAGCCTGGCGGTGGCTCCGGTGTAATCGGCGGCGGTGAAAGAAATGGAAGCGTCGGGAACATCGCGCCGTCCAACGTAGACGAAGGGATAGCCCCCCTCCTGGAGGCGGCGCAATTCTTCTTTGTCTTCATTCAGCCCCAATAAGACCGAGCCGTCAGCGGTATATAGGAGATTGGTGTCCTCGTTGTAGATGCTGCGCTTCCCATGAGCGTCCGTGACGTGTGTGAAGAGCAGCAGGTTATAACCCTGCGCCTCGGCCTCTTCCTCGATCCCCAACAGGAAGGGATAGAAGTAATCGTGATTTTGAAAGGGAAAAATCGGCTCGTAGGTAAAGATGCCCAGTATGCGGTTTTTCCCGCTGGCCAGCGTGCGCGCCGCCGGG
Source organism: Chloroflexota bacterium (assembly GCA_023381565.1). GTDB lineage: Bacteria > Chloroflexota > Anaerolineae > Anaerolineales > Anaerolineaceae > JAMCRR01. The sequence goes on from JAMCRR010000008.1 coordinate 4,642, forward strand.
TTAACCACATATCCCAAACGGGCAATGGCATCCCAGACGCGTTGCTCGGTCTCGGGGCTGACGCGAATATTGCGACCGACCTGCCGGTTGATCACTGCTGAAACGGTAGCCGTGGATACTTCGGCCAGCCTGGCGACATCTGAAAGACGGTATCTGGTTTTCATAAGATTTGATTAACCGCTTTATCAGTTTTATTTAGAGATGAAATCGTTTGATTAAGCGCGTAATCATTATCCAATAAAAAGCGCTGCCTGTCAAGTAGGAATTTTGAGAACCACCGAGATAATTGACTTTTTATACTATTATTGTTAAAATGTTTTTAAGCAGTCTGATTGAGGGGTATTTAATTAGCGCCATTTTACTGTTTGGTAAACACAATCTAATTTTCGGCCTATGAGCGGCGATGATCTGATGACTTTATTTGGTCGCTAACTATATTTATCATATAGTTGAGTCATCAGGTAGCCAATAGCGAAACCGGCTCGAAGAGACGGTTTTTTAACGTTGCTTATCTCATTCATAAAATCCGTCTCGAATACTGAGCTCTCATCGACAGTTTGTCCAAAATCGATAAGGGAGTGCCCTTCATAGCTCAATAAAAGCAGCCATCTTCGCATCCGTCCACAGCCCTGGTGACGCCCTTTCGGCCATATATACTGAGGGATAGAAATATGGCTACTCAACAGGGTTTACACACGGAAAGGTTAAGAGATATTCAGGGCATCAAATACCGGCGTGGTTATTACTTTTACGCTAAACGTGTATTTGATGTGTCTGTGTGCCTGTTGATCCTACCCCTCGTTCTGGTTCTTATGGCGGCCATTGCATTCGCTTTATGGTTCGAGACGCGACAGTCGCCCTTTTTTACACAAGTCAGGGTGGGCCTGGGGGGGCGACCTTTTAAGATATATAAATTCTGCACCCTGTCGCAAAGTTTTGACCAGGAGGCGCACCGGGCTTTTATGAAAGGGTACATCCGTGGCGAAATCCCGTCGCTTGAAAATGCCTCACAACTTAAATCGTACAAACCGCCATTTCGTAACGCCACTCGTTTGGGGCGCTTCTTGAGAAGGGTAAGTCTGGACGAATTGCCACAGATATTTAATATTCTTCTCGGAGATATGAGCCTGATCGGTCCGCGCCCAAATGTGACCTGGGAGGTTGAAA
>JAMCRR010000134.1:0-732 GCA_023381565.1 Chloroflexota bacterium
GGCGCGCGGGCCCACCAGGCTCATTTCGCCTTTCAGGACGTTGATAAACTGCGGCAGCTCGTCCAGGTGGCTTTTGCGCAGGAAGATGCCGACGCGAGTGATGCGGTCGTCGTTTTCATCCGTTGTGCGCACCTCACCGTTCAATTCCGAATCCTGGCGCATAGTACGGAATTTAATGATGCGATAATGCTGGCCGTTTTTCCCCAACCGCCTCTGCGTGAAGAAAATCGGGAAACCCGTATCGAGCATAATTGCTAGAGCGATAAACGGCAGCAGAATGATCATTACCAGAGTGCCGATTAAGCCCCCGAGGATGTCGATCAATCGCTTCAGCACCTCGTAAACAGCAGGGGTGCGTGCCTGGTCGACAAACGAGCGCACGATCCAGTTGGTGTCCAGGTGGAAGATCGGCACCCGACCGAGGAGGTCTTCATACACGACAGGCATTGTCGACACTTCGATACCCTGCTCTTCAGCATCCAGGACTGCCTGGAACATTTTTCCCTGCATCTCGCCGGAGATCGCGAAGATCAAGTCCGATACATTTTGCTCACGGATAACATCCAACAGGGTGTCGGAGCCGCCAAGAATAGGGTGGCCGCTGATTTTGGTGCCAATCTTCTGTGGATCGTCGTCAATCAGCCCAACTACGAACATTGGCGGCGGCGAGATGTCGTCTAAGATATGCAGGAGGGCAGTCCCGGTATCGCCTGCGCCCACGATGAGCACGCG
>JAMCRR010000134.1:742-5793 GCA_023381565.1 Chloroflexota bacterium
TTCTACCGGGCTCGGCTGCTGGTGAAACCGGGCATGACCGGATGGGCACAGGTGAATTTTGGCTACGCTGCTACAGTGGAAGATACGGCAGGAGGGCAGTCCCGGTATCGCCTGCGCCCACGATGAGCACGCGGCGAATGAACTGCGGTGAAGTAAAAATCGTAATGTAGATAAAACGGGCCGCCAGGGTAAGCAAGAAAGCCGCGGCGATAAAGATGGCTACCCCGCGGCGGGGCAGCTTATCGCTGGCCATGATAAAGAAAATCACCAGGTAGATACCCAGGCTGATCAACGCAGCCACGCTCACCCCCCGCAGAGTATCCGACTTGCGATGCGCCCGTCGAACGTCGTACAGCTCGACCATGAGCACAATCCAGGCCACCGGCAGCAGGTAGAACCAGAATTGGGGGCGGGTTTTCAGGAATTCCAACGAAAAATCATGCAGCCAGGTATCCGCCTCGCCCCAGAAATAGAGCGCAGCCAGTAAAGCCAGAGAAGCGGCCAGCGCATCTCCCAGGACGAGCAGAAGACGGCGCTCTCCGGAGCGCAGACGCCAGGGTGTTGATTTCCGTGCTTGCTTGAGTGGTTCCATGTTCTCCGGTGATGGTTACTTCTGAGGCGCTGGCTGGAGGAGGCTCCATAAAAAACCGGCGCCCCACGAAAAGTGCATGGTGGCAATTCCCAGGGGGAGCCCAATCGCCAGGAAGGGATCGCTGCGCCTGGCAGCTTCGATCAAACCTGCGGCGAGCAATATCCCGCAGTAGAGGATGACTTCACCAGCCAGACCCAGCCGCGCCGGCGGCCAGAAAATCGAGAGTAAACCCAACCCGATCAGACTGAGGATGAATAGCGGTGGCAGGGCTTGCCTCCAGCGCACGCTGCTCGGGTAACGCTTTAACATGCGCAGCTTCCAGTACCCGTAGCGCCAGTATTGCCGCGCCAGCTCTTGCAGGTTGGATCGGGCATAATAGACCGAGCGGATGGATGGGTCCAGCCAGACTTTTCCGCCGCTGCGGCGGATGCGCGTGTTGAACTCATAATCCTCGTTGGTCAGCAAAGTCTCATCGAAAGGTCCGATCTGGTCGATCAAGAGGCGTGGGAAGGCTCCGAACGGGACAGTATCCACGACTGCTGCCTGCGTCGAGAGACGGTAGAGGGCATCTCCTACGCCGAGCGGATGCGCAGCCGCAGCTGCAATGGCACGCGCCACACCTCCCTGCCCTCCGGGGCGGATCTCCCACACACCGCCTACGTTCGTCCCCTGTCTCTCTTCTAATGCCTGAACGCAGAGCGCCACGTAATCGGGGTGCGGTGCGGAATGCGCATCCAGACGCACCACATATTGGCCGCAGGCGGCGCTGAGCGCCCGGTTGAGCGCGGCAGGGATATTTCGCCGGGGATTATCCACAACCTGCACAGCCAGGTCTCCGTGCTCTGCTCGGAATGCGCCAATTTCTTCCCGTGTCCGGTCGGTCGAGAGACCGTCGGCGACGATCACTTCCATCTCCGCCCGCGGAAAGGTCTGGCTATAGATTGCGTCCAAAAGGATACGAATGGTCGCCTGTTCATTGTAACATGGGACGATGATCGAGACGGTGGGCATTACACAGGTAGTTTTACCACAAAATTGCTGCCTTGTCCCGGTTGGCTTTCCAACCGGATGGCGCCGCCGTGCGCCCGTATGATCTCTTGAGCAATAGCCAGCCCCAGCCCCACGCCTCTTCCGGTCCCACCTCGCCGGGATTTATCCGTCTGGAAGAAGCGCTCGAAGATCCGCGTCTGGTCTTCGGCGGGCACGCCTGGGCCGGTATCGGCGATGCTGATCTCGACGCTCCCCGGCACCTGCCGCCCGCTCAGGGTCACCGTTCCGCCCGGAGGGGTAAATTTAAGGGCGTTATCGACCAGGTTGGTGAACACTTGAGCCAGGCGGTCTTCATCTCCATTGTAAAGCGGCAGCGGGTCGAGGGCAACCTGCAGCTCCACCTGGGCTTGCTGCGCCTGGGGGGTCATTTTTTCGGCCACACTCTGCAGCAACCCGCCCAGGTCGAGCGGGGTACGGTGAAGATCGGCGGTACCGGCATCTAAGCGAGCCAGGGTGAGCAGGTCCATCACCAGGCGCGACATGCGCCCGGCTTCCCCGTAGATCACACTGGCAGCCTGGCGCAGGCTTTCGGGCGTTGCGGCAGCCCCATCCAGGATCGCCTGGGCAAAACCCTGGATGGAGGTCAGCGGCGTTTTCAGCTCGTGGGAAACGTTAGCGATAAACTCGCGCTGCGATTGCTGGCTGGCTTGCACGCGATGGGTCATCTCATTGAATGCTCCCGCCAGGTCCTGCACTTCGCGCGGCCCCTCCAGCGGGATGGTGCGGTATTCGCCTGCCGCAGTCGATTTTGCGGCGGCCCCGATGCGCTGCAGGGGCGCGCTAATCCAGCGCGCCATGCCCCATCCCAGCAGCAAGGCCATCACCAGGGCGATCAGGCCAGTACGGGTTACCAGAAGGTTAAATTCGTCTTTCAGAATGGTTAATAATGGTACTCGAGGCCGCGGCAGCGCCACAAGCAGGTAGCGTTGGGCATCCAACTGGGACAACCTGTAGAGCCAGACCCCGCCGTGCACATCACGCAAGGAAAGAATGCTGATCTGGTCCGCTGGAGGGACTTTGAATGGCGTGCGCGGCAAGATCAGCTCAGCCGCTTTCCCGGAGCGCGAATCTGCCAGCACCTCCCCATCGGAGCGCAGGATCAGGATGCGCACCTGGAGGATTTGATCTTCTCGCTGGACGATCTGCTCTATACGAGCTGCCCCAGAAACATCCAGCGCATCAGCGCGCAGAGCGATGGCCGCTTCAGCGATTCGCAGATGTAAGGCGGTTTGCTGGTAGAGATTTGGGTGGCGCGCAAGATAGATAAAAAGCGAAACACCGATCACGCCTAAAACGACGACGACCAGCATTAAATAGGTCAACCACAGGCGTGAGCGTAAAGAGGCGAACATCAGGTCACCAGCTTGTATCCCACGCCGGTTACCGTCTCAATGCGCACGGGGCCTTCCCCCAGTTTGCGGCGCAGGTGGGCGATGTGCACGTCCACCGTGCGGGTTTGCCCGGCGAAATCAAAGCCCCAGGCTTGATTCAAAAGCTGATCGCGGTTCAAAACCCGGTTAGGATTGCTTGCCAGCACCCATAGGACCTCGAACTCTTGTGCGCGCAGGTCCAGCACCCGCTCACCCAGCCGCGCTTCGTGCCGGTTCTGGTCGATCATCAGCTCGCCAAGGTGGATAGGCGCAGTACCCGGCTGAGCATGGGTGCGATCGGCTCTGCGCAAGATCGCCTTAACCCGCGCCACCAGCTCGCGCGGGTTATAAGGTTTCACCAGATAATCGTCTGCCCCCAGCTCGAGACCGACGATCTTATCCACGTCTTCATCGCGGGCTGTCACGATCAGGATGGGCACCGGATTGTTAGCAGCCCGCAACCTGCGGCACACTTCAAAACCGTCCAGCTCGGGCAGCATCAGATCCAAAACCACCAAAGCTGGCTGTAAGCTCTCGATAGCCTGCAGACCTGCTCGGCCGTCTACGGCCGACTGTACCGCAAAACCCTCCCGCTCCAGGTAGAGCCGGTCCAGCTGGACGATGCTGGGTTCGTCGTCAACCACGAGCACCATTTGAGCGGGCATATTCTTTGTGGATCTTTCAGGCTTGCTGCTTGAAAGCGATGCACTCGATCTCTACCGCAGCGTCCTTGGGCAGGCGCGCCACCTGGACCGTACTGCGGGCAGGGAAATTGGCGGTAAAGAATTCGCCGTAAACGGCGTTCATGCGGGCAAAATCATCCATGTTGGTCAAAAAAACCGTCGTCTTAACCACATTTGCCATTCCAGAGCCGGCAGCCTCCAGTACATTGCGTAGGTTGGTTAAGGTCTGGCGGGTCTCCGCTTCGATCCCGCCTTGCACCAGGGTATTAGTGACCGGGTCGATCCCCGCCTGACCAGAGGCGAACACCAGGGCGCCGAACTCAATCGCCACAGAATAAGGGCCGAGAGCTTTCGGCGCCTTATCGGTCTTGACCGCGGTTTGCTTCTCAGGAAACATAGTTTGCTTCGCCTTTCAGTATGAATGGGATAAAGACAGCCGCCTGCCGCTGTTAATCTTACCCTGCGGCGGCAGGAGTCTGCCCGTTTCAATTTTACGCTATGTCGAGAAGAAAGAGAATAGACGTCATGCATCTGGGGTGGGGGTTGCAGCAGGGGTTCCGGCTGGCGCAGCAGGATTTGATCCGGCAGCCGCGTGCCGGTAGATGCGCACGACCCGCCTCAGGTCTCGCACCGCGTTGGTCAGGATGCGGTGAGCTGCGCGCAGGTCCTGTCCGGCGGTGAGCACCGTTTGGCGAGCCTGGTTCAGATTGGTTACCTTGCCATTGGCGTCGAAACCGGCGTGCGCATCCAGGATCATTTGGGCAGAAGCGTGGGCTGCTTCAGCAGAGGGAAGGGTGGCGTTGAAATCATCCAAGGCGGTCTGCAACGGAACTACATTCTTACCATTGGCCTTAAGTCGGTTAATGGCATCCTGCGCCTTGACGACCAGCGCATCGACGTTGTTCAGGCGGGTTCCTTGCGCAGCCAGCGCTTTAAGCTCCCTCTGGTAAAGATTCTCCAGGCGGGCGGTTTGCTGTGCCGATGGGGTGGTGGATGGAGACGTGGGGGGCGTCCCCGTCTGCGGGCTGACCGCCGCCTGAACGAGCCCGCTGGGCACCAGGAATACTGCGCCGGCGAGCAACGTGACGGACGAGGCGCCGATGAGGATTTTCTTGACTAACGGGAAGATGTTTTTCATTTTAGCCTCCAATATGAGCAGCTTTTTTATGATTTCTGTTCAGGGAACTGTGTTTTCCCTGACTACTAAACATGATCATAACCTGCTCAGGTAAAGGAAGCGTTGCCCCATTGTAAAATAATTGTAAATTATCCAAAAAATGTAGAACAAGCTTCAGCTTGTTCCAGCGCAAGCTGAAGCATGCGCTACACCGGCTTGCTCCAGCGCTAGCTAATGCC
>JAMCRR010000043.1 GCA_023381565.1 Chloroflexota bacterium
CAGCTTCCCTTCCTGGTGCCCATCTCTGCCCAATCGACCAACACCGAGCCGTGCCGCTCTCTCTACGCCCTGATCGACGAAGTCGAACAGGACCCTCGCGTGATCTCGGCCACGATCATGGCGGGCTTCCCCCCGGCGGATATCGAAGATTGCGGGCCTTCGATATTCGCCTACGCATCAACGCAGCAAGCTGCCGACAGCGCCGCTCATCGGCTATACGAAGCCTATGTCCGGCACGAGCCGGATTTCAAATTCGGCCTGCTTGACCCCGATGCTGCCGTCGAAAAAGCCATCCGCCTGGCCGAAGGCTCTACGAAACCCATTTTGCTCGCCGACGTCCAGGATAACTCCGGCGGCGGAGCCACCTCTGATACACCCTGGATCCTGGAGGCTCTCGTCCGGCACGACGCCCGGGAGGCTGCTTTGGCGTTGATGTTCGACCCGGAGGCCGCCGCAGCCGCTCACGCGGCGGGCGAAGGCGTCGAGATCACCCTGGACCTGGGCGGCAAGCTGACTCCCGGTCAAAAGCCTTTTCACGGCACATTCCGTGTCGAGAAGCTCTTCAACGGCCCGTTCGTACCCACCGGCCCCATGGTAGGGGGCAAAACTACCAGCCTGGGTAAAATGGTGCAGCTCAAGATCGGCGGAGTACGCGTGGTCGTCGCCAGCCGGCGCACCCAGGCTAACGATCAATCCTATTTCCGGCAGGTCGGCATCGAACCGGCAAAAATGAAAATCCTGGTGGTAAAAAGCGCCAACCATTACCGGGCGGATTTTGAGCCAATTTCTGCAGCAATCATCCCGGTCGAAGCGCCGGGAGCAATTGTCGAAGATCCCAGCAAAGCTGTCTATAGGCACCTGCGCGAGGGGATTAGGCTCAAGCCCCTGGGACCCGAGTTCCATCGAGGGAGGTAAATATGTCACGGTTTGCAGTCGGCGGTTTCTTGCACGAAACCAACACTTTCGCTCCTGGGAAAACCGGATTCACTGACTTCACCCTGGTAACCGGGGACGATTCCGGGTTGAAAACCGGGGCTGAGATCCTGGAGTTCAGAAAGCGGGAGATGAACGTGGGTCCCAGCGGGTTTATCCGCAAAGCTGAGGCTTCAGGTCACGAAGTCGTACCACTGGTTTGGACCTCTGCACAACCCTCCGGGACGGTCACCGATGAAGCTTTCAACCGCATCATGGACCTGCTCCTGGCTGCGTTGGCGGCTAACGGACCCTATGACGGGGTCTTCCTGGATCTGCACGGAGCGATGGTGGTCGAATCGTACGAAGACCCCGAAACCGAAATCGGCCGCCGGGTGCGCCAAGTGATCCGCGATACCCCCCTGGTTGCCGCTCTCGACCTGCACGGCAACATCACCCAGGAATGCGTCGACGTCTTCTCCGGGCTGGTCGGCTACCGCACGTATCCACATGTAGATATCTACGAAACCGGCGAGCGCTGCGCCGTGATGCTCGACTACCTGGTCCAGCATCCCCCGCTCAAGAAAGCCTTCCGTAAGCTGCCTATCTTGCTGGCGCCGTCGATGATGTCAACGATGACTGAGCCGTGCCTGTCCATCTACCCGGTTCTCGAGGGACTTGAAAAAGATGCAGGTGTGTTCTCCGCCACGATCATGCACGGCTTCTTGCCCTCGGATATCGCCCAGGTAGGGCCGTCCGTCTGGGCGTATGCAGCCGATCAACAGGATGCCGACCGGGCGGCAGACGCGCTTGAAAAAGCGCTGCTGGATCATGAGGCTGAGTTGAAATTGAACCTGCTCCAACCAGATGAAGCCGTTCGCCAGGCGATCCAGAAATCTGCCCATACGGAGAAGCCCGTCATCCTGGCTGACGTCCAGGATAACCCCGGTGGGGGCGGGACCTCCGATACCGTCTGGATCCTGGAAGCGCTCGTCCGGCAGAATGCCCCTGACACAGCCCTGGGATTGATGTACGATCCCGCTGCCGCAGCAGTCGCGCACGCCGCCGGCGAGGGCGCTCAGATCACGCTCGACCTGGGCGGCAAAGGCATGCCCGGGCACAAACCCTTCCACGGTGCATTCACTGTCGAGAAAGTAACCAGCGGCAATTTCGAGCTTACCGGCCCAATGAACCGCGGCATCGTCGCCAACCTGGGGAAGATGGCCCAGCTCCGCACCGGCAACGTGCGCGTAGTGGTCGTCAGCGGGCGCACCCAGGCCAACGACCAGGCCTATTTCCGCCGGGTAGGAGTTGACCCCACAAAGATGAAGATCCTGGTATTGAAAAGCACCAACCATTACCGGGCCGATTTTCAACCCATCGCCTCTGAGATCCTGGTGGTGGACGCCCCAGGCGCGATCATCGAAGATCCGGCTAAAATCCCTTACACACGCATCCGCTCGGGTGTGAGGAAATAAAGCTTTGGAAGAAAAAAAAGAGCGCCTGCAGGCGCTCATTTTTTAGATTACTTCGCTAACTCCTTTGCCAATCCCCAATATCCTTCTGCGCCCTGGATCAGCTCATCGATGGCGATGTACTCGTCGACACAGTGCGCCAGCAAACCGGAAGATGGGCCAAAAATCAAGGTCGGTAGGCCAGCGACACCCGCGGTATACGAGCCGTTCGTGCAGAAGCGCGCGGTGGTCGTTTCCGGTTGGATGCCGGCCATTTCCAAGCCCCGGCTCGCCTTTCGGATCCATGGCGAACCAGGATCGATTGCCCAACCGGGATGGAAATCTGGCTCTTTCAGCACTTCGCCGGGGTAGGTCTCAATTTTCACCTTGGGAATCACCATTGACCAATCCGCCAGACCTTCCAGAGAAGCCTGGATCGAAGCGCGTACACTTTCCATGGTTTCGTCCTGTACCAGACGCCGGTCGTAACGCATCGTGAACTGCACCGGCACCGTCGAAAGGCTGGGATATGGGCTGGAGATGCCGTCGATCAGCTCCATCACGCCCTCTCCGAGGAGTGGGTCGGTGGGCAGCGCCATGCGGCGCAGGCGGTTGATGATCTCGACCGCTCTGTAGATGGCATTCTCCCCCAGGTGCGGGACCGACGAGTGGGCGGGTTTCCCGAACACCTCAATCTTGATCCCGGCCCGCCCCTTTTGCCCCACGCCCAGCTTGCACCCATTTGGCTCGCAGATCACCACCCCATCCGGGTGCACCTGCTCGTTGACTTTTGCCAGGGCCGCGCCTTCGTGCACCTCTTCGCCGATACTGGCCGACACCGCCAGGGTCCCGCTGAATTCATCCACCGGGATGCGCCCGAGTGCGACGATCGCGGCTGCCAGGGGACCTTTCATATCCGAAGCGCCGCGCCCCCAAATTTTTCCTTCTCGCACCGCGGCGGAGAAAGGCTCTTCCGTCCATGCTTCCGAGTTGGTGACCGGAACCACATCCATGTGACCGTCAAATAACACCGTGCCCCCAGGGTTTTTGCCAAAGCGGAGGCCAATTACATTCCCATAGGGATCTACCTGCACGCGATCGTACCCCAGCGAGCGCATTTTCGACTCAACCAGCCGGGCGACCTCTCCTTCCTGGCCTGAGGGGCTGTTGCGGCGGATGATCTCGCGCGCAAACTCGACAACTTCTTCCTGGTTCACTTTCGACAGCATGTCCCCGCTCCGAGTATATTCGGCTTCTTCCGCCCGAGGATGAGCGCTGCCAGGAGGGTGCCCAGGAGAGCGCCAATCCCTGCAAAGACTTTGAAATGGACGCTTTGATAGACGGGTTGTTTGTAAAATGTGAAAAACGTCAGCGAAGTAAAGCTGATCCGGTCGATCACTCCATGCTGGTTGCGCTGGAAAACGAGCTGCAGGACCTTGCCGTCAGTGACGTTTTCAAAGGCCAGCGGGTCATGTGCATCCACCGGGTACAATACGATTCCCTTTTGATACAGCCCGGTGAACGACTTGAGCATCAGGTGATGGTCTTTGACGTAGATCTTCAGATCGCTGCCGTAGTTCAGCCAGGCACGGGCGTTGCTGTTGAATCCCCTCGGAGGCCCGTAGCTGCCCACCATCTCTGGCCACAGGTGCGGAGATTCGAGCACCCCTGGGACTGGCAGCCGCTCGCTTAGCCTGGGTAAACCAAGCAGATCGCGCAAAATACCCTCCGCAAAATGATAGATGGCGCGTGTGTTGGTATTGGCAAACACCAGCACTCCCAGATCGTCATCCGGCGCCACCCACAGAGCTGTATTAAACCCCTCCAGGCTGCCTCCGTGCCAGGCTGCCCGGTGCCCATCCAGGTATTCGAGGTGGAACCCATAGCCCATGGCTGCCAGGTGCGGATCCTGGCGGTACTGTGGCGACATCATCGCTTCCAACGTCTCAGGTTTGATCACCGTTCCGTGTTCGTTGCTCCCGCCATTCATCAGGGCTGCCAGGTACAGGGCCATCTCATTGACGCTGGTCAAGACTGACCCGGCGGCAAAATCGGGGAAGAGCAGGAACTCTGCCGATTTTAGATGGTCTTTTTTATATACGTAACCCTGTGCCAGCTCTTCCACAAACTTCTCGCTGTAGCGAAAATCTGTTTTCATCATACCAAGCGGCTCGAAGACATGCCGGCACATATACTCGGCAAAAGGTTCACCGCTGACATCCTCGATGAGCTGTCCCAGGGTGCCGAAGGCGTGGTTCGCATATGCCCACTTGACATCCGGGTATACGTCGGGAGATAAGCGCCCGTGGTAATACTCCCCCAGGGGTGGGATGGGGTCGCCCGGGCGAAGCTTGATATCCGGTTGCTTGATGATCAAATCTCGCAATAAACCCGCCGTGGTCGGGTTCTCGCCGATGCCGGAAGTATGCGTGAGCATGTGCCGGATGGTCACTGGAGGGGCATTTGGATCGGGATGCAACACCTGGTACGTCTTTAGATATTTATTCACCGGATCATCCAATTGAATTTTGCCCTGTTCCCAAAGCTGCATCACGGCGATGGCGGTGAATGTTTTCGAAATCGAAGCAATCCGGAAAATGGTATCAGGGGTCACAGGCTTGCCTGTACTTGCATCTGCAACCCCGTATCCCTTTGCGAAGATCAGCTTCCCTTTCTGCACCACCCCTACTGCCATTCCAGACAGAGTATATTGATTCATGGCTCGTGCCACAGTCTCATCCATCAGGCGTAGCGTCGATTCGACGGCACTTTTGGACATTTTAATATTCCTCCACATCCAGGGGATTGATTTTTACCGCACGAAGTATAGCACCAAAGCGCTCGCCGATAGAATGAGGCATTTGTATTGACATAACCGTCGAACTGCCGTAAAATCTTCACCTGGTTCTGTCCTTTCCAAATCTGATCCTTAACGGATGTATCCATTATTTAATGGGATCCTCTTCAATAATTTCCCGAAGCGCCTCAATCGATCTGCTGATGCAGTTCTGTGAATCCCCCCTTCGGGAGCTATTCGATTAAAATCATCGATCAAATGGACGAATCCTGCCCGGATTGTTTAGTTCTGCAAACGATTTCGGTTACCGATAAAGCTGAGGCATTCTCAGTATTCTCCGGCATCATGAGCCGCGCTTCAAGCCGCGCGGCTCTTATTCATTTTGGTGCAAAATCCTTTGGTGAATTATCGATAGGGGGGGAAGGGAGGTCCATCGTAGCGATACTCGCCGGTCCATTCTATCGGAATTTCCTCAGAACGTTTCCCTGTAATTGAACCCTTAAGGAGGAACCCATGAAGCACTTACGCACGATCGTATTCCTGTTATTGGTTGCCGTAATTGGTTATAACCTCGCCAGTTGGGGTTGG
>JAMCRR010000026.1 GCA_023381565.1 Chloroflexota bacterium
GATTTATTGGCCATAGGGGCGATTCTGTTTCCGAAGGGTTTGCCTCATCAAGCGACCAACATCCCATTCCCGCTCTCTCTGGTGTGCCTTCTTGCGTCTATCTCCTGTCCCGGCTGTTAAATACCGCCTGGCAATATCATCCAATTTGTCTCTCCTAAATGGCAGAGGCTTCCAGCGACGTCCTTCTCGGTAAACCAGATCGTCCTCTTGCATTTTGGCAAGTTTCCGCCTAACGGTTGAGGTGCTTATTCCTGTCCGCTCAACGATCTCTTTATGGGTTAAACCAACCTCGGGATTGTCACAATTTCGAATTTGGGTATAGATATGTAAACCAGACAAGCCGAGGGCTAATCGGTGCCAGGCGTATGATCAGAAAAACCGTTCACGATTACCCCACTAACCACCCTTACATTACTGTGGTAATTATGAACATCCACCATGATGCCATACCGATTTCCGCGGGGACCACTATCGATGAATTTAATCAACCCAGATGTCGTAAGGCGGCGCAGACTTTTGCCAGCAGTTTTATGCGTAACCCCGGACATCTCGGCAATCTCACGAACAGAAGCATGGAAAGCCTCTATTGACTCATCTGCTGCCCGTGCACAGCAGTTTAGAAATACCATCTTGTCAGTAGAGCTGGTTCTCCCCTTCCATGAGTGTCCCTCAGCCCAATCAAATAGTTCCGCGATGTCTGGCTTGTTTCGGTAATTCCACCGCTTCCAAATTGTTGGGGAATATGTTTCTACGAAACCCGAATGCCTATCGGCGGAAAATCGCAATCGAATGCCCGGGATCATCTCTTGGAATTCATACCAAGATAACAATGTGGGCAGTTCTCCATCCCTCTTTTCCCAATAAAAAGTGTCTCCCTGAGAATCCCTTGAAGGGGGTACGATTACAAAATTGTTGTGGCCAATAGTACGAGACCCTTTGCCATCGTGATTATATATTTCACCGTCCCTGCAACGGAGCCAAATTTGATGGCCCTGAGATGTCGTAACCACCCAATTCATCGTTGAACCCAAATAATCTGAAATCCTTTTAAAGGTCAAGGCGTCGAAGCAATCGATCACAAACAGGTTATTGGAGAGTTTCCCGGGAATTACTGCGAGGTTATTACCCTTGAAGAACTCGCGTAATCCATCTTCTGGCAGCCTTGTGGTGGTTAATTTTCCCCAATGCTTCAACACAGGTTCGTTGGAATTTTCTATTAATGGCATGACATTGAAACCGAGTGAGTACAACCAAACTGCAGCATTGGCAGTGCTCTCCCCGGGAGGGTTTAGCTTTTGAATATTTGTTTAGCTACTCTTATCAGCATCATTTTGCTGAGGCTGGGTAGCAGGATGAATCGCCTGAAAATCAGGCTTCTCCTCTGGATCATTTGTATCCTTAGGAGTGTGGATTATATTTTGCGTTGCCAACAGCAATGTCTCCTTTAGGAATGAATTGGAAAAATAGGTAAGGCAATAAAGTTAGAGCTGGGTATCCCCCTTTTGCTCAAATGTGAACCGATTCTTCATAACCTTCTGGATTTTATCAAGTTGAGCCTGGGTTAAATTGATTTGATAAACCCATTCGGTTCCGACCTGGATCTGTTGCGCCGGGATGATCTTTGGTGTTGAAATCCCTAGTCTAAGCCGCAACTCAGAAGTAGTCGACGTTCCAGCCAGATGAAAGAGCTCTGCCAAACGGGTCTTATCCTGCTTTTGAATGGCATCTCTAGATTCATGAACGATGGTCCGCAAATTCGAAATGACTTTCTGCTCTTTTTCTGGTGGGGTGATTTTCCACGTCTCAGCTTGATCAATGATTGCAAGAACGCTCTTACAGTCCGAGATCAAAGTAGAGCTCTCGAGCTTCCGCCCTTGAACCATCTTGCGTAGATTATCCCAAGTAGCCATGTTCTCCTCTTCTGTGATGGATTACTTTCCACTCCAAACCTTTCAATTTATCAGCATGGAATGGCAAAGTAAGAATTGAAATACTCGAATCAATAATAACCTCGGTCCAATCCGGGAGATGACCGGAACGAGGTCGACTTTGAGATGGTTTCAGAAATCTATTCTTCTTCCACCTGGGCCAAAGTGCCTATCGGCAAAGGGAATACCGGCGGCCGGGCATGGAATAATCCTACTTCATCAACTGTCTTCCCAGTTGATCGAGCGATGAACTGGGCTACCTGATGGCCGCACATGCGCCCCTGGCACTCGCCCATCCCGCAGCGAGTGGCGTCTTTAGCCTCCACGAACGTGCCCACCCCATTCTCGACTGCCCGGGATAGCTTCTCCTTTGTAACTCCCTCGCAGCGGCATATGAGAGTATCCTCCTGCGCGAGCGTGTAGATGCCGGGTCCGGGTGTAAACAGCTCTTCATACAGGCGCTGGAAGCGGCGCTCATGTCTCAAGGCTGGGATTAGCTTTGCCATTGTTTCCTGCACAACATCTTTCCCATGCTCGAGACGGGCCGCAACCACCAGCCCCGCCATCCGCCCTTCGAGCCTGGAGAGATGCGCCCCACCGATCTCGGCGCCATCCCCCACGGCATACACGCTGGCCACGCTGGTCTCCAGGGTCTCGCTGCGCACGGGCACTTCTCCACCCAGCTCCTGGCGCCAAGCCTGCTCGGCCCCGGCCAGTTTGGAAAGCGTGTTGAAGGGGATCAGGCCATACCCGATGCAGACCGTGTCGCAAGCCACTTCCTGTTCGCTGCCCGGGATCAGGCGCCAGTCGCTATCTAGCTTCGCAATCGTGGCGCCTTCTACCTCTCTCGTCCCATGAGCCGCCAGAATGCCCCAGCCAGCTCGATATGGCACTCCCCTTCGGACCAGCGTAGCCAAGCTGCCGGCTCCCTCGGCTAAGCGTTCCCATTGACCCCACAACGCCCCAATCTGGCTCAGCCCTTTGCTCACCAGCTTCGAGGTTGAGCAACCCTCCAGTACGGCTACTACCTGCGCGCCGGCGTCGAGCAGCTTTTTGGCCACGACCAATTGCAAAGGCCCGGTCCCTACCAGAAGCACCTTCTTTCCTGGTAGCACACCCTGATACAGTAGCGTCTGCGCCCCACCGGTCAGGAGTACCCCGGGCAGCGTCCAACCGGGGAAGGCTGCAGGGCGCTCGTAAGCTCCCGTAGCCAAGATGACTGCCCGGGCTTTCAGTACAAATGACCCCTGTGGATCATAACAGTAGAGCTTTTTCTCACTGCCGGAAGTAACCAAGTCCCATACCAATGTCTCGGATTGAATTCTCACACCTGCTTGCCGGACCTGGTCCCAAAGTTTGGCCCCCTTTCGCTGGCGCCGTGTTGCATAAGGAGCTATACATGATGGCGGCTGGTAGAAATATTGCCCTCCTGGCCGCCTCCCAGCGTCGAGCAGGGAGACCTGCACTCCCAGGCTGGCCGCAGACAGGGCAGCTTCCAGGCCGCCAGGTCCCCCACCCACTACCACGAGTTCTGCCTGTTGATGCATCAGAGAGTCTCGCTTTCTAGATTTGTCGTGACCGTCATACCCGCGCGAACCAGTGTTTGGCAAGCACGCAGGTTATCAACCCCGTCAACGGTCACCAGGCAGTCATAACATACCCCCATGCCGCAGAACAGGCCTCTGGCTTCATTGGAGCGCGAACGGTGCCAGGCGCGTTTCCCGGTGGCATATATGGCACTCGCCACTGTGTCACCTGGATAGGCAGAATATGGCTTGCCATCCACGGTGATCGTTATTGCCTCTTCGGTAATCAGACGCTTGGCAATGCGCATCTTTTTGACCTTTTCCCTTACACATCTTGGATGACCAGCAGGATCTCTTTGAGCTTCTCCTGCAGCTCCTCCGAGGGCGGCAGCATCGGCGGCCTGGGCTTGCCGATTGATCTCCCCAGCAGCTCCAGTCCGGCTTTGGCCAGTTGGACGTATTTGCCGGAGGCCTCAAAGAGGTCGAACAGGGGCAGGATTTTCAGATAGTATTCCTTCGCCCGGGCAAAATCCTTCTGTTCAACGGCCAGCCGGTAAAGCTTCACGCACTGCCGGGCTGCAACGTTGGCCGGGGCGGCGATCCAGCCCTCCACCCCCATGACAAACATCTCCAGGGCCAGGGTATCGCACCCACACAAGACTTCAATGCGGTCTCCGCAACGGCGCATGATCTCCGCCACCCGCTGCATCACCCCGGTGCTCTCTTTAATCGCCACGATATTGTCGAATTCCGCCAGCCGCGCGACCGTTTCGGGGAGGATATCCGAATGGGTTGTGCCTGTGTTGTTGTAGAGCACGATCGGTAGGTCCGTGCTTTGAGCGATGTCGGCAAAATGGACGTAGAGCTCTTCCTGGGAGAGGCCCCCATAATAAGAGGGCACGATCATGACCCCATCGGCTCCTAGACGGCGGACGGTCGCGCAGTTATGGATCACCTCGCGGGTGGAACATGCTGCTGTTCCGGCAATTACGGGTAATTTATGGTTGACCTCGTCAATAGTAACCTCCACTACCCGGCGGCGCTCCGCCTCGCTCAGGTAAGCGAATTCGCCCGTGCTGCCGCAGGGGATGATGCCGTGCACCTCGCACTCGTCAATCATGTAGCGGATGTGGCGCCTCAAGGCAGCTTCGTCCACTTCACCCCGCTCGTCAAACGGTGTCGAGAGCACGATAAAAACGCCACTATATTTCTTTTCCATACTTCCCTCCTCGATGCAGAAAGATTATTGCGTAAAGCGTGAGAATGACAATTGGGTGAGGTCGATCTCCGGTTTCTGGCCTGTAAGCATCTGGCTGACCAGTTTGCCGGTTACCGGTCCTTCGGTGATCCCCAACCCCTCGTGCCCTGCTGCGATGAACAATCCCTCCACGGCTTCCACCGGCGAGATAATTGGCAGAAGGTCGGGCGTGTAGGGCCGGAAGCCTACCCAGGTGCGTATAGCGGTGACCTGAGCCAGAGCAGGGAGGAAGCGCAGGCAGCGCCTCAGGATCTTCGCGACCACCTGGGTGTCAACAGCCGTGTCGAAACCTACGAACTGGCGACTGCTACCCAGCAGCAGGTTGCCGTTCCTGGACTGTTCGATATTAGCCGCCACCGCCACCCCGCTCGCCGCACCGTCCTTGACCGTATCCATGTACCCAGCCGCAAGGACAATCTTGCAGTGGATCAGATCCTCCGGAACAGGGGTCGTCACTACCAGCGTCCCTTTGCGCGGGGTGATGGGGATGTCGATCCCGGCGAGCTTGCCGACCGCCGCGCTCCAGGCCCCCGCGGCAATCACCGCGCACCCGGTTGGGATTCGTCCCCGTGAGGTCAGCACAGCAGCAATTGTACCTTTGCCCGATACTCTTTCGAAACCAATAACCTCACTGCCCGTCTCGATCACCGCGCCGCGCTCGCGGGCGGCCTGCGCCAGCGCCAGGGTAACCACCAGCGGATTGACCATGGCATCTTCTTCAAAATGCGCCCCGCAGGCCAAATCTGAGGCCAGGTTGGGCTCCATCTCGGCCAGATCCTGGCTGCTCAGCAGGCGGCACTTCAAGCCCCAGCCCTGCAGCCGCCCGACCATCGCCTCCAGCGAAGCCATCCCCTCGGGTTTTTCTACCACGGCCGTCGAGCCGGTCGGGCGGAATTCGATGTCGGCGGGCAGCTCCTGGCTCAATTCCTCGTACAGCCTCCGGCTGGCGCGGCCAAGCTCCAGATGGATCTCAGGCTCCTCCCAAGTGACCACGTGCATCATCCCAGATTTGGAAGCACCTGAGCCCAACGGCCCTCGCTCCACCAGATGCACGCTCATCCCCGCTTGGATCAAGTAATGGGCACACGCACAACCCACAATCCCGCCGCCGATGATAACTACATCCTTGCTCATAACACTCCTGGGATCTGATAGTGAATCATTATCCAGAGACTCCCTATTGTATCAAAGCAGCTCCGACCGGATGTGGGAGCCATTCGGGATGTTTAGGGATAACCGCTCCCTCTTTCATCACCCATGAGACATTCTCGAAGGTTTTGATTTGCTCGAGGGGGTTCTGGTCGACCAGGATCAAATCAGCGAGTTTACCGGGCTCGACCGTGCCAAATTGGTCCGCTTTGCCTAACGCTTCGGCGCCAGCCCTGGTTGCCGCCTGAATCGCCTCCATATTCGATAATCCGTAATGCGTAAGGAATTCAATCTCACGGTGTAACACCGCCCAAGGCTCCTCTGGGAAGACACTGTCTGTACCTGTGGCGATGCGGATGCCTCGCGAACGTACGAATTCCATCGTCGCGGGGTATTGTTCGACGCAACGCCGGAACCAGGTAGCAGTCACTTCAAAATCATCGCGGGAGAATTCCTTGGACCTCCCTTCTTTGAGTTTTTCCCCGATCTTCTGCATGTTTCCGTGGATATAGTTTTTCACCCAAACGGTAGGAACCAGGGTGATATCTTTTTCGGCCATTAAATCCGCGGTTTCTGGGTCGATGAAGCTGCCATGTTCGATCGTATCCACCCCGGCGACGGCAGCCATGCGCGTGCTGGCAAAATTGGCTGCATGAATAGCCAACTTTTTCCCCAGCCGGTGAGCCTCCTCCGTTCCAGCGGTGATCTCTTCTTGCGAATACTCCGGTAAATCGGAGCGGTGAGAAGAGAGCAGCTTGATCCAATCCACACCTGCGCGGATTTCCTCTCTCACGACTCGGCGAATGGCTTCGGGGCCATCCACTTCATGCACCATCCCAGGAAGCTCCGAACCGTGGCCACCGGTCATACAGATGCCGATGCCGGCTGCAAAAATTCGTGGGGCGACCAATAACCCTCGCTCGACAGCCGTGCGCATGGCAAGAGACATGTGGTCTACATCGCTAGTGTCGCGGAGAGTAGTAATCCCGGCCTGGAGCGCCGAGCGCAAGTTGTTCATGGCGATGATGCTACCATAAGCCATGTCGGAACCTTTGGGTGGCGCCGTAACAAAATCTGGGTGATATATGTGCACATGAAGGTCGATCAGGCCGGGCAGCAAGTACTTGCCTCCGGCATCGATTCTCTGTATGTCTTCCGATATCGGAACGTTTTCCTGCGTTCCAACAGCCTCAATCCGTTTCCCGGATACGATCACGACTGCTTTTTCGATTGGACGTTTCCCTATCCCATCAATCAGAGTTGCTCCACAAATCGCGATCTTTTGTGTTTGTTCTTCAATCATTTATAAATCTCCTAAATATCTTTTCTTAATCAATCACCTACCCTTTTTCTCGGTGCGAAGGAGGGGCGCAAGTGATTGCGCCCCTCCTGATCGCGCCCCTATTTGACATTCAAAAACGATCCCATAAACGAGCTGAAATACTCGAAGGCGCCAATCCTGCCCTTGTGGTTCGGGTTTTTCGCATCCCACAGGGTGTCGAAAGTCGCAATTACATCGCTAGCATCCATCGTAGTGCCATCATTGAATTTAACGCCCTGTCGCAGATGGAAAGTCCATACGGTCGCATCGGCGTTGGCTTCCCAACTTTCAGCCAGATTGGGAGCCATTTCAGCTGTGCCTGGCTTGAAGGAAACCAAAGTATCATAGATTTGGTAGCAAGCGCGAGTAGTCTCATCATCTGATTCGTCCCAACAAACTAGCGAAGCTGGCTCACCGTTCTGCATCCAAACCAATTGATCACTACCGCTGCTCATTACAGCAAAGATCTCTTTGTTCACCGGGCTAGCATGTGCACCTTCGACGCTCGCCTTGAATGCAGTAGCTGATACACCATATGCGATCGTCACTAAAGGCACGTGCTCTTTGATCAGGTCATTAGCCTTATCGTAATGGACCTGCCGTGCAGCTGGGTCAGAAACCTGCTCGGCAGCTTTCAGCTCTGCCACGAGATCCGGATAGAGATCCCCTAACTTCTTATTGGTGGCTGTTGCAAACGTATAATCATACAGGTTTGAGGAATCGGCATAGTCAGCATTGCCGCCCAGCAAGAACATGGGGAGCAACCCGGCGGCTAAATCGTCAAGGAACTTGGCTGATTCCTCTTCATTCAGCGTGGCTTTTACCCCAACTTGGGCAAGCTCAGCCTGGACTTCTTGAGCGACCTTATCAGGGGAGGGCAAGTAGGTGCGGACAACGTTACGATAAGAGAGAGTGGTTTCAAAGCCGTTCGGGAAACCTGCATCAGCCAGCAGCTTTTTCGCCTCGGTAGGATTGTAGTCATACCACTTGGCTCCATCCGTATAGCCAGGTTTGAGTGTAGGCGGGATAAACTGTTCCGCCACGATTGAGCCTTCGGGGTAAAAGTTATCCACAATCCTCTGGCGATCAATCGCCATCGCCAGCGCCTGGCGCACTTTGGGGTCGTCAAAAGGCTTCATCGTGTTGTTAAAGCCAAGGTAACCATCATTCGTAGGCTGGCGAGCGTGAAGCTTCAAGTTCGGATCATTCTGGATGGTGGCATAATCCTCCGGGGCGGGATTGTCCATTCCATCGACAGTCCCGGCTTGCAATTCCAATAGCCGCTGAGCAGCCTCAGATGACCAGCGGAAAATGAGATCTGTGGTTTTAGCGGGTTGGCCCCAGTAATATGGATTTGCAGTCAGGGTGATATGATCACCGTGGACCCATTCCTTGAGCATATAGGGCCCTGTCCCGACCGGATTCACGCTCATACTGAGTGAATCGCCCCCATTCGCCTCGATAGCTTTTGCAGACAGAATTGCAAAGGCCGGCACCGTAATCTTCGAAGCAAAGGCCGGGTCCGGTTTGCACAAAGCAAATACGACAGTATTTGCATCAACCGCCTCAACCGATTTCAATAAGGCTGGGATGTCCGCAGTTCCATAGTTACAGTCTGGGGCAGCAATTTTCTGAGGGGTAAAAGCCGCTGGGGCGGTGGTTGGTGAGACCGCAGGTGGCTGTGTGGGCGGTATCGCTGTGGGTTGTATAGGGGCTGCCGTTGGTGCGGAGGTAGCTGGTGTCGCCGGAGCCTGGCAAGCAGTCAACACAAGGCTGGCAATTAAGACAATGGCAAGCATGGAAAAAACCAAACGTGATCTCATTATCATCCTCCGAAAAGAATTTTGATGTTTATTATTCTCCACTAGGGGAGTTTATTCAACAGACATATCATATGGATGGATGGTTCACAATCGATCTCCCTGCGACTTTACATAGAGATAATCTTCCCTTCTACACCTCTTCACAATCAATGATTTGATGATCCTAAAACTCCGCCCCCCACTTGCTGCTTTCGCCCAGGTAGAAGCCCTCCGTCCAGGGGTCGCGCGGGTCGAGCACGAACTGCTGGATGCCCGAGATGAACGCCCTCCCCCGAATTTCTGGCACCACCGCCAGATATTGCCCTACGTTGGTCTCATCAACCACCTTCCCGTAGAACAAGCTGCCGATGATGCTCTCGCTGACAAACTCCTCGCCGAGCTTCTGCCTGCCTTTGGCGAAGCGGGCAGCCATTTCTGCTGAGGTGCCCGTTCCGCAGGGCGAGCGATCGATGGCCTCCGCCGAGTAGAGCACGGCGTTGCGCCGAGTCACGCCAGGGGTGGGCGAGGGCGAGATGAAACGCACATGCGTGCATCGGTTGATGGCCGGGATCAGGGGGTGTACTACCTCGACCTGCTCGAAGATGGCCTCACGGATCAGCGAGCCTTTGTGGATAATCTCTTTAATGTAACGAGGGACCAACTCCAGCCCCACCGCCTCAGCCGGCACCAGGGCATAGAAGTTGCCGCCGTAGGCGATATCCAGGACAACTTTCCCCAACTTGGGTACGTCCACCGGGATATCGGATTTGTACAAGAAGGAGGGGATGTTCTGGATGGTAACATCCTGTGCCACGCCATACTGCACCCGGATGCGGGCCTTGACCAGTCCCGCAGGGGTATCCAGGGTCAGTTCAGTGAACGGTTCTCGGACATCCACAATTCCAGCCTCGACCAGCGCAGTGGCGGTGGCAATCGTGCCGTGGCCGCACATGGGTAGGAAGCCGCTGACCTCGATGTAGATCACGCCGATATCTGCCCCGGGAGTAACCGGCTCGGTAAGGATGCTGCCGGACATGATGTTGCTGCCGCGCGGCTCGAACATCAACATCTTGCGCAAGCCGTCTAGGTTGGCCTTAGCCCAGGCCCACTTCTCCTGCATGGTTGCTCCAGGAATAGGCGGTACTCCGCCGATTACCACCCGGGCTGGCTCGCCCTCGGTATGCGAGTCGATGGCCGAAACGATTCGCTTGAAACGCATTTCTGTTACCTCCGAATATTTCTAATCAGGGTTAGTCCTTCCGTCCGGTTAAATCCATTACCTGTAGGGTCACCGGATCGAAGGTGATCCCATAGTCTCTTTTGGCTTGCTCCAAAGTCACATACCCGTTATGCACATCCTCGCGCACAGACTTGATCGGACGTTCATGAGGGTCACCATACCCTCCGCCGGTTGCCGTGATCAGGCAAGCAACCTCACCCTTCTTCAGATGCAGCCGGGCGGTCTTTCCAATGTGTTCGGACTCAGTTCCATCATTCCAGAGGAACTTGGTGTAATTGTTCGAACCTTGCTGCCCTCCCTGCATCCCCCATGGTCGATACTTAAACCGACCGAAAGTGCCTGTGAACCAGGCTTCATTAGAGGTGATGCGATAGTCGCGCCGCACCCCACACCCTCCTCGGAATTTCCCCGCGCCTCCATCGGCGATATTCAGTTCATACCGGTCGACCAATACACCGTAGCGTGCCTCGCACACCTCGACGGGGATAATGTACGTCTCCCCATCATCAACGCAGACCAAGCCGTTCTCCCCATCTTTGGTTTCCCCGGCTCCCCAACCACCCGCTTGAGGTTCGACAAGTAGGAATAATTCTCCTGTCTCCGGGTGTAAGCCGGAAACGATTGTCCCACAGACACTCAGGAAATGACCTGCCGGGAGGCGGTTTGGCAACAAAGGAGCCATAGCCTTCCAGATGAGATCATTTGCATAGGCTGCTGTTTCCCAATAGGTGGATGTAGCCGCAGGTCGTTGAGCTGTGAAAACCGTCCCAGGAGGGCATATTATCTTTAGCGGACGGAAACAGCCATCGCTGGCTAGAATAGACGGATCGGTTAGTGCCATCAGCACCACTCGAGATGCAGAGTTTAAGCCTGTGTACGAAGTATTGATTGGTCCGGGGACTTGCGGATGGGAACCGGTGAAATCGCAAGTGATGTTACCTTCGTGGACAGTGACTTTTACTTTTACTTCAAATGGACCTGGAAGAATCCCATCGTCGTCGATGTAATCAACCGCCTCATAAACACCATCGGGGATCTTTTTCAGATCCTGGCGGGTTAGCTCTTCGGTGTAATCAAGCCAATACTCGATAGCACGCTGAACAAGGTCGAGGCCATACTTGTCGCATAATTCTTGAAAGCGCCGTTCTGCCACCCGAATGGATGCCACGCCTGCGTACATATCTCCGATGGTCATGTCAGGAGTACGGACATTAGCCCGGATGAGGTCGATCAAAGATTGGTTTGGTTTTCCTTGGTCGAAAAGCTTAATGCAAGGAAATTGGAGGCCTTCCTGGAAAATTTCGGTTGAGTTCGTTGTCCAACTCCCGGGGGACATGCCCCCCACCTCGGTCCAATGCCCCATATTGACTGCAAAAGCAACGAGTTCACCGTGATAGAAAATTGGCATTAGCACATCAACATCCGAAAGATGGGTGCCACCTCCTCCATAGGGATCATTCGTAAGGAAGATATCTCCGGGTTTGATATCCTCTCGCCCAAATTTTTCCAGCACGCTACGCACGCCGAAATCGACGCATCCCAGGAATAAAGTCACCCCATTCCCTTGGGTGATTAATCTACCGCGTGCATCTGTCAATCCAGTGGCATAATCCAGGACTTCGTAAATGATCGTGCTCATGCTGGTCCGCTGCATGGCAACAAACATTTCGTCACCTATCGCCACGAGTGCTTCTTTGATGATTTCCAGTGTAAATGGGTCCACCGTTTTATTGGTCATCTCGTGCCTCCTCCGGTCAACTCACCATCTCGATGTGCAAGAAACCATATTCATCTTTTATCACCCGCTGGTCGGGGAAGACCACAGTAACGGACGCAGGTTCCTCAATGACTGCTGGTCCAGTAATCCCCGAACCGACTGGCAGGAGATCGCGTTCATAGATACGGGAGTCGTGGAAGCCTAATTCATCAAAATTTACAAGGCGAGTTCCCTTATAAGCTTCCTCGACTTTTGTTACGGGACCGTCGAGTTTCTTGATCTCGGGTTTCCGGACGCGGCCAAATGCAGTGACGTGAAAATTAACCAATTCGACCGGAGTTTCCAATCGAAAGGTGTAGCTCTGCTCGTGAAGACGATGAAAAGATTCGGTGATCTCGGGCAGGTTATCTGTACTGAACTCCCCGCCCGGAAGTGGAACCTTCACCGTGTGCTCCTGGCCCTTATAGCGCATGTCGGCAAAACGTATGACGTCTATATTTTTCCTTCCGATCGACTCGGCTTCTAGCGCCTGGAGAGCCTGCTTCTCCATCTCCAAATAGATGTCATTGATCTGGGCTGGATCAACCTGGTCGATCCTTGCTACCCAGGTTTGGATAAAATCACGCCGCAGGTCGGTCATCAACATCCCCCAGGCAGAAAAAACGGCAGGGTTTGTGGGGATAATCACCTTTTTGGGGTGTAGCTCACGAAGCAATGCACCCGCATGCATGGCGCCGCCTCCCCCGAAGTTGATGAGCACGAAGTCACGCGGATCGTAGCCTCTTCGCACCGAAACAAGCTTCAATGCATTAATCATGTTGGCATCGGCCAAGCGTATGACCCCCATGGCTGCCCCAGCTATGCTGATATGGAAAGCCTCTGCTATCGGTCTCATGGCAGCTTCAGCCTTTTTGATATCCAGGAGGATTTCTCCTCCCAAGAAGTATTTCGGATTGATACGGCCGGCTAAAACGTTAGCGTCCGTCACAGTGGGTTTATCCCCTCCCCAGCCATAGCAGGCAGGACCGGGATCAGCGCCAGCGCTGACCGGACCGACCCTCAATGCGCCTGCCCGGTCGATCCAGGCAATCGATCCCCCACCAGCCCCAATTTCGACGATGTCGATAGTAGGGACAAGGATCGGGTAACCCGGAAATGCTCGGGTGCGTTCGATGCGGTACTCTGTTGTGATCTTAGGTGTGCCATTCTCTACGAGAGAAGTCTTAGCGGTAGTTCCGCCAATGTCCAAGGCGATTACGTTCGGCTCACTGATCAATTCACCAATATAGGCAGCGCCCATGACGCCAGCGACGGGTCCAGACTCGACCAGGTTGATCGGTGAGGCTTTCCCACTTGCGAAAGTTGCGCTACCCCCATTTGATTGCATAACGTGCAGGGTTGTTCTCCCCATCCCCATACCGGTCAAATTACTGTCCAGGTTATCCAGGTACGCCTCGGCTATAGGTTTTACATAACTGTTAAGCACAATCGTGTTTGTCCGTTCATATTCACGCCACTCTCGGGTGATCTGGTGCGAGAGTGTTGTCGGGATCTCGGGCGCGAGGCGCTCGATGATCTCGCCGCATCGAACCTCATGATCACAGTTGATGTAAGAATGGAGAAAACACACAGCGATGGCTTCAACCTTCTCAGCTTTGAATTTCTCTACTGCCCTGCAAACATCCTCCTCGTTTAGGTTAATTAGTTCTTCACCTTTGTAATTAAGCCTTTCCTCCACCTCTAAACGTAAGTAACGTGGAACAAAAGGTTTGGGCTTGGTATAGTACATATTGTAGAGATCGGGTCTGTTTGCACGGGCGATCTCAAGGATGTCTCTAAACCCTTTCGTCGTGATCAATCCGACCCGAACACCTTTTCTTTCAGTAAGGGCGTTAATGATTATCGTAGAACCGTGCACAAAGAAAGTGGTCCTTTTAACGTTTACAGCCGCTTTTTTTATCGTATTCAAGACGCCCAGAGCAAAATTTGTGGGTGTGCTCGATGATTTAGTCACTCCGATGGCGCCTGTTTCCTCGTCGAGGAAGACCAGGTCAGTAAAAGTCCCTCCGATATCGGTAGCAATACGCATTGTGTTCCCTCCCCAATAATTCTCACTGACTTTGTTCGAAAAGGTGGCAGCGAACAGTGTGCCCTTCCCCAAGCGATACCATAGCAGGGTCAACCCGCTGGCATATCTCCATGGCTCTTGGGCAGCGCATGTGAAAACTACATCCAGGCGGCACGTTGACCGGACTGGGAATTTCGCCGGTTGAAATCACTTTGACGGGTTTAGCACGTTCCTCCTCCTCGGTTACAACGGGTATAGACGATAGCAACATCTGAGTATAGGGATGTTGAGGATGGGTGAAGAATTCGCTCATCTCGGCAATTTCGCAAACCTTTCCTAAATACATAATCGCCACCCGCGAGGCTACATTCCGCATGAGGCTGAGATCATGCGTTATGAACAAATAGGAAAGATCTAACTCACGCTGCAGCCGCAATAAGAGGTTGATGATCTTCCCCTGAACGGAAACATCCAGAGCTGAGGTGGGCTCATCCAGGATAATCAAAGAGGGGCTCGTGGCTAAGGCGCGGGCGATCGCCACAATCTGCTTTTCACCTCCGCTCAGCATATAGGGATATTTATAAAGATAAGCTGGAGGTAAATCCACTAACTCCAAAAGACGAACCACCTCAGTCAATAAATCGGATGAAGATCGATGCAAACGGAGAGGTAGTTCCAGAATCTGCCTGATCGTTTGCCTGGGATTGAGAGATGACCCTGGATCTTGAAATACGATCTGGATCTGCTTTCGCAATGCCAGCGGGCGGGTCTTTCCCTTTCCAAATAAATCCAGGTCATGGAAAAGAAGGCTGCCTGCAGTGGGCTGGTACATCCCGATAATGGTATATGCAATCGTACTTTTCCCAGAACCCGATTCGCCTACCAGGCCAAAGGTTTCTCCTTGCTGCAGGGTAAAAGATACTCCGTCCACCGCTTTCACCGTAACAGGCGTGCGATGAACCGTACCCTCATGCCCGATAACAAAATATTTCTTTAAATCGATGGCTTCTAAGAATGCACCCATTTCAACCACCTGATGACACATTCCACTTCGTATTGATCTCCAATTCGTTGCCTCGCGGATATAAGAAGCAAGCTACCTGGTGTCCAGGGCTGGCTTCACGTAACATTGGTTTCTCACCTCGACAAATCTCCATCACCCTGGGACAGCGGGGACTAAATCGGCAGCCTTGTGGAGGGTTCAGATACGCCGGCATACGCCCGGGGATCCCATCGCTCACACCTCCCCCAGTTAGCTTCGGCACGGCAGCCATCAACCCCTGCGTGTATGGATGGAAAGAACGCGAATACAACTGGGTTGTTGGGGCATTTTCGACGATGTTCCCCGCATACATGACGTACACTCGATCTGTCCTCTCACGCACTACACCTAGGGAGTGGGTAATCAAGATGATGGCAGTATTCCTTTTCTCTACCAGCTCATCCAGGAGACGTAGAACCTGATCCTGGATGGTGACGTCCAGAGATGTTCCAGGCTCGTCGGCTATCAGGAGCTTGGGGCGAGCTGCCAAAGCCATGGCGATGCAGATGCGCTGCCTCATCCCACCGCTGAGCTGGATAGGGTAGTTGCCTAACAGTCTTTCCGGGTCTGCCAGCGATACTTCTTTCAAGGTGGTTATCGACCTCTCGCGAACTTCCCTCTTTGTCAGATTTCTCCCCGCCTCCATCGAATATTGGACAACAGCACTCATCTGTTCCCCAACCGTGAACACCGGGTTGAGGGCCAGAGTTGGATCCTGAAAGATCATGGCGATCCCTTTTCCCCGGATTTGTTTGAGCTGGCTAGGTACCATTTTTAAAATATCCTGGCCATCGAAAAGGATTTCCCCCCCGGTAATTTGGGCAGCCGGTTCAGGAAGAACATGGAGAACGGCTTTCATGGTCGTGGTTTTACCAGCTCCGGTTTCACCGACCAGTCCAACCTTTTCTCCGGGATGCACTTCGATATTGACCCCATCCAGTACCTTTAGCGCGCCTCCATACACGTTAAATTGGACATAAAGATCTTTAATCTCCAATAATGGATGACCGCTCATTCTTATCCTTTCTCCTCGGAGAGAAGATCATGTAAACCGTCTCCTAACAAGTTGAACCCGAGAACAACAATAACGATTGCCAGGGCCGGGAAGACGACCATCCACCATTGATCGGGAAGGTGGTCTGCTCCTTCGGCTACCATAGTGCCTAATCCCGGTTTGGGGGGCTGTTCTCCAAGGCCCACAAAACTCAAAGAAGCCCCGAGCAGGATAACGAAACCCATATCGATACTCATTTTCGTAAAAATGGGTCCCCAAAAATTGGGTAGGATTTCCCTGAAGAGTATATGGAAATTGCTCGCTCCCATTAGTTCGGCAGATCGAACGAAGTCTTCGTTACGTAAACTCGAGCTAAGACTGTAAACGAGACGCGTGTACCAGGGCCACCACATTACCGAGACAGCGATCATTGAGTTGGTCAGGTTCGGCTCCAGGACCGACGCGATAGCGAGTGCCAGGACCAAAGCTGGCACGGCGATAAAGATATCGGTAATCCGCATAATTACGGTATCTGGCCAGGTGCCGTGCGCGTACCCGGCGACCAAGCCCAAGAAAACCCCAAGGGGAACGACCAACCCGAGGACGACGACACCCATAATCAATGCGGGACGTAAGGCGAAGATCACTCGGGAGAGAATATCTCGTCCAATCATGTCTGTCCCAAAAAGGTGTGCCGATGATGGCGCTTCGCCCGCATGAGCAAAATCTGTAAATGGACCCGCATGGGCAGGATATGGAGCCACCCAAGGAGCAAAAACCGCGAGGAAAACGATCAACAGCACAGTCCCTAACCCTACCATCGAGAGGGTGTTCCTAGAAAATTTGTACCAACCACGACGCACCATGTCGATACGGCTGCTTATGGCTAGCTTCCGAATTTCCTCAGGACTAATTGCCAGGGTATTTTGCTTATTCGTCGCTACCTTGTTCATTATTCGTTTCTCTGTGCGGATAACCGGATGCGTGGGTCGAGGATTCCAACCACCAAATCAACGCAAATATTCACCACAACAAACGCTAAGCCAAGGATGAGCACTACCGCAGAAATGGCATTAAGATCTTTCGCCAACATGGCGCGCACGCCATAGCGTGATACCCCCGGCCAACTAAAAATTAATTCGAGAAGGAAAGCGTTTCCTATCGCCGCAGCAATGTCCAGTCCCAGGATGGATACGGTTGGAATCAGAGAAGGTTTGAGTAAAAATTTCCATAATACCTGCCGCTCGGGGATCCCGAGGGCTCGTTCGGCGGCAATATAGTCTTTGCCCAAATTATCCGACATCGTGGCGCGCGTGATACGGGCTCCCTGCGACAACCCCGCCATAGCCAAGGCAATGCTCGGCATGAGCAGATGCTTGACAGCATCGATAAAGATAAGTGGTTTGCCCGCCAATAAGGAATCAACAGTCATCAATCCGGTGACTACTGGGGGAGATGTTAAATCTGGGCTAATCCGGCCAATTGTGGGCAGCCAGTTCAGCCAGAAACCAAAAACAAGGGTAAAGACAATTCCAAAAACAAAAGCAGGGGTAACGATGCCCATGTAAGCAAAGACGCGCACGACATTATCCACCCATTTGTCCTTATGGTGGGCTGAAAGTGTCCCCAACATGATCCCACCGATAGCCATGATCAGCCCGGCATAAAGGGCCAATTCAAGGGTTGCCGGAAAAACCTGGCGTATATCATCGATCACCGGACGCCTGGTGAGCAGCGATATCCCCAAGTCTCCGCTCAGGGCGCTGCGCAGCCAATAAAAGAATTGAACTGGTATGGTATCGTTGAGGTGCATATATTCTCGCATATTGTTTACCACCCATTGGGGCGCCTGGTAGCCCACTGCCATGCGAGCTGGATCGCCGGGAACGATCCTCGAGATTACGTAAATGACCACTGATAATCCCAACAGTACAAAAATCGAGTGGAGGAATCGGCGGACAAAAAAATATAGAAACCTCATGAGACCTCAACCGGAACTCTTTGCTGAACCCGATTCATACAACACACTTGGAACTCTCGGGAGAATATTCTCCCGAGAGTTCTGAACATAGATTACGACCCTTACCGACGGAGAACATGCACTGCAAGAAAGCCTACTTTAGTGCGGGTTTACTCCGATAAAAGCGAAGAACTGGTTGTAACCCATCACGGGATACACGGTACCCTTTGTCGCCGGCCAATCCAGATAATCCTGGTAAGCATGTTTCTGGTATTGGTCAAAGACGTACAGTGATGGTGACAGGTCCATGATGTATTTCTGGAGGTCTGCATACATCTGGAAGCGGGTTGCCTGATCTTGTTCACTGAGAGCCAATGCGATCTGTTCATCAAAATACTTATCTCCCAGCCATTCACCCTGGAAGAAAGTGCCCTGAGTACTGGAATCGTAGCGCTGGTAGAGAAGAGCCCCAGCTTCAGGCAGATCGGCGTTCAGATAGAGAGGCCAGGCATCTGGGGATGTCTCTGCTTTTGAGGCTAGCTGCGTGAGCGTTAGCCAGGGGGTCCCTTCGATCTTTACGTTGATCCCGGCCTCAGCCAGGCTAGATTGGAAAAGCAAGGCATATTTCTGTGTATCCGGTACATCCGTGTTCCAATAGAACGTTACCGGATACTTATCCAACTCATTGGCATACTTCGACTGGGCTAATTCTGCTTTGGCTTTATCCACGCTATGTTCGTAAGGTGTCAGGTTGGGATTTGCTCCTGGAACACCCATGGGTACAGGAGCCCTCGATACTTTCGTTCCAGGCCAGTCAATATTTGCCGCAGTTTCATAGTCAAAGGCGTAAGCGACGGCTCTGCGGAAATGAACATCGTCCAGAGGCGGCTTTTTGGTATTGAGGTAAATATAGAGCATTGTCACTGCATCGAAAGTAGCAATTTTGACCCCCTCAATTTTCTCCAGAGATCTGAACGTATCTGCTGACTGCCACTGGTCGCTGATCTCGAGCTCGCGATTGGCCATGAGCGTGCGCAGGGTTGCGGCTTCGGGGATCGGTATCACGCGGACCAGATCGGGCGCATTGGGTACAAACTTGTCCTTCGCCCACCAGTCATTGTTCTTTTCCATGAGCATATATTCTTCAAGCTGGAATTCTTTCACCTTATACGGTCCAGAGCCAGCATCATGGGTCAGCAACCATGTTGTTCCATAATCGCCATTCTCCCCATATTGCCCCTCAGCCTGTGTATTCGCTTTTACTACCTTCTCGTTCATGATCCAAAGGCGTACGAGGGTTTGAGGGAAGAGGGCATAGGGTTTGTTGATGGTGAATTCTACGGTGTAATCATCCAGGGCTTTGGTGCTCTGAACACGGTTGACGAACATATAAGCCATCCCCTGCCCGATGGTCAAGTCACGATTCATACTGAAGACCACATCGCTGGCTTTAAGTTCGGTTCCATCGTGAAACTTAATCCCCTTCTTTAGATGGAAAGTATAGGTCAATCCATCAGACGACACATCGAAGGAATCAGCCACCCAGGGATTCAACTTGCCATCGGTGGTTGGGAATAGTAGGGTGTCGTAGAGATTTACCATCATGGACTGAGCTGCAAAGTCGGACCCAATGGCTGGATCGATTTTCAATGGTCCCCACGAATGGGCTAAGCGTAACAAACGGGCGGCAGTTGGAGCTGTTGGCTGAGGTTGAGGGGGTGGTGCCTGGGTAGGGGCTGCAGCCGGTGGAGAGGTAGGCGCTTGAATGGTTGGTTGAACAGCAGCCGGCGCGCATGCTGAAACCAGCATTGTGATCAGGATAAAGCTTATCAGAACATATTTTTTGATCATGGTCGCTTTCTCCTTAACTTACACCATGAAATACACTGAATTTGAGAATATCGAGAACTTACGTGAATGGAAGGGCATATGATGTATCTTCACCTCCTGTTTTCTCAAATCGTTGAACCCTGATCAGATTGGTTTTATTTGGGTTTTCTCCTCCTTTTTGATGTGCAATATATGACAAACGTCATGGTTATCTAATACGCAAAAATCAACCCTACTAGTAAATAAAATGCCGGGCTAGACATGAAAGCGTTTTAATAATGTCTTGAACCAGTAAGGAAATGCAGTGCGCGTAAACAGGAATTCTAGCTTCTGGGTAAACCAATCGTCAGGATAATTCGGTATCTTGTGAAATATCCTCCGAAAATTGCAGGGTCTCATCGCCAGGCACATTCGAGATCAACTCGGCCTGGATCATGATTTTTTCCACCCGAAGCAGGTGGGTTCTTACCCTGCTTGAAGCCAGTTGACCGTCGTGGTTTTGGATGGCTTCGAAAATCCCATGATGCTCGTCATGCGCCTCTTGCCAGCGACCGGGAGTTGTGAAGCTGGTATGGCGCATTAATGTTAACCAAAGTTTTTGACCCATGAAGTAATGAATCATCTGCTGCATGTTGATAAGTACGGAATTGTCAGTCAAGTGGGCAATCTCCAAATGAAATTGGCGATCGCCCTCGCTAAATACATCGCTCATTACCTGGACAGCAGAATGATCCGAATCAATCCAATCTAGAACTTCTCTCAACTTGACAGACGAAACCTCTCTGCTATGTGTTGCCGCCAGAGCCGCAATCGAAGGTTCGAGAGCCTTGCGAGCCTGGAGGATGATAAAGGGACTTTCACCGACGTTCATCAAAGCGGGGTTATGGAAAAAGGGTGAGATTGGCTTGGACCGGATGAATGTCCCCTGTCCAGATAAGGTTTCTACCAGACCCATCAATTGCAAGACCGTCAAGGCTTCCCGCAAGGAAGCGCGGCTTATCCCTAGATAGCGAGCCAGATCCCGTTCGGCAGGAAGCTGCATTCCGGGTTTAAATTCCCCCCGTTCGATCAAGTCAAGGAACTGGTCGACAATTTGAGTATAGACTTTTTGCTGTTTGACTGGAGTGAGCAAATCTTGAGCAGAAGCCATAAGAATGTGGGGGAAGAGTAGATTGGCCTTATAGTCAAGTGGCTAGAAGTCTGGTGGTCAGACCATATAAATTATAACATGGTCAGATTTATTAAACAAGTACTCCCCTCTTTTTAGGGCATTGGATTAAGGTTGCATTATTGAACTAGCCTACGATCGATATACCGGGTATGCCATTGATGTTTCACCGAACAGAATAAGGGTGATGAATTTCCGCCCCGTTAGTCAAGAGCCTATACGGATATTTCCAATATCTGATTTTCCCCGGGCTTGGGTTCTACGGAGCCCATTCTTTCGCGTGAGGAGGGAGGAGGGCCTCCATTGGGTACCGCAAATTCCTGACCCCCACCCCACCTTCCGATATCGGAAGCGCCGCACGGTACGTACCGCCTCCACCTGCCCCCTACCCCCGTTTGGCTCTTGCGGACACGCTCCTGAAATGCCCTGGAAGGCCCCTGGGAAGCCCTAGGAGCGTTTTATCTCACCAAAATGTCTTACGACACATCCACACGGAAATCAAGCATTACAGAGCGTCTGAATCGTGTTAGAATAAACCAAAAGGAGTACAACTATGTCAATCATTCGACCCAAAGGCGGGTACTTCCCCATCACTTCCGTCCACCGGAACGATGTGGCCAGCATCTTCGGAAAGAAGGTGGCCAATGCCCTGACCGATGAGATGATGGAGATCCTGGCATCCAGGATGGAGAACAATTACGTTGCTACCCTGTTCTGGGAGCAGGTCAGGGAAGATGTCCCGTATGTATTCGCCATGCGCGATATACCCATGCCCGAGATCGTCAAGCCGGAGGAACCATGACAGAGGAGATGGTGCCCTGCCCGGATTGCGGAGGCCAGGGATACACCCTGCTGGTCTTTGACGCCGAGGGCCATGATTACCCGGCGATCTGCTGGACCTGCAACGGCACCGGTGAGATCTCAGAGGATGGCGCAAAATGCCTGACACAATTGTCTACTTAGCCTGGTGGGACAACGGATGGGAGTACAATGACCACCGGTTAGACCTCATCGGCGTATACGCCACCAACGAGTCCGCCCTGAAGGCCGGCCTGGAGTACCACGAGAAGATGATGGCCCAAGGATTCGGCGTCTATCGCCATGCCTACTTCTACACCAACGCCCACAAGGTGCAACCCTAGCTTCCGATATCGGAAAGGAGAAAATCATGCCAAAAGTCATCATCGTATACCACGCCGGCGCCATAATGGATGTCCTGAGCGATGACACCGTGCAAGTCATCGTGGCAGATCGGACCGGCATCCGAAACGGAGAACCCCCTGAAGAGTACGAATTATCTCCTCTGTCAGAAATGGACGAGGAGATTCGAGACAGCCTGATGAAGAATGGGCTGCTTCCGATATCGGAAAGGAGAGAACTATGTCAAAGGTGATTATCGAAGTGCGCGATGGCAGCGTGCAAGATGTGTTCAGCGACGACCCGGATACGAATGTGATCCTGGTGGATTGGGATAACATCGAGGATCCGGGCAGTGGGGATGGGCCCAAGTATTTTGATGTCTACCCAATTTCGGAAATATCCGAGCCCACCCGCCAGATCCTGGAAGAGCAAACCGAGTTCCTGGAAGAGCATCCCAGCTGCTGAGCATCGAGAATGACCACACTGTAGGTTTGCCCAGTGTGGTCATATCCGAAAGGAGAACTATGTCAGAGGAGACTGTATGAATACCTGGATGTTCACTCTGCGATTTGTAGGCAAAGGATCGACACAGGAGGAGGCCTTCGAGGACGCCCTAGATGCTTTGGGCATCGACAATCTCCGACTCAATCAGGTAGTTGCAGAGATGATCGAGAACGAGGACTCGGACGAAAGCACCAACTCTGAATAGTACTGGGCGGCATCGTGGACGCGACACGAAATGGTGAGTGAAACATAAACACTTTCGATATGCGGGCCAACGCTTGCGCCAGGCAAGCACCCCGTCAACTCGGGGCCGCCCAGTAGTAGTAGTACCAATCAGTAGTAGTAGTAGTAGTAGTAGGAGGAACATGGACAATCGAATGAGAACTATCACCTCGCAAGACAATACCCTGACCAGCGTGCTGGCCGAGCTGAAGTATCGGCTCATCGGGGGGCAAGAACTCGGCGATATCCACGACCTGTCTTTCAGGATCGTGATCACTTATAACCCGCTCAAGGATCTATTTACGGGAGCGGCCCAGGTTTGGGGGCCCGAAGACACAAAATCCTAAGGAAATCTGAGGGTTTTCGGTGTTAGTGGAAGTAAAAGTGAGGGTTGGCATAGCCTACGTATGCTCTTTCTTATCCTTTTCACCCTGTATTTCCTGTCATCTGCCATTCATCCCATGAATTTTGGGGTGCCCTGGACACCACCTATTCTCTTATGGGGGGTTAGATGACTATACACCTTGATAGAAAGGAGTGGGACTATGTATTAGCCCGGAGCCCTATTGCTAAAAGGGATAGATCTATCACCTAAGAAGGATGGATCTATTCCTATAAGTGCTACTACTACAAGCACCACTACCATAAGCACTACTACTATCAGTATAAGACGAACGCGAAGGATACTGGCGACCCTATTGGCGGCCCAGTGCCTTCCGGCATCGGGTATCAAATTCTAAACCTGGAGGTAGCAAATGCACGTCAAATTAGAAATCGCAGACGACGCCGATCTGCGATCGGCGGTGAAAGATCTTATACGTGGACAAGTCCGCGTATTGGCGCCTGATGTCATTCAGGAAGCAATTACCGCGGAGGTTTCCAATGAAATTGAACACATGTCCCTTGAAAGCAAAATCAAATCCATGGTCGAGAACCGTGTTATTGGGTATGAACTGCGAACGATGGCTTACCATACTCTTGAGTCGGAGATCCAGAAGGCCCTCAAGATCATGCTGACGCCCGAGATGATCGAGCGCGCACTTCAATCTACGGTGGATAAGATCTCACGCGAGCTTCTCCGATCTGCCGGAAAGAGACAGTAGGGACAATTGATACTGGCGCCATTATTGGCGCCCTTCCGATATCGGAAGAACCAATCATTTGTACAGGAGCCAATATGCCAGAACAAGTCTGGGTAACACACATTTGCGTCGGGAGAGGACATAACCTTTACGCCTCCTCCACGGAAAAGAAGGCCAAGCAGATCGTCCATGAGTACGTGAAAGAGTGGTGGGATATGGAACTCCCCGGTGAAGAGATGCCCAATAGCCCTGAAGCCACCGTTGAGAGATATTTCGAGCATATCGAAGGTGATGAATGGGCCAACGTAGAGCCGACCACCTTAGATGGCGGATATAACGAATAGGAGTGAAATTCTTTCAGGGCTTCTATAATCGCTTCCGATATCGGAAGGAGCTTCCTAGGGAAAGAGGGCCAGAGGCCTTCCCCTGGGAACCGCCTCTGGCTGCCCCTATCCCCTGTTTTCAGGAAATTCCCTAGACAAATGTACTGAATTTGAGGAATAGTGACAATCCATACGGTTTTTACCCTTGACAGTTTGACAAAACAGGGATTACAATTGACATTAGTGAAAGCGGGGAGCCGTACTTACTTAAGGATTCAGTATAGTTTATATTAAATGGCTACTTATAAATTATTCTCTTAAACATCTATCTTAGAATCTTTAATAGTTAAGAGGAGAGAAAAAAAAAATAAAGTTAAGAATCCGAAATTGATTCACAGAGGCGGCCATTCTTAAAAAAACCAAATGCCCGGATGGTAAGTACCCACAGGTAGACACGATCCAGGCAGAGGTTCTTACGATCCGGGTAGAGATACTATCCGGGCAGAGGACCTCCTGGCAAAATAGAGTAAAGATCGGCTATACGCAATTGATGCAATCGCGAGGATCTCGATGGTCCAAATTCCTGACCCGCTGTGACCTCCGCTCGAGGAACAGTGGCGGGTTATTCGTCAAATTAGTCGCTGGATCCTCCTGGAGAAGCGCAGCCATCCTAACAGCTTGTGTGTCACCCACTGCATGTATTTCTGCTGGGCGCCGATCTCCTTCGATCTCGGGGGTGTCCTTCAATATGCCCGCGAGAGTGAAGTAAGGGGTGCGCAAGTTTGCCCCGAAGAAGGTCTGGCGCCTTTCGGATACCTGGAGCAAGTGAGCCAGAAAGGGCAACCTACGTGAATAAATCCAAACACGTTCTCAAGATCCGCGAAATTGGGGATTTCCATTACCGCAAAACCAGGCCACAAATCCTATTATCGGGAAAATGGCTCGCCAAAGCGGGTTTCTCTCCCAACCAGTATGTCGAAGTCCACCTGGATTCGCCCGGTAAAATCACCCTGACCATCCGGTGAGAACCGCTATTTTCTCCCTCGTCCCCCCTCTCGTCATTTCCCTGTCCACAACCTGCCCGAAAAATACCCCCAGAACGCACTGGGAAGCCCGTAGACCCATTTATTTTGCCAAAGCGGCTTATGATATATCCAAGTGGGTAATTGCTATTACAAAGACTGCTGGAGCGATTTTCAAGGGATATTGGTGAAAGCGCGACAGAATCGTGCACCATATGGCTAAGTACTCTTGACAAAGCCGGCATTGTTGGTATACTGGCGCCACCAGGTCTAGAGGTGTCCGGATGGATTGGCGGGTGAAGTTGACCCGACGACGTAGTTGGGCGGGGATGTGGGGGGTGACCAGGGCCTTCCGATACCGGGAGCAGGGTTCCCGAGCACAGTCTGGTCAGGGTGTGACGTCCAGGTCATCGTTGTTACTCGTTTGTAATAAACAAATTCCAATTGGGTATTGACAATTCCATATTTTGGCCTACAATGGAGTAATGCTAACTTCCTTATCGGCATTATT
>JAMCRR010000149.1:0-3381 GCA_023381565.1 Chloroflexota bacterium
CCCTGGAGCTGGCCGTGGAGAGCCGATCGGCGGCGATAGCCCGTCGTAACAGCTTACCCTCGCCCAGGATGTGCTCCTGCCCGACGAACTCATCCAGGGAGCGCGGGCGCAGGCGCGCGGCCAAAGGCGCCTCGC
Source organism: Chloroflexota bacterium (assembly GCA_023381565.1). Classification (GTDB taxonomy): domain Bacteria; phylum Chloroflexota; class Anaerolineae; order Anaerolineales; family Anaerolineaceae; genus JAMCRR01. The sequence goes on from JAMCRR010000149.1 coordinate 136, forward strand.
GGTCGAGGCGTTCCTGCATGGCGTGGTCGAAGAGGTCAGGCATGGGATGATTTTAGCATATTTCGATCCATGATAATACCGGTGTGGCATTTGCCGGTATCGTTGGGCTGGATGGGTTGATATGCGTCTGTCGGGAAATCATCAACGATTTGTGTGTCTGTGGCACCAGAACAGGGCAGGTTACGTAGGGGACGGTTACGTAGGGGACGGTTACGTAGGGGCAGGTTCTAAACCTGCCCCAAACCCGGCGTTCAATTGATCGGTTGCCCACATCTGAGGATTATTCTGGATATAATTGCATATTTTTATCGCCGATTCTTCCGAACGGACGATGTGTTCCCAATAATTGCGCTGCCACACCGGGATGCCAGGGGTATGGCGTGCCTGGTTGATGCGCCGGGCGGAAAATGTTTTCAATTGCCGCACGATTTCGGATAATGGCGTCAATTCCGTGGGGGCGGGTTTGGACCGTGCCACGATGTTAACATGGGCGTGTTTGGAACCCGCCCCTACCGAACCCGCCACGACAATCATCACCAATCCATGGATGTGATTGGGCATGATGACAAACGCGCCCAATTCGATGCCGGGGATGTGGTTGGGCAAATCGTCCCAGGTGTATTGCACCAGCCGGCCGTATTCATTCAACGCCATTTCTGCCTGTGAATTTATTCCCGCGCGGATGTGGCCGAACAGGTTCTTTCGCTGGTGGGTGCCAATAGTGAGGAAATACAGGCCGTTTTGGGAATAATCGTAGCCCTTCAGACGAATCGACCGCCGATGATGGACCTGTGGATTATCAGAAGAATGGTTGGCAATAGATCGCGCCTGAATCTCGGTTTTACGGCTCATGAGTTTGGGAATTAGGGGATTATTTTTACTATGCACCGCTGCAATATCTCTACCAATAAAACACCTAGCTCTAGCCAAATTGACTGATCAAACCGGCTCTATTCTTTATTGAAAAGCCAGGCTCTCGAACATGTCCTGGCTAATTTAAGATGGATGTTCCTTTGGGTGTTCTCAACCAGTTCTACAGTCGGTATATATGCAAGATGTAGTAACGATATCCTGAAATATGGCGAAAACCAACCATTTATAAATCAGCTAAAGTTTACCTTAAATTATTTGTTAAATTATTGACAACCGAACACGATATTTGTATAATTATCACAAGAATGAACATAACGGGGTCAGATTATCGCAAAACGCTCAGCCTGAAGGAGATCGAAGACCGGGGGTCAGCCAGCGTGGTCGATCTGGCGCTGCGCATGGGGGTTTCCGAGATGACCATCCGGCGCGATCTGACGGACCTGCAGCGCGAAGGCATCGTCCGGCGGGTGCATGGGGGGGCGGTCAGCGCCAGGGGGCGCAGCTACGAGCCGCCCATGATGCTGCGGGCAGTCGAGAACCAGGAAGCCAAGCGCCGCATTGGCGAGGCAGCCGCCAGGCTGGTGGCCGACGGCGACAGCATCGCCCTGGACAGCGGCTCGACGACGCTCGAGATCGCCCGCAACCTGGCCGGCAGGCGCAACCTCACCGTGATCACCTCCAGCCTGTACATCGCTTACCAGCTCCTGGGCCAGCCCGATATCCGCCTGATCTTATCCGGCGGCATCGTGCGCTCGGGAGAAGCCTCCTTAATCGGCGACCTGGCGCACCACGCTTACGCGAACCTGTTCGTCGACCGGCTCTTCCTGGGGGTGGGCGCGGTGGACGTGCAGGCGGGGCTTACCGAGTACAACTGGGACGACACGCTGGTCAAGCAAGCCATGATCCGCAGCGCCAAGGAAGTGATTTTGGTGGCCGACCTGAGCAAATTTGGCCGGGCAGCCTTTGCCAAAGTCGCCCCGCTGAGCGCCGTCCACCACATTATTACCGATGGTCCCCCTCCGGCGGAGATGGAAGGGGAGTTCAAGCGGCTGGGGATTGTGGTCCACGTGGCCAACCCCGCCGAGACGATCTTTGCGGAACCAGAAATGAGAGGAGTACACCAGTAGATGGCTCTATCGGCATTTGAATCTCTTTTTGGCACCACCAAACCCATCATCGCCATGTCTCACTTCCCGCCCTTGCCGGGGACGCCGCTCTACGACGAGCGCATGGGCGTCACGGGCATCTTAGAGGGGATGCGCGACGACCTGGCGATCTTGCTGCGGAACGGGATCGACGGCATTTTGTTCTGCAATGAAGGCGACCGGCCCTATTCGCTGAAGGCCGATCTCGAAGCAGTGGCAGTGATGACGCGCGTGATCACCGAGCTGGCGCCGCGCGACCGCCCCTTTGGGGTGGACTTTTTGTGGGACGCGAAAGCGCCGCTGGCAGTGGCTCTGGCGACCGGGGCGAGCTTCGTGCGCGAGGTCTTCACCGGGGTATACGAGAGCGATATGGGTCTCTGGCAGCCCGATGCGGCGGAGCTGCTGCGTTACCGGCGCAATATCGGAGCGGGGCACGTGCGCGTCTTCTATAACGTGACCCCCGAGTTCGCTTCGCCGCTGGGCAGCCGCAGCGTGGGGCAGCGCGCCCACAGCGCGGTGGTGTCGTCTCTGGCGGATGCCATTCTGGTGTCTGGGCCGATGGCCGGCTCCGAGCCGGATATCTCCTGGCTGAAAGAAGCCAAGGAGGCGGTCGGCGCGCAGGTTCCGGTGCTGCTCAACACCGGGGCGCGTGTGGAGAACATCCGCGATTTCTTGCGCGTGGCAGATGGCGTCATTGTGGGTTCCAGCCTGAAGGTCAATGGGTACACCTGGAACCCGGTGGATGAAGAGCGGGTGAAAGCCTTCGTCAAGGTCGTGAGGGAAGTGAGGGAAGAGAGTGGAGCGGTACCTGTTCGGTATTGACATCGGCACGACCTCCACCAAGGCGATCATCATCGACGACAGCGGCCACATCCTGGCGGAGGCTTCGCGGCCGGCCACGCTCTATTCTCACCAGGCCGGGTGGGCCGAAGAGGATCCACAGCAGTGGTGGCAGAACGTGTGCGAGCTGGCGCCGGTGTGCCTGGAGAAAGCGGGCCTGCGCGCGGCGCAGATCGCCGGCGTGGGCGTGAGCGGGATGGTCCCCACGATCATCCTGCTGGACGAAGCCGGGGAGGTGATCCGCCCCTCGATCCAGCAGAACGACGCGCGTGCCGTGGATGAAATCGACGAGCAGAAGGGCGCGACTTCGGAGCCGGATATCCTCAACCGGACGGGGAGCGCGATCACCCAGCAGAGCATCTTCGGCCCGATGCTCTGCTGGGTGATC
>JAMCRR010000149.1:3391-25787 GCA_023381565.1 Chloroflexota bacterium
GCTGCGCAAGAACGAGCCCGATTGCATTCGCCGGGTCGCGCACCTGATGGGCTCGTACGACTTCATCGTCTACCGGCTGACGGGAGCTGCCTCGTCCGAGCGGAACTGGGCTCTGGAGAGCGGCCTCTTCGATTACCACCGAGAAGCGTGGGATGAGGACCTGCTGCGCCTTGGGAAGATCGACTATGATTGGCTGGGCGAGGTGCATTGGCCTTCGGATATCGTGGGGGAGGTGACACCCCAGGCGGGGCGCCTCACGGGGCTGGCAGCAGGTACGCCGGTGGTTGCCGGGAGCGCCGACCACATCGCCTCCGCTTTTTCGGCGGGAGTGAAGGACGAGGGCGACCTGCTGGTCAAGCTCGGCGGCGCGGGCGATATTCTCTTCTGCCTGGATAAGGCGGAATCTGACCCGCGGCTGTTCCTGGATTACCATGTCATCCCGGGGAAATTCCTGATCAACGGATGTATGGCTTCCAGCGGCAGCCTGATCCGCTGGTTCCGCGACCAGTTTGCCTCCGAGCTGGATTACCCCATCCTCGACGCAGAGGCGGCGCACCTGCCGGCCGGCGCGGACGGGCTGGTGCTGCTGCCCTATTTTCTCGGCGAAAAAACGCCTCTTAACGACCCGCTGGCGCGCGGCACACTGGTTGGGCTGACCCTCTCGCACACTCGGGCGCACGTCTACCGGGCAATCCTGGAGGGGATCGCCTACGGCTTCAATCACCATCTGGTGGTGCTGGCTGAGCACGGGCACATCCCGGTGCGCACCCGGCTGACCAACGGCGGAGCGCATTCCAGCCTGTGGCGGCAGATTACCGCCGACGTGTTGGGTCTGCGCCTGGAACAGGTGGCCAATCACCCGGGATCTTCGCATTGGGTGCGGCTTTTGTGGCGGGGAAAGGGGCAGGGGTCTTCGACGAATGGGACGAGATCGAGCGCTTTATCCAGATCTCGACCATCACGGAACCTCATCCGGCGAATTTTATTCGCTACCGCTCGCTGTTTAAAATTTACCGGCAAACCTATGAAGCCCTGAAAGATCTCTACCCGGCGCTGGCCAAGACGGCAGAAGGGGAAAAAGTGGTTTGACTGGAGGAAATATGCGGCTGGATGGCAAAATTGTGGGGGTTACCGGAGCAGGGACCGGGATTGGCCGGGCCATCGCCCTGGCGCTGGCAAGGGAAAGCGCTTCGGTGGCAGTGACCGATGTGGACCTCGACCACGCCCGGCAGGTGGTGGATGAGATTCAGACTGCCGGAGGGCAGGCGATTGCCCTACAGATTGACGTGACCGACCGCGACTCCATCGAAGCCGGGGTGGCGCAAATCGTCGACCGCTGGAGCAAGATCGATGTCTGGTGCAACAACGCGGGGGTCAGCTCGATGAAGCCGTTTCTGGAGCTGACGGAAACCGATTGGGATTTCAACATGAACGTGAACGCCAAAGGGGTGTTCTTATGCTCGACGGTGATCGCGCGCCAGATGGTGCATCAGAACCCGGATGCAGCCTCCGGGCTGCGCGGGAAGATCATCAATACTGCCAGCATGGCCGGGAAGCGCGGCAACGCCCCGCTGCTCGCACATTACGTAGCGAGTAAGTTTGCCGTGGTTGGGCTGACCCAGGCCATGGCGGGTGAGCTGGCTGCTCAGGGAATCACTGTGAATGCGGTCTGCCCGGGTTACGTCCGGACCGAGATGCAGGAACGCGAGGTCGCCTGGGAGGCTTCGCTGCGGGGGGTTCGCCCGGAGGGCGTGCGGCAGTTCTATATCAACGATACTCCTCTGCGCCGGCTGGAAACCCCCGAGGATGTTGCCGGCGTGGTGGTTTTTCTGGCTTCTCATGAGGCGGATTTCATTACCGGAGAAGCGATTAACGTCAATGGGGGGGCCTGGATGGATTAATGAGGAGCAAGATGGTTAGATTTGGGTTTTAATAGAATATAAAAGAGGGGAGAGGAGGTGATCATTTTTAACCGGATTGAAGCTGAAAAGATCGTTCGAAAACGAAGAGGTTTCTGGACGTTTAAAAATTGAGTATCGATTTTTATCTATGGGTTTTAGGTTTAGGAGTATTTTATGTCAACTCAAGTGACAACTTCAACTTCCGCAACAACTGGGAAAATGTTTGTGCGGAACGCGACTGGATTGGTGCGTGAATTAACCCCCTTTGATGCCTTCAACCTGGTATTTGCCGCAATCCTGATCCCTGTCGGTATTTCGCAGGCGCTGAACTTCGGCGCGGCTGCTTTCCCGGGCGCGAATATCGCTCTGGCTTTTGTCCTGGGCGGTATCCTGCTCCTGGGCTTTGGAGGTGTGTATGTCTATTTCACCATGGCGATGCCACGCTCGGGCGGCGACTACGTCTGGGTAAGCCGTGCGCTGCATCCCTTCCTGGGGTTTGTGGTGAATGTGACCTTGACTTTTGTGTTTGTAAACTGGGTGGCATTCAACTTCACCACGATGATGACCCTGTTCGTACCCGCCGCGGCTTACGTCATGGGTTTGCCTGCCGGCCTCAGTGCCTGGTTTGCAGTGGCATCTAACCAGTTCATTGTGGCGACAGCCCTGACGCTGATCTTTACCTTGATCATGCTGCGCGGGGCGAAATTCGCCGCCCGTTTCATGTTCTTCATGTTCTGGATCGTGTGGCTCGGGATGGGCTTATGGTACGTAGGCCTGATCATCACTTCGAATGGCGCATTCAACGCTAATTTCACAGCCGGTACGGGCGCAACCCCCGCAAGCATCATCAACTTGGCTTCGAGCTCCGGTTTCACGCCGTCTGGATTGAATATCGGCATGACTCTGCTAGCCATGTTGTGGGCCTTCCAGAACCTGACCGGGTTTGAGTGGACCGGTTATTTCGCCGGCGAAATCAAGAACGTACGCCGGACCGTGGTTACCTCGGTAATCGGCGGCCTGATCGTGGGTGCCGTCCTCTACGCGCTGGGATCTGTGCTGGTTTACAAGGTGGTGGGTTTCAACCTGTTCTCATCGCTATCCTATGTCGGCCTCAACCTGGCTGGCAAACTTCCGGCGGGCGTAAATTTCGTCCTGCCGGCTTTGACGCGTTTCCTGGCGTTGCCGGCGGTGCTCAAAGACTATATCGTGCTGGCTTTCTTACTGGCCATCATCTGGTGGACGCCGGCCGGTTTCTTGCTGGGCACCCGCAACCTGTTTGCCTGGTCTTTTGACCGTATGGCGCCCGAGTGGGTCGCGGACGTACATCCCAGCCTGCATACCCCGGTGAAAGCCACAATCATCATCGGGTTATACATCGAGTTCCTTAACTGGATGAATATCTTTGGCGGCCTGGGTGGATATCTTATTAATATCATCGCCGTGATGGCCTTGATGTTTATCATCGTCGGGTTGGCTGCCGTGGTGTTCCCTTACCGGCGCAAAGACCTCTTCGATAATGCTCCTGAAGCCGTGCGCGTCAAGTTCCTCGGCCTGCCGCTGATGGTCTGGGCGGGGATTGTCATGATGATCACCTGGGCGTTCGTGATGGTGGCCGCGTTCACCGCCTCGCAGTTTGGCCTGAACGTCTCGCCGCTGGCGATGATCGAAGCCTTCACCGCCCCCATCATCGCCATCATCTGGTACATCATCGCCAGGGTCATCCGCCGCAACCAGGGCATCGATATGGATCGCGTCTTTGCCGAGATCCCGCCCGAGTAATACATGGAATATACGACCGAACAACTTTGTGATCTGGCAATGAAATTGATCGAGGAGGCGGAGCGCAAGGGCGCAAAGCTCCGCCTCCTTGGCGGGGTAGCCGTTTATCTCAGCTCCCCGCAGGCAGCTGCGCGCCCGGAGCTGAGCCGGCATTACCAGGACCTGGATTTCGCGGTTGACAAGCGCGGTTCGCGCGTGCTGCCGGCGGTGTTTGCCAGCCAGGGATGGGAACCGGACCGCTATTTCAACGCTTTGCATGGAAGAACTCGCCTGCTTTTCTTCTATCAGGGGGAAATCCAAGCGGATGTTTTTATCGAGGTCTTCGAGCAGTGCCACCGGCTCGAGTTCGAGCCGCGCCTGGGGGAGAACCCGGCCACACTCTCGCTGGCCGACCTGCTGCTGACCAAGCTGCAGATCCACCAGCTTAACGCCAAAGATGTCAAAGATATCTACACTCTGCTGCTGGATCACGAAGCCAGAGCTCACGGCGGAGCCGACCAGATTAACCTGGATACAATCACCAGTCTGGCAGGCCAGGATTGGGGCTGGTATACCACTCTTCACGATAATCTCGAATTCCTGGACCAGTCTGTTGAGAAGTATGTCGATGGTCAGGATTCAGCACAGGTGCACAGTCGCGTGGAAGAGCTGCGCCGGGCCATCGAAAATACGCCGAAGAGCCTGCGCTGGCAGATGCGCAGCAGGATCGGGAAAAGAATGCTCTGGTATGACGAGCCCGAGGAAGTGCGCATCTAGGCGCTTAAATAACCGGTTCAGACAGGAAACCAACTCATGAGCTTTAAACTCTTTTTCACCACCGATGTCCACGGATCGGACCGGTGCTTCCGCAAGTTTATCAATGCGGCGAAGTTCTATGATGCGCAGGTGCTCGTTTTAGGGGGCGATATCACCGGCAAAGCGGTTGTTCCGGTGGTGCATGCGCGGGGCAACGTTTACACAACCTCTTTCACCGGCCATCCGCGCGAGGTCGAAGCCGACCAACTTGAACCTTTGCTAAATGAAATCCGGTTCAATGGTTTCTATCCGTACGTGACCAATCCAGATGAGCTGGATTCGATCGAGGCGCAGCCTGGGGGGACAGCGGATTTATTCCGCAAAGCGATCGCTGAAAGCCTGAAAGGGTGGATTGCTTTAGCCGAGGAAAGGCTGCGCCCTTTGAACGTGAAGGTCTATATCTCGCCGGGAAACGACGACGATTTTATCGTCGATGAAACCTTGAATGGCTCCGATTTTGTGATCAACCCGGAAGAAAAAGTACTCGAGATTGCACCCGGGGTTTCGATGCTGACCTTCGGGTATTCGAATCCCACACCCTGGAACAGCCCGCGTGAGCTGCCCGAGTCCGAGCTTGCTGGGCGGCTGAACTCCCTGGCAGTCCAGATACCCGGTGGCGATTTCTCGATCTATAATATCCACGTCCCGCCGAAAGACACGCCGATCGACCAGGCTGCCCAATTGGATGCGAGCCTGAAGCCGATCGTCTCAGGGGGGCGGGTGTTGATGACCGGGGTAGGGAGCACGGCTGTGCGCGATTTGATCATGAAGTATCAGCCAGACCTGGCACTGCATGGGCACGTCCACGAAGCACCCGGGGTGATCCGCCTGGGGAAAACCGTGTGCATCAACCCCGGCAGCGAGTACAGCGATGGGGTGCTGCGCGGAGCATTGGTGGTGATCGACGAAAAGAAAAAGAAATTTTCATACCAGCTCACCATGGGATAAACCTTATGCTGATCCGGGAGAAGGAGGTTGCGGTCAACCTGGCGCGCGAGGCGGGGATGTTGCTCCAGCGTTGGTGGGTACAGGCAGATCTCGATGTCTCGCAGAAAGGCGTAATCAACCCGGTCACCGAAGTAGACCGCCAGGCAGAGGAGCTGATCACCCGCGGGCTGGCGAAGGGTTTCCCGAAGTACGGCATCCTGGCGGAGGAAGGCACCGACTGGCTCTCTGCCTCCCATACGCGCTGGATCGTCGACCCGCTGGATGGAACGACCAATTTTATCAAGCGCTATCCATTCGTGGCGGTATCGATTGGGCTGGAGATGGATGGAGAGCTCATTCTGGGGGTGGTTTTCAATCCCATTCTGGATGAGATGTTTGTGGGGGAATGCGGGCAGGGTGCAACGCTCAACGACCGGGCGCTCCATGTCTCGCAGACCGGCGATTTGGGGCAAGCGGTGATCGCCTCGGGCTTCCCCTATGATGCCTGGACGAGCGCGGAGGATAACACCCGCGAATGGGCAGCGATGGTGAAGCGCGTCTCATCGCTGCGCTGCGATGGTTCCGCCGCGTTGGATCTGTGCGGGGTGGCCTGCGGCCGGTTGGACGCTTATTGGGAGCGGGGCGTCTACCCGTGGGACATCGCCGCCGGGGCCGTGATCGTGCGCGAGGCGGGGGGAATGGTGAGCGATTACCGGGGCGGAGGGGATTTCCTGCAACGGGGGGAGGTCGTTGCCGCCAACCCGGTTCTGTCAGAGAAAATCCGCGAAATCATTGCGCGGTAGGTGCGCCCCGGGTGGGCGCCAGCCCCTGTTTCGCAGTCCCCTTCCTTGTGGGCGGCATGGTCAGGCGGTGACATTGCCCGCCCCTACCATATTCCGATAATTTGCATTTTTCTGGACAACAGATTTCGGTATAATCAACATTTATCCGCGATCATATCAATCCTGGCGGGCGGTGCCAGGGTCCGCGTTCCATCCTATTAAATTCGGAGAATTTATGGCTACCCTCTCGCAAACTCTTGCCGAAAAAATATCTGCAATCGTCGACGCCGAAGCCTACCGGAACTCATTCTGGGGGATTGCGGTCGCCGACGCCGAAACCGGCGAAATGCTTTACGAACGAAATGCGGAGAAATTATTTATTCCGGCCTCGACGACCAAAATTTGGTCGAGCGCCGCAGCCCTGCACACCTTTGGCCCGGATTACCGTTTCATCACTCCAATTTACCGGCAGGGGGACGTAGATTCTGAAGGTGTGCTCCATGGGAACCTGATCCTGCGCGCATCCGGAGATCCGAACTTGAGCGGGCGCACAGACCCCCAGGGTCACCTGCTCTATACGAACATGGACCACACCTACGCCGACACCTTCAGCGGAATCCTCACCGGCGTGGATCCGCTCGAGGGGGTGGACGATCTGGCCTCTCAGGTGGCCGCCAGCGGCATCTGCAAGATAGAAGATGTATTGGTCGATGATCGCCTGTTCAACGGCGAGGTTGAACCGGGAAACGGGATGGCTTATCTCTCACCGGTGGTGGTCAACGATAATGTAATCGATGTGGTTGTCACCCCCGGAGAAAGCAGCGGGGCGCCCGCTAACATCTTCCCCAACCCGCAAACGGCTTACGCTCAATTTGATTCATCGGTGGTCACCGTAGACTCGAGCGGTCAAACGGCAGTCCAGCTTGAGCGCATCTCGCCTCATCAGTTCCACGTCCACGGCCAGATCAAAGCCGGAGACCCGCCTTACGTCTGCGTGGCGCGCATAGAACAGGCACAGGATTTCGCCCGCACGCTGCTGGTTGAGCGTCTGCGCCTTCACGGGGTGGCCGTAGAGCAGAGCAGCCTTAAACCGGTCGACCGCCAGCTCCTGCCGGCGGAAAAAGACTATGAAAACCTGCCTGAAATTGCGCGGCGCGTGTCTCCACCGTTTGCCGAAGCCATCCGGGTGGTCTTGAAGGTCAGCCATAACCAGCATGCGGGTATGCTGCCGCTATTACTTGCTGCGCACGCAGGCAAGCGGACGCTGCAAGAAGGTCTGGTCATTCAGGGAGAAACCCTGAAACAGATGGGGGTCGACGTGGAAGATGTTTCGTTTGGCAGCGGAGAAGGCGGTTCGCTGGCAGATCACGTGACCCCCCGTGCCGTGATCGGCTTGCTGCGTGTCATGCTGCGCCACCCGGCGGCAGAGGCATTCCGCACGGCGATGCCCCGCTTAGGCGTCGATGGCACGCTGCATGACGCTGTCGGGGAAGACAGCCCGGCGCGGGGAAAGGTATACGCCAAGACCGGCACGGCGGTGTGGTGGAACTCTCTGGGGCAGAAGATGTTCGTGCTCGGCAAAGCCCTGGCCGGGTATATGGATACCTCCAGCGGTCGCCGGTTGGCGATCGGCATCTTCCTGAATAACTACCAGACCCCCGAGATGGCATTGGTGATGGAGCAAGGCCGGGTCATCGGGCGTGTGTGCGAGGCGATTTACACGGTCTCTTGATTTTCGGGCTGATCTTCTTCTGGTTTATCCAAATTCTGTTCCGTGATCCCATCGGGCCCGTAGCCGTACAGGTGGCGGCCCTGATTTTCGACGCGCGTCTCGATGAACACCGGCCTTCCCCACAGGGTATACAGGCTGTGCAGCGTGTCTTGGGCGTAAGGAATATCCAGGTCGACGCCTTCGTGCTGGTGGAGCAGGTAAAGCTGGCCTTTGTTTTCATAGTTGGCGTCTACCACGTCGATCACCGGATGGCCGAAGTTGGTGAGCTGGAAGAGCAGGCGGCGTTTGATCTCTTGGAAGTCGCGCGTGGAAATCTCATACAGGTTGTCGTCGGGGTTGTAATCGAAGCCGAACATGTTGTGCTCGCGGGCGAAATCCTCGGTCAGGTATTCGTCGATAAAACCGATGTCGTTATAGATCTGCCGGACCTCGAACACCTTCTGCCTGCCCAGACCGATCTTGCGGTCCCACTCACGCCGCTGCTGCAGGTTGTTGCACTCCTCGTACTCCGGGCCAAACGCGCCGCGGTTCCAACGATCTTCGATATCGCGGTAGAGCTCCAGCCCTAATTTGTATGGGTTGAGGTGCCCCGGGTTGACAGCAACCGTCCCGGAATGGTGGTCGGCATAGTCGATCAATTCGTTCGGCTCCAGGGCATAGCCGGTCATGATGTGGGTGTGGGCAAAAGCCGCCCAGCCCTCATTCATAATCTTTGTCTGGCGCTGAGGAGCGAAGTAGTAGGCTTCTTCGCGCACGATCTCGAGCAGATCATATTGCCAGTTCTCCAGGGGAGCATGCTCGAGCAGGAACAGGAGCACGTCGCGTTCGGGTTCGGGAGGCAGTTTGCGGCGCTGTAGTTCCTCCTCAGCTTTCTGGCGCTGATGCTCAGCCAGGAACTCGGGAGGATTGATGTATTCGTCCATGTAATTCTTGGCAGGCAGCTTGAAAGAGGGGGTGTTCTCATCCTGGTCCTCTCCTTCAGGCTCCTGCTCAGGGCGGCGGCGAATCCCGGCCTTGTGGATATCGATCAGATCTTCCAGCGAAAGGCAGGCATCCAGGAAAGCCTCCACTCGTTCCAGACCGTGGCGCTCGACATGGCGGCGAACGCGGGAGGCGTGGTTGGCCATTTCATCCAGCATCTTGCGGTTGGTCTGGGCGAACCACAGGTTATTCTTAAAGAAATCGGAGTGTCCGAATACATGGGCGATAACCAGTTTTTGATCGACAAGCTCATTGCTGACCAACAGGTAGGCGATGCACGGATCGGTGTTGATCACCATTTCATAGATGCGATGAAGGCCGTAGGCATAGGATTTGGAGAGACGTTCGAACTCCATGCCAAAGCGCCAGTGGGGGTAGCGGATGGGGAAACCATCATAAGCGGCGATCTGGTTCATCATGCGGTAGTCGAGAAGCTCGAACTGAACCGGGAAGAAATCCAGGCCAAAATCATGCGCATAGCCTGTGATTTTCTTTTCCCATTTATTCATCTCAGGGGGCAGGGTCACGATTACAATCCCTTTCCCAGGAACGTTTTGATCGCGGTGTAAATATCCTCTTCTTCGTTGATCTGTGCGGTTGACAGCTTCTCGTCATTGATTCCTTTGACCAATACGTTTCTGAACAAATAATCTGCCTGGCTGCGCACCTGCCCATAGCAGAACAGGTTCACTTCGGGAAGAATCTGCTCCTGGAGCATTTTCAGGCAGCGCTGGTCGTCTTCGTTCCCGGAGTTTTCACCATCGGAAAAGTGGAAGGTATACAGGTTCCAATCGCTGGGGTTGTAATCCCGCTGGATGATTTGCTGCGCTAAGGTATAGGCAGACGAAATGCGCGTGCCGCCGTCTTCTTGCAGGTGATAGAAGGTGTCTGCATCCACCTCCTGGGCGGCTGCGTCGTGGACGATGTAGCGGATGGTTAGTTGCTTGTAGTTCGCCCGCAGCCAGGTATCGATCCAGAAGGTTGTCAGGCGCACCAATTTCTTCTTGTAATCGGTCATGCTGCCTGAGACGTCCATCATGTACAGGATGACGGCATTGCTTACCGGCCGTGGGTAGATTTTCCAGGAGCGGTAGCGCTTATCATCCCGGATGGGGATGATAGACGGTTGGACCGGATCGTATGCGCCGGAAGCCATCTGCCGCTTTAGCGCCTCGCGATAAGTGCGCTTGAAGTGGCGCAAGCCTTCCGGGCCAACCTTGCGGATCCCGGTGAAGCGGGTGATATCGGATTCAACATTGTGTTTTCCCTTGGGCTCGATGCGCGGCAAAGCCAGCTCTTCGCCGAGCATTTCGGCAAGCTCTTCCATGGTCAGTTCGACCTCTAACAGGTGCTCGCCGGGCTGGTCGCCGGCCTGACCACTGCCGTTGACAGGCTGGCCGCGGCCGATCGGGTTGCCGATCTCGCCCTCGCCCTGCCCGACCCCGCTGTTATTCTCGCCGAAGCGGAAGCGCGGCAACTCGATTTCAGGGATTGGGATGCTGACCAGGTCCTTGCCTTGCCGGCCGATCAGCTGGCTGTTAGAGATATATTTGCGCAGGTTTTGCCTGACTTTTCCACGGACAATCTGTTTGTAACGATTTGAATCCTGTTCGATGAGCAGTATCATGTTTTCACCATCCACCTCAACCTAGGGTCGCCAGGCAAAGGATTGTTATTTATCCACTTTGTGCATTCGTGTCGCCGCGGGCGAAGATGCTGGCTACGTAGTTCAATGCATCGCTGGCGCACACGTTGCAATAACCCATATTCTTGATCAAGCGGCTCTTGACCACCTCGATCTTCTCTTGCGTCTCTTTGTCGACCACGTTAGAGACCAGGCTGGTGAGCTTGATCGTATCTTTCTGGTCCTCGAAGAGCTTCATCTCGAGAGCACGGCGCAGGCGTTCGTTCGAATCCCAGGCGAAGGTCTTGCCGTCGATCGCCAGCGCGCCGATGTAGTTCATGATCTCACGACGGAAGTCATCTTTACGGCTTTCGGGGATTTCAATTTTTTCCTCGATGGAACGCATCAAGCGTTCGTTCGGGGCCTCGTCCTGGCCGGTGTACGGGTTGCGCACCTTGTGCTTCTGCGTGTAGGCCTTGATGTTGTCGATGTAATTCGCAGAAAGGCGCTTGATGGCCGCTTCGTCGGCAGTGATCGCCCGCTGGACTTCGTTCTTGATGATCTCATCGTATTCACCGCGCACGATTGCCAGCAGCTCGCGGTATTCTTTGCGCTGCTCCTCGCTGGTGATCAGCGAGTGGTGGCGCAAGCCCATCTCGAGCTCGCGCATGAGCATGAATGGGTTCACACAGGTTACTTCCTGGTTGCTGACCAAAACGTTGGAGAGCTTATCCTGGATGTAACGGGGTGAAATTCCCAGCATCCCTTCCTGTTTCACCTCTGCCTGAAGCTCGATCACGCTGTCCTCGGTAAAACCGGGGAGCGAGCGCCCGTCGTACAGCTTCAGCTTTTGAAGCAACGTCAGGCTGGCGCGCTTGGGTTCCTCGAGCCGGGTCAGCACTGCCCACAGGGCGGCCATCTCCAGCGTATGTGGGGCAATGTGTTTGCCGATCACGCGGCGCTCGTTGAAATCCCGCTGATAGATGCGCACCTCGTCGCTGAAACGGGTGACATAAGGAATGTCGATTTTGATCGTGCGGTCGCGCAAAGCTTCCATATATTCGTTGTTCAGCAGGCGGCGGTACTCAGCCTCGTTGGTGTGCCCGATGATCACCTCGTCGATATCGGTGTGAGCAAATTTTTTGGGTTTGATCTTGTGCTCCTGCGACGCGGTGAGCAGGTCGTACAGGAAGGCGACGTCCAGCTTCAGGATTTCGATGAACTCGACCAGCCCGCGGTTGGCGATGTTCAGCTCGCCGTCGAAATTGAATGCCCGAGGGTCTGAGTCGGAGCCGTACTCGGCGATCTTGCGGTAGTTGATATCTCCGGTCAGCTCAGTCGAATCCTGGTTCTTTTCATCTTTCGGTTGGAAAGTTCCGATGCCTATGCGGTCTTTTTCCGAAAGCAGCAGCCGCTTCACGCGCACCTGGCGAATCACCTCGAGCCAGTTTCCGCCTGCTTTCTCGAGAAGGTCGTTAAACATGAACCGGCAAGCCGGGCACAGGTCGTTATCGATCTCCAGGGTGTCCGCGGGATTTCCATCACCGGCCAGCTCGCTTAAGATCGCTTCGCGGAACTCGGGCGGAATCAGGTGGAGGGGTTCTTCGTGCATGGGGCATTCCATGCGCTCGCCGCTGTCTGGCTGCCAGTAGAAGGTATACAGGCGGCCCTGCTCGTTGCGCGAGTAAGCCTCCAAGCCTTTCTTTAATAAACGGACGATGGTGCTTTTCGCGGTACCCACCGGCCCGTGCAGCAGCAGAACCCGGCGCTCAGTGCCGTAGCGGCGCGCAGCTGACTCGAATATTCGGGTTAGCTCCATCAGTGGCTTATCCAGCCCGAAGACGGCATCCTTGCCATTTTCGAAGGGATCGTCGAAGAATTTGTAATGGATGAGCGACTCGCGATAATGGGTATATTCTTCAAACCCGTAAGATACGATCATGTCGTAGAGCCGCTGGTATGCCGTACGGGCGATTTTGGGATCCTGGCGGACCATCTCGAGGTAATCTTCGAATGTTCCTTCCCAGTGCTGATCGCGGAAACTGCTCTGGTCTTGAAGCTTTTCGACCTTGGTTAGAATTGTATTAGGGCTACTCATTGGGGACCTCCTGCAGATCGCTGGGTTCGTTGGGACCCAGGTCTATCATCTCGAGTGCTCTGAGGTAAGCAGCGGCAGTTTTATTGCCGTGCTCCCTCCATAAAAAGGGAATGAATCATGGGCAATAGTTCAACGCCCAAATCTGACTTAGCGATGAAGCCATCTACCTGAACGGCGCTGGCGGCAGAGCGGTACTCGTCGTTATCGTGGAATGTCAGGATGATGACGCGTGGCGCCTGTGGGTAGGTCTTCACCTGGCGGGTTGCTTCTAACCCATTCATATCTGGCATCGCCAGATCCATGAGTACCAGGTCTGGCTTCAAGGAGGGGACCTGGGTTAGGACATCTTTTCCTGAGAGAGCATGTCCGACGATTTCGATAGATGGGTCCGTAGATAGGAAACGGGCAGTCGCTTCAAGAAACTCATGGTTGTCATCAACCAGCAGAACACGGATCAAGGACATGACGTCTCCATAGTGAACGAAGCCAGGTGATTTCATCTTGATTACATTGTATTCAGATAAATAATGTCAGACAATCGGGGAAAACCTGAGATTGTCTCAGGAAAAGACCTGAAAATTACCTTATTCGTCGGGTCGAATTAAACCCACGCGGATGGCGAAACGCACCAGACCGGCAATGTCGTGAATGCCAAGCCGCTCCATCAGCTGCATGCGGTGCGTCTCGACCGTTTTGATGCTGATGCCCAGCTTTTGGGCGATTTCTTGCGTAGTAGAGCCTTCGGCGATGAGCTGCAAAATTTCTCGCTGACGAAGGGTGAGCCGTTCCAGGTCTCGTCCGCCCGGTGAGCCGGGCTCCTCCTCGGCGCCAACCCGCTGCAGATAATCGGAGATGACGTGCTTTGAGATAGGCGGGCTGAGGTAGGTCTCGCCGCGTGAGACCGATTTCAATGCCAGCTCCAGTTCGACGGTACCTGCGTCTTTTAATAAATACCCCGCTGCACCGGCACGCAACGCCTGCCACACGTATTCCTCGTTGGCGTGCATGGAAAGGATGATCACCCGCACATCGGGAAAATCCCTTACTACCCGCTCGGTAGCCTCCAGGCCGTTGAGCTCAGACATGGCGATATCCATCAAAACCACATCTGGATGGTGGATTTCGATCAGTTGCAGGGCTTCGCGCCCGTTGCTGGCTTCGGCAACCACCTGGATGCCGGGGAGGCTCTCAAGAAGAGAACGGATGCCGGCTCGCACCAGGGTATGATCGTCCGCAAGCAGGACACGCAGAGTGCTCATGCGGGTTTTCTCCTCTTGCTGCGGCGTTCCAGATACGGGGTAACCGAGGGGATCGGGAATACCGCGCGGATCTCGGTGCCATACCCCGGATTCGGGTTCGATTTTATCTGTAGGTTGCCGCCCACAAGCTGAACGCGTTCTTCCATACCGATTAACCCCAGGCTGGTATCGTTTTCGCCGCGTTCGCGAGCAGCCATCACGTCAAAACCGATGCCGTCATCCCGGATATTGATCTCCAGGTACGCATCGCGCTGCTTCAGCTCAACCCACACGTCTTTCGCCTGAGCATGCCGGACGACGTTGGTAATCGCTTCCTGGACCACGCGGAAGCAGGTGGTTTCTAAGGTGGGGGAGAGGCGCAGTTCGGGAGGGTCTGCCAGGAAATGGGCCGTAAACCGGGCGCGCTGCGCTTGCCGGTCCAGGTACCAGCGCGTGGCTGCCACCACGCCCAGGTCATCCAGCAGCGAGGGTCTCAAATCCAGAGATAAATTCCGCACCTGCTGCAAAGTGCGGTCGATGAGGTTGATGTTCTCGAGGATGGAGCTTTCGACGACCGGTTCTTGCGCAAAACGGCTGACTGCCTGCAGGTTGACTTTCATAGCGGTGAGCGCCTGGCCAATTTCGTCGTGAAGCTCGCGAGAAATGTGGCGGCGTTCGGCTTCCTGAGCTTCCAGCACTTCCTGCGAGAGCACGCGCAGCCGCTCGCGCCCGGAGCGGATTTGTTCGAACAGGCGCGCGTTCTGGATGACCACCCCTACTTGCTGACCAATGGTGGTTCCCAAGGCAACCTGGCCTTGCGAAAAACCGTAGGGAGTCTGGCTGAAGAGGTCGATCACTCCCTGGACATCCCCTTTGGAGATCAGCGGCACACACAGGTAGCTGAGCCACTGAGGCCGGTCTGTTTCTACACCGAGCCGATAATATGTTGCCGCCTGAGCCAGATCATTGATCAGGACCGGCTCTTTTTTCGTAACGACCTCCTGGTATGGATAGACCGCAGCAGAAATCTCGGTTAATTTGCCGAGATATCGATCGGGAAGCCCCCACGAGAATTCCAGTGAGAGAGAGCCCGCGGCGTCGTTGTGGAAATAGATGGCGCCTCCGGGGATATCCATCTGTTCGCCGAGATGCTTTTTCAAACTATCGAAAATAGCCGGAAGCTCCAAAGAGGTGCTGGCTGCTGCAGTGACGACCTTCAATGCGGCCAGATAGCTATCGCGCTGCTTGATTTCGTTTTCGACCCGGCGGCGTTCAATCTCGTTAGCATTCAGCCGCTCATCCATCTGGTTGAACAAGCGGGTGAGCTCGCCCAATTCTCCATTGACCAAAACTGCTCTCGGCTTCGACGCCCGGTTGCTGCCTACCGCCGCTCTTCCGGTTTTGAGCAGCAGACGAACCCGGCGCAGGACGTACCATCTGCCGCCGATCCAGCCGGCTGCCAGCGCCAGGAGAGCAATGAGGATAATGATGATGATTTCGGTGGAGGTGAGTCGATCTACTCTGGCAACCAGGCTGTCAGTCAGAACAGCTCTGGTGTAAAGAAGGGAATGAAGCCAGTACATATCATTTTTTTATCAATATGGCTTGGCAGGGAACAGCGGAGCCATTAGTCACCAATAAGATACACATTCTCTAAATAATATACCACAATTCAGAAGAAGCGTATGGTGGCTAAGGCAGGGCTGGGAAGGGGTTTTTCGCGGATGAGACCAGCTTCCCAACCAGAATGTCCGCCAGGGCTTGCAGCTGGCCGGGTGTGGTCCCAAAGGTAGCAATAAAGGAGGATGCTTGCGGCGCTTCGAGCAGATCTGTGGGAGATTTAAGGCTGCCCCAGATGAGCGGCGTGCCGGCGCCGAGCAGATTTTGGATGAGTTGAGTTTGCCACTCATCTCCATTTTGAAGGCGATTCAGATGGGCATCCCAGGATAAGAAGATGGTCAGGTCGACCTGCTGCGCCTGATCGAGCGCCTGTTGCTGCAGGGCGCCGCCCTGTACTGAACCATTCGATGGCGCTGAGAAATGGATCATCTGCGGCGCAAAACCGGCCTGTTCCAGCGTTTGGGAGAGGATTTGATCCATTCCCCAATCATCTTCCGGAGCGATGATCAGGATGCTGTGGATCGAATTTGGCAGCGGGATCACGCTCTGCTCATTCTTTAATACGGCTACAGACCGGTAACCAGCCTCATAAGCCAGCTGGCGATCTGCCTGCCAATCTGGCGGAGTCTGGTTTCCTGGTTGGAAGCTCAGGGAGCCGGAGGCCTTGGCTTTCAAGACATGCCCGACTGCCTGGTTAATCCGCGTGAGAGAAAGCTCGCCCTGATTAGTGGCCTGCAGGAGCCGGTTGTGGATGGGTACAGCCTGACCTGGGCTGGTCACCATGATCATGTCGATGCCGGCCTGCGCAGCCTGTAAGGAGGCTTCGGGGACCGACAAGCCCGAGCCGGTAATCGCCCCCATCTCAATCGCATCTGTCAATGCGATGCCATCGAAATGCAGATCCTGGCGTAGCAGGTCAACTACCGGAGCGGAAAGGGAAGATGGTCTGGCCTCAGGGTCCAGCGCAGGAAAGGCGACGTGGCTGAACATGACTGCCTGTGCTCCGGCGCCGATGCCCTGCCTGAAGGGCGGCAAATAGGTCTCTTCCAGGGATTGCCGGTTGGCGGGGTCCACGGGAAGCTGGAGATGCGAGTCTTCCGACACCCCGCCATGGCCGGGGAAATGCTTAAGCGCAGACAAAAGACCGGCATCCAGATAGCCTTGCACAGAAGCCCCCACCATGCGCGCAACTGCCTGGGGATCGCCTCCAAACGAACGTTCGGCGATCACCCCATTATCCAGGTTGGTGAGCACGTCCGCATCCGGACCTAAAACCATATTGATCCCTGCATAACCCAGCTCTTGCCCGCTCGCTTTGGCTACCCGGTAAGCCAGGTTGGCATCGCCCACCGCGCCAAGCGCTTGGGCAGCCGGGAAAATCGTCACCCCGCTCTGAAAGCGGGTGACGTACTGGCCCTCGTGGTCCACGGCGACAATCAAAGGGATATCAGAAACTTCCCGCATGCAATCTTGCAGGTCTTGAGAGAGCCGGCGCACCTGGTCTGGATCGATCGTGTTTTCCCCGGTGTAGATCACCGCCCCTGGCTGCACTTCCCGGAGGAGAGCGCAGGTGTCCTGGGTTATCTGCGTTCCAGTTACTCCCATCATGATCATCTGGCCGACTTTCTGGTCCAGGGTCATCGAGGCGAGGTGGCTTTCTACCCAGGGGTTGGTTGTTGGAGACGGTGTGGGGGTTGCAGGCGGGACAGGAGATGAAGTGAAGCCTGGGCTGGGAGTATCGGTTGGCGCCGGGCCGGTCGCCTGTGTTGGATCAGGCTGCGCCGGGAAACCGGAGGAGGGGGAATCCTTGCTGACTTGAGCAGCCAGCTGGTCGAAAAACCGCTGCTCTGCCAAAAACCAGCCGGTCAGGCAGGACCCAACGCTCATGATCAGGAGCGTGATCAGAGAAAGGAAAACGATTTTTCCCCTGCGTGAGCTGCCAGTTCCAGATGCCATTCCGTCCTTATCCTGGAGCGAGAAACACCCCATATCAACCCGCTAATAAATCTTGGACGGTCGCTCCCCCGGTAGCGTAAATATCTCTGCGCTGAACTCGAGCTCAACCCGATCTGGAAGAGGCCGTCGAATTTTTTTTATAAATTCAAATGCTGATGGCTACAACCACAACGGTTGCGACCAATTAGAGAAATCCCAGGGTCATCATGGTAATATGGGGAATGTTTCTGGTTTGCGCCCCATCTCGGGGATTGATTAAGAGGTTTTCACCCGCCGGCTTATCAGGCATGCTAAGCTCCTTCTGTCAAGGAGTTTTCAGTTTATTCTTATTTCCAGCCGGAAAGACCAACGAAAAAGTCTCTTCAACCCGCCTGTGTCGCTGACGGCTTGGACCCATTGGAATTTCTTATACTTCAATAAATGTTCTATGTCAATAATACTGGAGAAATTCCAGAAATGTTATTTAGAAGGCGAAAAATTGAAACGGTATTTGAAACGGTTTTGTGACTATACGGGGGTTATACTGTCTACGTAATTGATATTTATAGTCAATATAAATGATTGAGGATTTGGGACTGGATGAGATGACTATGGCAGGCACGAAAGAGCTTTTACCTTAAAAAGCGCCGGATCTGGTAGAAAAAACTGGACAAAAAGAGAGGATAGTTGCTGCCCGGGTGATGGCGGTCAAGTTGCGCCATGCCTCCGGCGAAGTGAAGGCGCGGCGCCATTGATGCGCTGATCGGCATGCTCGATACCTGGATGCAAGACAGCGAGCAGGCAGTTCTACACGCTGAGATCTACCGGCTGGATTCGCACCGGAATAATGATGGGGACATTGCCGCAGCCCTATTGCGCAGCCTGTATAACCGGTTTCCCCGGCGTTATTACAAGGAAGGGTACGAGAAGATTACCGGGGAGGTGCTGCCTGAGATCGATCCGTTGCCCGTTCTGGTAGAATTCACGCCAGAAACTCGTGTCGACCTCGTGGCTCTGGAGCAGCGCCTGGGGAAGATTGCCCTCGAGGTTGTGGCAGAGCCGCAGGCAACCTGAGGCTATCGTCACCCGTAATCGATATCACCAATCACATGATTCTCAAGGAGGGCTTTATGCTGGCAACCAGCGATGCATTCCACCAATCCTATCCCGCAGTGGTGGCGGGTACACTGATCATGAGCAAGGTGTCGAACCTGCAGGCACATCTCGAGCTGGATCGTGAGAAAGACGGATTAGAACAAAGCTTACGCCTGGAGTACGGTTCCCTCAGCCGGGCGGAGCTGAAATCCCTGCCTGCCATCCAGGCGTACAGCCGGTATTACGAGCGTTATGCAAAGACGTATCACGTCCTGCTACAGCTCGAATCTGTGGTCTTGAAAAACAAATCGATTACACGCGCCGATGGACTGGTGCAGGCCATGTTTATGGCCGAGCTAAAAAACCAGCTCCTGACGGCGGGTCACGACGCCGCATCCGTCCGCTTTCCGGTCACGCTGGACATTGCCACAGGTGGCGAGACTTTCGTGCAGCTGAATGGGCAAGAACAAAAGCTGAAACCCGGGGATATGATCATGACCGACGCCGATGGGGTGATCTCAAGCGTGCTTTATGGTCCTGACCGCAGGACGCGTTTGGCGCCCGAAACCAGCCGGGTGATGTTTGCGGTGTACGGAGTTCCCGGTATCAGCGCCGCTGCGATGGAAGCACATTTGAAGGACATCGAGGCCTACGTGCTTCTGGTTACGCCGGAGGCAGTAACAGACTCCCTGGCGGTTATTGATTAAATTGGATGAATGCCCACTGCCCATCGGTCAGCCAATTGGGGTCAACTGTTGCCACCCGCTCTATCTGCCCAGGTTGGAGACCGGCAGCCACCTCTGATTTGCTGGCGCGCAAAGCAGCCACCGGTGAGGGCATGTAGGCGACTATCTGTTCCCAGGGGGTGGTGAACGGCCAGTGCCGGTCGCCCAACAGCCGACGGTAGTTCGCATCCCCTTTAAAGAGGATTAACGAAGCCTCGCCCAGCGCCTGGTACAGATCGAGCGGCATTTGCCACATGGCCAGGGGAGAAGTCCAGAAGAAATGACTGGTAAGCTCCAGCTGCCCGCTTACCAGAGCCTGCTGCAGGCGCTGCGCCGCAGCGGAAGACGCCGGGTCAGCATCTTTGCTCAGAAAGGCCAGGGTTTGGTGAACGTCTGCCGGCATGGCGTCGGAAACGAAAACGGGATGGGGCTTTAGATGGAGGCGTATTTTTTGGGCAATGCCGGCTTGCATCAGATAATCTGCCAGGCAGAGATCGAACACAAGCTCGCTACCGGCGTTATCCAGAACCAGATCGATCTGTGAGAGGGGCAGGGGCTGGCGGAAGATCCATTCTGAAAGGCGCCTCGAGTGATCGGCCAGCAAACGCTCAGCGCTCAGTCCATTTGGCGCGCCATCGGGAAGCTGGTTTCGCCCCACAGGCCAGAGACTCAGATCATTCTGGTTTCCTGCCAGGTCGAGCCCCAACAGGATAATCAGTTTCTCTATTTTTTGCTGTGGGTTCGCCAGATAACGCTTTGTTTCCAGGAAAAGAGATCGGGCCGATTCCAGGGAATTTTCCAGTCCCAGAGTTTTTTGATGGGTAAATGGGTCCACTCCCTGACCTGGACCTGAATGAAAATAGCGGGTGGCTTCCAGGATGCGGATGTAGAAATATTCCTCGGCGAAGAACCAGGGAATTTGCAGCCAATCTTTCCCCTGAACCTCACCGATGAATCGCTCCCAATCGCGAGCGTTCGGGCACAAGGGGATTTCCACCGGACGGATGGGTTGATCAGGGATGTCGCCGATCAAGGTCTCAAGCCTGGCGACAACCTCCGGTGAGAAGCGATTATCCGCCAGCGCTCGTCTGGCAATCTCTGGCAGGCGCACCACGATGCTGTAGTTGGCAAAGGATGGGATATCGGAGCCTCGTAATGGCTCGGGCATGGGGAATGAAGGTTGTTTAAATGTTTTCATAGAATGTGAAAAAGCCCTAAAATTATACCAAAATCATTCAGGAAAGAACCTGGTGATAGAATCACAATGCAGGATCGCAGGATATCTCGCCCATGTGATCCTGCATGCAGGTGCAAAGGGATTGGAATGAAAGCAGGGCAAATTTACCCGCCGATCACTGCAGGATGGCAGCCGCTGCGCGCAAAAGTGATCTTCAATCCGGCTTCTGGCAGGCCAGACCAGGCTCCGCTCGAGCTTGTGGAATTGTTGAGCCATTTACAGGCCTGGCGTATTCTCCCTGAAATCTATATGGTCGATCCCAAAAGCCAGTTGAGCGAGGTGATCGAAGATGCCATCGGGCGCGGAATTCGCCTGATCGTTGTCTGTGGGGGCGATGGAACCGTGGACGCGACAATCAATGCCCTGGTTGGCACTCCGGCGACGCTGGGGATTATCCCAATTGGCACCCGAAATAACGTGGCGCTTAGCCTGAACATCCCGGTTGGGAATATCCGCGCGGCGGTTGCCTTGCTGAGGCGCGGCCGGCGAATCAAAATCGACGTTGGCAGGGCATATTGCGGCCAAAACACGCGCTGGTTCCTGGAGGTCGCTACCGTCGGGCTGGTTTCGGCGCTCTACCCTGCTGCCGACGAAATCCAGCACGGAAACCTGGCGCACATCGGCGACTTGCTGGCTGCTTTGGTCACCACTCCCATAGGAGAGATGCGCCTGACTCTCAACCCGGGCGATATACAATTCACGGCACAGGCGCATATTGTCCTGCTGGCAAATACCCCCTATTTTGGCGCGAATTTCAACGTCTCGCCCGACATCTCTTTAGTGGACGGCTGGTTAGATGTTTTCGTTTACTCGAACCTGACCAAACTCGACCTGATCACCTATGCCGTCCAGATCGGCGGGGGATTGCCCGAAGAGCCGCGCATTCGCCACTTCCGGGCAAAGGAGGCGGTAGTGGAATCCACACCCCCGATGGCGGTTTTAGCCGATGGGAATGGGATGGGGGAAGGATCTGTGAGGGTAACCATCCACTCCCAGAGCCTGTCAGTGATCGCCGGCCGATCTGAGCAGCCCAGGCTGCCGATGGAAACAAACCCACCTGCAGAGGATGCCTCCATTGAGCGACCGTAACGGATCGCGACTCCACAACGGAGGCGAAACCGACCTCCCGCCTGGAGGACCCGACGTACACGTTTCTCTCAGTGTCCGGCGCATGATTTACATGATCAGCCTTGCCGGGGCGCTGGCCGTGTTCCTCCAATGGCTGCCCCCTGGTTCCCGCCTGGCGTTGATCACCAGCATCCTGCAGCAGAAAACGGTGATCCTGGCGCTGTTAGGCTTTACCTTGCTTACGCTTTCACTGCTCTGGTCTGCAGGGCAAAAGCTGGATGCCTGGATCTTTACATTCGTAAACCTGCGCGGTTATCATGCTCGTTGGCTGGATGGGGCGATGTGGGGGATCACGCAAATTGGCAGTTTTGGCTTTGCTTTTCTGGCAGCGGCGTTCTTTGCTCTAAACGGTTTCAGGCACCTCGCCATCTTGCTCATCCTGGGCCTACTCTCGCTGTGGCTGATCGTCGAACTGGTGAAAACCCTGACCGATCGCGACCGTCCCTTTACATTTCTCGAAAAAGTCAGGGTGGTCGGCTGGCGCGCCCTGGGGTTGTCTTTTCCCAGCGGGCATACCGCCCAGACTTTTTTCTTGATGACCATGATCGTGCACCACTTCCAGCTCAATGTTTGGGTAAGCGCCTTATTGTATGCTGTCGCTATCCTGGTGGGGTTCACGCGCGTATACGTTGGCGCCCATTATCCCCGTGATGTATTAGGGGGAGCGCTCTTAGGGGGGGTGTGGGGTGTGATCGTAGTGATCATCGATACTTACGTCACCAATCTTTAATAGATAATTTAGATGGAGAAAAGGGGAAAAAGCAAATGGAAGAAAATCGCAATCAAGATATCCGGCGTT
>JAMCRR010000050.1 GCA_023381565.1 Chloroflexota bacterium
AAGGGGGGACTCCTTGAGCAGAAAATCGGCCAGGTTCTGGGCTGCTGGGCTGGATCCAGTGATCTCGACCACTTCCTGGCGTTTTTCAGCGCTTACCAGGTAGTTCGTGCGGGCTGCCAGGTAAGGCACATTCTGCAGATAATATTCTACATCTTCCTTGGCGGCGTCGTTGAACAGGATAGGTCCATCGGCGACGGCGATCAGTTGATCCGGAAGAGAAGCCAGCTTCGTCTGGAAATCGCTGAAGAAGGTTCCCTGGAAGGAGGCAGGGAGCTTTTCGAAAGGTTGGATCGAATCGCGGTGGATGATAAAGGGATCGAAAGCTGCGCCGGGCGATAAAACCAGGACGTCGACAAAAAAGCTGCCGCTGGAGGTGATGTTCTCCAGGGGGATATCGCGCCCCCATTCCCCGCCCAGGATCACCCTGGCGGGGCGCATTTGACCGTTGAACTCCTTCTGGGCATTCAGATAATAAACTGTCAGGTCTTGCCCTACCACCTGGATGGTCTGGCGGTGGATGCCGCGGTCCAGAAGCTGGAAGGACAACGCCGCGGAGAGACTGACCGGCTTAGAGCGTGAGTCCAGATACAGGCTGGTGACGCGCGCATAGCTCCAATCGACCAGAGCGCCATTTTTATCGCGCAGAGGGAATAGCACCGCCGGACGGTAGGGGGCGGGGGTTTCTGTCACCGTCGGGGTCAGGGTCGGCAGCGGGGTTGGGGTGGGCGTGAATGTCTGCGTGGGGGTGGGCGTGAAAGTCGGCAGGGGCGTGCGCGAGGGGGTTGGTGTGAGCGAAGGCGTGAGGGTCGGCGTGGGGGTAATGGTGAACGTGGCAGTGGGCGTGCGGGTGTAGAGAGCGCCGAGGAGAGGTTCTACCAGGCGTCCCAGGACCGGTGTCGACAATATCCCGCGGGGCAAGGTAGGCGACGGGCTGGGAGAAGGCGTGCTGGAGGGCGCCTGGGTGATGGGTATCTGTGTAGCGTTCTGGGCGGTCGGGTTGGTAGGTTTACATGCCGCCAGGGCAAAAACTATGCCGATGAATGTGACGATGCAGGGAAGTGGCCGGTACATGAGCATCGGTAAAGAAAGCTCACGCTTTCAGGTGGTGAAGTCTGAGCTGAGATACGCGCAACCCATCCATGGCCTCGACTTTTAGCGCGACGCCATCTTCTGGGCTCTCGACCATATCGCCAAGCGCGGGAATGCGCCCCAATTTGCCCAGGACGTACCCGGCAATCGTATCGTAGTTTGGGTCGTAGAGGTGCAGCCCAAAATACTGATTGATATCTTCGATCGGGGTCAGCCCGTTGATCATCGCCGAGCCATCCGGAAAGGTTTGAATAGAAGGTGGGCCCGATTCGAACGGGCCGCGGAACTCCCCGACGATTTCTTCGATCAAGTCTTCCAGGGTCACCAGGCCGGCTGTGCCGCCATATTCGTCCAGGACGATGGCAATGTGCTGGCGCCGGAGGCGGAACTCGTTGAGCAGGTCGTTCACCGAGATGGTTTCAGGGACAAAGAGGGCTTCCCGAGCCAGCGAGCGAGCCGTCTTGTTCTTACGCCCTGGGTCCTGCATGGCCGCCAGGATGTCGCGCACATGGAGGATCCCTAAAATCTGGTCCAGGTTATCCTCGAAGACCGGGAACTTAGTGACGTTAGACTGGGTCGCTATTTTGACCAGCTCGTTCAACGGGGTATCTGCTTCGACCGCCTGGATCTCAGTACGCGGAAGGCTGACCTGGCGTACTACGAGCGAACCGAAATCGACGACCGCCGAGAGCATATCGCGCTCGGGCTGTTCGAGAACGCCTTCCATCTCGGGACCGGACACGAACTGTTTGATCTCGCTGACCGAATATACCGAAGAAACCTGGTTGGCCGCCTGTAAACCGACCATCGAAAGGACCTGCCGCGTTGTCCAATCGAGGATGTCGATAAACCATTTAAAGATCGCGTTAAATACCTGCATGATCGGTGCTGCAAAGAGGGCAAAGCGCTCCGGGTTGTGCAGCGTCGCCACCTTTGGCACCTGTTCGCCGAAAATGACGGTCATGCCGGTAACCAATGCGAGAGAAATCAGCAACGGCAGGAATGAGAGCAGGGTATATACAAATTTGCTGGCGAGCGGTATTTGTAATGCGCGAAATACGGGTTCCAGGATCTGGGCAACCGTATTTTCACCGATAGCGCCGAGCATAAGGCCGATCATCGTGATCCCCAATTGAACGGCAGCGATCAAGCGGTTGCGTTTAGCGGGGTTTTCGAGCCAGCCGCGCACGATCGAGAGTGAGCGCGTCTCCGATTCCCCGAGAGAATCGAGGCGCGAGCGGCGTGAAGCCACGACGGAGAATTCGACCGACACGAAAAAGGCATTTAATCCAATTAGAACCAGGATCAGGATGATATTCCAAACAATCATTTAGGTTTTAACACCACAGCCGCCCCATATCCGACGACGGAAGAATAATCCCCGGTTACATCGCCGGAGGTGGCATGGTGGAGCACGCGTACGGTTTGGCCGCCCAGCTCCTTTGCCGCCCACAGGACTGCCGCCACAGGTCCTAGCCCGCAAGCGGCCCCTTCGCCATCCTCCACGAGCTGGTAAAGGTCTTCGGGAGAGAAGGACTCGATGCATTCCAGGGTCCGGGTGTCGAGGATTTCCGCCAGCCGCTGCGGGTAAAAATGGGAAAGGTCGGTGCTGGCAACCAGGAGCGCTTTCCGACCACGCAGGGTTTTAGCCAGGGCAGACCCCAAACCCTGCATCATGCTGGCAGCCTGTTCGCGGACCATGACCGGAAGCAGGAGGAATTTTCCACTGAGGGCGCGCTGCAGGAACGGCAGCTCGATCTCTAGGGAGTGTTCGGCATCGCGCCTCACGGCGGTTAAACCTACGCCCAGCTCGGACTGCAAAGCGATGTCCAGCGCCTCCACCTCTTCCTGGGCGATGGGCAGCACACCCAAGGGTGTGCTGTACCCGCTGTGCCCTGAGGTGAGCAGGGGTTGAGGGTGATAGCGGTGCATGGGCGCCACCACAGCCACCAGGTCAAAATGCTGGCCCATCACTCCCCGGAAGGCGTATCCGGCAACAGGTCCGGAATAGAGATGCCCTGCGTGGGGCGCGATGACCGCAATAATTTCACCCCCCAAATCAGGAAGCTGCGCATTGCCCAGGAAGTGGTCGATTTGATCGCTCAAATCGGCAGGGTCTTCGCTGTACCACTGCCCTGCGATTGGAGATGGACGGATATCTGGCTGAATATTCATCTTCCTCCCTCGCAATTATCAGATCCTCTGCTGGAAATAGATTACGAATGGGAAGGAAAACCGCGGCACCGGGTACTTCATCTTAACAACCTGACCTCTAACGGTGCAGATTGAGTCCTTGATGACATTGTAGCACAGCATTCGCCTGGGGGGTAACAAATCGGGGAATGCTGGGGTGGGATGGCCGTTTCGAAAAACGTGACAAATTACACCCGTTTACCCTCTTAATGTCAGTATGCAAGGGATAAAAGTATCTCGTAGAATGCAGTCATAAACTAGTTGGCGAGAGGTGATACTAGAGTTAGTTGATTTAATTTTTCTTTGAGTAAGTTGATCGGCAAGTAGAACGAACTGCGCGAACACCGCCTGAGGGGGTCAATGTTCAACAAGCTTGCACACCCAGGCTGGGTAGGCTGATCTTGCATTGCGATTTGTGCACCGTAGCCTTCGCTGGGGGGAGCATAAGGGGGGCGGATGACCTGGCTGACATCACAATTATTGTTGGAGGAACTGATGATCCACTCCCGCGCTTCGATTAAAATTCTGGCATTTAGTTTAATTGTTGCTTTAGTCAGCGTAATATTACCCCCTCTTACCGTACGCGCATCGACTCAAACGCTGACTTTTACCCCCACGGCAGACGCATACGTCATCAAGACCCACCCCGATACGAACTTTGGGACCAATCTATCTCTTAGAGTGGACGAATCCCCGGTGACGCGCAGCTACCTGCAATTCAACGTCAAGGGATTGAATGCGAGCAGCGTCCAATCGGCAAAACTGCGCATCTATGCCAACTCTAAATCGGATAAGGGCTATACGGTGCGCAGCGAGGCGAATAATACCTGGCAAGAGACCAAAATTACTTTTAAGAATTCCCCGGCTCAAGGAAATATCATCGGCCGGTCCAAACCATTTGCGGGGGGCGGATGGGTAGAGGCCGACGTGAGCTCTTACGTAAAAGGGGAGGGTAAAGTCAGCCTGGTGCTGACCACCTCTAGCGAGACAGACACCAACCTGGCGGCGCGTGAAAGCGGTGGGCACACTCCACAGCTGGTGATCGTGGTTTCCAGTAGCAGCCCCACGACCGCTCCGACGGCAACCACAAAACCGACCACCCCTCCTGCGCCGACCGGCACCGCTGCCCCGACCCGACCGGCAGCTACCTCAACTCCGGTTCAGCCTACCTCCACTTTCGCGCCGACCCAACCGAAAGCCACCTCGACTCCGACCCGGGTTGCCCCAACCCCTACACAGACCCAAATTGCCCCGACCCCCACAAAACCGGCTCCAACCCCAACCCAGCCGGCCCCAACCCCGGTTCCTACCCAGCCTGCATCCGGTGGGGACGCCGTGCTGGTGGGAGCGGGAGATATTGCTCGCTGCGACGCAACCGGTGATGAAGCCACTGCCGCGCTGATTAATAAGATTTCCGGCAAAGTGATGGCGATTGGAGATACTGCCTATACCGCCGGCACGCCCACCCAATTTACCGACTGCTACAACCCCAGTTGGGGCCAGTTCAAGAGTCGCACCAGCCCGGCGGTGGGCAACCACGAATATGGCACCTCGGGCGCATCTGGATATTTCAACTACTTCGGGGCGGCTGCCGGACCATCCGGGAAGGGGTATTACAGCTACGACCTGGGATCCTGGCACGTGGTGGTCTTGAACAGCGAATGCTCGCACGTAGGCGGCTGCGGAGCCGGTTCGGTTGAGGAGACCTGGCTGAAAGCCGATCTGGCGGCCCACCCCAATGCGTGCACCCTGGCATACTGGCACGAGCCGCGCTACAGCTCTGGGGAGCACGGCAACAACACTGGGATGCAGACCTTCTGGCAAGACCTGTACAACGCCGGTGCAGAGCTGGTATTGAGCGGTCACGACCACGACTACGAACGTTTCGCCCCAATGAACGCCAGCGGCTCTGTCGACAATGCCAAAGGGGTCCGCCAGATAGTAGTGGGCACCGGTGGCGGCAACCTGCGTGCTTTCGGCGCCGTCCAGGCTAACAGCCAGGTGCGGATTGCCAATGTATATGGCGTGCTCAAGCTGACCCTGCATGCAGGCAGCTATGACTGGCAGTTTATCCCGGTCGCCGGGCAGACGGCCAGCGACTCCGGCAGCGCTGTTTGCCACTAAACCGCCGTTCGTTCAGTTGATCAAACCATCGGACTGCTAATCCAAGGGGATCAGGAGCTGTAGTAGAGCTATGCTCCTTTTCCCCATTTTTCCATCGATGAGGTGACAATGAACAAGAATCGCATACCATTGAAAACAATCACATGGCTGACTATTGCAGTGCTGGTTTCCGCCCAGCTCCCTTTCCAGATCGCGGAGGCAGCCAGCGCTTCTTTGACCTATACCCCGGTTGCCGACGCGTATGTTACCCAGGAGCGTGCCGGTGCGAACTTCGGGACTAACCCATCTCTCCGGGTGGATGCATCCCCGGTGACGCGCAGCTACCTGCGTTTTGATGTCAAGGATATCAACGGCCGTCCGGTCCAATCGGCCAAACTGCGGGTGTACGCTAACAGCAGCTCGCATGATGGGTACGACCTGAACCTGGAGACCAACAACAGCTGGAGTGAGACGAAAATCACTTATGCCAATGCGCCGGCTGTTGGCGCTCTCCTCGGGCGCTCTGGACGTTTCAACGGTGGCAAATGGACGGAAGTTGATGTCACCAAGGACATCCAGCAGGATGGGATGTATTCGCTGGTGATGGTCTCGATCGATAAGACCAGCATCAACCTGGCCGCGCGTGAAGACCGTCACGGGCATGCCCCACAGCTGGTGATCACGCTGGGGGGCAGCAACCCCACGGCCACCCCAACAGAGCCAACCCAACCGGCGACCCCGCCGGCACCCACCCTCACGGCGACCCCGCCGACCCCGCCGGGCGTGACCCCCACGGCAACCTCCACCACTCCCCCACCGGCCACACCCACCGCCTCGACGACGAACACGCCGGCTCCCGGCGGGGATCCACAGCCGTCATTCCCCATCCGGGCCGCATTTTACTACCCCTGGTTCCCCGAAGCCTGGAACCAGCAGGGTTTCGACCCCTTCACCAACTATCACCCTACCCTGGGCTACTATGATTCGGGCAGCACGGCAGTCATTAAAAACCATGTGACGGCCATGCAGTATGCCAACATCCAGGCGGGGATCGCTTCCTGGTGGGGGCAGGGCTCGCAAACCGACGGTCGCATCGGCACGATCCTGGCGGCCACCGCCGGGTCGAGCTTCCGCTGGGCGCTTTACTATGAAAATGAGAGTCAGGGCGACCCCTCTGCATCCCAGATCCAGAACGACCTGACCTACATCCGCGACCGTTACGGGAAAGACCCCAGCTATCTGCGCGTCAATGGCAAGTTCGTGGTATTCGTTTACGCCGATGGCGCCGACGGCTGCGGCATGGCGGATCGCTGGAAGCAGGGCAATACCGTGGGAGCGTATATCGTTTTGAAGGTCTTCCCCGGGTACGCCACCTGCGCCAGCCAACCGGATGGATGGCACCAGTACGCGCCTGCAGTAGCCACCGATGCCCAGGGCAGCTACAGCTTCACCATCAGCCCCGGCTTTTGGAAGAAGGGCGACCCATCTCCACGCCTGGCGCGAGATCTGACCCGTTGGAACAGCAATATCCAGCAGATGGTTGCTTCTGGAGCGAAGTTCCAGCTCGTGACCACTTTTAACGAATGGGGAGAGGGCACGAGCGTCGAATCGGCGCAAGAATGGGCCACCAGTTCCGGATTTGGACAGTATTTAGACGCCCTGCATAACAACGGCCGCGGGAGCGGCGCACCGCTGCCCACGGCGACGTCCACCAGCAATCCGACGGCCGCGCCAACGACTACCCCGGCGCCGACACTTATCCCAACCCAGCCATCAGCCGGCGGCGATCCGCTCCTGGTGGGGGCGGGCGATATCGCCATTTGCGGTGGAGGCAGCGCCAGCAACTCCTATGCGGCCAAGACTGCCAACCTGATCGGTCAGGTGATTTCCAATAACGCAGGGCGCACGGTCCACGTGGCGACCTTCGGCGATAACTCCAACGAATCCGGCACGGTCGACCAGTACAACAACTGTTTCGACCCCACCTGGGGGCAGTTCAAGAGCCGCATGAGCCCATCGGAAGGCAACCACGATAACATGGGCGGCCTTAACTATTTCAACTACTTTGGCTCCATCGCCGGAACCTCGGGCAAGGGCTGGTACA
This sequence comes from Chloroflexota bacterium, assembly GCA_023381565.1. Lineage (GTDB taxonomy): Bacteria > Chloroflexota > Anaerolineae > Anaerolineales > Anaerolineaceae > JAMCRR01. The sequence goes on from JAMCRR010000050.1 coordinate 7,490, forward strand.
GCTACGACCTGGGCGCCTGGCACATCGAGGTGCTGACCGAATACGGGAATGCCGTTTCCACCGAGCAGCTCAACTGGCTTAAGAGTGACCTGGCCGCGCATACCAACAAATGCACGCTGGCCTACTGGCACGCCCCGCGCTTCAGCGACGGTGTGGTGCACGGGGATACAACTGCGGGCGGCGTCCTGTGGGATGCTCTGTATGCAGCTGGCGCTGACGTCGTTTTAGCCGGGCACGACCACGACTACGAGCGCTTCAACCTGATCAACCCTTCGGGCCAGCTCGACCTGGCGAAGGGCATGCGCGAGTTTGTCGTGGGCACCGGCGGCGCCGGTTACCGCACCGGAACCGGGCAGGTTTCTGTGGCAAAAGCGAACTCGCAGTTCTATTTCGCCGGATCGAACAGCACCGACCTGGGTGTCATCGAATTGACTCTGCATTCTGCGTCCTACGATTGGCAATTTTTAACCATCGGTGGTAAAGTCCTGGATGCAGGCGCCACGGCTTGCCATTGATTGAAAGAGGTAGATTTCTCGGGTTGGTGGATGTTAGCGGGTAAAATCCAACCTGCTGGTGGTTTTTATCTCACCCTCGAGAGGGCCTCGTAACCCATCGTCCTCAGCCCTCTTGAGGGTGGAACTGCACTTTATCGGTAGGTAAATTGAGGAGGTATGGGTCATGTTGATTAGAGGTAATCTGCATCAAATCGTCGTCGCGGCTGTGCTCTTGAGCCTGGCCGCCGGTCTGCTGCCCCTCCCTGGAGCGAACGCTGCATCAAGCTACCAGGCGGCGGTTGGTAACCCCCCTGTCTCGAAGATCATTTTCCTACCCTCAATCCAGAGCGGGGTTGCCGGGGGCTCTCCTGCGCCAAATCCATCCGGCGATCCGGTCCTGATGGCTGCCGGGGATATTGCCCGCTGCGGCAGTCCCGGCGCCGGTGAAACAGCCGCTTTGATTGAGAAAGTTACTTCGGCAGCCATTGCCGCCATCGGCGATACAGCTTACAACCAGGGCACCCCCACTCAGTTCACCGATTGCTATACTCCTACCTGGGGCCCGTTTAAGAGCCGCACTCATCCGGCAGTCGGGAACCATGAGTACATGACCTCTGGAGCGAGCGGGTATTTCGGCTACTTCGGGTCAGCCGCCGGCTCGCCAAAAAAGGGCTACTACTCGTATAACCTCGGCGACTGGCATATCATCGTCTTGAATAGCAATTGCTCGCAGGTAGGCGGCTGCAAAACCGACACGCCCCAGGAGACCTGGTTAAAAGCCGACCTGGCGGCTCACCCAACACAATGCACGTTGGCCTACTGGCATCACCCGCTGTTCAGCTCTGGCGAACACGGCAACAACACCTACGTACAGCCGTTCTGGCAGGACCTCTACGCCGCCGGCGCCGAGCTGGCGCTGGACGGTCACGACCACGATTATGAACGCTTTGCCCCGATGGACCCCAATGGTGGGCTGGATAATGCTAAGGGGATCCGCGAGTTTGTGGTGGGCACCGGTGGAGCCAACTTCCGCCCCTTCTATTCGGTGAAGCCAAACAGCCAGGTTCGGATTGCCGATCAGTATGGGGTGCTAAAACTCACCCTGCATCCCAACAGCTATACCTGGCAGTTTATCGATGCAACAAACGGTACCGTTATCGATTCTGGTAGCACGGCCTGCCATTCATAAATTTACACGGTTCCCGGAGTGAGGAAAATCACCGCCACACCCATCAAGGCAATGAGCGTGCCCGCGACGGCTACCCGGCTGACCTGCTCTTTGTAGCCCCACTTGGAGATGGGGAGCAGGAAAATCGGTGTGAGGGCGATGAGGGTAGAGGCGATGCCTACGTAGGTGAGCTGCACCGCAACCAGGGACATCCAGACGCCAATGAATGGCCCCACGATCGTCCCCCCTGCCACGGTTTGGATCAACCGGCGATCCCTGATGGACTTCACGGTCGCGCGAGCCTGTCCGAAGAGAATGGTGATCGCCCAGATTACCAGCATCGCCACCAGCATGCGGATCATTACCCCTGAAAGCGCGGGGAAATTGCCTTCCAGGCCTCTCTTCGCCAGGACTAATCCGGCTGCCTGCCCGGCGGCTCCGCCCAGTCCGAAGAGGATCCCCAGGGCATACTGGCGCCGGTCTTTCTGAGCGCCGTTTCCGTTACCCTGCTCCAGGATGACGACGCAAATCCCGGCGACCGCCAGGAGGATGCCGCCAATCTGCATCCATCCGAGGGTTTCGCCCAGAAACAGCCAGGCCATGATGGCGGCGATCACCGGCGCGAGCGCCATCATGAGAGTACCGATGCGCGGGCCGACCAGGATGTAGCATTGAAATAACGCAGAATCCCCCAGCACCAGCCCGGCAATCCCCGAAAAGCCCAACCACATCCAGCGGTCCCAACTTGCGCCGAGAGGAAGGATCTGGCCCTGCAAGATGAGATGGGCTGCAGCCAGGATGATCACTGCGAACACCAGGCGGATACGGTTAAGGACCACCGACCCGACCAGTTTGGCTGCAGAAGAGAAAAATATCGAGCTGAATGCCCAACAGATAGCCGTGACGATGGCGGCGATTTCACCCATAGAGGTACCTTTATCCGGAATGAATAATGCGCCCCATTATAATGCCCTGACGGGCATTCTGGTCAGGCGTATTTTGGCGGGTGCTGCTATCTGCCCCTTCAGCTGCGGTCAGGATTCTATTTTGCCGTAATGTAAAAGAAATCGCGTGTGTAGGGGTATTGGAAGCGGTTGATATTCGAGGTCATCTGCTCCGGGAACAGCGCCTGCGGCGCCAGGTTCCCATTCTGGGCGGTATAGGTGTCGAAAATCACCCAATAGTTGTTGATGTCGAGCTGCATGGCCGTCCATGCGCCGGCATCCAACATGGCGCGGCTGAGCGTGTCGATGGTCAGATACGGCCCGGCAAAATAGTAGAGTGTGCTGCCGTCTTTGCTGATCCCCATCCCGGAGCGCCAGGTGACCGTGGTCCCGTTGATGGTGTAGCCCCAGTAGATCGAATTTGAGACCTCGGGAGTGACCTGCCCATTCTGGATGGCGAGCGGCCCGTTCTGGCGATAAGCCAGGTAATTTCCGGTAGGTGATATGTCCGTGCCCCAGGCGCCCATCTTGATCCTTCCATCCGGATAAATGACGATGGTCCCCAGGCCTTCCCGCGGGGGCGCGGAGACCAACCCGTTAGCCATCGCCCCAAATTGCCCCTGAGCGTATTTAAACCCGCCGTTAAAAGCTGCCAGTAAGACGCCGGGGGTCATATCCTGGCTGGGGATCGTGCCACTCGCCCGCACGGGTGGGTGTTTGCTGGCGTATGGCTCTTGCGTCCCAAGCACGAAATTAAGCTGGATGGCCTTAAGGTTGAAAGCCACCACGGCTACGACCGCGTAAGGGCGGCTCGGGTCGGGCTGCACGAATGTTTTGTACGCCACGACCTGCCCGGAGGCGTTGGTGATGTACGGCTCCCAAACCCCCTCTCCCTGCAGGTTCCCCATAGCAGGGACAGGCTGGGGGGTCCATTGGGTAAAGGGCATCTTTTGGGTGATCTGGCTGACGCCGGCGGCGGGCGCCTGGCCGGCAGCCGGAGATGACGAAATCGTCGCTGTGGGTGCGGAGGTTGGCTGAGGGGTTGGCGCTGCGGTCGAGCTGGTGGTGGGGGTGGCCCGAAGAGTTGTCGCCGGTTGGGCGGCAATATGCGGCGTGCTCGTATCTCCGGTAACGGGAATCTGCCAGGGCGCGGCCGCTTTCACCAATCCGGTGCGGTATTCGATACCGCGCACCGTATCGTTAATTTTGAGAAAGACGGATTCCATTTGGGCTACACCTTGATCGCCGATGATCAGGCGCAGGTATTCGGCGCCGACGGCTCCGATCCCCGGAGAGACGTGCACCACGACCACCACGCCCCCCATGAAAAGCAGCCCAATTACGCCCAGTGCAATAATGAGGCTTTTTACCCCCCATCCCAAAGGCTTACGCCTCATTCGATTTTCAACCATTTCTAATTCACCCCTCTGTTTGATTGACCCCCATGCTTTGATGCAACCATTATTCGAAAGTTGCCATAATGCGAATTTTATTCGCATATTATATATCAAATTTATTACAATTTGATGACAACTTTTTGTCCAGCAGCGCAAGCCAAACCATGCGTTACCCCTGTAGAACAAACTTTAGTTTGTTCCGCGCAGCGGCATAAGCTGACGCGTACGTTACCCCTGTAGAACAAACTTCAGTTTGTTCCGCGCAGCGGCGCAAGCCAAACCATGCGTTACCCCTGTAGAACAAACTTTAGTTTGTTCCGCGCAGTGGCATAAGCTGACGTGTACGTTACCCCTGTAGAACAAACTTCAGTTTGTTCCGCGCAGCGGTGCGAGCCAAACTATGCGTGACCCCTGTAGAACAAGCTTTAGTTTGTTCCGCGCAGCAGTACGAGCCAAACCATGCGTTACCCCTGTAGAACAAACTTCAGTTTGTTCCGCGCAGCAGCGCGAGCCAAACTATGCGTGACCCCAGTAGAACAAACTTTGGTTTGTTCCGCGCAGCGGCATAAGCTGACGTGCGTTACCCCTGTAGAACAAACTTCAGTTTGTTCCGCTCAGCGGCGTAAGCTAAATCCTGCCCCGGGTGCACACGCAAGTGCCACGGGGCGCCGGGGAGCATGCGCTACAATATTAGTAAACAGGAGACAAATGGTTATGGACGAAAATACAACTTTCAAAGCCCTGGTCGCAGATACCTCAGCGGACGGTGGCTTTACCCGGCAGGTGGAAGAAAAACGCATCTCTGATTTGCCTGCGGGAGACCTGCTCGTGCGGGTCAAGTACTCTTCTCTAAACTACAAGGATGCGCTTTCTGCCTCGGGAAACCGCGGCGTCACCAAAAATTACCCGCACATTCCTGGGATCGATGCTGCAGGTGAGGTCATCGAAAGCTCATCCCCAGATTTCCACCTTGGAGAGCAGGTCATCCTCACCGGGTATGACTTCGGCTCGAATGCACCGGGGGGCTTCAGCCAGGTTGCGCGTGTGCCGGTCGCCTGGGCGGTCAAGCTGCCTGCCGGCCTCAGCCTGGAGGAGAGCATGGCTTACGGTACCGGCGGATTTACCGCCGCCTTATGCATCGCCCGCCTGCAAGAGCTGGGGATTACCCCCGAACGCGGCGAGATCCTGGTGACCGGCGCCAGTGGTGGCGTGGGCAGCTTTGCCGTGGCGCTGCTGGCGCAAAACGGTTACACCGTGGCGGCCGCGACCGGGAAGACCGGGGCGCGTCAATTCTTGCTCGACCTGGGCGCCCACGAGGTGCTGCCTCGTGAGCAGATCGATGATACCAGCGGCAGGCCGCTGCTCAAGGGGCGTTGGGCGGGGGCAGTCGACACCGTGGGCGGGAACTACCTGGCGACTGCTCTGCGCTCGATCCAGCCCATGGGTGCCGTGGCTGCCTGCGGAAACGCCGCTTCGGCGGATCTCCCCCTGACCGTCTACCCCTTCATCCTGCGAGGCGTCAGCCTGCTGGGGGTGGATACCAGCCGCTGCCCGGCCGACCTGCGGCGGCGCCTGTGGCAGAAGATCGCCGGAGAGTGGAAGCTCCCCCGCCTGGAACGGCTCTACGCGACCATCGGGTTAACAGGTTTGGATGGGGCTATCGAACGCATCCTGCACGGCGGCGTGCGAGGCAGGCTGGTGGTGGACTGTTCTTATTGATCCCAGCCGGGCAGATTCGCACGCAGAGTGGCCACACCGTAATAGATAGCTGCACAACGGTTGTACCAAAATCCGGCCTCAGGCTGCAATTCCGCCACGCGTGGGATGATGTGATCCAGCGCCATGACCTGCACGTCGTGCACATTGCGACTGGAGGCCTCGCGGATCTGCCGGTCGCGGGCATCCCAGAGGGTAGCCCATTTCTGGTAGAGGGGCGATTGGGCGTAGATATTGATTGAGGCGGCCAGCGGAAAGATGCAGCAGACTGCCAGCATCACCGGCGCCAGCACGCGCAGAGGCGTGGCCAGCCGATGGATGGGTTTTCCCACTCCCCAGAATAAAATCTGTCCGGCAGTCCAGCCGAGGGCTGCGACGGCGGCAACCAGGGTAAAGCCTGCCGGGAAGAGTGCGCGGAGCTCGGGGTAGCTCGATTGGGCGTAGGCGGAGGGGGCGATGCTGCAGATGATCAATAGTAAGGCGATCGCCAGGATCAGCGCCAGCTGCAGGGTCAGCCGAAGCAGATTTGGGGAGGCTGAAGAAGTAAGGCGTGTTGCGAGGCGATAAGAGATCGACGCAGCGAAAACGAAAGCGATCAAATTGGAGAGCCACTGGCTGCGCAGGGTTGTATACACGATGATCTTCGTATTCTGCAGCGTCATCGCCGCCAGGTTAACCACATCCGGGGGCGCGGGTAGATCGGCCTGGCGCGCCGCATTGGTAGGCGAAAGGATCAGCAGCAGCATGGCCGCTCCCGTCCCCAGAAGGGCGGCTAGCAGGCCGGGGACCATCCGGGTGGAGGCCGGGCGCCTGGCGGTCAGGGTTGCCAGAGTCGCCGCGGCCAGCGCCAGCAGGAGAGCGCCTGCCTGGTAGGCGGCGGCAGTCTCTGAGAAGCCGCCGGCCAGAAAAGCCAGCCCGAAAGTCCCCCCCAGTGTAAGGGGTGAGAATTTGAAGCGCTGCGGCTGGTAGAGCAGGAGAGCGGCGAGGAAGGTATCTGCGACCAGGGGCGCCAGGTAGGGGAGCATCCCCGAGCGCCAGAAGAGAACCTGGCTCAGGTCTGGGGCCTGGAAGAACGTAAAAAATACCAGGAATTCAGACAGAAGCAAGGTGAATGGCCAGGAAACCGAGACCCGGAAAAGGCGGGCGAGCTGGTGCAGGGTAAGCGCCATGGCTGCCAGCCAGAGCAGGATTGCCAGCACGGGCAGTGCTCCGCTGGCTACGGGATTGAACAGCCCGGCGATTTCGGAGAACAGCGTGAGTGCAAAACGGTTTCCGGAATAAGGCGGCTGGACGAGGTAAGACACCCACTGCGCTTTCCAGAACCCGTTTTGAGCCAGCACGGCGGCATAGCAGTAATCGTCTCCACTGTAGCGCATGAAGCTGCCCAGGTAGGCATAGCCCGCCAGGGGGATGGCGAAGGCCAGGAGGCCAAGCACGATCACCAATTTCTTCAAAGGTTACACCGGTTGCGATAGATCGACGAGCTCATCCTGTTTGGTTATTGACTCGCCTAATTAATCTTGCTATAATCTTAGTTAATGAAAATGCGTTCGACTGAATGGAACAGTTAGCGTATTTTCTTTTACCGTTTATCATCCCAATCATATCATTTCTCAGACTGGTTCGCCGTGGTTAAAGCTGACTCTGCCTCACGCACGATCAACCGGATTTGCGATATCTTGAACTGCTTTGGGGAAGAGCGGCAGATATTAACACTGACTGAGATCAGCCGGGCGATCGACCTGCCTAAGAGCACCACCCACCGCTTCCTGGAGGCGATGGAGAGCCAGGGCATGCTCAACCGGGATCCCGATGGGGGGAAATATCAGCTCGGTTACCAGATGATCCGCTGGGGCACCCTGGCGCAAGCCTCGATCGACCTGCGCAGCGAAGCACTCCCCACCCTCCGCTCTCTCTCGCAGATCACTGGTGAGACGGCAATTCTGTCCATGCGACACGGGCACACCGGTTTCTGGGTCGAAATCATCGAAAGCCGCCAACCGATCCGCCTTGCGATGCACATTGGCCAGCGCCTGATGCTGCATGCGGGCGCTTCTTCCAAAGTGTTGTGGGCCTTCCTGCCGGATGCCGAAATCGAGCAAATCCTCCAGGAACTCGACCTGGTCCCCCTGGAAAAAAATACCATCACCGAACGCGAGAAACTGCGCCAGGAACTGTGCAAGATCCGTAATCAAGGCTACGCCACTTCCTTTGAAGAAACCGACAACGGAGCCATGGGCGTCGCTGCGCCAGTGTACGACCATAACGGCCAGCCCATTGCCGGGATCGGCATCGCCGCGCCGATCACCCGGATTACTCCCGATAAAGTGCCGGATGTGGCCAGGTACGTATTGGAGGCCAGCCGCGAGCTTTCCAGGCGGCTGGGCGCGGCCCTCAAAGAGATCTATTGCAATTAACCCCTGAGAAGTGCCAGCCCCAAGAGAAGGAGGTCGAAAATCGCCCAAAATCCAGAAAGACGTTGATTCTCTCGTAACACAGCCGGATAAGTTGTCTATTTTTCAGGAATACACATAAATCAGCATTGCACATTAGGAATGGAGGATATATGCGGCCCAAAATTTATGGAATATTCGTCATGTTGATTGTGTCGGCTATGTTGTTCGGCGCCTGCGCCCCTGCGCCGGCAGCTGTAGCCCCCACTCCGGCGGCCAAGCCGCTCCCCGATGAAATCGTCGTCGGCGTTGTCCAGCCCCTCACGGGCACATTCGCCGTCTTTGGGAATGACGGCAAGATCGGCGCCGAGCTGGCCATCCAGCATATCAACGAAGCTGGCGGCATCAAATCCATGGGTGGCAAGAAACTGAAGATCGTCGTCGAAGACGCCGGCGAGACTCCTGATTCGGCCAAATTAGCTACTGAGAGCATGATCAGCAAGAACCATCCGGTGGCGATCCTGGGCGAATATATCAGCCGCTTCGTGATGGCCGCCTCCGAGGTAACCGATCGCGAGAAGGTGATCCTGATCGCTGACGCGTTGGTCCCGCAGATCACCCAGATGGGCCGCCAGTATCTCTTCCGCCCCGGCCCGACTGCAAATGATCACGGTGCATTGGCCTACCAGTTTGTTAAGGATGTGGCTAAGGAATCCGGCGTTGATATCAAGACCCTGGCTACTCTGAACGAAGACTCTGCCAACGGGCGCGCCAACACCCTGGGCGCCACCGAAGCTGCCCTGACGGACAAGTTCCCCATCGTCACCAGCCTTGAGTACCCGTACGACATCACCGACGCCACCCAGATCGTGCAGCAGTTGAAGCAGGTCAACCCCGACGTCGTCATCCATACCCCTTACTTTAACGATGCCATCGTCTTCGGGAAAGCCTTCAAGGAAATCGGCTGGTACCCCAAGTTCCTGGCTGGCGCCGGCGCTTGCGGCTATGTTGACCCCGAATCGATCAAAGCGCTGGGTGATGCTGCCGAAGGAATTTCGATGACCTTCAGCTACAACCCTGCCAAGAATACACCCCAGAACAAGAAGTTCGTCGATGCCTACAAAGCTTTGAAAGGCTACATCCCCACCGAAGGCGCCGGGATGAACTACTATGGCGCCATGGTTTTGTACGAGGCGCTGGAATATTCTGGCAAGAACTTCCCGAATGATCCCTTGAACCCAGATAACTTGCGCGCCTCCTTCATGGCATTGGATCTGAAATCTGGGCCGGCTGTGGAAACCTATCCGGGCAACGAAATCAAATTCGATCCCCTGGGCGATAACCAATTCCCCGGCGTCGTCGTGCTGCAGGTCCAGAACGGCACCCCTGTAGTCGTCTATCCCCCGGATGAGGCAGAAGCCAAACCCGTATTCCCGAACCCTCACTATAAACCCTAAAAGGTGCATACCCCTGTTGTAACCTCGCTATAGCGGCACCTGGTTGGATGCAATCCTTCTGGCTTCCCTGCGGAAATTTACTCCCCCAAAGGGAAGCCAGAAAAATGTCTGGATCAGAAGATACCCCAGATAGGGATTTTATATGATTGAAACTGCAACCCAAAGTGTAATCACCGGCACCATGATGGGAATCATTTATGCCCTGATCGCCCTGGGCCTCTCCATCATTTTCGGAGTGATGAACGTAGTCAACTTTGCTCATGGCGATTTCGTCATGCTGGCCATGTATCTTTCGTTCACGGTTGGAACTCTGTTTGCCTGGGATGCTGTGATCACCCCGGTCATAACCGTTCCCTTGCTGTTCGTCTTTGGTCTAATCACGTACTATTTACTGATCGACCGGACATTGCGGCAAATGTACGTCGTGCAGCTCGCCGTCACCGTTGGCCTGCAGATCTTGATGCGGTCGGCGGCGCTTATCATCTGGCAAGCCCAACCGCGCGCTCTGCAATATTCATTTATTCAAGGCAACATCGAGATCGGGCCTTACTCGATCCTGACCTCTCGTCTGGTGGGCGCGGTTGTTAGTTTGATTTTTATTGGCGGAATTGCCTATTTCTTGAATAAAACCTGGTCGGGGAAGGCCATGCGGGCCGCCTCGGATGATCTGGATGTCGCTTCGCTGATGGGAGTGAACTACCACCGCACGTATGCACTCACGTTTGCCATCGGCGCTGCACTGACGGCCGTCGCCGGAGGCTTGTTGATGAGCTTTCAGCAGACCGATCCGCAAGGAGGCGTTCGCTTTGGATTGTTAAGCTGGTGCGTGCTGGCGCTGGCAGGCCTGGGCTCGCTGCCCGGTTTAATCGTTTCGGGCATCATCGTCGGCATTGCCGAGACTTTCGCCATCTCCTTTATTGATCCTCGCGCCCGCCTGTTGGCCGTCTATGCCATCTTCATCCTGGTGCTTTGGTTGAGGCCCAGAGGGCTATTCGGGAGGAAATAGTGAACTCCAAACGATTGCTTAATCAACGCAATTTACTGATGCTGGCCGCCCTGATCCTGGCCGCCCTGGTGCCTCTCGCCTTCCGCTCTGACCAGTATGCCATGATCTTGATGACCACGGTCTTGATCTATGCCGTGCTGGCTACGGCCTGGAACATCATCGGTGGTATGGCCGGGCAGTTGGACCTGGCCATGGGCGCTTACCTGGGATTGGGCGCATTTACTGCCGGTACGCTGCTGATCCGCTGGAGCATTACACCCTGGATTGGGATGTTCCTGGGTGGCCTGGTTTCTATGCTTTTTGCCATGCTGATCGGGTTCCCCCTGTTCGGATTCAAGATCAAAGAGCTCTGGTATGCCCTCACCTCATCAGCCCTGGTGACGGTGATGCAGGTGATCTTTCTGATGTGGAATGGCGTGGGTGGCCCGACAGAAGTCTATCTGCCGACCCGGATATCTCCATTGTATAGCCTGCGGTTCAACACCTACATGCCGTATTACTATATTTTGTTGGTTCTTCTGGTGGTTGTCATCATTTTCAACAACCGTATCCGGTATTCGAAGCTGGGGTATTCCCTTTTGGCGCTCGGCGAGGATGAGGACGCCGTGGAGGTGCTGGGAGTGAACTCGCAGGCCTCCAAGCTCAAGGCGCTGATGATCTACGCTTTCGTCTGCGGAATCGTCGGCGGGTTATATGCTTGCATCTACGGCTACCTGCACCCGAGCTTCTTCAGCACGAACATGAGCACCGAGATCGCCATCCTGGGCATTGTGGGTGGCCTGGGCATCACCTACGGTCCGCTTCTGGCTGCGGTGTTGCTGGTCAGCTTCCGCGAATACCTGCGGGCCAGCCTGGGCGGTGGTATGGAAGGGCTTTATCTGGCTGTCTACGCGGTGATCTTGATCTTGATTGCCCTGTTCCAGCCGCGCGGTCTCGCTCCGCTGGTGAACAGCGGTTATCGCAAATTGCAAACCTTCTTCGGGGAGCTAAGGCATGGAAAACCAGCCGATGTTGAAAGTCACTAACCTAACCAAAAAATTCGGCAACCTGGTGGCAGTCAACAATGCCAGTATGGAAGTCTACCCTGGAGAGATTGTCGGACTGATCGGGCCAAACGGGGCAGGCAAAACTACCTTGTTTAATGCCATCACCGGGTTATACAAGCCCGAAAATGGAAAAGTGGTCTTCAAAGGTGTCAACATCACCGGTTTTCTGCCTCACAAGATCTGCAAACTGGGCATGTCGCGCACTTTTCAGGTGACCCGGGCATTCCTGCATATGACGGTAGAAGATACCGTCCGGGTTGGGGCATACAACCGGAGAAATGAGAAAAATGTGCTCGCCAAGGTGGACGAGATCATCGAGCTGTGCGAGCTGGGCGATATCCGTACGCGCGTGTGCGGTGATCTGGGGCTGGCGCAGCTGCGCAAGGTGGAGCTGGCCCGTGCCCTGGCGACCGAGCCGGAAATGCTGCTTTTGGACGAAGCCGGCGCAGGGCTGAACGCCACGGAGCTTTCCGCTTTTATGACCCTGCTGCAGAGCTTGAATAAAGATTACCATATCACTTTCTGCGTGGTTGAGCACGTCATGCAGATGGTCATGGGGATCTGCCAGCGCATTGTCGTGCTCGACTCGGGCGAGCTGATTGCGTCTGGAACGCCCTCCGAAATCAGCCACAACCAGCGCGTGATCGAGGCTTACCTCGGGAAGCGAGCGGTGAACTATGTTAATTGATGTCCACGAATTGAACTCGGGTTATGGCAAAGTGCCTATCCTGCACAATGTGAGCTTCAACGTTTCCGAAGGCGAGATGGTGACCATCATTGGGCCGAATGGAGCCGGGAAGAGCACTTTGCTTAAAACGATTAGCGGGCTGGTGCGCTCCAAATCGGGCTCGGTTGCATTTGGAGGCCAGGAAATTGCCGGAATTACGCCGGACCAGGCCGTACGCAAAGGCCTGGCGTTTGTCCCGGAAGGAGGCCGGCCGTTCCCCAATATGACTGTGATGGATAACCTGAAAATGGGCGCTTACAGCAACCAGGAAGTGTTAAAAACGGGCATCCTGGAGGAAATGTTTACTTTGTTCCCAGTGCTGGAGAGGCGCAAGAACCAGTATGCGCGTACGCTCAGCGGGGGAGAGCGTCAGATGCTGGCCATCGCTCGCGGGTTGGTCTCCCGGCCGAGGCTAATCATGATGGATGAGCCTTCTCTGGGTCTGGCGCCCAAGCTGGTGGATGAAATCTATGAGAAGATCCGGACGTTGAAGGTCAGCGGGCTGACCGTTTTGCTGGTGGAACAGAACACCAGCTATGCCCTGGAAGTGGCCGACCGCGGCTACGTATTGGAAAACGGGCGGATCACCATGGAGGGACCGGCAAACGAGCTGGCTACCAGCGACCATATCCGGCGAGCGTATTTGGGATTTTGATCGAGGAGAATCAGGATGTTTAATGAATTTTCGGACCGGGTGAAAGAAATTCCTTTATACCGACCCGGAAAGCCGCCGCTCACCTACTTCGACAGCGATTTTCGCAGCGAACTGGAGAAGACCTGGGGGCAGGCCTGGGGCGGGCAGTCCAGCTACGCCCGGCTGCGGGCAGTTGTCGTCCACCGTCCCGGCAGCGAGGCAACCTGGGGGGAGATCGACCCGGATTTCTTTAATCTCCCTACGGGGATGCCCAACCTGGAGCGGATGCAGTCACAACACGACGAGTTTGTGCGCGTGCTGCACGAAAACAACGTGGAAACCTATCCCCTTTACGCCCCTGAGCCGGTGTTGGGCACTTACGGCGTGCCGCTGCGCAGCGCCACCTATACTCACGAGACGCTCATGGTCAAGGGTGGGGCGATCATCTGCCGCTGCGCCCCTGCCTACAAGCGCGGCCTGGAGTACTATCAATCGCGCACCCTGGGTTCGTTGGGCTGCCCGATCCTTTACACCGTCCACGGTGCGGGTTTCTTCGAATCGAGCAATGCCGTCTGGCTGGATAAGAAGAGCCTGCCGCTGGCGATTAGCCAGCGCTCTAACCAGGCGGGGGTGGACCAGGTAGCGGACGTCCTGCGAGATTTCGGCGTGGAGGATATCCACATCGTCCACCTGCCCGGGCCACTCAATACGCGCCGCGCGCAGACCGGCAAGGGTGGGGGAGCCTTCCATCTGGATATGGTCTTCGGTGTGGCTGCGCCCAGGCTGGGGGTGATCTACCCGCAGGGAGTGGGATACGAGTTCATCGATTACCTGCTGCACAAGAAGGGTTTCGACCTGATCGAAATCCCCGAGGAAGAGGTTAACGGCTGCCCATCGAATTTCCTGGTGCTCGAGCCGGGAAAGCTGGTCATGCCGGCTGGCAACCCGGTGGTGACCGGAGAGCTGCGCAAGCGCGGCATCACCGTGATCGAGGTGGATTTGAGCGAGTTCACCAATGCCGGCGGCGGCCCCACCTGCATGACCGTGCCCCTGATTCGGGACGAAGAGGGGTAGAATCCTGGCGGTGAAGAAACATGCGCGTGTCGTTGCGAGGCGATCCTCGCCGAAGCAATCCCCAATCCAAAGTTGAACCTTTTCTGCGCAAAATCGGGGCTGCCACGTCGCAAAGAACGTTTCTCGCAGCGACATAATTTGGGAATTTAAGAGGAAAGATGTCTCGTCCGATCAAGCTGCCTTACGGCAAACAATCGATCGAATTTACTTTGCCGGAGGAAAATCTGGTGGGGGTGTTGGGACCGAAGCCGGTGCCGCCTTGCGCCAATCCGGCCGAGGAAATCGATCGCGCCCTGGACAACCCGCTGGATACTCTCCCGATCCGGGAGATCGTGCACCCGGGGGAGAAGGCGCTGATCCTGGTAGATGACTACACGCGCGCCACTCCGGCGGCGGCGATCCTGCCGCACCTGCTCGAGCGGCTGCAGGCCGCGGGTGTGCCCAGAGAGGATGTCACCCTGCTGGTCTCCACGGGCACGCACCGCCCCTGCTCCGAAGAAGAGCTGCGCCTCAAGGTTGGACCTGAGGTCTATGGCATATACCGCCTGGAGCAGCACGACTGCACAGACCAGGCCAGCCAGGTGTATCTCGGCCTGACCAGCCGTGCCACGCCCGTGTGGGTTAACCGGCTGGTGGTCGAGGCCGACCGGGTCTTTGGCATCGGGCACATCGATCCCAGCGATTACGCCGGATACGCCGGAGGTTACAAGCTGATCGTGCCGGGCGTCGCCTCGCTAGATACGGTCAATGCCAATCACAGCCTGGCGGCGCTGAGCTTCAGGCAGCCCGGGCGTACCGACCTGCCCTGCCGCCGCGACCTGGAAGAAGCCGCTGCCATGGTCCCTGCCGACCTGTTTCTCAATTGCGTGCTGACCCAGGATGGGCAGATCGCCCACGTCTTTGCCGGATCGCCGGAGAAGATCTACCGGGTGGGTGTGGAGCAAGCCAGGAAGGTCTACGAAGTGGAATGCCCCGGCCCGGTCGATCTGGTGATCGCCTCAGGTTACCCGTACGACATTGATTTCTACCAGGCGATCCGGGCCATCGAGTACGCCGATGCGGCGGCCTGCGCAGGAGGCCGGATCGTTCTGGTGGCCCCCTGCCAGGATGGGATCGGCAGTCCGGAGTTCTACCGCCTGCTGGCCAAACCGGGCAAGACCCCGGATGACTTTTTGCGCGATGTGGTGCGGCGCAACGGGAAAGTAACCTACAACATTTTGGGGTACTACCTTTCTCGCATTCGCGAAGAAAAGAAGCTGTACGCATTTTCGGAAGGCCTCACCGGGCAAGAGCTGGAAGCGATCGGCATCCAGCCGTTGGAGAACCTGCAGGCGGGTGTGGACCGTTTATTGGGCGAGTGCGGGCCGCAGGCGCGGGTTGCCGTGCTGCCGGTTGGCTCGGCGACCATCCCGCGGATCGTGTAGATGGGATACGGATATCGATCAGATTTCGCAGCTAATATAGAAAGGTATGCCGGTTAAATACAAGGGATTAATTTATGGAAATTGAGAAGAAACGCGTAGCCGTTATAAAATTGAATGACCTGTGTCTGCAGGTTTTTGATAAACTGGGCATACCCGTCGCAGAGGCGCGGATTATCACCGAGGTCCTGCTGGCGGCAGATCTGCGCGGCGTCGACAGCCACGGCATCGCCCGGCTGGGCTTTTACGCCAACGGCCTGCGCACGGGCGTGATGAAGCCTCACGTCGATCCCGTAGTCGTCTCAGAGACGACGGTAACGGCGTTGATCGATGCCGGGGGCGGTATGGGGCATCCCGTTTCCTACCGCGCCATGCAAATGGCGATTGCCAAAGCTGTGCAGCACGGGTTGGGTCTGGTGACGGTGCGCAACTCGAACCACTTCGGCATTGCCGGATATTACGCCATGATGGCGCTGGAATCGGGCTGCATCGGCATGACCATGACCAACTCGGCGATATTCGTCGTGCCAACTTTCGCCCGCAACGCCATGCTGGGGACCAACCCGATTGCCGTGGCGGCGCCGGCCGGCAAGGAGCGTCCCTACGTATTGGATATGGCGACCAGCATCATCCCCTTTGGCAAGGTGGAGACTTACGACCGGCTGGGCAAGCCGCTGCCCCTGGGCTGGGCGACGGACGAGACCGGCCGGTCCACGCAAGATGCTGCTCGGGTGATCAAGAACGCCGAGCGAGGCAAGAAGCCCGAGGGCGGGCTGCTCCCCGTGGGCGGCGAGGGCGAGCTGATGGGCGGGCATAAAGGTTACGGCCTGGGTCTGCTGGTCGACGTGCTCTGCGGGGTCTTGCCCGGGGCGCTCTATTCCGATCAGGTCTACCCGCACGACGAAGCCGGCCACGCTTTGCCCTCGGGCATCGGGCATATTTTCGGCGCCATCCGCGTGGACGCTTTCCGGCCCCTGGCGGAGTTTAAAGCCTCCATGGACGACCTGCAGCAGCGGTTGAAAAATGCCCCCAGGGCTGAGGGAGCGCATTTACATCCACGGCGAGAAGGAGTTCGAGGAAGCAGAGAAACGTAGCCGAGAGGGCATCCCCCTGGCGCCGAAGGTTCTGGAAGAGCTGCGGCGAATTGCTGCGGAGTTGAATGTGCAATTTGATGAATAATATTAGCCATATGACAGGCATCCGAGACCATCACTATCTTCATCATTCAAGGAGAGGCGATCTGCATCCGGCGCTCTCTGACATCTGCCAATTCCGGCAGGCTCAGAGAGCGTTTTATTTGTACAGGTCATCGCGAGCCCCGGACGTATCTCGCGGGGAATGGCAATTTCCCTCGCAGGAACGGAGATCGCTTCAAGCTGGGAAGTGCCCCCGGCTTACGCAAAGTCATGGATCTGGAGGTGAGATTTGAAAAAATTGATCACCGGCAATGAGGCAGTCGCGTTAGGCGCATTGAAAGCCGGCGTTCGCTGCGTGAGCGGCTACCCGGGCACGCCCTCCACCGGGGCGCTGGCCAGCCTGATCCCCATGGACCTGAAAGGCACCCACGTCGAGTGGAGCACCAATGAGAAGGTAGCCTTTGAAATTGCCGCGGGGGTTTCGTGGACCGGGCAGCGGGCGATGTGCACCATGAAGATGTCGGGGGTCAACGTGGCCTACGATTCGCTGGCGGCTGTGGCATATTCGGGCGTGATCGGCGGCCTGGTGGTGTACGTGGCCGACGACCCCGGGGTGAGCGCGGGCTGCTGCGAGCAGGATTCACGCGGGTTTGCCCTCATGTCGGATTTGCCCGTGCTGGAGCCGGCTACTGTTGCGGAAGCCTATGAGCTGGCCTGCTACGCCTTCGAGCTTTCCGAGCAGACTAAATCGCCGGTCTTCCTGCGCTCAGTAACCCCGCTGGCCAACTCCTATGCAACGGTCGACGTTGCCGAGCTGCCGGAGCTTCCACAGGCCGAGCCGGTGCTGGTGCGCGACATCGAACGCTTCACCAAGGCCGGCGCAGTGATCGCCATGAACCAGCACCGCGATCTGATCTGCCGCCTGGACCTGTCGGAGGGAATCATTCGCTCGAAGGGGCTGAACAGGTTGAGCCTTTCAGAGCAGCCGGGGGGATTGGGCCTCATCAGCGCGGGGATTGTCTCCGCCTACCTGGATGAAGGGTTGGAACTTCTGGAGCGCTACGGGCTCAAGAGAGAAGAGCTCTCGATCTTGCGGGTTACAGCAACCAACCCTTTCCCTGCAAAAGAGGTCCGGGCGCTGTTGCAGCATAGCAGCACGATCCTGGTGCTGGAAGAGCTCGAGCCGCACCTCGAACGCTCCGTTTACGTCGAGGCGCAGAAGATGGGCTACCAGGGAGCAATCACCGGCAAGCTGGATGGATTATTCAGCCGGGTGGGCGAATACGGGCTGGCGCAGGTGGCCGGCGGGGTGGCACGTGGAATGGGCATCGTCCTCCCAGACGGGCTGCTGGAGGGTGTGCGCTCAGGTGAAGAGCTGGCTGTGCCGCGGCCGATCACCGTGTGCGCCGGATGCCCGCATCGCGGCACCTACATGGCCATCAACCAGGCCATTCGCAAGCTGCGCCTGAAGCCCGAGCAGGTGGTCGTCACCGGCGATATCGGCTGCACCATCCTGGGCATGAACCCGCCCTTCAACACGGTGTGGACCGAGGTCTCGGTGGGC
>JAMCRR010000111.1 GCA_023381565.1 Chloroflexota bacterium
TCCACAGCGCGCACCGCCTCCGCGGAGGTGCCGGCCTCGCCGACGACCTCCATATCCGGTTGGTCGTTAATCAGCGTCATCAGTCCCAGGCGCACAATTTCGTGGTCGTCGACCAGCAAGATGCGTGTTTTCAATGTTCTTCCTTCCAGGGCACATCCAGGATAGCCTGCGTTCCTCGTCCGTTGATTTTGCTCACCTCGATTTTACCTCCAAGGAGCCGGGCGCGGTCGCGCATATTGCGCAGCCCGTAGCCGGCTCGATAGCTTGCCGGCAGGCCGACGCCGTCATCTTCGATCTTGATCAGCAAGCGCCCCTCGGGAGCGTGCGCAGAAATTTTCACGTGATGGGCGCGGGCATGGCGGATAATATTGGAGAGAGCCTCATTTACAACAGCCAGCACATGCTCGGACCGCACCGGCGAGAGAGGCTCGCTCTCGGGCAGATCCAGGTCCAGGGTAATATCGACCAGGGATTTGAAGCGCGCATCCTCGGCGAGCTTGCGCAGGGCCTCGGGAAAGGGTTCGGAGTTCGGATCGGGCTGCAGGTCAACCAGGCTCCGGCGCAGGTCGCCGATGGCGTCGTTCAGGACGATGACGGCTTTTTCAAGCCGCGTGGCAAGAGAGGGCTGTTCGGTTTTTGCCAGTTTGTAGACTGATTCAACGATCAAACCCGCCGTATACACCTTCTGGATGGCGCCATCGTGCAGCTCGCGGCCGATTCGTTCGCGCTCGGAAGATAGCATCTGCTGTTGTTCCATCGATTCGATAATGCGTTCAGTTTCGACATTAAACACATCCAGGGCGCGGATAATTGCCAGGGCTAACCCCAGTCCGATCAACGAACGAATGATAACGACTGGCACATACAGGGTGTTTTCAAAGCTGTCTGTATTCAGCAGATTGCCGGGGAAAAAGGGGATCGGCGGAACCACCAGGCCGGCAAAGATCCCGTAGAAGAACAGTGTGATGCCGCCGAACTGAAGCATTCGCACGATGTGGGGGACTTTTAGGGGCACTATCCTCTGAATAGCATGCTGCCTTAAGGCATACGCGGAGAAAATTGCCGCTGGGAAGCCAATAAAAAAGCGCGCCAGGGCATTCGACACATTGTACCAGGTTTGGAATTCCGGAAAAGCCTGCTGCAAAGGGAAAAACACGATAAAGGTCCAGATGGCGAGGAGAGCGCCCGGCACGATGTGCATCCAGCGCACCCGGTCGAGCGGTATCAGCAGCGTGACGCCAAATTCAAACAAGAAAATGAAAGAGACCGCCAGGACGAGCAGGTGGAATCCCTGCAATATATCGACGGCAGCCTGGCTGAGATAGGTGGACTGGATAGGGATGAACAGGTCTCCCCACTCGTTGAAGCTGTGGGTGAAGCCAAATGCGGCCAGCCAATTCAGGCTGCGGGCCAGGTCGGGGCGTGAAGATTTGCGGGATTGGAGTGGGATAACCAACCCAAGGATGAAAAAAACCAGCCCGTAGACGAAATAGACAACTTCGTGGTTGAGGATGAAAAACTCATGCACGAACTGCATGAGTGGATTCTACCGTAATTATGATTCGCCGGTAAATACTTCACGGGCTCGTCTGGCTTCGATCCGGCGAGCGACCCAGATCGACGCTTCATAGAGGATCACCAGCGGCGCCATCACGGTCAGTGGGGCAACGATCGGGTCAGAAACCGGAGTGATAATCTCGGCGAAGGCGAATAGAGCGAAGTATGCAATCTTGCGTTTTTTCCGCAGCATTTCCGAAGATAGGAGTCCCAGGCTGACCAGCATCACGAGCGCAGCCGGGAGCTGGAAAGCCAATCCGCACGCCAGAAGGAAGAATACCACGAAGGAGATGTAGTTGTTAGCGGAGGGCAAGTACTGCACTTCCGCCGGGAAGAGCTGGACCAGAACCCGGATCATCCCCCACAGCAGGGTGTAGCCAAATATTGCTCCGGCAAGGAAGAGAGCCATAGAAGCCATAAACACCGGATATACAGCCCGCCGCTCGTGGGGCAGCAAACCGGGACTGACGAAACGGTAAATCTGGTACGCCCACACCGGAGACGAAACGACGATGCCTGTGTATAGGG
This sequence comes from Chloroflexota bacterium, assembly GCA_023381565.1. Taxonomy (GTDB): domain Bacteria; phylum Chloroflexota; class Anaerolineae; order Anaerolineales; family Anaerolineaceae; genus JAMCRR01. Next base: position 2,086 of record JAMCRR010000111.1, read on the forward strand.
CAATGCGCCATTTGATGAGGAATCCATCCAGCAAGTTGAACGCCTTGAGCTGCAGCCCTCCCGATGGCAGGAGCAAGATCTTGAGGATGCCGTCGGAGAGAAAGAAAGCTACGGCCGAGGCGAGCAACACCGCCAGAAATGAAATAATGATGCGCTGGCGCAACTCTTCGAGGTGATCAGTCACGCTAAAGCGTTTATCGGGGGCCATCCCGGGATGTGAAGCGCTTACTCAGTTGTCAGAGCATTCCCGCAGTGATTGCAGTAGTGCGCTCCAGCTAAATTCGATGTGCCGCACCGGATGCAGTAGATCCTGGCATCCTGCGGGGATGGAGCTGCGGTCTCATCAGCGACCATCATGGGAGCGGACTCATTTTTCTTCGAAATTTCCTCCTGGAAACCCTCCGACATTTCTTTTGCCCCTTGCCGGAACTCATTCAATGCTTTACCAATCCCACGCCCAATTTCGGGCAGCCTCTTAGGTCCGAAAATGATCAGGGCTGCCAGTAAGATAAAAATCAAATGGATGGGCTGCAATCCAAATGGCATACCAACCTCCTGGCTGCGAGCGGTGACCCGCAGCCATCATGCTTACATGGTAATGATTATAGGAGCAAGGCGGTAAATCGGCAAGCAAATTAACCAAATAATACCAATAATATCCAATAGAATAGGCCTACCTTTCGGGACCGGCACACCAGGGGGATAACTCTTTGATCCCGACATTCGTTTCATTCTTAACATTAAATTAAAGACAAAAACGATAAAATAAGTTATTATTACATAGGTAGCGAAGAGGATGTTTTAGATGGGTAGCTTTATTGGAAGGAGGCAAGAATGACTTATGCCGAACAGTGTGATTTGAGCGGTAAACGAGGCATCGAAGAGCTGGATCGAAAGGGTACGTTTTCCGTGATTGCCAACCGTACCTTGTACGACTGGGGAAAAGCCCACAAATATGCGATTGTGAACACTGAGAAATGCCGGGTGGATAGCGTTCATTACAATCTCAATCAAGCCCGGTCGGTGCTGCAAAATCTGAGCCGGGCAGGTTGATTCAATCAAAAAAGGATAAAAGCGGTATACTATAGGTAGGGGATGTTATTCGATTTGTACGCGGCGAAGGGGCTGGTAAATTAAATCGCTGAAATCAAGGGAATAGACGTTTGAAAGCGGATCAAATTAATTCTGGAGCATCCGCTCCACCAGCTGCTGCGCACGACCTGCCTGCCTGGCGAAAGTGGGTCGAACCCTGGTATCTGGCTTATGCTCTGCTGGGAGTTTCAGCAGCCGGGATAAGCCCGATCTTGCTCCCCCTGGCAGTCAGCCGCACCGGCACGCCGGCTGAAGTGGGTCTAGTGATGGCTGCCTTCAGCCTGGGCGGGCTTACTGCGCCCGTATGGGGCGGCCTGGCAGACCGCCTGCATCTGCACCGTTGGCTGCTTGGTGGAGGGTTGCTGGGGACCGCCCTGGGTTTATTGCTTTTTTCATTTGTCTCCAACTTCGGGGTGTGGATCGGGCTGGCTTTACTGCAAGGGATCGGTGTGGCTGCGGCTTCAACCGTGGCTAACCTGTTCGTCGTGGAAAATCATCCGCAGCCGGAGTGGGATGAACGCATCGGATGGCTGCAGACGTTTTATGGCGGAGGCCAGGTTGCCGGATTGGTTCTCGCAGGGATTTTAGGCACGATCGGATTGCAAATCGGTCTGATCGCGGCGGCCGGGCTGACTGTTGTAGCGATCCTCCCCGCCCGCCTGGCGCCTCCGGCAACAACGCAAACACCGGCGCCTCGCCCAACCTTGCTGCATCCTGCCCGGCATGGCGAGATGGCTTTCGCTTCTCCGCAGCGCCTCTTCCATCACCTCTCTCGCAAGTCACTGTCTCAAATGGGGACTGTCGTGCGTTCGCGTTTCGGGCTGTTTCTGGCGGCCTGGCTGCTCAGTTTTGCCGGGACTGCTACCGTCTTTTCCCTGTATCCGGTGTTGATGCAGCGCGTATACAGCGTAGCGCCAGGGCTCTCCTCGATAGGTTTTGCCGTGGCTGCCGCTCTGGGCCTGGCCCTCTATTCGCCCGCCGGCCATTGGTCCGACACGATCGGGGCGCCGCGTGTACTCCAGATCGCCTTGGGAGTGAGAATTGCCGCTCTGCTAGGCATGCTGGCGCTGGTCTTCATCCGGTTCCCCGGCCAGGGATGGCTGGCGTTGTTCGCTTTCTTGTTGATCGTGCTGGCCTGGTCGTTGATCAGTGTCAGCGGGACAGCTCTGACAGCCAGGCTTACCCCGGTGAGCGAAGGGGAGGGTATGGGGATATTTAATGCTATGACGGCTGTGGCGGGAGTGATTGGGGCAATTTTAGGAGGTTGGGCAGCCGGACAGTGGGGGTATGCCTATCTCCCGGCAATCGCGCTGGGTGGGGTGATCTTAGGTGAAATTCTGGTGTCCTTCAAAGGAGGCAAGATATGAAGGCAATTTGTTTGACCCCGGGAACGAAGGATCTGCGCCTGATGGACCGGCCAGAACCCTCGATTTCTGCACCGGATGAAGTGAAAGTACAGGTCTTGCGGGTGGGCATCTGCGGCACAGATCGGGAGGAGGCTGCCGGAGGCCGCGCTCAGGCTCCTCAAGGGCAGGTCGATTTGATCATCGGGCACGAGATGTTTGGTCAGGTGGTGGAGGTGGGGAGTGCCGTCTCGCGGGTTCACGCCGGGGACTATGCGGTTTTTACCGTACGGCGAGGTTGCGGTCATTGCCTTCCCTGCTTGATGAACCGCTCCGATATGTGCCAGACGGGTGAGTACCATGAGCGGGGGATTTGGGGGATGGATGGCTATCAAACTGAGTTTGTGGTCGATAAGGAGCAGTACATCGTTCGCGTCCCGCCAGAGCTGGAACCAGTAGGCGTGCTGAGCGAGCCGCTTTCCGTGGCAGAGAAAGCCATCGATGAAGCAACCCGGGTGCAGATCGCCCGCCTGCCAGATGCCGCTGCCACACCGGACTGGCTCTTTGGAAGGAAGTGCCTGGTGGCGGGTATGGGGCCGATTGGCCTGCTGGCGGCAATGATCCTCCGGCTGCGCGGCGCGGAGGTCTACGGCCTGGATATCGTCGACGCGAACAGCACACGCCCGCAGTGGCTCAGCGCCATCGGCGGACGGTACATCGATGGGCGCAAACTGACCCCTGATCAGGTCGATGATTCGCTCGGGGCGATGGATCTGATCTTCGAAGCCACAGGAGTCCCAAGCCTGGCGTTCAACCTGCTGGATGCGTTAAGCATCAACGGCGTGTATGTCCTCACCGGCATTCCCGGCGGCAACCGGCCACTGCAGGTACCGGGAGCCGAGCTGATCCGCGACCTGGTTCTGGATAACCAGGTGATGGTGGGCAGTGTCAATGCGGCCCGCGATCATTTCCAGATGGCCGTGAATGACCTGGAGCAGGCCCAAAGGCGCTGGGGCAGCCACCTCGAGAAATTGATTACACAACGCTACCCATATTCGGAATTCGCAACGTCTTTGAGCACGCACGCTGAGGATGAAATCAAAGTTGTATTAGATTGGAAAGGGAATTAATCCATGTCAGATGTAGATAACCTCGCTCCCGGGTGGCCAGGAATCCCCCCGCGGTGGACCTCCAGCGCAAAATCTGGGATTGGCACTTCGCTCAGCCCATCCAGCCGGGTCTGGTTCACGCTTAGCCACGGGATCTTCAATGAAATTTATTACCCGCGCGTTGACCAGGCCTGCATCCGCGACCTGGGGTTGATCGTCACCGATGGCCAAGATTATTTCTCGGAAGAGAAACGGCACGCGAACTCGAAACTGGGATATCTGGTGGAAGGCGTGCCCGCCTACCGGCTGGTCAATACGTGCAGCCAGGGGCGCTACCAGATCGAAAAGCAGATTCTTTCAGATCCGCGGCGCGATGCCGTGCTGCAGTGGACCCGTTTCACACCCCTCCAGGGAAAGCTCGATGATTACCATGTGTTTGCGCTTCTGGCGCCGCATATCGGCAACCGCGGTATGGAGAATACAGCCTGGGTAGGCGATTATAAAGGCGTGCCCATGCTCTTTGCCGAACGAAATGGGAATGCTCTGGCGCTGGCATGCTCGGCGCCCTGGGTGAAACGCTCCGCCGGATTTGTTGGCGTCTCGGATGGGTGGCAGGATCTCAATCAGCATAAGGTGATGGAGTGGACCTACGAGCGGGCAGAGAACGGCAATGTGGCCCTGACCGGAGAGATTGATCTCAGTTCGGGGGCCGGGGAATTCCTGCTCGTGTTGGGGTTTGGCAACAACCCGGCTGAAGCAGGGCACCGCGCCCTGGCCAGCCTCCAGGATGGGTTCGACCGGGCGAAAACCGATTATCTGCGCGAATGGCAGGAATGGCAGGAAGGCTCGACCTGCCCGAAAGTCGACTTTTCCCATAAGGAAGAAGTCTTCGCCATCTCCACGATGATCTTACGCACGCACGAAGCCAAACGCATCCCAGGCGGCCTGATCGCCAGCCTCTCGATCCCCTGGGGATTTGCGAAAGGAGATGACGACCTGGGCGGTTATCACCTGGTCTGGCCGCGCGACCTGGTGGAGGCGGTCGGCGGGCTGGTGGCTGCCGGCGCTCACCAGGATGTGTGGCGAGTACTGCGCTATCTACAGGCCACTCAGGAAGACGACGGGCATTGGCCGCAGAATATGTGGTTGGATGGGACGTGTTATTGGGGGGGTGTGCAGATGGACGAGACCGCTTTCCCCATTCTGCTGGTCGACCTTGCCCGCCGCGAGCAGATGTTGATTGATGAGGACTTGACCCGCTTCTGGCCGATGGTGCGGCGGGCGGCAAGTTTTCTGGTGCTCAATGGACCGGTGACCGCCCAGGACCGCTGGGAAGAAGACCCCGGTTATTCTCCTTTCACGTTGGCAGTCGAGATCGCCGCTTTATTGGTGGCTGCCGACCTGGCGGAGGTGAACGGGGAGAAAGAGATAGCGGGCTATTTGCGCGATACGGCAGACTCCTGGAATGATTCGATCGAACATTGGATCTATGTTACCGGCACGGACCTGGCTCGCCAGGTGGGTGTCGATGGGTATTACGTGCGCATCGCCCCGCCCGAGATTTCCGATGCAGCTTCCCCGGCTTTTGGCTTTGTGCCCATCAAGAATCGCCCCGTCGACCAGAGCAGTGAACCGGCAGCGCACATCGTCAGCCCCGACGCCCTGGCTCTGGTCCGGTTTGGGCTGCGCGCTCCGGATGACCCACGCATCCTCAATACGGTGAAGATCATCGACTCGCTGTTGAAAGTAGAGACCCCCTCCGGTCCGGCCTGGCATCGTTACAACGATGACGGCTACGGCGAGCACGCCGATGGTTCCGCCTTCGACGGCACAGGTATTGGTCGCCTGTGGCCTCTCCTGACCGGAGAGAGGGCACATTACGAGCTGGCTTGCGGCCAGAAGAAAGAAGCCGAGCGTTTGCTCAAAGCAATGGAAGCGTTTGGCAATGATGGGGGCTTGATCCCCGAGCAGGTTTGGGACGCTCCGGATATCCCTGCCCGCGAATTGTACTTTGGACGGCCCTCCGGATCGGCCATGCCGCTGGTTTGGGCGCACGCCGAGTACATCAAGCTGCTCCGTTCCTTGCAGGATGGAAAAGTGTTTGATACCCCACCTCAGACCGTGCAACGCTATCAGGTGGAGAAGAAGAGTTCGCCAATTTGCTTTTGGCGCTTCAACCATAAAACGCGCCTGCTTACTCAAGGGAGAAACCTGCGTATTGAATTGCCTGAAGCAGCTTCCATACGCTTCAGCCGGGATGGATGGGCGACCACCCAGGAGGCTGCCACGCGTGATTCACACCTGGGGGTATATTACGCCGATCTCCCGGCAGCCGACCTGAAATCTGGCGCCACCCTGGCTTTCACATTTTATTGGCCAGACGGCCAGCGTTGGGAGGGAGTGAACTATCAGGTCCAGGTGGAGGGGGAATAGGGTTTTGCAGTAAAATAGCACTAGTTCGGCTTTGAAATTTCAGGTTTGAGATCGAGATAAATTCCTATCCCTGTGCGCACAGGGGTAGCGAGGCGAGCAGATTTGTCCTTGGGCAAAGGAGACCAGCTTCGATGGGATCGACCAATTTAGCCTGGAAAAAAGGCACCATTAGCTGCAGTTGGATGAAGCGCCTCTTTTCTGTGCTGATGGCAGCCGTAATGATCCTGCTCAACGGCATTCCAGCCTCTCTTTCAATCCACGAGGCGGTTGCCCTGGCAGCCCCTGTCGATATCCCTGCGCTGACGCTGACCATGCTCTCTCCCACCCATGCGGCGGCAGGCAGCGCGGCCTTCACGCTCACTGCCACCGGGACCGGCTTCGTGGCAGAATCCAAAATCCGCTGGGATGGGGTGGATCTGCCCACGACCTATCTCTCTGATACGCAGCTTACCGCAGTTGTCTCGCCTGCAGAACTGGGTAAATCCGGGGTGAGGCAGGTGACCGTTGCCAACCCTGCCCCGGGCGGAGTTTCAAATAGCCTGGGGTTTGCGGTCGACCCCTGGAAGCTCTACTTCGCCTCAATCCTGCAAGGCTGCGCCAATCCTACCTTCGCCTCTGGATATAGTCCCGACAGGCAGCCGAACATGCACCAGATCCTTGCGGATCAAGCCTGGGCAAACTGCATCGTTGGCGCTCCTGGCGTTGTGGTTGCAGTGCTCGACACCGGCGTTGACCTGGACCATTCTGCCCTGGCGCCCAACCTGCTCCCCGGCGCAAGTTGTCTGTCTTTATCCTTGAACCAATGCACTACGGATATTGCTCCTGACGATCCCAATGGGCACGGCACCCATGTGGCTGGGATTGTTGCTGCAACCCTCGATGGGGGTTGGGTGGTGGGCGTGGCGCCGCGCGTGAAGATCCTACCTGTTCAGGTATTGGATGCGGATGGGAATGGCACTAGTTTATCCGCCGCAAAGGGCATCCTATGGGCAGCTTCACGTGCCCGCGTGCTCAACCTCAGTTTTAGCGGGCCACGGTCTAACGACACATTAAATGCTGCTGTTGCTCAAGTAGTCGCCCAGGACAACACCCTGATCGTCGCTGCGGCTGGAAATTTTTTCATAGGAGGTAATCCAGTCCAATATCCCGCCGCATATCCGGGTGTAGTGGCAGTCGCGGCTGTCGATAGCGGTAATAATCATGCATCTTTCTCTAACACTGGAAATTACATCGACCTGGCTGCTCCTGGGGTAGGGATTTTCAGTACATACAATTCGGGATATTACACTATGAGCGGCACCTCGCAGGCGACCCCGCACGTCTCTGGAGTAGCGGCCTTGATCTGGTCGCTCTGGCCTCAATATACCGCCGCCCAGGTCACCTCGGTGCTGGAAAGCACCGCCAGGGACCTGGGCTCACCGGGATGGGACTCAACCTTCGGCTGGGGGCTGGTCAACGCCGCAGCCGCCACCTCCGCTCCACTGCTCAAGGCTGGCTCCTCTGAAGTGAGTGCCAGCTCGTCACAAGACAATTTACCTCCTGCCCAGGAAGACCGCCAGGCGCAAATCGCTGCCGGCCGGGTGCTGGTGAAGTTCAAACCGGCCCTTATGGCAGCAAGCGAGGCGCAAGCGCTGACCTCTATGGGCGTATCCGGCATCGAGGGCGAAATCCCGGAAATTGGAGTGCAGAGTCTGAAGGTGGCGCCCGGCCAGGAGTGGGCAGTGGTCGACCGGCTGCGCCAGCACCCTGATGTGGAATACGCCGAGCCGGATTACATCCTCACTGCGCAATAATTCTTTTATCCCGGGTGTGGCATATCCAGCTCGACCGTGTGCAGGCCGGCGGCTTTGGCCGACCTGGATTTGAGCAGCTTGAGGCGGAAGATCTCTTCCCTCTCGCGCTCCTCAAGCGAGCTTTCGATAAACGTAATTGTCTCTACGTAGTCGGGGATGAAGATGAATTCCAGAGCGTTCACCCGGCGTTGGGTCTTGCGCAGCTCGACCGCCAGGCGCCAAACGGACGTCACCAGCCGTGAAAGCTCGGTCAGACGCGCCAGCACCTCGCGAAATAGGGCGCTGGCCTCGTCCAGAGTGGCGGTTGTATCGCCAGGACTGTAAGTCAGCTCAGGCGGTTCGCCACGCGCTTCGACGATCGGCAGAGAGACGCCCATCACACCCCGAAATTTTACCTGGATGTCAATTGTCTTGTGTACGGCCAGGGCGGCCCATTCCACGTGTTCGCGACCCATGAGCAGCTTGGCTTTTTCCTGCGCAACATAAGCCGCCGCGAACAGCTTTTCCATCTCTTCCTGGACTTTCTGGGCGTCTTCGGCCATGCGCACCAGCTCTTTAGCCAGGACGTCCCGCTTGCGGTCCAGGATCTCGTAGCCTTCACGGGCAAAGGTTAGCTCGTGCTTGATACGGATCAAATTGCTGCGTGTGGGGGGCACATTACTCTTGGCCATGCTCGTCCTTTTCCTCCACCCGGTAGTGTTGTTTGATCTCGTCCAGCGACACCCTGGTAAGCTCTTCTTGAGGCAGCATCGAGACCAAATCCCATCCCAGCTCCAGGGTTTGCTCGATCGAGCGGTTTTCGGTTGCCGCCTGGTTGACGAATTTTTGCTCGAAAGACCGTCCGAATTTTAGATACTGCTTATCGACGGAATAGAGCTCTTCTTCGCCGATCACCGAGGATAAGGCGCGCACGTCCTGTACATGCGCATAGGCCGCATAAACCTGCGAGGAGATATGGCTGTGGTCGTCTCGGGTGTGACCTTCGCCGATCCCGTCTTTCATTAACCTGGATAGGCTGGGCAAGACGGCGATCGGTGGATAAATGCCCTGGTGGTTGAGATTCCGGTCAACCACGATCTGGCCCTCGGTGATGTATCCGGTCAGATCCGGCACTGGGTGGGTGATGTCGTCGTTGGGCATGGTGAGGATGGGAATCTGGGTGATGGAGCCATGGCTGGATTTAATCCTCCCGGCACGCTCATAGATCGACGATAGGTCGCTGTAAAGGTAACCGGGATATCCCTTCCGAGAGGGGACTTCGCCGCGAATGTTAGAAATTTGGCGCAGGGCTTCGCAATAGTTGGTCATATCGGTGAGGATGACCAGCACGTGCATCTGGCGTTCAAAAGCCAGGTACTCCGCCAGTGAGAGCGCTGAGCGCGGCGTAACCAGGCGCTCAACCGGGGGATCGTCGGCCAGGTTCATGAACATGGCTACCCGGGTTAGAGCGCCGCCCTCGATAAATGCTTCGCGGAAATGTGCAGCCACGTCGTGGCTGACACCCATGGCGGCAAAGACGATAGCAAACTCTTCAGAGCGACGCGAAGATTCACCTGCCGGTGTACCCAACGTGGCCTGGCGTACGATCTGGGTGGCGATCTGGTCGTGGGGCAGCCCTGCTCCTGAGAATAAGGGCAGCTTTTGACCCCTGACCAGGGTGTTCATGCCGTCGATCGTGGAAATCCCGGTCTGGATATAGTCGCGGGGATATACCCGCGCCGTAGGATTGATGGGCATGCCGTTGATGTCGGCATAATGATCTGCCAGTGGCTCGGGGCCATTGTCGAGCGGGTTCCCCAGGCTATCGAAGACACGCCCGAGCATTTCCTCAGATACCGCGATGTGGAAAGGCCCACCCAGAAAGCGGACCCGCGTGCCATCAATCGACAGCCCCGTGGTCCCGGCGAAAACCTCCACCACTACCATCTCATCACCGACTTCGAGCACGCGCCCCACGCGTGTTTGCCCTTGTGAGTCTATGATTTCTACGACTTCGTCATAGCCCACAGTGCCGGCGTTCTCAACCACAATGATGGGTCCTTCGATGCGGTTAACGCCGATCACCTCATGACCCCCTTGGATAGCGATATCACTCATAGATACTCTGCCTCTAGCTGCTCGATTTGTACGTTGATCTCGTTTTGGATGGTGTCCAGCTTCGATAAATCATCATTCGGCGCGGCCGTCTTCATGCGGATCAGGTCGTTCACTACCGGCAAATTATGGATGACCGAGATCGGCGCGCCGAGCTTAATGATCCGCCCGGCCTTTTGATGGAACTGCAGGATCAAACCTAACATGCGGATTTGCTTCTGGACGGTAGAAAATGCGTCGACCGCATCGTAGGCGCTTTGCTGCAAGAAACCTTCGCGCAACAAGCGGGCTGTCTCCAGGACCAGGCGCTGCTCGTCCGGGAGCACGTCTGGGCCGACCAGCTTTACGATTTGTGAAAGACGGTTCTCTTCGGTGAGGATCTCCATGGCCTGCTTGCGCATCTCAAACCAATTCTGCCCCACCTGCGCGTGCCACCAATTGGCAACATCTTCCAGGTACTCGCTGTAGCTGTCCAGCCAGTTAACCGACGGGTAGTGCCGGGCTGAAGCCAGGGATTTATCCAGCGCCCAGAAGGTGCGGATGAAGCGTTTGGTATGCTGGGTCACCGGCTCAGAGAAATCTCCGCCGGCCGGGGAGACGGCGCCAATCACGCTGATCGAGCCGTTCTTGCCGTTCAAGGTTTCCACGGCGCCGGCGCGCTCGTAGAATTCCGCCAGCCGGGCCGCCAGGTACGCCGGGTAGCCCTCTTCAGCAGGCATTTCCTCCAACCGACCGGAAATCTCACGCAAGGCTTCAGCCCAGCGCGAGGTGGAGTCGGCCATCAGGGCCACGTGGTAGCCCATGTCGCGGTAATATTCGGCAATTGTGATGCCGGTATAAATGCTGGCTTCACGAGCGGCGACCGGCATGTTGGACGTATTGGCGATCAGCACGGTGCGTTCCATCAGCGGGCGATCGCTGCGCGGATCGATGAGGTGAGGGAACTCCTGGAGCACTTCGGTCATCTCATTGCCACGCTCGCCGCAGCCGATGTAGACAATCACCTGGGCGTCGGCCCATTTGGCGATGCTGTGCTGGGCAACGGTCTTGCCTGAGCCAAACCCGCCGGGGATGGCGGCGGCGCCGCCCTTCGCCAGGGGGAAGAATGTATCCATCACCCGCTGCCCGGTGATCAGGGGTTCGGCATTGCCGCCGCGTGAGCGGTAAGGCCGCGGCTGGCGCACAGGCCAGTGCTGCAGCATGCTCAGCTCTTGCTCGCGATGATCTTTCTTCACACGGGCGATAGGCTCTTCGATGGTGAACTTCTTTTCCGGAGCGATCCAGGTCAGCTTCCCCTCCAGGTTTGGGGGAACCATGATACGGTGCTCGAGTGCCGCGGTTTCCTGGACCGTACCCAGGATGTCGCCACCTTTGACGTCTACCCCAGCCTCTAAGCGAGGCGTGAAAGTCCAACGGTCCTCCCGGTCGAGAGGTGGTATCTGGACGCCTCTGCGGATGAACGCTCCCTGGCGCATTTCGATAGCCGGCAAGGGACGCTGGACCCCATCGAAGATGCTGCGCAGCAGGCCAGGACCCAGTTCTACAGAAAGCGGCAGACCGGTGGTAAACACCGGCGCTCCGGGCCTCATTCTGGATGTCTCTTCGTATACCTGGATGGTAATGGTGTCGCCTTCTAACCCAATGATTTCGCCCACCAGGTGTTCTTCACCGACTTCAACCAGATCCAGCATGTTGACCTGGCGGGAGCCTCGGGCGCGGACCACCGGCCCGCTGATCCAAGTGATTTTGCCTATCTGCTCCATTATCGGCTCTCCCCCATCATCAGATGGTACACAGTGGGTCGAAGCGTATTGCGCATACGCCTCAACCTGGTTTCCAGGGTATTATCGTAGCGCAGCCGCCCGTCTAGCGTTTCCACCACAACGCCTGTGGCATTTTTCAACGTTTCGCCAAACTGAAGCTCGACATGCAGATCCTCTGAGATTTTCTCCACTATTTGTTTTGAGAGCACCTGCCGGGTGGTTTCATCGGCTAATATCCGGACCGTCTTAGCCTCCAGATGGCTCAGCGCTTCTCGGAGCAGGTAGCTGGCAATTTCGCCGTATTCGTTCCACGCTTGGATGCTGGCGATCTCCTTCTCGGCTGTCTCGAAAACTGAGTTTAGAAGCTTTTCGCGGTGCTCGAGTTGCTCGGTACGCGATTGTAATTGGGCTGAAGCGAGGATGCGGCCGCGGATGCGTTCTGCCTCTTGGGCTGCTTTTTCCAGGATCTCTTTGCGCTGGAATTCAGCCTCCTCCTGGGCATGCTTTTGGATGGCTTCAGCTTTTTCCCTGGCCTCAGCCAGAATCTGATCTGCATCGAGACGCGCTTCGCTCAGCACTGCGCGCGTCAGCATATCCATATTTCCTTCTACTGATGCCATGTGTTTAACCTAATCCATAATATCTCTGCGCTCATATTTTGACCCCAATCGCCCGGGTAACCACATCTCGGATCGAGGGCTTATCTGGCCGTCCAGGTCCCGGTGCAGGGATCTCGACGACGAGCGGCACAGTACTGTGCATTTTCAGGTTCTCCATCCGAGTTTCAATCAATGAGGCGACATCCTCGGTCACCAGGACGATTCCAATGTCTTTGGCAGCAAGCGCGTCGTCGAGGGCCTGGTTGACTTCCTCTGAATTGGTTGCGGAGCGCCCTTTAACGCCTACCAGTGAGAATCCCATGACTGCCTCGGGATGGCCTATAATCCATAATTTCATGGTAAGCCTACCGGTTCAAAACCAGGAAGGCAATGATCAGGCCATAGATGGCAATCCCTTCGGCCAGGCCGACGAAGATCAAAGCGCGTCCGAAAGCCTCCGGTTTCTCTGTGATGGCTCCCACGGCGGCTGCGCCGGTTCCGCTAACGGCGATCCCTGCACCCACCGCAGCCAGGCCGGAAGAAATGGCGGCTGCCAGGGAGGCGTAAGGATCGGTGGTCGCGGCTGCGGCTGCATTTGCCGCTGCCAACACAGTTTGCGGCGAAGCCAGCCAGGTGATGCCCACCCCGACGACCATCAGACCCAGGACGACATTAAAGCCCTTCAAGCCCAGCACTAAACCCCGCGTGGCGCTGGCGGGAGATTGCCAGCGGTGGCGTAGGAAATAAACCAGTGCCGGGGCCATTGGGATCAGGCCTGCAATAATTGCGACGACTATTTTCAACATTGCTTCTCTCCTTAGAATATGGATTTCTGATTCCCCTCAAAACTGATGGTGAATCCATCCTCTTGATGGAGGGAGATTTCGGCTTACTTGTCCATTTTTGGTCGTACCGCCAATGGCTCGTAGCGCATTCCCCCGCCTGAAAAGAATTTGGTAAAGAACTCGTAGTATTCGAGACGCATCGTTTGGATGCCCACGATCAGTCCCTCAAACCCGATGATGAACAGGTTGCCTGCCGCAACGACCACCCAGTAAATGGGACCGGCGGGCGAACTAACCAAAGCGGCCAGGATAAATACGACCGCGCTCAACCCCACGTGGGCCACTGCGAATGCGCCTACACGGACATAAGAAAGGCTATTACTCAGGTAGCTGAGCAGGGATTCGAATAGCTCGAAGAAAGTCTGGATGGCGAAAGTGCCGGTGCCCCCGACGATCAACGGCTTATACCCTTTCACCAGCCGGTTCAACGTCTCAGAGAACATGACGATTATGCCGCTGATCACGGCGATCCCTCCGAAGATGATCGGCGGAAAGGGCAGCTTGACAAGAAAAAGCCCGGCTGCCAGGCCGAGGAGCGACCAGTAGAGCACCAGGCCAGACAGGCCGTGCGGATCGAAGAAGAACTTGCCCCAATCTTTTGCCACCCAGGAGTTGATGATGCCAAGGATGAACCCAACACTTAGCAAGAACACGCCGGCCCCAATGGCGATACCCAGGATGAGCAAGATGTTATTCATTGGCCGCATCCACAGCGCCGGTAAGATCGTCTCGACTCCAAAAAGGCTCCCATAAAGGAAGCCAAATAGGGTTGCCGAAAGCCCGCAGGCGATGATCAAGCCTCCCAGAGACGCTAATCCGTGCAGCAAGCGGACTTTACGAGAAGCCAGCAGCGCTCCGAACAATGCAAGCGTTAACCCCTGGCCTACGTCGCCAAACATGGCCCCAAAGAGGAGGGGGAAAGTAATGGCTAACAGGAAGGTGGGGTCGATTTCCTCGTAGCGGGGGCGAGCATACGTGTTTACCAATATCTCGAAGGGCTGCATAATGCGCGGATTTTTTAGCGAGACCGGCACATTCAGGTCGGTTCTGCCGCGCTTGAAGGGGAAAGTCTCGATGATGACATATTTCGAAACCTGCTTAAGGACCGTGTTGAACTCCTCCAATCTGGCTGTAGGCACCCAACCGACGATCAAGAAGGTGTATTGGAGCTGTCCGAAACGTGCTACGGCATCGGCAAGCATCCGGCTCGTACGGAGAGTCCAGAGCAAAGACTGGAGTTGATCTTTACGATCCTTCGAAAGGCGGTCAATTGTCGCCTTCAATTCGTTGATATGCTCCTGGGTATGGGCGATATCGATCATCAGGAAGGCAATGATCTCGGAAGGCGTGCCCTGATAGACTTCGGGGAGCACCAGGGGGTTCAGATAGGCGCTGCGGGCGGCCCGGTCCAGAACATCCGCATTCCGCTTCATCCCTGCCAGCCAAACGACGGATTCCTTTTCATCCTGGCGCAGCCTCAAGAACACGAAGGGGATACGCTCCAGGCTGGTTTGCAACCGGTCGATGTTAGGGTTTGGGATGACCCCCAGAATAGAATAAAGGAAATGCGGGTTACGCAGAGTACCCATGGGGAGCTCGATTCCAGCTAAAGGTTCAAGCTGTTTTAGCGAATTCTCCAATTGCTCGAGTCTCTTTTGCTCGGCAGCGAGTTTATCACTCGCCTGCTTCACCTCTTGTTCGACCTGATCAACTGCCTGCCGCGCCTCATCCAATTCGAGTGCGGAGGACACCTTTGCCTCTGGGAGCTGTTCTTCCTCCAATGAAAGTTGGCGCATCACATTATAGATACGGCGCTCTAACCCGGCATACGCATTCGCCTTCTCGGGCCAATTACCGGTTGAACCCAGCTCTTTTTCGGTGCTCAAGAAGCTTCCATCTCTCTGATGGAAAATCCCCTGGTCGACTAACACCTTCGTTACCGCCATAACATCCCTGGAGGGTACAATCAATTGGACACCGGTCATTTCTTGAGGGTAGAACATTGCCTCTCCTATTCCAAGCTACTGCTATACCTGAGTAAGCACACCAATAAAGTTGTATCCTGCTAGGCCAATAATGAAGCCTCGGCCTGGTTCAATAGATAGGGGTGAAACCTTTCTGATGGAATTCTGGAAGACTTGGCTTCGATTAATACGGTTAAATCCTGGATCTCGTACTCATTCAAGACCAGGAAAGCCAGGGGAAGGCCAACAGTGAAGGGATAGCCGCTGAATGCTCCTCGGCATTGGTCGGCTACTCTATGCTGGAGCTGGATTTCGAGCAAAGGCAGCCCCTGGCGGGGCTCGTGCAACAAGGCATCTACATCGTGCAGGTTGGGATAGATACGGTTGAGCAGTTGAGCAATATCCGCACCTCCGGCGAGACTGCAAACGTCGTCGTCGCGCACCCGGTAGCCAAACGGCAGGGTATAGTTGATCAGCTCTTCCTCGGACAGGTGGTGATAGACGCGATAACGGATCGCCCACATCAGGTTGTTCATATCCAGGAGCGAGCCGATGATTCGCAACGCCTGCTCGCGGTCTTGATTGGGGAGGTGACCAACCTCATTCCAAAGCGCCCGCCAGTAGAATAAATCCAGCGCCACCTCCAGAGGAAAAAGACTTTGCTCGGCGGTGTAGCGTTCCATCGCGTGAGAAAGCGTATCGTAATAAGGGGTGCCATTCAGCAGCTCGATAGCCGACATGACACTGCCCGATTCCAGCATAGCCTCTGCCGGCAAGATGGTCTGGTCGCCGAAGGGAAAAAGAACGTAGCGCACCTGGTCCCAGGGGGCTTTGCTCAAGATGCCTCGCAGCACGGCTTTCAAATTATCGACCTCAAACCTCCGGTAGAACCGATCGAGCAGGTCGCGCGTGTGCGCAGGAGAGGCCTGGATCACTGAGACATAAGTATCAGCCATCAGGGTCTTGATTTGGAACACCGCCCGGCGTGGGGAGAGATCGGCTTCCTGGACCATAGCAAGATAGTCGCTATAACGGCTGTGCCTGAGATGGTCGATCAGAGTGGGGTAGTCGCTGGCTTCGGACATTGCGGCTATATCCTGGGGGGTTAGCAAGCTGGCATACTTTGCCCGCACCCGGGTATTGATAGCTGCATATCCAGAGACGCCGCTCGACATCAGCACTACTCCTTACCGGCTACCCGAGAAAGCACGAAAGCGACGGCGCGATCGAAATTCGTCTTGGCTAAGGCATCGTTGCGGCGCATATTTTCCGCTGTCTCGGTTATGATGCGTTTGCTTTCTACCTCAGCCTGGACGTTGCTGATGATCTTGCGAGCTTCTTCCTCAGCCTCCAGGCGAGTTTTATCGAGCAGGGCTTGGGCTTCTGCCTGAGCTTTGATCGGGAGCTGTTCTGCTTCGACCTTAGCGGCCTCGTGGATCTCTTGGGCCTGTTTCTCGATATCCAGCACCTGTTGGATGCTTTTATCGTCCATAAGGAAACCTTTCTCGTTTGGCATTATTTCGTCCTAACTATGGCAAGAGGGTATCTACAGATGCATGCCCGGGTTGGGAAATTCGGGAGGCTACGTTTATCGGCAAGCGAAACCATAGCAGATCGATAATCCTGTTTCTCAGCGCACCGCCTGAAAGAACCATGAGGGGAGCACGTGTCGTGAACCATTTCCGAGAGGTTTGGGTTCGGATTGCTCGATGGATAAACCGCAGGATGACATCCTGATTGCTGCATTGCCCCCACTCCTGGCTGACTTGTAAATACACGCTCTTGATCACCCATAATATCTAAATGTTCACGAGCTACACCAATATTCACTTGGTCAAAGATCTGCTACCGATAATCGTTTTATACTGTGTAATTGTACGCCGAATGCAAATAAATCTCAAGGGAATCTAGAAGGAATATCGTCTATTTGATAAATTAACCACAATTAGTCATAATATTTTGAAGTATAATTGGCCCGTCGAGAGAAAGATACCCGGTTCGATAGGAGCAAAATATGAAAACCCTGCGATGGGCAGGATTAGCTATTATTTTATTGGGTATAGCCGCGGGCTGTACGTCCAAACCCAGCGTTCCGCTGGCAAAGCGCGATCTTTCCACGATTGCGATCCAGGCGAGCGAGCTGCCTAAGGAATATTCTGACGTTAAAACGCGCGATCCAAAGGAAGGCATATTCAACATGCCCTCCCTGATCACGGCCGGCCTGGTGAACTCTGTAGAGGTCGACCTGGATTATCCCCAAACGGAAAATCCCACACGCGGGTTCAGCTCAGGTATCTTTGTGTACAAAGATGAAGCTGCCGCCCAACAGGCGTACACTTCTTTCGTCGGCACCCTGGCGAACGGCAGCAAGCTCGATATCGCCGCGGTTGGCGATGAGACCACCACCTACGAGAGCGATATCCCCATGGGGACCATCAGCCTCAAAGCGGGGATGGTGATCTGGCGCCACAAAGAGGCGTTGGCGGTCATCTTTGAGATGAACGAACACAGCATCGACGCGGCCCGCCTGGAGACGCTCGCCAAGGCGGTGGAGGGGAGGTTGGAGAAGTAGGGAATAACTTGAGATTTACGACAGAGTAACACCGATGCGCTGCGCACAACACCCGAATCCGGGATAAGCCTGCGGTTGAATCACAACCCGAATCTCACCCGTTTTAAACAGGCGGCAGAAAGTATTTGGCTAGACGAGATTTAGAGGCATAAACTTCGTTTTCCATTCATATCCAATCCCTGACCCTCAAGATTGGATTTGGATTTATTACCCCCCAACCAGAATCGTTTGTCAAAAGTGACTTTTATCGCAATCTATTTGACAATTGTAACTAATTAATCCCCATTTTTCTTGATATGATCATTTTGGATTAGGCAGATGGCCTATTCCATTTATTAATCCCACTGCAGCTTCATTAATTGCTCCCCCTGTTCTCATCGTAAGATCGTATCGGTAGCCAGAGTCCAGCGTTGAAATTACCTCGACTTCATCGTGGACTGTTGGCTTTTCTCGGGTATGTCCCGGCTAACCGGCCAGGGACTCTTGGAAGGAGAACCCTATGGACCATCGCAAGTCTCGCTTCGCTGTAGCCAGCTTGCTGGTGATCAGCCTGCTGGTTTTCGTCAGCAGCTTCGCAGCCTCAGGCCCGAAAACCAGCGTGAACGTCCAGATTCTCGCCGTCAATGATTTTCACGGCGCCTTGGAAACCACGAAATCCACGGGTGGAGCAGAGTACCTTGCCACCTACGTGAAGAACCTGGAGGCCACCAACCCGAACACGATCTTCGTCTCCGGAGGGGATCTCATCGGCGCCAGCCCGCTGCTCTCGGGTCTGTTCCACGACGAGCCCACCATCGAAGCCTTCAACTTGATGGGTCTGGATTTTGCAACCACCGGCAACCACGAGTTCGATGAGGGCGTGGCTGAGCTGCAGCGCATGCAGGAAGGCGGCTGCAACCCTGTGGATGGCTGCCAGGATGGCGATCCCTTTTATGGGGCGGAGTTTAAATATCTGGCGTCCAACGTCATCCGCACCAAGAACGGCCACACGCTCTTCTCAGCTTACAAGGTGCGCAGCTTTGCCGGTGTGAAGGTAGCCTTTATCGGCGTAGCCCTGACCAGCACTCCCGGCATCGTGACGGCTGCGGGGACTGCCGGTGTCGAGTTTGAAGATGAGGCGGATGTCATCAATGCCACCGTTAGCGAGCTGAAGCAGGATGGCATCAAGGCCTTCGTGGTCATCGTTCACGATGGAGCTAATGTTTGCAGAAACCCAGATGGGGATAATGTGGTCAATGCCACCGATCCCGAAATCGACGTTTTCATCATGGGTCACTCTCACTCACAGTATGCATGTGTGGTGAACGGTCGCACCATCTCACAAGCCGGCTCTTCAGGTGCCTACCTGACGGACGTCGATCTGACCCTCGACCGTGAGACCGGACAGGTGACTGCCGAATCCGTAGTGAACATCCCCGTTGTGAAAGCAGATGTAGCCCCAGACCCTGAAATGACCGCCCTGCTGGCGAAATACAAAACCAGCGCCGATCCGATAGCCAATCGCGTGATCGGCACGATTACCGCCGATATCACCCGGGGGGGTATAGAATCCGCGTTAGGTGATGTGATCGCCGATGCCCAGCTGGCTGCCACGTCTGCTCCAGAAAACGGTGGGGCGCTGGTAGCCTTTATGAACCCGGGCGGCATTCGAGCGGATCTGACCTACGCCCCCTCCGGGAGCGAGGCTCCCGGCGAAGTAACCTACGGCGAAGCCTTCACCGTTCAGCCGTTCTCCAATAACATGGTCGTGATGACGATGAGTGGGGACGTGCTAAAACTGCTGCTCGAGCAGCAGTGGGGCGGAGGCTGCGCCAGGCTGCAGATCTCGAACGGGTTCACCTACACCGTATCGCAATCCGCACCGGTCGGTGCTAGAGTCAGTGAAATCAAGATCAACGGGGTGGCCATCGACCCGGCGGCCAATTACCGGATTGCGACGAATAACTTCCTTTCAGATGGCGGTGATGGCTGCACGGTATTCACCCAGGGAACTGAGAAGATCGCCGGGGTGATCGATCTGGATGCCTTGGTGGCTTACTTCGCGGTCAACTCGCCAGTGGCGCCCGGTCCACAGAACCGGATTTCAATCCTGCCGTAAGGGTGGGTAGGTCGCTGAAGAATCCCTTCGAGAATATGTAATCTACTCACCGATAATCTGGTTCAGACGTAAAAGATCCTGTGTGTAAGGAAATCACACAGGATCTTTTTATGGAAATCCGCTTTCTCGTGGTAAATAATACTTGACATTAAAGATATACAATGTATTATTAACATGGAAAATCTTATTCATAAACAGATCTAATTGGTTGATGCAACTTAACATTTACTGGTAGTGGTTCATAGGGCGACCCCGAATCGAACAATTTGTAGTTGCGTTTTTTTGGGGGAAATGGTTGATCCTTGAATTACAACCCTCCTGTTTTTTTGAAGTTAACAGGTTTACCTGGAGGGGATAATTGCTCTGGAAAATAGACAGGTAGAGGTCGATCATGGTAATGAAACGCGCCGCCATCGTCTTACCGTTAATACTTACCCTGCTGCTGCTTGTAGTTCAGCCCATCGCGATCGCCGATGCCGCCGCGCTGCAGCGAAAAACGCAGGCGCCTACTCCTACCCCAACACCCACATCCACAACAACATTATCGGCTTGCGCTACAAGCACGCCATCGTCCGGAACTTATTCCGTCACCCTGTGTTTCACCTCTCCGGCAAACGGGGCGGTGGTCTCCGGGGCACCGCAGGTAACCGTTTCGGTCAGCACCACAGGCACTTCGCCCGGCGTGCAACGGATCATATTCTATTTGAACGGCGCTTACCTACTGACGGATTTCCAGAGTGCATACACCTTTAATTTGCCCACCACCAAATGGCAGGACGGGACCTATACCCTTAGCGCAACCGCTCTGATGCGCGACGGTTATACGACAACCCAGCAGCCCGCTATCTCGCTTACTTTTAGTAATGGGATTACCAGCCCGCCGGTCAATCAGAACACCTTCACGCCCACTTCCGGCACAACCCCTGCCAACGGAGCGCCTTTTATCGTGGTGGCTGGTGGAGATGGCGCGGATGGGGATACCAGTGCTTCGGGGGTTACAAAACTGATCGCCTCGCTCAACCCCAATCTGTTCCTTTACCTGGGCGACGTTTACGAGAAAGGGAGTGTATCCGAATTCTACAACTGGTACGGCAACCAGGGATCAAACTTCAGCGCATTTAATTCGATTACTGACCCGACGATCGGAAACCACGAATATACAGGCTCTTCAGCTCCCGGTTATTTTGATTACTGGGACAATATCCCCAACTATTACAGCTTCAACGCCGGCGGCTGGCATTTTATCAGCCTGAACTCCAACTCATCGCGTATCGGCGTAGACCCAAGCTCCGCACAATACCAATGGCTGGCGCAAGACCTGGCGGCTAATGCCCAGGCCTGTACGATCGTCTATTACCATCATCCGGTTTTCAACATTGGCCCTGAAGGGCCGACCACCGCCATGTCTGCGATTTGGTCGCTGATGGCACAATACGGTGTTTCGATCGTGCTTAACGGGCATGACCACGACTACCAGCGTTGGGTGCCACTGGACGGGAACGGCAATCCGAGTCCTACCGGCATCACCGAGTTTGTAGCGGGAACTACCGGGCATGGTCTGCAGACCTTTATCACCACAGACTCGCGGGTAGCTTTTTCTGATGATGTTAACCCTGATGCTTTTGGTGTTCTCAGGCTGGCGCTCAATTCGAGCGGCGCTTCTTTTAGTTTTATCGATACCAAGGGTGTGACCCTCGATTCAGGGGTTGTCCCTTGCGTAAACGCCGCTACAGACACCCAACCGCCCAGCACGCCGTCGGGGCTAACTGCCACGGCAACGGGCGCTACCCAGGTCGACCTGGCCTGGCAGGCTTCAACCGATAATGTGGGTGTGGCCGGCTACACCATCTACCGGGATGGAGCTTCGCTCGCTACAGTCATCGGCTCAACCCTATCCTATTCGGATTTCACCGTATTGCCCAGCACCACGTACAGCTACACCGTAGATGCTTTCGACCAGTCGGGCAACCATTCAGCCCAATCTTCTCCCGCAAGTGTAACCACCCCCGCCATGCCTTCCAGCCTGACCTTCACGGTTCAGGCGGATGCTTATGTCAATTCTTCCTACCCGAACAACAACTATGGTTCAGCCACCGTCTGGAGGGTAGACAGTTCTCCAGTTTTGAATGGGTACCTGCGTTTCACCGTCCAGGGTCTGGCAGGATATGCGATTGGGCGCGCAACCCTGATGGTGTACACCAACACCTCCTCGTCCATCGGCATTCAGGCCCTGGCAGTCGCGGATAACACCTGGGGTGAGACCACAATCACTTATAACAACGCGCCTCCCATGGGGGCAGCCATCGGCTCGTCGCTCAGCTACTCCGCTGGGAGCTGGGTTCCGGTCGATGTGACCCCCTACGTGACCGGAGAAGGCACCTACAGCTTTGGGATCACCACGGTCAACACCTCCACCCAAAGTTTTGCGGCGCGCGAGTCGGGTTCCAACCCGGCGCAGTTCGTCCTCGAACTGGCAGTGCCGGATGACCAGGCGCCCTCAACTCCTACGGGTCTCACCGCTACGGCTTCCAGGGCGACCCAGGTGGATCTGGCCTGGCAGGCTTCAACCGATAATGTGGGAGTGGCAGGTTATACCATTTACCGGGACGGGGCGGCTCTCGCCACAGTCTCAGGCACGACGTTAGCCTATTCAGATGCAACAGTACAACCCAGCACCAGCTATACCTATACGGTCGATGCTTTCGACCAGGCCGGCAATCACTCGGCACAATCAGCTCCGGTCAGTGTCACCACGCCATCCATGCCATCCAGCCTTACGTTCAATGTGGATGCCGATTCGTACGTCAGCGCCAGCTACCCAATTACGAACTACGGCTCGGCGACCGTCTGGCGGGTGGATGGCTCGCCGGACCTGCACGCCTACCTGCGCTTCAGTGTCCAGGGTACGGCCGGCTACACCATCCAGCACGCTTACCTGAAGGTCTACGCTAACTCGAGCGGGAGTGCCGGCATTAACGCCCTGGCGGTGGCCGATAATACCTGGGATGAGAGCACGATCACCTACAACACTGCACCGCCATTGGGAGCCGTGCTGGATGGTGTAGCCGGCCGTACCCCGGGGTCGTGGGTCACGATCGACGTAACCTCCTACGTGACCGGCGACGGCACCTACAGCTTTGGCGTAAACACGCCCGGTTCCACCCAGATCAGCTTCGCCTCCAAAGAGTCCGGTGCAAATGCTGCTCAATTGGTGGTCGAGCTGGCGCCGTAAGTCTGAGATCAGCCTCTACACATCCAGATTCCTCACATCGCGCGCGTGAGTCTGGATGAAGCGTGTGCGCGGCGGCACGGCCTCGCCCATGAGCATATCGATGGTTCGGTCGGCTTCGGCTGCGTCTTCCACCGTTACCAGCAGTAAGGTGCGGTTCTCGGGGTTCATGGTGGTCTCCCAGAGCTGCTCGGGGTTCATCTCGCCCAAGCCCTTGTAGCGCGAGAGGGAGGCTTTATCGGCTGCTGGGCCCAGATCTTTGAGCATGCGGTCTTTATCGGTGTCGTTGTAGGCGTAGCTGACCTTATCCTTGTGGGCGATGCGGTAAAGCGGCGGCTGGGCGATGTAGAGATGCCCTTCCTCGATCAAATTCTGCAGATAGCGGAAGAAGAAGGTCAGCAGGAGAGCACGGATGTGGCTGCCGTCCACATCGGCATCGGTCATGATTACCACACGGCCGTAGCGCAAGCCGCTGAGGTCGAAATTATCACC
>JAMCRR010000202.1 GCA_023381565.1 Chloroflexota bacterium
GTCCCAGGGAGGCCATGCGCTCAGATTTCAGCAGCTTTTCGTGCTCGGCCTGCACCGTGTCGTAAGCTTGCTGGAGCTCTTGAGTCCGCTCGGCCACGCGCTCTTCCAGGCGAGTTTGCATGAGCTCCAGCTCGCGATTGGCGCTGGAAAGCTCCGAAATCCGGTCTTCCTCCAACCGGTTGCGATGGTGGGCCGCTACGACGATGATCCCCGATAAACAAACGTTGAGAATGATCGGCGCTGCCAGGGCTAAAAAACCCAGGTTGCTCTCCACGACGATCAGGAAGATCACCAGCAGGTTCAAACCAGCCGTCGCAAACAGGATAGGGATGGAAAAGAACATGCTGCCCACCAACAGGGCCAGACAATTGGAAACGACTATGACAGATAGATCATTGGTTGCAAATATGCCGCCATAGAAAGCCAGGACAACCGGTGATATCGCCAGGAGAAGAACGGTTAAGCCTGCCGCAATTCGATAATGGCGCGTGCGGCTAATTCCATAAGCGACGATATAGAGCACTTCGACGCCGATCAAAATATCGAAGGCTAAAATAGACTCTTGCCTGAAAACGAAAATAGCCGGAATAACAACAGCAATAATGAGCAGTTGGATCGCGGAAGCCAGGCGCGCCTGGCGGCGCTCATCCTGCCGTTGGATCGATTTGGCGGGCTCGACTGCCCAATCCAGCAAGCGCCGGGCCAGCAGATAAGCAGATTCCATTTCTAAAACTTCCTCACTTCATCAACTTAAAGAAGGCTTCGACAATATGCGGGTCGAAATGCGTCCCCGATTGCTCGCGGATATAATCGACGACCTTTTCCTTGGGCCATTTCGACCGGTAGGGCCGGTCAGAGCAGAGCGCATCCCAAACATCTACTACTGTGAAAATGCGGGCGGCTAATGGAATTTGCTCTCCTTTAAGGCCGAGCGGATAGCCATTGCCGTCCCATTTTTCGTGGTGGTAGTAAGGGATATCCAAAGCCGGGCGAAGAAAGGCGATCGGAGCAAGCATTTCATAGGCAAAGGTGGGGTGTTGGCGCATGATCCGCCATTCTTCGTCGGTCAATTTATCCGGTTTGAGTAGAATGTAGTCTGGGATACCCATTTTGCCGATGTCATGCAGGAGCGCTCCACGGCGAATGTGGACGAGCTCTTCTTCTTTCAATCCAATCGAACGGGCCAGCTCTAGCGTCAACTGGGTCACGCGTTGGGTATGCCCCTCGGTTTCTTTATCCCGCAGATCCAACGCGTGGGACCAGCCTTCAATGGTAGCATCGTAGGCCAGGGTAAGCTCGATGTTCGAATGCTGGAGGTCATTGAATAAAGTGACACTGTCAATAGCGATGGCAGCCTGCCCGGCAAGGGTTATTAAAAAGTCCAACCAGTCCGGAACCGGTTTGAGGGGCTTGCGATTAAATACCTCAAGCACGCCCAGTACCTGCCCTTTGGAAATAAGCGGCATCCCATAATAGGAAGTAAACCCTTCTTTCGAAGCCAGGTCCGGCTCCAAAAAGAGCTCTTTACTACCGGATGAATTGGCAACGGTCACCATTCGTTTTTCATACGCGGCCCGGCCGGCCAGGCCATCTCCAATCCGGATGGGGGGACGTTTCACCAGCGGAGATTTGAAGCCGCGCGACGCTGCGAATTCGAGGTCATCCATATAGGGATTGAGCAGCAGAATGTCAGCCGCGTCTACCCCTAAATGCGTGGTGACCTGGGTCAGCAAGATATCCAGAATGAATTGCAGATCAAAGCTACTGGTGATGGCGGTATCGATCTTGTGTAGCGAGGCGATCCGTTGCAGGCGCTGCTCCGTTTGCTCGAACAGGCGCGTGCGATGAATGGCATTCCCGGCAATCTCGACCAACGTCGCGAGTAAATGCAAGTCCTCCGGGCTGAATTCACGGGGTTGCTCTACGTTTACGAAAACCACACCGATAATCTGGTTCGCTGCTCGAATGGGGACGCAGGCGCCGCCAATCCCCTCCGGAATATCGGGCCGGATAGAATCGGGGATCATCAGGTCATTTTTAAAATCCCGCGACAGATAAGGCCGTCCAGAAGAGACGACGTAACCCACGACCGTCTCACCGCTCTTTACAGGCTCTGGCTCGATATCCCAGCCAATCTGGCGCACCAGGTGAACTTCGTCGCTGTCAGGGTCATAGAGCCAGATACTGCCCGCGCTGCTGTTTAGAGAGGCCAGGGTCTCCTCCAAAAAACGGGGGAGAATTTCGTCCAGAGTCTGGGCAACCCGCATGGCTGTGGAGATGCGGTTTACGGCCTCCAGCTCTTTAAGCCGCTGGCGGATCTCGTCGAGAAGATGTGCGTTTTCGAAAGCAGATCCGGCCTGGTTGGCAAAAGCTTGCAAATTCTTGGCGTGGACCGGGGTAAAAAAATTGGGACTGGCGCTATCCAGATTGATGAAGCCAATGACCTGGTCCCTGGAGCGAATCGGCGTTCCTACAAACGACCTGATCCAGCCCATGTTTTCAATAGGAATCCAGGTCTCACCCATGTGTGTATCCGGTATGACTAACGCCTGTCCGGTCTCAACCATGCGTGAAAAGATCGCCCCTTGACTCACCCCCAGGGGCAACCTGGCCGGCGGGTTAGAAAATCCGAGCTCGGTGTACCCCTGGCTGCGGACGATGTGCGCCGCGCCAGACTCGATCAGCATGATATTGGCCGCATCGTGGGGCACCACCCGCCCGACGTTCTCCAGGATACGCCCGAGCAGCTCTTCCAGGTCGAGCGTACTGTTGAGCGCCTCCGCCGTATCCCGGAGGGCTTCGGCCAGCGTACGCTGCTCACGTTCAGCTTCCGCTGTCTTTTTACGATCCGTGATGTCTCGCAGGAAGCCGGTAAAAATGGGCTCTTCGCCGCCTTCGATCTGAGTAATGGCTAATTCAATCGGGAATTCGCTCCCATCGGCGCGCATGGCGGTAAGTTCGATGCGCTTACCGAGTATGTGCGCTTCCCCCGTAGCCAGGTACCTTTCCAGCCCACGGCGATGCTGCTCTCGGAAGGAAGGCGGGATGATCAAATTGGCCATCTCCTTGCCGAGTACCTCGGCGCGGGTGTAACCAAATACGGCCTGGGCTGCCGGGTTAAACTCGAGAATCCGTCCAAAATGATCAATGGTGATGATGCAATCCAGCGCTCCTTCGAGAATTGCGGCTTTACGCGCCTCGCTCAGTCGCAGCGCTCGCTCGGCTTGCTTGCGCTCGATGCCATAGCGAATGGTGCGAATCAGCGAATGGGTATCTAATTGACCTTTAACCAGGTAGTCTTGGGCGCCTTCCTGCAAAGCATTTACCGCTAGGGCCTCATCGTCAAGACCGGTCAGGATAATGATGGGTATCTCCGGCGCCTTGGCAATGATCTGAGTTACCGTACTCAAACCCTGGCTGTCTGGAAGGGTGAGATCAACCAGGATTACATCCACCTTGCCGGTCGCTAACACCTCGGCTGCTTTTGAGAGCCGGTCGGCCCAGTTCAGGTCGAATTGGGCGGTGCCATTGCTTTCCGCCAGCGCAACTTGAATCAGGCGAGCATCTCCAGGGTTGTCTTCGACGAGCAATATTTTTATTTGGTCGTTCATTCTCATCCATCTGGAGGCAGCTTTACGATTTCGAGCCAGAAATCCTCAATCGATTTCACAACAGCGATGAACTGCTCCAAATCGACTGGTTTGGTTACATAGGCATTTGCATAAAGATCATAACTCCGTACAATATCCTGCTCTGCCTCAGAAGTCGTCAGCACGACCACTGGAATGCGCTTGAGATCATCGTCTGCTTTGATCTCCGCTAAGACTTCGAGACCGCTTTTCTTGGGCAAGTTCAAGTCAAGCAAGATCAGGTCCGGGCGTAAAGCATTAGCATATTGATTCTCCCGGTGGAGAAAAGCCAGGGCTTCGACGCCGTCGTTCACCGCAATCAATTTGTTGCGCACTTTGCCTTCCTTGAGCGCTTCCCTTGTCAGGCGCACGTCGCCGGGATTATCCTCCACGAGTAATATCACAATGGGTTGACCGGAATTAATATTCACGAATTGCTCCTTGGGATAACCTCATACTCTCGATTCGTTGAGGGATCATCCTCAACAATGGAAGTAACTCCAAACCGTTGTTTGATCCACCGCATGGGCCAGTAAGCCAGGAGAATCGTCGCGGTTGCTCCCAAACCGATCAGCCTGCCGGCAATTTGCCACCAGTCATATTGTGACCATCTGAATATAGAAGCCAGGACAGGGCCAACGAACACGATGAAAATACTTCCTGAAACCAGGGCGATCCGATATTTCTGGGTGATTTCCCGGGCGCGAAAAAACAACGTGAAATAGGCCAGGCTGCCAAAGATTTGAGGGCAAACTAACAGCACGAACGCGAAAGCATAGAGAAAACCTGCCTGCTGGTTTTGATAAACCAACTGCGCACTCCACTTTCCCACATCTACCCTGAGAGGAATACTCCAGTTAAAGTAATAGGTCAACAGGAGGTAATACAGGATATAGAAAATCGTCAGCGGCGGCAAAACTTTGCGGTTCCCGGTAAACAAGTAGAGCAGATAATACATCAACCCATAAAGGGCGGCGCAGGCCGATAGCAGGTTGGCCTGCGTGAACGTAAGAAAAATCGGCAGATTGGTTATGCCTAACCCGCCGAGTAAGCTAAGCGCACCTGAGGTGAGGGAATTCCCGGCCAATGCATACCACCACAAAATGAATAAATTCCACGCCAGGTGAGCGTCTGTCGAGCTAAAACGCCGCCGGCCCAGGCTGCGCCCCACAATATAATAGATGACACCACTGGCAAAGGAGAAGGCAGTTCCGACGAGCAAGGTAGGTTGAAGCATGATTCTCCTTAAATCAAATCATCTACGCGTTTGGAGATGGTATTTTGAGGGCCTTGGGACTCGACGGCATCGGTTGCGAGTAAGGCGCGTTCACTCTCTGGAATATCGGTACTTGTTCCTGTAGAAAGGAGTGTGAAAAAGAAGGTCGCGCCCTGGCCAGGCTGTGATTCGACCCAGATGCGCCCACCGTGGCGCTCGACGATCTTACGGCAGATCGCCAGGCCGATTCCCGTTCCTTCGTATTCTTCCCGGCTGTGCAGGCGTTGAAAAATAGTGAAGATTCGCTCTGAGAATTGTGGATCGATGCCAATGCCATTATCTCGCACACATAGGAGCCAGAAGCCACCCTGGCGTTTTACCCCCACGTGCACTTTCGGAAGCGTTTTGCTCCGGAATTTTATAGCGTTGCCGATCAAATTTTGAAACAACTGCACCATCTGGCTATCGTCAGCCATCACCTGGGGAAGTGAATCGTGGGTGATGACGACGCCATTCTCTTCAATCCCCATCCTGAGATTGGTCAGAGCATGCTCCAGGGCTGTTTCCAACGATACAGATACGAATTCTTTACCGCGCGTCCCCACCCTCGAGAAGGTCAACAGGTCATTGATGAGAAACTTCATGCGGTTGGCGCCTTCCGCGGCAAAGGCGATGAATTCGTCGGCTTCCTGGTCCAGCTTGCCTTGATAGCGCCGCGCAATCAATTGCACGTAACTCGACACCATCCGCAAGGGCTCTTGCAAATCGTGGGACGCCACA
>JAMCRR010000028.1 GCA_023381565.1 Chloroflexota bacterium
GGT
This sequence comes from Chloroflexota bacterium, assembly GCA_023381565.1. Classification (GTDB taxonomy): domain Bacteria; phylum Chloroflexota; class Anaerolineae; order Anaerolineales; family Anaerolineaceae; genus JAMCRR01. The sequence continues at coordinate 4 of JAMCRR010000028.1, forward strand.
TGAGAGGTCCCTGAAGGCTGGGTGGGGAAAGGCGTATTTTTGCCGGAAAGGTTGTCCTGGCAGATTTTGATCATCTCGTTAGCGTTATAGACCGAGGTTTCGTCATTCGGAACGCCGTTAAGCAAGGCGTTGGCAATCTGAATAGCATCGCCGCACTGGTTGGTACGGGCCAATGCCAGCCCATAACGGTTGTAATATTCCTGCACCCTTAGGGTATAGTCCAGCGGGATGCCCTGGACAGTTTTGCCATCCGCGGTTGTGCCGCCCCGGACGGCCAGACGCAGGTTTTCGGCAGATTTATCGAACTCTTTGTTGCTGTAATAAACTGAACCCAGGTTCCCATACATATATGGATCAGTGGGAGCGTTCTTAACAGCTTCTATGGCATACTGGATGCCTTTTGCATATTCGCCCATCCGCATATAGGTGCGCGCCAGAGAGGTGAGCGGCAAAGGATCGGTTGGGTTGAGGGGAATTGCCTGGTTAAACTCCTCAATCGCCTGGGTATCATCGCCTAACGCCACGTATACGGTTCCCAGATCGACGTGTAGCTCGGCGATATTTTTGTTAATCGCAATTGCCGCCTGGAACTCGGCGACCGCTTCCTCTTTATTATCGGTCCAATCCAGCACCAGGGCGCGCGCCCGGTGCGTTTCCAGCAGGTTGGGACCCAGATCGCGCGCCAGCCTGGATTCTTCGATCGCCTTATTCATCGCCACGGGATCGTTATCCAGGGTGTATTTGTAGCCTTCCAGTTCCGCATAAAACGCGTGCGCCAGGGCGTTATTCGGGTCTAGCTCAAGCGCTTTCTGGAGAGCGACCTCGGATCCGGAATAATCGGCCAGGAAATACATCGCCCAACCACGATATGCCATGGCAACCGGATTATTCGGGTTGATCAAGAGCGCATTTTCTGCGTTGGCGAGGGCATTTTGATAATCGCGCATAAAGATCTGGATGCGCGCCAGGTCTACATAATTGGAGGCGTTATTGGGTTCGACCTTAATCGCCTGTTTGTATGCGTCGATCGCCTGGGTCAGTTTACCGGCGGTGAACAACTGCTCGGCGTCGGCAACATAAGATTCGGGATCCCGAGTAGGTGTGGGTGTGGGGATGAACAGCGGGGGAGTCGTGGGCACTACAACCTGGTTTACATACACAGCTGCGCCGATCAAAACAAGTAAGACGGCCAGTCGGAAGAAGTTTATAGGACGGCGCCTGCGCGTCATGCTCCATTTACTGCCGCGGAGGTACATGGAAGCATCTTACCATCCCTGGATAGAGAGCGTCAAGTAGAGAAGAATAAATTTACCATTTTCGGTGGAATTAATTGGGATATTTTTGCTATAATAATTTTGTCTGGTCTGGGTTTCTCAACTTTCTGGCAAATCATAAATCTATGCCTTTTACTGCCGCCTGTAGTTAAAGCTCCATCATCGAGTAAACGGCCAGCATCGTTCCTCTCCATCACGTCCGGTTATCAGGTGGGACAACTTACGAAAGGAGGTGAGGCGGTTGCGATGAAATGATCCTCTGAGAATGCATTCGCAGCGATGCTCGTTCGCGGAATTACGCCAACATTTAACTGGCGGGTTGAATTCCAGATCAGCGAGTCATCAGAATATGCAAATTGAACACCGGGTTGTAAAGTCGAATACAGCCTGACAATTTCCCCACTATAAAGCCGAAGCTGATCGAAAGCATTACCGCTCCTCCACCCGGATCTCGCCGGTTTCTGCTCCATTGCCGCAGTTGAATTTGGACAGCCGCCGCGATAATCGATTTTCCCACTCTTTAGAGCAGGTATGGAAAGTTGTATTGATCAGGAAAGGAGAGTTATATGCCAGCAAAATTACTACACGTGTTCGTTGCAGTCGTCATGGCAGGTAGTTCTCTATTGAGCTTTGGAACTCCAGTCGTACAAAACCCCGGCAATTCTCCCGCCACTGCCGCATCTGGAGTAGTGTTCTTCACAGCCGACGGCATGCGGCCTGACTTGATGCAGAAGTACGCCAGCCAGGGGGCTTTGCCTGCCTACGAGCAATTGATCAAACAAGGTGTGGTCGGCGATAACGGAATGCTGCCCGCTTTCCCGCCCAATACCGGCGTCAGCTGGTATACCCTCGCCACCGGCGCCTGGCCGGCAACGCACGGCTCTACCAACAACACCTTCTTCCGTGAGGGCGAACCTAATTTCAATAACTCCACCTCATCATTCACCACGGGCATCTTGCAGGCTGATACGCTTCCCCAGGCTGCCGAGAGAGCCGGAAAAACCGTGGTCTCGGTTGAGTGGTCCGGCGGTCGCAACTACTCACCTGCTCTGCAGGGTCCAGTAGTGGATTATCGCAGCTTCTTCTCGAACCGCGGCATTTTGCTGAATTACGACCTGCCCGGGCAACAAGCTTCTAAATTCGGGGTCTCCTACCAGCGCGTCGATCTCATTCCTGCAGCCGGTTGGGTCAATGTCCCCGCCTCGTACAGCCCGGCGGAAGAGCAGCAGCTCAAAGTCACCAACACCGGCGGGTCAAATAATGTCGACCGGTTATACGATCTCTACATATACGACTCAACCGATGACAGCACGGTCAACTACGACCATGTGCTCGCCGTCCCCTCAACTGCAGCAAAAGATGGCAGCCAGAGCGTCGCCAATCTGATGCAAGGAGATTGGGCTGATATCAAAGTCACCCTGGTCGGCAGCCGGGCCGGGCAGACAGCAGGTTTCTATCTGAAAGCCATCGAGATCGCCCCCGACCTGTCGAAGTTCCGGGTGTACTTTACCTCCATTGCCCGCTCGAATGCCACTTACAACGGCTGCACCTACGCACCCGGCTGCAACACGCCCATGGGTTTTGAAGAAACCCTGAACCACGACTTTCCCTCTGCCACCGGGGGCGATTACGCGCCCCTGGAAGCGATGATCATAGACGAGGACACCTATGTCCAGCAAGCCTTATTCTGGAAGGATGCCCAGTTTGCTTACCTGCATTACATTTTCGCTACCCTGGGTGTGAAACCCGACCTGTTGATGCTCGGCAACCCCACAGTCGACGAGTTCCAGCACCAGTTTCTGGCGCTGGTGACCCCTACCGATATGGACGGCGCGCCGAACCCATGCTACGACCGGGTGCTCTGCGCCGGACCTGCCGACAACCGTGTGGCCGAGCGCGAAGGCTATCTGCGCATGGCTTATCAGGAGGCTGACGAGACGTTAGCCCTTGGGCGTGAACTGATGGGTGGCAACCCGACCACCTTCGCCGCCTCAGACCATGGCTTTGCGCCTCAATGGTACGCGGTAAATGCCCAGAAGGTTCTCTTCGATACAGGCTTGATGGGTGGGCAAACGACGAGCAACTGCCGCATCGCCGGCGATCCATCCCTGGCGAAAGCTAAAGCCTGCTGGGCAGGGGGCACTGCCGAAATCTACATTAACCTGATCGGCCGCGACCCAACCGGTGTGGTCCCGGCAGCCGACTACGAGACCGTGCGCAACCAGATCATCGACGCTTTCCAGAACCTGACAGATCCGGCCAACCCAGGCAAGCCGGTTGTCCTGGCAATTTACAAAAAAGAGCAGCTGCGCAACATCGAAGGTACGGATGCTCTGCATCCCACGCGCAGCGGCGACGTGGTCGTGGTCCTGCGGCCTCCCTACCAGTTTGATTCTCCGACTTTCGGGCAAACCATCGCCTACTCGTTATTCTTCGGCCAGCACGGCTACCTGCCGGACCTGGTTGACCTGACAGCCAACGTTAATCTGCATTCGGTGTTTGCAGCCGCCGGTCCCGGCATACGGCACCAGGGTCCGGTTGCCGGCGTCCGCCAGATCGACCTGGCGCCCACCATCGCATTCTTGATGAAGATCCCCGGACCGGTCAACGCAAGCGGCAAGATCCTCTTCCAGCTCTTCCCCTCCCCGGGCCAGTACAAGCAGGCCACGCTGCTGGCGATCAACGATTTCCACGGGCAGATCGTACCCCTGACCGAGGCGCCAGATAGCATCAGCGACGGCAAAGTGCCGGCGTATGCCATCGGCGGCGCAGCCTTCCTCAAGCCATGGTTCGACCTCTACCGGGCGGAAGCCATGGTTCCGGGTCAGCAAGGCCTATCCTCTGTTACCGTCTCTGCCGGAGACCTGGTGGGAGCCACACCGCCCATTTCGGCTTACTTCGGCGACACACCCACCATCCAGCTCATGAATCTGGTTGGGTTGAACGTCAACGAGCTGGGCAACCACGAGTTCGACCGGGGCCAGGAATACCTGCGTACCACGTTGATCCCGCTGGCGACCTTCCCATTCATCGCTTCCAACGTTGTCTACCCGGATGGGACAACGCCGCCTGAATGGAGCCCTTCGGTCGTCTTCGATTTCAATGGGTTCAAACTGGGTGTGGTGGGCTTTGACACCACCGAACTGCCCACCCTGGTGAATCCCTCGAAACTTGTGCCATTCATCGTTACCGATCCGGTAACTGCCGTAAACAACGAAGTCGCCCGTTTGCGCTCGAAGGGCAACATTAATGCCTTTGTCGTACTGGGGCATGAGGGCATTTCGGGCGGAACAATCACCAATCCTACCGGCCCTCTGATCGATCTGGCTGAGCAATTTGTAGGGGTCGATGCCGTCATCGGCGGCCATACGCACCTCCAGGCAGATACCACGCTCCCGGATGGCATGCTGGTAACGGAAAACCTGAACGCTGGATTGCGCTTCACCCGCGTCCGGCTGGTCATCGATACCAACACCAAGAAGGTGATCTACAAGACGGCCGATTACCACAAACCCTGGGATATCGGCGTGACGCCCGACACGCAAATCCAATCAGAGCTCGACAACCTGATCACACAACTGTCCGCCGTGCTGAGCGAGATCGTGGGTTACTCCAGCAAAGAAGTGCTGCGTTCGGATGCTTGCGGCAACGCGAGCGGGCGCTCGTGCGAATCCCTGGTGGGCGACATCACCAGCGATTCGATGCGCATCACCTACAACACCGACTTCGCCATCACCAACTCAGGCGGTCTGCGCTCATTTCTGACCTGCCCGGCGGCCGGAAGCACGGGCGCCTTCTGCCCGCCCTCCACCCCGCCCCCTTATATCATCACCAAGGGCTCTGTTTTGGGCGTGCTGCCCTTTGGAAACGTGGTCGAGACGGTGAGCGTGGATGGGGCTATGCTCAAGGCCTTCCTGGAGAACGGCGTTTCGCTGGCGCCGGATTACACGCAGGGACGCTTCCCGGAGATTTCAGGGATGTGCTTCACCTATGACCTGTCGCTACCCTCCGGAAGTCGCGTGACCGGCGCTGTTCGCCAGGCCACGGATGGGAGCTGCACGGGTGCCCCGGTCGACCTGACTGCAGCCACCACGTACTCGCTGGCGATCAATGACTTCATGGCTGGCGGAGGCGATGGGTATCCTGACGTCACGGCCAGCGCCGTGATTCAGGATCCGATGGACCAGGTGCTTTCCAACTACCTGACCGCCAACTCATCTTCAGGCGCACCGCTCAACCCGGCTATTCAGGGCCGCATCGTTTGCACCGGGTCTGCCTCTTGCCCGGTAGTTTCACCGTAGATTCGCTTCCCCCTCTCCCAGGCTGAGGCTCATGAATGTCAAAAAGCCCAACAGTCTGGGAGAGGGTAGGGGTGAGGGTTCGGTTTTCTTGCCAAGAAGGTTCTCTACGGCTAGAATATCTTCATGCGCTTCGACATCTTCACCCTCCTGCCAGAAGTCTTCCCACCCTATCTGGATGCCAGCATGCTCAAACGCGCCCGAGAGCATGGGCTGATCGAAGCGCGCATCTTTGACATTCGCCAGTGGGCTACCGACCGTCACCATGTCACCGACGACATTCCCTACGGCGGGGGCGGCGGTATGGTGATGAAGCCAGACCCGGTCTTTGCAGCGGTGGAAAGCGTGTTGGGTGCCTCCCCCTCCTGCCCGGTCATCCTGCTCACTCCCCAGGGGCGCACATTCACTCAAAAGGTTGCGGAAGAGCTGGTCCATCAACCTTCTCTTGCGTTAATCTGCGGCCGCTATGAAGGAGTTGACGAGCGTATCCGCCAGCATCTTGCCACTGATGAAATCTCGATCGGCGATTACGTCCTCACCGGCGGCGAGCTGCCGGCCCTGGCAATCATCGACGCGGTCTCCCGCCTGATTCCAGGCGTGTTGGGTGATCCCAGCGGCGCTCAGGATGATTCACACGCCTCAGGTCTGTTGGAGTACCCTCACTATACTCGCCCGGCAGAATTTCGCGGCTGGCAGGTTCCCGAGGTGCTTCTTTCAGGAAACCACGCCCAGATTGCCCGTTGGCGGCGGGAGCAAGCTTTGCTGCGCACCCTTCAGCGCCGCCCAGACCTCCTCCAAAGCGCCAACCTTTCTCAGGCTGATCGCGACTTTCTGAACAGTCTCAAATAAAACTCAGGGACAATATTCTCCTCATTTCGCGCTTGCGTGCCTTTAGAGAACGCGGTATACTAATCTATGCCATTCCGGTAAGCCATTGCTGCATCGTCGGGGGTTGCGTTTACGGAAATCGGCCAACCCAAATCGTATCAGTAGTTCCACTCAATATATTCCCATACTTCAGGAGGAGAACCACATGTCCAAGAAGCTGTATTTCTTTATGGCAATCTTGCTCGTGGCATCGATGACTCTGGCAGCCTGCCAACCTGCCGCAACCGCAACAACGGCGCCTCAACCCACGACGCCGCCCGTCGCCCAACCCACTACACCCCCGCAGCCCACTACGCCACCCCCAACCGCCGTTCCGCCAACCGCCGCCCCAACGGTAGCCCCTACCACGGCAGCCGTACCGCAGCTATACTGCCTGGTGACCGATACCGGCGGCATCAACGATAAGTCCTTCAACGCCTCGGCCTGGCTGGGTCTGCAGCAAGCTCAGACCGACCTGAACGCAACCATCAAATACCTGCAATCTACGCAGGAAACAGATTACGCCAAGAACATCCAGGCTATGCTCGATGCGAAATGCAACCTGATCGTCACCGTAGGTTTCCTGCTGGGCGGCGCCACCGCAACTGCAGCGGCTGCCAATCCCACCCAACCCTTCGCCATCGTCGACTACTGCTATGGCAAGGATAGTCCCTTGTGCGATCCCTCAGCCGGCCCCTTCGACAATGTTCTTGGCCTGACCTTCGCCACCGACCAGGCTGCTTTCCTGGCTGGTTACCTGGCTGCCGGCATGACCAAGACCGGAAAAGTGGGCACGTTTGCCGGGTTGTTAATTCCAACCGTGACCATCTTCGAAGATGGGTACTATGCTGGCGTCCAATACTATAACTCAGTGAAAGGCACCAGCGTCCAGGTGCTCGGATATGATCCCAAGCAACCAGATAAGGGTCTGGCGGCTGGCGGCTTCAACGACCAGACCGTTGGTAAGAACCTGGCCAACAGCCTGCTGCAGGAAGGCGCTGACATCATCATGCCCGTCGCCGGCGCAGTCGGCTTGGGCGCCGCAGCCGCAGTCAAGGCTAACGGCAGTGGCCTGATCATCGGAGTGGACCAGGACTGGACCGTCACCAATCCGGATTACACCTCGATCACGCTGACCTCAGTCATGAAGGTCATCAACGTGGCAGTCTTCGACGCTGCGAAAGCCGTCAATGATGGTACCTTCAAGGGTGGCGCCTATACCGGCACTCTGGAGAACAACGGAGTTCAAATTGCACCCTACCACGATCTGGATTCGCAGGTTCCGGCTACTCTGAAGACCGAAATCGACCAGCTTAAAGCCGATATCATCTCCGGCAAAGTTTCAGTCAAGCCCCAGTAGCGTTCTATCAGTGAGCGCTCTGGCAGATTGATGGCCAGATCAAAAAGAGAGAAAATGAGCCACCCCAAAATTGGTTTCGGGGTGGCTCATCGTTTTTCCAGTACATGGTAAAATTTAAATATTCTAGTCGGTACCCTTTTTTGTGGAGTTGGTAAATTAATCCATTATGGAAAGATCCACGAAGGATTAGAAATTCTATATCAGGTGTGGCTATGGCTACAATTCTTGAATTGCGCGGCATTACCAAGCGTTTCCCGGGGGTTCTGGCAAACGATCACATCAATCTGACGCTCAACCAGGGCGAGATCCACGCCTTGTTGGGCGAAAATGGCGCCGGGAAAACCACCTTGATGAATATCCTCTATGGTTTGTATCAACCGGATGAAGGGGAGATCTATGTCCGCGGCAGCCAGATCACCGTCCATTCCCCCATCGATGCGATCAAAGCCGGGATTGGCATGGTGCACCAGCATTTTATGCTTATCCCAGTCTTTACCGTCACCGAGAACGTCATGCTCGGAGAAGAACCGCTGCGCCCTGGAGGTTTTTTAGATCGAGCACAGGTCGCCAAAACCATCACGGATATTTCGGCTCAGTACAGCCTGGAAGTCGATCCTTCGGCATTGGTCAGGGATTTACCGGTCGGTGTGCAGCAGCGGGTAGAGATCATCAAGCTGCTCTACCGCAAAGCAGACATTTTGATTTTCGACGAACCCACTGCCGTATTAACCCCTCAAGAGGTCAATGAGCTTTTCAAGATCATGCACTCCCTCACGGATCAGGGAAAATCCATCATCTTCATTACCCATAAATTGCGCGAGGTACTGGATGTTGCCGATCGGATCACGGTTATCCGCCGGGGTGCGGTAATCGGCACAACGACCCCCGCTGAAGCCAACCAGAACACATTGGCAGCGATGATGGTCGGGCGCGAAGTTGACCTCGAGCTTGATAAATCGACCCCGAAGGTCGGCGAGTCGGTGCTCGAGGTAAAGGATGTGGTAATCACCGATGACCTGCGTGAAATCGCCGTGGATCACGTCTCTTTCGATTTGTGCTCCGGCGAGATCTTAGGGATTGCAGGCGTACAAGGCAATGGGCAGACTGAGCTGGTTGAAGCGCTCACCGGCCTCCGAGAAGTTGCTTCCGGCAACATTTCGCTATTAAACACGGATATAACCCACGCGAAACCTCGCAAGATTACTGAATTAGGTACTGCTCACATCCCCGAGGATCGCCAGCGAGACGGGTTGGTTTTACCCTTCCCGATCCTTGACAACCTGATTTTAAACACATACTATCTGCATCCATTTTCAAAAGGGGTGATGTTAAATCAGGCAGCCAGGTTCAAGGAAGGTGAGCACCTTGTCAAAGAATTTGATATCCGCACCCCAAGCGCATTGCTTCCTGCTTCATCGCTCTCGGGTGGTAACCAGCAAAAGGTGATCATTGCCCGCGAGCTTTCACGGCCCATCCGGCTTTTGGTTGCTTCACAGCCGACACGCGGCCTGGACGTTGGATCCATTGAATATATCCACAAACAGATCCTGGCTAAACGCGATACCGGCACAGCCGTTTTATTGGTATCGACTGAGCTCGATGAGATCCTGGAGCTCTCAGACCGAATCGCGGTCATGTACCGCGGTAAGATCGTGGCAGTCGTCTCTGCAGAAAATGCCACGAAAGAATATATCGGTTTGCTTATGGCAGGCGTCCATCCCGACCAACTGGAACCGCCGACTCAAACCCGAAAAGCCATCACCACGTTCTAGCGAGGGTGCCTCCTTGAACAAAACACCTTTCTCGAAAATAAAAAACGCTACTCAAATCTTTTTTGAAGAGTTGATCCACCCCTCGCCCTCCCAGAAGTCACGGCGCGGTCTGGGTGGTCAGGCGGTATTAATTCCATTACTGGCTATTTTCACGGGCCTGGTAATTGGCGCGATCTTTATTATTTCCACTTCTGAAGAGGTTTATGCGGGTTTTGGCAAATCGTTTGCCGCCGGGCTGGCTGCCTCGTGGAACTCGGTGGCCAGCGCATATTCTGCTTTATTCACAGGCTCGATTGGCGATCCTTCCACAATCGTGGCCGCCTTGAAGAGCGGCGATTCCCTGGCCATCAAAAAGGCCTTCAATCCAATCCTGGAAAGCCTGGTCGCCGCGAATCCATATATTTTCGCCAGTCTAGGTGTGGCATTAGGCTTTCGCGCCGGAGTGTTCAACATTGGCGCAGAAGGCCAGCTATATATGGGCGCCATTTTTTCCGTCTTCGTCGGATACTCGATTACAGGCCTCTCTCCCTGGATTCACATTCCGCTTGCCATGGGAGCCGGAGCTTTGGGTGGCGCAGTGTGGGGGTTTGTTCCAGGGTGGTTGAAAGCCAAGACAGGAGGCCACGAGGTCATCAATACGATCATGATGAACTATATCGCATATAACCTGAGCACCTGGCTGTTAAGCGGGCCAATGCGCCGTCCTGGCGCCTATAATCCCATCACCGCTAACATTCAACCCAGCGCGATCCTGCCGAATTTCTTCGGTCCACCAACACGGCTGCACCTGGGAATTGTGATTGCGCTCGTTATGGCCTTCCTGGTTTATTGGCTGATCTTTAAAACCACCTGGGGATTTGAGCTCAGGACTGTAGGCTCAAATCCGAAAGCTGCCCGCTATGCCGGCATGAACATCGTCCTGGTTACCATCGTCGGGATGACCCTCTCCGGCGCCCTGGCGGGAATGGGTGGGGCCAATGAAGTCCTGGGGGTCAATTACAACCTGGCCCTGGCCTTTTCTTCCGGGTATGGCTTCGACAGCATTGCCCTGGCTTTGTTGGGCAAGAATAATCCAATCGGTGTTGTGCTGGCGTCGTTATTGTACGGCACGCTGCGCAACGGCGCCACGAACATGCAGGTGGTTTCTGGCGTACCGATTTACATCGTTCAGGTTCTGCAGGCGATCATCCTGGCATTCATTGCTGCGCCGGCGATCATCCGCACAGTTTATAGGCTGCGTGCTCCGAAAGAAGGCGAAGAAACTTTGTCTGTGCGCGGCTGGGGAGGTGCTTAACCATGGCTACAACGGCGACTATATATCACCGAGGCATGCTGGCTGCCTCTCCCAGGCGACAGCGTATCATGGGTGCCGCTTTCTTACTGTTTGGGGTTGCCATCTGGCTCTTTTTTATTCGGACCGTTCAGAATCCAAACGAGGTTGCCAGGTATGCGATGACCTTGAATTATGAAGCGGAGACAAAGATCCCAGATTGGATCGTACCCGTTTTGCCCGCCATGTATATCTGTATGGGCATCAGTTTCATTCTGGGGATCTACCAGATTGCCAGAGGGTTTAAACGTTGGACCAATCTGGCGTTAGGCCTGGTGGTAGCCCTTTTCATTTTTGCTTTTCTCACCAGGGAAACCGCGGGAGCCTCGATCAGCCTGGCGGGCATATTTTATCTCACGCTTTCCAGCGCGGTGACATTAACCATGGCGGCTCTCTCGGGGATAATGAGTGAGCGTGCCGGCGTGGTCAATATCGCCATTGAAGGCATGATGCTGATGGGTGCTATGACTGCTGCCTTTATTGGCAGTGTCACTCACAGCCTGTGGATCGGTTTGATTGCCGGCATCGCCAGCGGGATGTTGATGGCATTCATCCACGGAGTCCTCTCAATTAAATATAAGACCGACCAGATTATCTCGGGCACGGTGATCAACATTTTTGCCACCGGCCTCACCTCTTACATCTCGACCAAATTTCTCCAGACCTACCAGTATCTCAATGAACCAGGAGTATTTGAGCCGATTGCCATACCCGGTCTGGTGAAGATCCCTTTCTTCGGCCCAATTTTTTTCAACAATAATATCTGCGTTTACATCATGTTTGTCGTTTTAATCGTCCTGCAAATCGCCCTTTACAACACACGTTGGGGGTTGCGCGTGCGGTCTGTTGGCGAACACCCTAAAGCCGCCGACACCCTGGGTATCAATGTGATCAGGACGCGTTATATGGCCGTCCTGTTAAGCGGCGCCATGGCCGGTTTCGCCGGATCTTACTTCTCGATCGGATCAGTCGGACGGTTTGACAACCTGATGACCGGGGGGCGCGGTTTCATCGGCCTGGCTGCCATGATTTTTGGCAACTGGAATCCTTTGGGTGGCTTCGGTGCAGGGATGTTATTCGGTTTCGCCGACGCCTTAGGTTCTAAATTGACCATTCTTGGCTCGGATATCCCCACACAATTCTTGCTGATGGCGCCATACATTGCCACGATGATTGTTTTGGCCGGCGTGGTGGGTCGCACCATGGCGCCTGCCGCGGATGGCGTTCCATACGAGAAGGAATAGCTGCGATCTACAGGTAACCGGCTAAACTCAACTGATTGTTCCAATCCATTAACTGCAAGAATTCTAAAACAACCCTGACTAATCTCAGGGTTGTTTATTTTTGGCTCTTCAGTGTCAAGCAAGTCTCCGTCCTGCTCCCTAAATGATGGGATGCAGCCTCCTTATATTTGAAGGTATAGTCATCGTAGAGAATCATAACCACTCTACCCTTCGATCCTGAAACACTGGCAAGGGGATCCCGGGAATCATCCGTTATAATATATCCACCTATTTCCGGATACCGTACATCATCATTTACTGAAAGGGTGGGGAATGCCCTCCGTTGAAGTCAATCACATCAGCAAAACCTTTGGATCGGTCCGAGCCGTCGACGACGTATCTTTTGTCGTCAATCCGGGCGAAATATTCGGCCTCTTAGGGCCCAACGGCGCCGGCAAGACGACAACTATTCGAGTTTTACTGGATATTTTTAAGCCCGACGCCGGCTCCGTTTCGATTTTAGGGGGAGCAATGACCGAGGCGAAAAAAAACCTTATCGGCTACCTCCCTGAAGAGCGCGGCTTGTACCAGGATATCTCGCTGGACCGCTGTCTGACCTATCTGGCTTCCCTCAAAGGGTTGAACCCAGGCGAAGCACACCAGCGGATCGGGGAATATCTCGAGCGTTTCGACCTTGCATCCGTCCGCCAGAAGAAAGTCAAAGAGCTCAGCAAAGGGATGCAGCAGAAAGCCCAGCTCATCGTCGCCCTGGTTCATCAGCCTGACCTGATCATCATCGACGAGCCTTTTGCGTCGCTGGACCCGATCAACACCCAGATGGTCAAGGATCTACTGCTCGAGCAACGCAGCCGCGGAGCTACGATCCTCATGAGCACGCATCAGATGCATCAGGTTGAAGAGCTGGCCGATCGATTTGTGCTGATCGACCACGGTCAAGCCATGCTTTATGGCGAGTTGGAAACTATCCGGCGTGATTACTCCAGCAACGATCTTCTCGTCCGCGCAACCACTCCGCTTCCGCCGCTGCCGGGCGTAATCCGTACCGAACCGCATAATGGAGCGGTTAAGCTTTCGCTGGCACCCGAGGTCTCTCCTCAGGAAATCCTGGGTATGCTGGTAGCCAGAGGAATCTGTGTGGAGCAGTTTGAGATTGCTATGCCAACATTGGACGAGATCTTTATCCGTGTCGTTCAGGGTCGAAAGGAAGACAAGGCATGAGCAAGTTCTGGCGGGTATTCAGCCATGAATATGCCCGGCATGTGCTGCGCAAACGCTTTATCTTCGCTTTGGTGAGCATGCCCCTGTTTATCAGCGTGATCATGGCCATCAGCATCTTTTCGGCTGTCACCCAAACCAACTTCAGCCCCATTGGATACATCGATCATTCCGGCTTTCTGGCAAATCCTATCTATCCTCCCGAGACGCAGGGAATGCTCGAACGCACGGTGAAATTGATCGCATACCCGGACGAAGCTTCTGCCAGACAGGCTTTGGAAGCCAATAAGATCCAGGCATACTACGTGCTGGCGACCGATTATCTCGAGACCGCCCGTGCTGACCTGGTCTTCGTGAAGGAACCGGATAACGAGGTCCAAAACCAGTTCATCACATTCCTGACCACAAACATCCTCACCAACCAACCGGCAGCTGTGCGAGACCGCATCGCCAGCGGCAACAGCATTACCATCCAATCCTTGGACGGCTCTCAGCGTATGTCGGAAAGCGATTGGTTCAATATACTGGTTCCGATCCTCTCCGGCGTGCTTTTCTTCATCGTGATCCTGACCAGCGGAGGGTATCTACTCCAGGCAGTCGTCGAGGAAAAAGAAAATCGGACGATCGAAATCGTGGTGACCTCTGTCTCGCCCGGTCAGTTAATGGCCGGTAAGATTGCCGGCAATATCAGCGTTGGGCTGACCCAACTCCTGGTGTGGATTCTGTTCCTGCTGGTGGGAATTTTGATTGGGCGCAATACCATCGATTGGGTGCAGCGCATCCAGATTCAGCCCAGTTACCTGGTTTTGATGGCTCTGACCCTCCTGCCGACCTTCGTGATGATCGCCGCCCTGATGGCCGCCATCGGGTCGATGGTTACAGAGATGCGCGAAGCCCAGCAAATTTCAGGATTATTCACCTTGCCGGTGATGATCCCGTACTGGTTCACGGCAGCCATCATGACCAATCCAAACGGGCCGCTGGCCATCGGGTTGAGCTATTTTCCGCTCACGGCTCCGGTTACGTTAGTCCTGCGGGCAGGGTTTACCCAAATTCCCACCGGTCAGCTGGTCATTAACCTGCTCGTCCTGGCAGCCGCAGCCGTTGTCTCGGTCTGGTTGGCGGCGCGCACATTCCATATGGGCATGCTGAATTACGGCAAACGCCTCTCCTGGCGGCAAGTATTCGGAAAGTCAACCCCTACCTTATGAAGAAAACCTGGCAAATCCTGACAAACGAATTTATCTCTGTTGTTTCGCGGCGATCGTTCATCGTCACTTTGCTGATGGTGCCGCTGATCAGCGGCATCATCATGCTCGTCGTTTCTGTTTTGGGCAAAGACACTCAACAAATGGTGGGTAGTCTGATCAGCGCGCCGGTTGTAGCGATACACGAAGGGTACGTCGATCACAGCGGGTTAATCCGCCTCATCCCTCCAGAGATCCCCGCCGGCAGATTGACAGCCTTTTCTTCAGAAGAGGCTGCGCGCCAGGCACTCTTATCGGGCAAGATTAGCGCCTATTACATCGTGCCGCAGGATTATATCGAGAGTGGCGAAATCAGCTACGTGCGCCAGGACTTCAATCCGATCACCGGGATCAGCCAGGCAGAATTTTTCCAAACAGTGCTGCGTTTTAACCTGCTGGGCGGCAACCAGGAGCTGGCCACCCGGCTGGGGCAGCCCCTCGTCCTGAACAAGGTCAGCCTGGCTCCCGAACCGGAGCGCGACCAGAACAACCTGATGACGTTTTTCCTCCCTTATGGGGTCACAATGCTGTTTTACATCCTGATTATGACTTCCGCCGGATTGATGCTCAACAGCGTGACCACTGAAAAGCAGAACAGGGTCATCGAAATTTTGATGGCCTCGGTGACACCGCTGCAAATGCTGGTCGGGAAGATCGTAGCCCTTGGGATCACCGGGCTGTTGCAAACCGTGGTCTGGTCTGCTTCGGGATGGATCCTGCTGAGGATATCCGGCAGCAGCTTGAGCCTGCCGGCCAGCTTCCAGCTGCCTACGTCGATCCTCATCTGGGGAGCCGTCTTTTTCCTGCTTGGCTATGCCGTGTATGCCAGCCTGATGGCCGGGGTCGGAGCGTTGGTCCCGAACCTGCGCGAAGCCTCGCAGGCCACGTTTATCATCATCATCCCATTGATTATCCCGCTGATTGTCATCAGCTCTCTGATCGAGAACCCTCACGGGACCTTATCGACCGTTCTCAGCCTGTTCCCACTAACCTCCCCGGTGGCGATGATGACCCGGCTGGCCTCTGGCGGCGTGCCCTTCTGGCAGCTGCTGCTCGCCGCAGGCCTGTTAGCCGGGACTGCCGCACTCACCGTACGCGCTGTCGCCAGGATGTTCCGCGCTCAGGTCTTGCTCTCAGGGCAGTCCTTCGAAATCAGGCGCTTTTTCCGCGCTCTGGCCGGCAAAGCAGCCTAAATCGGGAACATTTCGGATCGATCTTTCGTCCTTATCTTGGCGCCGAACGCCCTCCGGCGCTTCTGACCTGTAAGGGCATAAAGGTTGCACCCAATGGGTACACCTAAAGCCCTCAAGATCCCTCGATGGGCTTTCCCGTTTTTCGTTTTCTCCCAGGAGGAGAACTATGCGCAAGGTTATTGTCATTTTCAGCCTGTTCATCATCGCAGTCATTGCCTTGAGCGCCTGCAATCTGCCCAGGCCAACCCCAGACCCCTCTTCTGGGGATAACGCCGTAAAGACAGCCGCCGCTCGGACCGTAGAGGCCATCAGCACTCAGATCGCCGTATCCACCCTGCCGGTATTGACTGACGTGCCGGCTACTCAGGCACCCACCGAGCAGCTTCCTTCCGAGACGTCGGTCCCGGTCGTGACACAAACCCGAGCACCGGTTGCCACAGCCACCCCATCACAGCCAACCCCGACCCCTATCCCCTGCGACCGGGCTAAATTTGTCAGCGAGACGATTCCCGATGGGACTACCGAAGCTCCTAGCGCTACGTTCACTAAAACATGGACGCTGAAGAATAACGGCTCGTGCACCTGGAATTCCAGCTATTCGCTGGTGTTCGTCAGCGGAGATGCCATGGGCGCCGCGGCTTCGAAACCCCTGACCTCCGGATCGGTCGCTCCGGGGGAATCCGTCCAAATCACCCTGGATCTTAAAGCCCCCAGCAAGCCGGGTACCTACCGGGGCACATGGAACCTGCGCAACGCCGCCGGCGCTCTCTTTGGGCTGGGCGTCCAGGGTAATGACGATTTCTGGGTGGAAATCAAAGTCGCCGGACTGCAATATAACTTCGTGGATAATTTCTGTAAAGCCGAGTGGCGCAACGGGTCGTCTGTCGTCCTGGCCTGCCCGGGCACAGCGGGAGACAGCCAGGGATTCGCCGTGAAAGTTGATAATCCCCGAATGGAGGATGGATCCGTAGAGGATGAAACCGTCTTGTGGACCAACCCGCAGGCAGTCAATAATGGCGAGATTTCTGGAAAATTCCCCGCGATGGCCGTCACCAGCGGAAGCCACTTTATGTCGGTGATCGGCTGCCAGTACAGCGCCACCAACTGCAACGTCAAGTTCCTGCTCAACTATATCGCCGATGGTGGCTCTGTCCAGACGTTGGCTTCCTGGAACGAGGTCTACGATGGCAAGTTCCATAAAGTCGACGTAGATCTGAGCAGCCTGGCAGGCAAGTCAGTCCAATTTATTCTGACCGTCCAGGCCAACGGCTCGCCCGATGGAGATCAGGCATTTTGGCTGGAGCCCAGGATCCAATAAGGAGCGAAACCCTTGACATTCTGTTCGACCGGTTTGAAAATAAGAACTTGATACCCCGCGCCTCTTCATCTAGCTTTGGATGGATGCGATATTGACCTTCTTTTTGAGAAGCGCTCAGGCCGCATCCATCCAATTTTTCAAGGATGAGGCGCACGAAGAAACATAGGAGATGCATTATGCCTCGTTACAACAGATTTCTCTGGCTCATCATAGGCGCCGGCCTGATCGCCTTAGCCGCGTGCTCACCCAAAGCCACCCCTACTCCAGACGCAAACACGGTCTATACCCAGGTTGCCGGCACCGTCCAGGCAGAGCTTGCCAAATCCGCCGCCCTGACCCCCTCACCAACCGCAACCCTCGAACAGCTCGCGGCTACAGATGTCCCGCCAACTGCCGCTCCAACGGTCGTGACGACAGCTGCGGCCACAGCCACACTGGCTCCTTCGGCCACAGCTACCACCCGCGCCTCTTCACCCGATAAAGCCGAATACGTTGGGCAAAGCATTGCCGATAACACCAAATTCGATCCGGGCAAGACGTTTACTATGAAGTGGACGCTGAAAAACGTAGGCACAACGACCTGGACCACATCCTACGTATTTCGGTTCTACAGCGGTGACCAAATGGGCGGTAAGGCCTCCTATCCTTTCCCTAAGGAGGTCAAGCCGGGCGATACCATCGAGATCGCAGCCAGCCTGACTGCCCCTTCGAAGGCAGGCACCTACCGGGGAAATTGGGTGCTGACCAATTCGGATGGCTTGAATTTCTACCCGGTATATATCGATATCGTCGTTGGCGAGCCCCCGCCGCCTACAGCTACCTCGGCGCCGGCTACGGCAACCTCCGCACCCCCCACGAACACACCGGCGGCAGCTACCCAGGCACCCACTGCTGCGCCGACAATAACTCCAACACCCTAGGAAGCTTATTTCGTTGGCAAAGCCTGTTACTCTCACTCAAGCCATCAAAGCCGAGGCCCATCGCCTCGGCTTTTCGCTCGCCGGGGTCACCCTGCCAGAACCGCCGCCTCATTTTGAAGTCTTCGCCCGCTGGCTGCAGGCCGGCCGCCATGCCTAGATGGGTTACCTTGCCAGAGAGCGCTCGCTTGAGCGGCGCGGCGACCCGCGCCGCATCTTGCCTGAAGCTCAGTCTGTACTGGTTGCCGCCCTCCCCTATCCGGTCCCCGCCGGCGCTCAGCCCGAAGAGACCTCGCAGACTCGGGGACAGGTTGCGGCTTATGCCTGGGGTGTTGACTATCACAACATCATCCCACAACGCCTGCAAGCTCTGGCAGCCTTTATCGAAGACCGGACCGGGAAGCTCGCCCGGCAGCGCCATTATACAGATACCGGGCCCATTCTCGAGCGCGACCTGGCTCAACGCGCCGGATTGGGATGGATCGGGAAGAATACCTGCCTGATCCACCCTCGCTACGGCTCATATTTCTTATTGGGGGAGATCCTTCTGGATATCGAACTGGAGCCTGACGAACCGGAGGTGACGGATTACTGCGGGAGCTGCCGCCGCTGCATCGACGCCTGCCCAACACAGTGCATCCTGCCCGACCGGACGATCGACGCCGGACGTTGTATCTCATACCTGACCATCGAGCACAAAGGCTCGATCCCACACGAACTGCGCCCGCAGATGGGCAACTGGGTCTTCGGCTGCGACATCTGCCAGATGGTCTGCCCCTGGAATATCCGCTTTGCATCTCTGCCGCCAGACCCTGCTCTCGTCCCACACCCCGGTATCGAACACCCCGATCTGATCCGTGAACTCAAACTATCACCCGGCGAGTTCAATCACAAATTTCGCGGCAGCCCCATCCAGCGGCCGCATCGTCGTGGGTACCTGCGTAACGTCGCCATAGCCATGGGCAACAGCCGCGATCCGGCCTGCCTGCCGGCTTTGCTCGAAGTGTTGCATCACGAAAGTGAGCCCCTGGTGCGCGGCCACGCCGCCTGGGCTGCCGGCCAGATCGGGGGCGTTAAAGCTCGCCGCGAGCTGGAAAAGGCGCTTTCTGGCGAAACTGACCCCTCGGTCATTTCCGAAATCCACTCTGCAATACGGTGAACGGTTAACGGTATACAGTGAACGGTGCAAGTGTAAAACACACCGTTCACTGTTCAGCGTTTACCGTATCCCGTTTATGGCACTCGCGTGGCGGTGCCCGTAGGGGTTGCCGTGCCGGGTTTAGGCGTCACCGTGGGGGTCAAGGGGTTGGGCGTGCTCGTCGGAGCGCGCGTGGGCACACGCGTGGCGATATTGACTGGGATGATCAGCTTATCGCCGGGGTAGATTTTATTCTTATCGGTGATCTTATTCTTCGCCATGATGGCGTCTTCGGTGCTATAGAATTTATAGGCGATCCCTGCCAGCGTGTCGCCGGGCATTACCGTATAGGTGATTTCGCCCTTATAACCGGTGGGCAGCGCCGTAGGGGTCGGTAACCCCTGGTCTGGCGCCGGAACGTATATCTCATCGCCAACTTTGATCGGGCATTCATTCGACGGGAAATTATTCAAAGCCAGCAGCACCATCAGGTCGACCTGGAATTTTTGGGCGATGTCCCAGCAGGTGTCTCCTTCCTGGACCTGGTATTTAAACGGTCCGGAAGGTGTTGGGGTAACCGTCATGGTGGGCGTGAGGGTCTCGGTGGGGGTAATCGTCGGGGTTGAGGTAGGGGTTACCGGAGTAGAGGTGTAGGTGCTCGTTGCAGTGGGTGTTTTTGTGGATAAAATCGCCAATGAAGGGGCATTCGGGCCGGTCAGCCAGAGGACCAGCACCAGCAACCCCACGATGACCAGCAAAATCGCTGCGCCCCCCACGATGAAGGGGCCCATTTGCTGGCGCTTTCTGTAGGATTGGATGACATTTTGGGCAGAGTTTTTTTGACTCATGGGTTTTTTTCCTATGGGTTTTCGAGATGAGTCCAGTTTTGTCAAACAAAAACCGGCCTTACAGCCCCAGGGGATACCGATATACAGGGGATTAGGCTTATTCTACCTGATCTTGTAGGATTCTGCGAGTCCTGCTGATACTAGATGACGTCCAGACAGGTTGGTAAGTTCCCGTATCATCACGGCGACCCTTATGGCAGTCCGCCCACAAGGGGCGGGACTACAAAGCCCAATTTGGTAATCATCCGCTCGCCAGGGCTGTGACCACGCAGATAGATTATCTCGTCCGCATTTGCTCTGGGTGGATCTCGCTCAGGTAACGCTTGAGGAATTGACCGGTATACGAACCGGGGAGCTGGCAAACCTCTTCGGGTGTCCCCTCGGCAATCAGCTCGCCAACCCCGTCGCCGCCCTCGGGTCCCAGGTCGATGATGTAATCCGACACCTTGATGATGTCCAGGTTGTGCTCGATGATCAGCACCGAGTTGCCCGCATCCACCAGCCGCTGCAGTACCTCGATCAGCTTGTGCACATCGGCGGCGTGCAGCCCCACGGAAGGCTCGTCAAGCACGTACAGCGTTCTGCCAGTTGCGCGGCGAGAAAGTTCCTTGGCCAGTTTCACCCGCTGCGCTTCCCCGCCCGATAGGGTAGGCGCAGGCTGCCCGAGCTTGATATAGCCCAGGCCCACCTCCTGTAGCGTGCGCAGCTTGGCGATGATCGAAGGAAAAGCTGAGAAATACTCGACTCCGGCGTCAACCGTCATATCCAGGACATCGGCAATCGAAAATCCCTTAAAGCGCACCTGCAGCGTCTCGCGGTTGAAGCGCGCCCCGTGGCAGACATCGCAGGGCACGTACACATCCGGCAGGAACTGCATCTCGATGCGCAGCTGGCCTTGCCCCTGGCAGGCTTCGCAACGCCCGCCGTGAACGTTGAACGAGAACCTTCCGGCTTTATACCCGCGCATCTTGCTCTCAGGCAGCTCGGCGAAGAGCTGGCGCACCTCGTCAAACAAGCCGGTATACGTGCCGGGGTTCGAGCGCGGCGTCCGCCCGATGGGGGATTGGTCGATATTAATGATCTTATCGACGAACTCCAGCCCTTCAATGCGGTCATAATCTCCCGGTTGGGTGTGCGCCCCGTGGAGTTCGCGCGCCAGAGCCTTATAGAGCACGTCTACCATCAAGGTCGACTTGCCCGACCCGGAAACCCCCGTGATGCAAACCAGTTTCCCCAGGGGAATGGTAACGCGGAGGTCCTTCAAATTATTCGCCCTGGCCCCTACCACGGTCAAATGCTTCCCGTTCCCCGTACGGCGCTCTGCGGGCATGGGGACCTGCATGCGCCCCGATAAATAGGCGCCGGTAAGCGAATCGGGGTTGGCGATAATCTTCTCCACCGGTCCTTCGGCGATGATGCGCCCTCCGTGCTCTCCGGCTCCGGGCCCCAGGTCGATCACCCAATCGGCCGTGCGAATGGTCTCGTCGTCATGCTCGACGACCAGCACGGTATTGCCCAAATCGCGCAGATGCTTCAATGTGTCCAGCAGGCGGCCGTTATCACGAGGGTGCAAGCCAATCGAGGGCTCGTCCAGGACGTACAGGACGCCCATCAGGCGCGACCCTATTTGCGTCGCCAGGCGGATGCGCTGTGCCTCCCCTCCCGAAAGCGAAGCTGCCGAACGGTTCAGGGTGAGATAATCCAGTCCAACGTCCACCAAAAAGCCTAACCGGGCGTGAATTTCTTTCAAGATGCGCTCAGAGATGGCTTGCTGGCGCGAGTTCAGGGGTGTGTCGCTCCCGCCCAACCGCTTTACCCATTCCAGCGTCCGCAGCACCGGCCAGGATGTGACCTGGACGATGTTCGCATCATCGATCGTAATCGCCAGGGCTTCCGGGCGCAAGCGGGTGCCGTTGCAGGTCTGGCAGGGACGGTCGCTCATAAACTCGGAGATTTTATTGCGGATGTAATCGGAGTTGGTCTCTCGATAACGCCGCTCCAGGTTCGGGATAACGCCTTCGAACGCCGTCTGGAAAGTGGCCTGGCGGTCGTTACGGCTCTCGATATGAACGGTGACCTGAGCGCCGCTCGTGCCATACAGGATTTTGTCCAACTTCTCTTTGGGCAAATCTTTGACGGGAGTGTCCAGGTCGATATGATACTGCCGCGCCACAGCTTCAATCGTTTGCCAGTAATAGGTGGCCTGATCGCGCGGTCCGTTCCATTCCAGGGCCGCGATGGCACCCTCGCGCAGCGAGCGGTCGCAATCGGGCACAAGCAAATCTGGGTCGATCTCCAGCTTGCTGCCCAGGCCCTGGCACTCCGGGCAGGCGCCGTGAGGAGTGTTGAAGGAAAAGGTGCGCGGCTCGATCTCCGGCAGTGTAGTGCCATGAACCGGGCAAGCCAGGTGTTCCGAGAAGAACAGGTCCTGGGGCGGTTCGGTGGAGAGGTTTTGGACGGTCAGGTAACCCTCGCCGACTTTTAGCGCCGTCTCGACCGAATCGGTCAGGCGCGTCAGAGCAGCGCGCTCGTCGGCGTCATTTTCCGGCCGGCTCAGCACCAAACGATCAACCACAGCCTCGATCGTGTGGATCTTATAGCGGTCCAGGGTGATCTCGTCATCCAGACTGTAGACCTGGCCGTCCACCCGCACGCGCACGAACCCGGCCTTGCGGATTTCATCGAACACGGCCTGGTAGGTGCCTTTGCGGGCGCGCACCACCGGCGCCAGGATCAGCAGGCGGCTGCCATCCGGGAGCCCGGCGACTGCATCGACGACCTCCTGGGCAGACTGTCGCGTGACCACCCGGCCGCAAACCGGGCAGTGCGGCACCCCTGCCCGGGCGTAAAGCAGGCGCAAGTAATCGTAGACCTCGGTGACCGTCCCGACCGTGGAGCGCGGGTTGTGCGAGGTGGCTTTCTGATCGATAGAAACGGCCGGAGAGAGTCCGTCGATGGAATCGACATCTGGCTTATCCATCTGCCCCAGGAACTGGCGGGCATACGCGGAGAGAGACTCGACGTAGCGCCGCTGGCCTTCGGCAAAGATGGTATCGAAAGCCAGGGAAGACTTCCCCGAGCCGGATAACCCGGTGATGACAACCAGCCGGTCACGCGGGATGTCGACGGAAATATTCTTCAGATTGTGTTCGCGGGCGCCGATCACCCGAATTATATCTTGTGACACAGGCCGACCTTTCAGATGAGTTTCACATGTAGATTATAGCACATTTGTTTCAATATAATGATTAATGATCAATTCGCAATCGATAATTATACCAACCCTTTATCTGGGCATCGCCAGGTATTTCCATTTTAAAATGCGACCACCAGGCATGGGGGGGACATGCTTGGTGGTCTTCAGGGAGGGAAACACCGGTAACACCTCTACAACACGGGGGGGACGTGCTGAAAAATGCTTCCCGGTGAGGATACCTTACCTATAAGTAACACGGGATATCCTATTTGGTAATATACATCATATTTATCTGTATTGCATTAAAGTGGAATTAGAGTTCGATCTGGTCCTATTTCCTTCCTGGCGGACGTTTGCTGAACAGGTCTAACCACTCCTGAAGCTCCTCCGGCGAAAGAGCCGAGTCTTCCCGGCGATGGCCGGCCGGCTTGCCGGCAGAGATGGCCTGCATCTGGGCGGCAAAGTCTTCTGAGGCGATCACCTGAGCGCGAGCCTGGCGTGCTTCTGCCTGCACCTGGCGATCCGAGCTGACCACCGTCCAGTTGCGTGCATTTTTCCCCAGCCGGACCAGGCGTTGCCGGATGGCTTCATCCGCCGTCATCCCCTGGCGTACGAAATGCGCCTCGACCAGACCGAAGCGCTGCTGCGCCGGGAAGCCGGGCGGCGCCTGGTCGAAATACACCTCGGCTTGCTTGCGGGTGTGGCGGCAGAATTCCTTCAGCCAGCTGAGGAGGCGCATCTCGTCGTCGGGCTGCTGGAGGCTGAGCCCCGGCACGTGCGGGATCAGATTATGTCCGTCGATCAAATATGGCATTTTATTCTTATTGAACGGGTCAACGGATTCTATTTTGTGCTTGATCCGCTGCATCTCCGATGGCCCAGAAGTTAATTTCCTTTTGCATCCATCTGCATGGATAATATTCTACAATCATTTCATCGCCATGCAGTCAAATCTCTGCAAACCCAGCGAGTTTGTGCTATCATGGGGAAACCAGGAACCCAACACCATGAACCAGCAAAAACGCCTGATGTTCTTCCTCGTGTTAAATTTCATTGTCTCCGCAGCCGCGACTGCCACCGTTTTGTGGCTCTGGGAAAGATCGCACCCCTCTATGCCATTGCCTGCGGCGTATGCAGCCTTGCCGACCTCCACCGTCCAGTCCCAGCCGCTGGGTTCCTACCCAACCCAGGCGGCGCCCGCTCCGGCAGCAATCCCCACCTCGCTTCCCAATGGACAGATGCCTGTCCTCATTACCGTCGATAATGTCTTTGGTGTCGGTAACTTGCAGGATGAATACGTTCTGCTCAAACGCCAGGGCGAAGGCGAGCTTTCGCTGACCAATTGGGTGATGGACGACGGCAGCGGCAACGTGTACACCTTCCCCGACCTGACCCTCTTGCCCAACGCTTCTGTTCAAGTGCATACCGGTGTGGGCAGCGACAGCGTGACGGACCTCTTTTGGGGCCGCGATGCGGCCGTCTGGAAAGAAGGAAAGATCGTTTCTTTGCTGGACGACCAGGGCCGCCTGCGAGCTACTTATCTGATCCCCTAGACTATTTTGGATTACAATTTGTTTATGATTGCATCAAAAAGAGCCTCTCACCGCAGAGACATAGAGTTCGCAGGGTGTTTTATTCATAATCAAACTCTGCGTCTTTCGCGTCTCCGTGCTGAAAATCTCCCCCGGGGTTCGTGAGCGCGTATGTCTCAAGCCCTTTACCGCAAATGGCGCCCCCAAAGCTGGGATGAAGTCATCGGACAGGAACACATCGTGCAAACGCTGCGCAATGCGGTGGCGTCTAACCGCGTGGTGCAGGCATATTTGTTCGCCGGGCCGCGCGGCACCGGGAAGACCACCGTGGCGCGGTTGCTGGCCAAGTCGGTGAACTGCCAGGCGCCTGAACCGGGCGACCGGCCGTGCAACCAGTGCGGTCCCTGCCGGGCAGTGAGTGAGGGGCATTTTATGGATTTAGTCGAGATCGACGCCGCCTCCAATACCAGCGTGGAAGATGTGCGCGACCTGCGCGATAAGATCAACTTTGCCCCCAGCCAGGGCACCTACCGCGTCTACATCATCGACGAAGTCCACATGCTTTCGACCGCGGCTTTCAATGCCCTGTTAAAGACCCTGGAAGAGCCTCCCTCCCACGCCATCTTCATCCTGGCCACCACCCAGATCCACAAGATT
>JAMCRR010000180.1 GCA_023381565.1 Chloroflexota bacterium
AAGAGAACGGCTCGGATAGGAGACCGGCAGGTTCTCGGGGGCGGCTTTCTCCACCTGGCCGAGCCACGGGCGCCTGGCGCGGTGGGGAGAAACCAATACCCATTCGCGGGTAAGCAGGTTCAAACGCCGGTGGGGAAGATCGATGTTCATAGTGCCTCCATAATCAGGAAATTCACCAAGGCCGTACCGGTGAGATCCGCCTAAATAGCTCTGATCAGCATGAATTTTAACACCACTTCCCCCACTCAAAAGCTGTTTTGCAACTTCGCCGCCATTTCTGCGTATACTTACTTAGGAACAAACGCACGCAGGAGCAATGAGTGACCATCCCTGAAATCGAATGGCTGAGCCAGGCGCGCAAAGGCGACAACGATGCCTTCACCAACCTGGTGGAAGCTTACCAGACGCCCGTGTATAACCTGTGCTATCGCATGTTGGGCGAAGCTGGTGAAGCCGAAGACGCAGCCCAGGAATCCTTCTGGCGTGCTCACCAATCGCTGTCCAAGTACGACCCGCAGCGGCCCTTTGTGACCTGGCTGCTCTCCATTGCAGCCCATTACTGTATCGACCAACTGCGTCGCCGCCGTCTGGATACATTATCGATGGATCTGCTTCCGGAAGAAGCTATCCCGGATTCAGGGACCCCCACCCCCGAAGCGTCATTCAATCAAACGGAGGAACAGCGCCACCTGCGAGCATTGCTTGGAACGCTCGGCCCGCAGGATCGGGCTGCAATTATTATGCGATACTGGTACGATTTATCGGATGAAGAAATTGGACAGGCTCTATCCCTCTCTGTGAGTGCCGTCAAGAGCCGGCTGCACCGCGCCCGGCGCGAATTAGCGCGACTTTGGCTCGCTCAACAGCCCCAAGCATTGACATCCGAAAGGAGGCAGAATGAAGCACCTACCCTATGAAGGCTGGCTGCTTTCTGAAGAAGAACTGACCGTTGAGGAAGAGCGTACTTTGCGAATGCACCTGGATAGCTGCGCAGCCTGTTCAAGGCTGGCGACAGCTTTACAAGCAGTCGAACAAGAATTTACCACGATCCCCCTGGTGGCTCCTGCGCCGGGCTTTGGCCAGCGCTGGCAAGCGGCGCTGGTCGAAAAGACCCGTGAAGCTCAAATCAAGCGCCAACGCAGCCTTACCTGGATGTTCTTTGCCCTCAGCGCGTTGGGCGCTTTGACGATCTTCGTAGTCCTGAACTTGCAGTTCTTCAGCAACTTGCCCACTCCGGTCGAGTTCGTCACCCAGGCGGTTTATCAAATGTCGCTGGCCATCAGCGTGGGCAAGAGCGTCTTGAACCTGGCAAGCGTCATTCGCGAGGTGCTCCCACTATCCATCCCGTTGGTGGTGTGGATCGACATCACCACTGCCTTCTGCATTCTATGCTTTGTTTGGATCTTCGCCATCTGGCGATTACCCATTTCGAAAAGGAGTACAACAAAATGAAGCCCTTCACGAAAGTCATATTACTGCTAACTTTGCTTGCCGCCTTGGCTTTCCCCGGTGTTGCCCTGGCCGACAGCCCGCGAGAGGACAAAATCATCTTTGGCGATAGTTACACGTTGCCGGCCGGAGATACACTGAATGGGAATCTGGTCGTGCTCGGAGGGTCCGCCAACCTCGAGAAGAACTCCCTGGTGCAGGGAGACATCCTGCTCATGGGTGGAAGCCTGACCATCGACGGAGAAGTTACCGGCAACGTCAGCACCATGGGCGGCTCGGTCTTCCTGCAAGACAACGCCCACGTGCGCGGCAACGTCACTACCCTGGCCGCCTCGCTGCACCGTTCGGATAAAGCCCGGGTAGACGGAGAAGTCGTCATCGGGTCTAACAAGCCCTTCCAGTTCAACGTTCCGAATAACATCTTCATCCCGGATCTGCGCTTTGGGTTTCCCTTCAGCAACCTGTTCTGGTCGGCCGGGAGCGTCGTAGCGCAATCCCTGGGTCTGGCGGCTTTGGCGATCCTGGCGGCCCTGTTCCTCTCCAGGCAGGCCGAGCGCACCGCCCGGGCGATCATGGCTCAACCCGTGGCCGCCGGTGGATTTGGCTGCCTGACTGCTATCGTGGCCCCATTGCTGATCGTGATCGTTTCGATCACCATCATCCTGATCCCCATCGGCTTGCTGGCCTCCCTGGCCCTGGGCCTGGCAGTCCTCTTTGGGTGGATCGCCGTTGGGTTCGAGGTAGGCAACCGCCTGGCAAAGGCCCTGAACCAGAACTGGCCTCTGGCGCTGTCCGCCGGGCTGGGCACCTTCCTGATGACCCTGGTGGTCAACAGCGTGGGGTACATCCCCTGTGTCGGGTGGCTGATCCCCTTCCTGGTAGGCCTGCTCGGCCTGGGCGGCGTAATCCTGACGCGCTTCGGCACCCAGAACTACCCACCCTATAACCTGCAGGCGTATCCGACCGCGCCGGTGCCGCCCGCCGCGCCGGCGCCTCCCACCGCACCCGAAACTCTACCGCCGACTCCGCCGGCTGAGGGTTAGCTCTAGCAGAGGTCATCCAAAAAGTAAGGGCATGGGGTTCTTTGGGACGGCAGAAGTACGCCGGTTGGCCCTGTGCCCTGCAAGAATGTATAAGACTGGAGAAGAAAGATGAAACCCCAACTTTACGCTGTGATTGCAGTACTACTCCTGGCCTCACTGGCCTGCTCGATCAATATCAATATTCCGAACATACAGACCGGTCCGACCCAAATCCTGACCGTCAACGAGCCTCTGCCGTCTGGCAACGAAGTAACGTCTGTGAACATCGGCATGGGCGCCGGAACTTTCAAGCTCTCCGGCGGCGCCTCGGTTCTGGTCGACGGCACCATTAAATACAACGTAGACTCCTGGAAGCCCACCATCGAGCGCAGCGGGAACAGCCTCTCGATTCAGCAGGGAAACAATTCTATCAACGGCATCCCGACCAAAAACATTGTGAACGACTGGGATCTGAAGCTCAACAACACCGTCCCCATGGACCTGGACATCAGCGCCGGCGCCTATAAGGGCACCCTCGACCTGAGCGGCCTGCACCTGCGCAACCTGGCCATCTCCGACGGAGCCAGCGAATCGGAAGTGACCTTTTCCACCCCGAACCCGGAACAGATGGACCGGCTGACCTATAAGACCGGCGCATCCAAAGTGGATCTGACAGGTCTCGGCTATGCGAATTTCAGCCAGATGACCTTCGATGGCGGCGCAGGCTCTTACACCCTGGACTTTTCGGGGAAGCTCTCGCGCGACGCTGCCGTAACTATCCGGGCGGGCGTCAGCAGCCTGACCGTTCTCATCCCGGCGGGAATGAACGCCAGGATCACCAATAGCGGCGGGCTGAGCAATATCAACGCCCAGGGAACCTGGACGGTCACCGACAACGTCTATTCCACCTCCGGAAGCGGCCCCACCCTCAACGTTACCATCGAGATGGGCGTCGGCAGCCTGAAGCTGATCGCTCAATAACCTCTCTGATCGACCTGCCTGCCCGGCCTGTCCTTCCCAGGACAACCGGGCATTTTCTGTTAACCCCCATCGATCAGTCTCTTCTTAGCATGTACGGGGTTGTCCCGATCTCGCGTTATAATAAACACAATCGCCTAGAAGAAAGCCCCACCGCAGAGGCGCCCCAGAACACAGAGGAGCAATCTATCCATGGATAAAGTTATCGATACGCCGGTCTCAACACCGGAATTATATTCCACTCCCCCACCACTCATCCGTATCTCGGGATCGCACCGCGAAATGGGCCGCCAAATCGGCGAGGCTACCGCGAACCGGGTCCAGCATAGCCTGGAAAATGCCCGCTCCCTGTTGGAAACAGCCTACGATCAACTCCAGCTAACCTGGGAAGGGGCGATCATCCAGTCCAAGAAATACATCCCTTTCGCTCAAGAACGTTATCCCCAGTACGTAGAAGAGCTGCTCGGCATCGCCGAGGGAGCCGGGGTCAGCTTCGACGACCTGGCTTTTCTGAACGCCATGGAAGCCGTAACCATGGACGCCCTGCACCTGACGAAATGCACCAGCATCGCCGTGAATGAAGAGCGCACCGCCGACGGGCACGTGCTCCTCGGCCATAATGAGGATTGGGTTCCCGAAGACGAGGCCGATATTTTCGTGATCCACGCCACGCCAGACGATGAGCCCCCTTTCCTGGCCATGACCTATGGCGGGCTGCTGCCCAATATCGGCTTCAACGCCGCCGGGATCGCGCAGTGCTGCGATTCGGTCTATCCCACCGACAGCCGCATCGGCATCCCTCGGGTAGTGCTTTCTCGAGCGGTGCTTTCAGCGCGCACCCCCGCCGAGGCCATCCGCCACATGCTCGCGCCGCTGCGCGCAGCGGGCTACAACCACCTGCTGGCTCACGAAAGCGGAGAATTATACAACGTCGAGGTTTCGGCCAGGCAATTCGCGCTGCTGTATGCGAATGAGGGTTACCTGGCGCACACCAATCATTACCTGGACCACGATATGCAGGCCGTAGAAGATGAGCCGGATGAATTGGTCGCTACGCGCGTGCGCTATCTACGCGCTTTGCGCCTGCTAAAACGCGTTCAGAAGCACACTCCCAAGACCTTACAGACCATCCTGCGAGACCACGTCAATTACCCCGATTCGGTCTGCAACCACGCTACCGACGATACCCCGCTAGACCGCGAAAAGACGATCACTTCGCTGGTGATGGACCTGACCTCGCGCCAGCTCTACATTGCCTGGGGCAACCCCTGCAAAAATCAATACCACACGTATCAATTAGACGCGTGAAGAATTCGATCTTTCCCCCTTATTCGCCGGCAATACCCGCCGAGGGATGAGCCAGACCCAAGGCAGACTCTCGCTGCAAGCCAATGGCCCCCAGAACGCCCACCAGGGCGATCGCGGCGCTCAAATAGAAGACGGGGATGAAACCCATGCGGTCCGCCAGGTAACCGCTGAATAACGTGCCCACTGCTCCACTGGAGAAAAGAAAGCCCAGGATCAGCCCTGAAGCCAGCGCCATCCCCCCGGGAATCAAGCGCTGGGCCATCACCACGATGATCGTATACATGCCGCCGTTGAGCACGCCGGTGAGGGGGATGAGAAGATAGAGCCAGCCAGACACGCCCACCCAGGCCATCAAGACCAGCGGCGCAATAGAAGCAACCATACTGAAGATGACCACGCGCCGCCCGCCAAAGCGATCGGCGGCTATACCCCCGATGATCGTTCCGATGGCCGAGCCGCCCATAAACAAGGCAGCCAGCAAGCCGTAGGAGCTGGGCGTTTCGCCCATGTCTTGCAAATATTTGGGGAGGAACGTAATCATGTTCTGCTGCACCCAGGATTGAGAGGCCGCGACGAGCCCAATCGCCAGGATGCCCCCCAATAATGGACGAATGAATTCAGAGTGAGGAGTTTCAGGCGCGCTTTCGCCTTTGACGGCCGGCTGCGCACCGGAACGGAGCTGCCAACCGGCAAATCCGCTAATCGGAAGGCCGATGACCGCCAACAGAAGCAGCCCGCTCGGCCCGAACAGGTCCAGCAGCGGGCCGCCTAACACCGGCCCGACGAAATAGCCCAACTGTCCAAATACAAAAAAGAAAGAAGCCGGCGGAGATCTACT
>JAMCRR010000156.1:0-23972 GCA_023381565.1 Chloroflexota bacterium
CATCCGGTATCTCCCTCGATATCGGTCAATGTCCTCCAGACTCTCAGAAAGGAGACGGACGATCCGGTAACATTTTCATTTGAGCCAACGATCCCTCTTCGGTAACATTATCTTTTGACTTGACAGGGAGGGCAACCCAACCGGCTGTTGAAATCACCCCAGGCCAGCCTGTAAGCCGCATTCTGTCCAGGGAAGGGGTATCTCGGCCCGGATGAAGCCGGGACGGCCTACCCATGGATGAGCATCTCTCTAGGGCGTGCGTTACCGTACGTCTCAAGCGGTCTACCCGGGACTCGATGGAGGCGAGCAGCTCCTCGTCCCTGCTTGACCTTGCTCCAAGTGGGGGTTGCCTGGCCATCTGTATTACTACAGATGCGGTGGTCTCTTGCACCACCCTTTCACCCTTACCCAAAATGGGCGGTATGTTTCTGTGGCCCTATCCAGCAGGTTACCCCGCTCCGGGTGTTACCCGGCACCTTGCTCTATGGAGTGCGGACTTTCCTCGACCCGGACCAAGCCGGGCCGCGCTCATCCAGCCAACCTGGGGTAAGGAAAATCATAATCGATCTGCGAGTCTATGTCAAATCGAATTAAGATCCCTTCAATGCGATGCGCTTGACATGCCTGTTATTTGCCTCTATGATGATAGCAATACCCTGCTCCTGGGGCGTATCCTGGAACAAAAGCGAGGCGCCTATGGTCGATGAATTTATCCATCGGATTCCGAAAGCTGAGCTTCACATCCATATCGAAGGCTCACTCGAGCCCGAGTTAATGTTTAAACTGGCAAACAAGAACAGGATCATTCTTCCATATTCGACGGTCGAGGCGGTACGAAAGGCTTACAAATTCACCAACTTGCAGTCTTTTCTGGATATTTATTATCAGGGCGCCAGCGTTTTGATCGACGAGCAAGATTTCTACGATCTTGCCTGGGCGTATTTTGAGAAAGCATCCAATCAGAATATCCGCCATACCGAAATCTTTTTCGATCCCCAGACGCATACCAACCGGGGAATTGCATTTGGAACGGTGGTCAACGGCCTTCACCGCGCCCAGGAGGATGCCCGGCATAAATTTAACATCTCCTCAGGTCTAATCTTGTGCTTCTTACGACACTTGGACACGGATTCAGCATTCAAGACGTTGGAAGAAGCGCGGCCGTATAAGCCTTGGATACTCGGCGTTGGCCTGGATTCGTCAGAATTGGGGAACCCGCCGTTGAAGTTCAAGCAGGTTTTTGAGCAGGCGATCGCCAGCGGTTACCTCCCGGTGGCCCATGCCGGGGAGGAAGGTCCGGCAGAATACGTCTGGCAGGCAGTGGAAGGCCTCCATGCTAGGCGGATCGACCATGGCGTGCACAGCACTGAAGATCCGCGCCTGGTCGAGCGGTTGGTCCAAGAGCAGATCCCCCTCACCGTATGCCCGCTCTCCAATGTCAAGCTGCGCGTGTTCAATACCCTGGCCGATCACAACCTGAAAAAGATGCTCGATCGGGGGTTGTGCGTGACGGTCAACTCTGACGATCCGGCATACTTTGGCGGATACCTGGAAGATAACCTTCAGGCTGCTCGAGATGCCCTGGAGCTCAAGGAAGAAGATATCTACCGGTTGATGAAAAATTCATTTCAGGCTGCATTTATTGATCAGGAGAAGAAGAGCCGGTTGATCGAGGAATTGGACAATTTTATGTGGGAATCCGCATCCAGGCTGGACAAAATGGCTCCCCTCAAGTAAAATTCCACTCTGCAATTGTGGAATTGATTTTGGAGGAGACCTTTGGCTAACATTAAATCGCAGATTAAGAGGAATAAGCAAAACCAGAAGCGGCGCATTAACAACCGGATTTTCCGCGGTAAAGCGCGCACGATGGTCCAGAAAGCTCGACTGGCAATCGATGGAGGAGATATGAGCGCAGCGCGGGAAGCTGCTTTGGTTGCCATCAGCACCCTGGATAAAGCCGCCGAAAAAGGGGTAATTCACAAGAATAATGCCGCTCGCCGGAAGAGCCGGCTGATGAAGCAATTGGCTAAACTTCAGGAATAACCTGCCATTATTTAAACCTACCTGCCTGAGAGTTTATTTACCTGACTGACTGCGGGAGTGCTACACTCCCGCTTTTTTCGTGCCTGCGCAGGCGTTATGATATAATCCTCACGCCGAACGGCGGTTTTGTCCGGTCGGGGATATTGAGTATTTATCCTTTCATCACCATCTAATTTACCCCAAGGACTGCTTATGTTCGAAGCAGAACAAAAAGCTGTTGAGATCAAAATCCAGGAATATTGCCGGACAAACCAGTTGCCCGAAATTTCAGCGCAGTGGAATTCCATCCCTTTTAGCGGTCAGTGGGGGATTTCGACCTCGTTTTTCCAGATGGCCGCCCAGGAAGCCCGGCAGGGCAAGGCGGTCAACGTCGCCCAGCGCGCACAGGAGCTGGCCGCAGGGGTGAAGGCATTTTTGGGGGAACCGGAAGGTTTCGAGCGCCTTGAAGCGGTCAAAGGATATTTAAACCTGTATTTTTCTACAGCAGAGTATACACGGCGAGTTGTCGATACGGTACTGGAGCAGGGGCATGATTTTGGCCGCGGGGCTCTCAAAGGTGAGCGCGTGATGGTCGAGTACTCCCAGCCGAACACGCATAAAGAATTCCATGTTGGGCACCTGCGCAATGTAATCCTGGGATCTTGCGTGTGCAACCTGCTCGAATTTGCCGGGTTCGACGTTGTGCGGGCAAATTACATCGGCGATATCGGCTTGCACGTGATCAAATGGCTGTGGAACTATCTCAAATATCATAACGGCGAAGAGCCGGCTGCAGACCGCGTCCGCTGGATGAGCGAGCTGTATACCGAAGCCGTGCGCCGAATTGAAGACGAGCCCGGCGCGGAAGACGAGGTGCGCGCCCTATTCATGCGTTGGGACCGGCGCGATCCGGAGATCGTCGAGCTCTGGAAGAAGACGCGCGAATGGTCGCTGGAAGGGTTCCAGCAAATTTATCAGTTGCTGGATGTGCATTTCGATCATATCTACTTCGAGAGCGATGTGGAAGATTCGGGAAAGGGGATGGTCAACGAGCTGATCGCCCGGGGGATTGCCAGGGACGAACGCCCCGATGGACCGGTGATCGTCAAGCTTGATGAAATCCTCGGCAATCAGGATGAGAAATACCGGGTACTGGTCGTGCTGCGTTCAGACGGAACGTCGCTTTACGCAACCAAGGATCTTTCGCTGGCGATCGAGAAGTTCGAGCAGTTCCACCTCGACCGCTCGATCTACGTGATCGATGTGCGCCAATCTCTCTACATGCAGCAGATTTTTAAAACGCTCGAGATTATGGGCTATCCGTGGGCTAAGAATTGCTACCACCTGGCTTATGAGATCGTCAACCTGCCGGGAAACGTGACGATGTCTTCCCGCGAGGGAACCGTGGTGCTGCTTGACGACCTAATGCGAGAAGCCACATCCCGTGCTGTGGAGATCGTCAAGATCAAAAACCCAGATCTATCTCCCGAAAAGCAAGGTGAAATTGCCTACGCCGTAGCCCTGGGCGCGATCAAATACTCGATGCTTTCGCGGGATAACACCAAGATCGTGACCTTTGATTGGTCCACGGCATTGGATTTCAACGGCCAGGCTGCTCCGTATATCCAGTACGCTCACGTGCGCGCCAGCAGTATCCTGCGAAAGATGGACGGACCTCTCCCTAAACCGCTGACCCCAGAACAGCCTCTGGAGCCGACCGAGATCGCTCTGATCGATCTGATCTCACGCCTACCGCGCGAAATCCAGCGCGCTTCAGCAGACCTCCGCCCGCTTTATCTTGCCTCCCTGGCTTATGATATGGCGCGGGCGTTCAACGATTTTTATAACCAATGCCCAGTCCTGCCGGCTGAACCCTGCGTGCGCGCCAGCCGCCTGCGCCTGGTGGCGGCAGCCCGCCAGGCTCTCGCCAACACGCTGGCGATTCTGGGGATCACTGCACCGCAGGCGATGTAATCATTCGGCAGCCACACCATGCTTATCGATGAAGTACGCATTAACGTTCGCTCAGGAAAAGGCGGAGATGGAATGGTCCATTTCCACCGCGAAAAATTCGTACCGCGCGGCGGTCCAGATGGAGGCGATGGTGGGAGGGGTGGGAGCGTCTACCTCGAAGTAGTCCCGACCCTCAATACTTTATCCTCTTTCAGCAATAAATCACAGTTCAACGCCCAGGACGGCGCCAACGGCGGTCCGAACAATATGAGTGGGCGTTCCGCAGAAGACCTGGTTATTCCGGTTCCGCCGGGGACGATCATTTACGACGATGTAAAGGGCGAGCTCCTGGGAGATCTGGTCCAGCCGGGACAGAGGCTGCTCGTGGCGAAAGGGGGGCGTGGCGGGCTAGGCAACCAACATTTTGCCTCGTCCAGCCACCAGGCGCCGCGCATCGCTGAAAAAGGCGAGCCGCGCCAAGAACGCAGCCTGCGTCTGGAACTTAAGCTGATTGCCGACATCGGGATTGTCGGCGTCCCAAATGCAGGGAAATCCAGCCTGCTCACGGTTGTTACCAATGCCCATCCGAAAATCGGCGATTATCCGTTCACCACGCTCGACCCGAACCTGGGGGTAGCCGTGCTGGACGATCGAACCACCCTGGTTCTGGCGGATATCCCAGGGTTGATTGAAGGGGCGCACGAGGGAGCCGGACTCGGTGATGCCTTTTTGCGCCACATCCAGCGCACACGCGTCTTGATCCACCTGCTTGATGGCCTTTCGGCCGATCCCCTGGCCGATCTATCTCAAATCAATAACGAACTGGCTCTCTTCGATGCGCAGCTTTCCGCCAAACCTCAAATCATTGCTGTGAATAAGATGGACCTGCCCGAGGTGCGGGAGCGCTGGCCGGAGATTAAAACCGGGTTGGAAGAGAAAGGCTCCCATCCGATAGCCATCTCTGCGCTGACGGGTGAGAATGTGCGCGAGCTGCTCTGGCAGGCGGCTCGTGAGCTTTCCAGAGCGCCCGCTGTGCAAACGGCTACCGAACTGCCGATGTACCGCCCTGCGCCTGACGCAAATGCCTTCACCGTGGAGCGTGTTGCCGGCGGCTGGCGGGTGAGTGGAGCGGCCATCGAGCGCTCTGCTGCCATGACTTTTTGGGAGCACGAGGAATCTGTCCGCCGCTTCCAACGTTTGATGGAAAGATTGGGCGTGGATGAAGCCTTACACCGGGCGGGCGTTCAGGAAGGTGAAACAGTTTTCATCGGTGAATTTGAGCTGGAATGGAAAGAATAACCGTCCATTAATCAAGATATCACCAAATCAGCGGGTAAAATGAAGCCAGCAATGCGCATCGGTATTTTTGGCGGTACCTTCGACCCTCCCCATCTGGGACATCTCATCCTGGCGGGTGAGTCGTGTGACCAATTACGGCTCGATAGGTTATTGTGGGTTTTGACTGCCGACCCGCCGCACAAACAAGGGCATCCGGTCTCCCCTCTCCAAAATCGTCTCGATTTAGTGCTCGCTGCTATCCAGGATAACCCGGTGTTTGAGCTTTCCCGGGTCGATATCGACCGCCCTGGCCCGCACTATGCTGTGGATACCGTCCAAATTGTCGCGCACCAATTTCCCCATGCTGAGCTGTTCTACTTGATGGGCGGAGATTCGTTGCACGATCTGCCGGACTGGCACCGCCCAATGGAATTTTTGCGGGAATGCACCGGGCTGGGGGTTTTCAGGCGCCCGGGCGATGGCGTGGATTTATCTGTGCTGGAAATGGCTCTCCCTGGAATTGGCGCGCGTTTGCGATTTATCGAAGCCCCGTTGCTCGAGATCTCCTCCAGCGAGGTCCGGGAGCGCGTCCGCCTAGGGCGCCCGTTCCGCTATTACCTCCCATCCGGCGTATATGCTCTGATTCAATCCCGGCGAATTTATCAAGAATAGTCCCTTCAGCGGTGAAGGCATCGCAGAACCCAATGACCATCCTGCTCAATAAAGTATTCGCCTCGATTGCCCTTGGGCATTTATATGTGGATATCCTCAATGCCCAGCGCGGTATTCTTCTGGCTTATCTGTCTGTGCCTTTAGGCTTAACGAATTCACTGCTCGGTTTGGTCAGCACCATTTATATGGTGGCTGCCGCTCTGGCGCAACCTGTTTTCGGCTATCTCAGCGACCGGCTCGGACCCCGCTGGGTGGTTGCCGGTGGGATTTTATGGATGGGAGCTTTCTTCTCTCTGGGGCTGCTGGTGCAGGGCAGGATTGCGCTGATATTCTTAATACTGGCCAGTATCGGATCAGGCGCATTCCATCCGGCAGGCTCGTCTCAGGCAACCTTATTGGGGCGCACGCATTTCACCGGGCGAGAAACCACAGCCGGGTCTTTTTTCTTCGTATTCGGCCAGCTGGGATACTTCTTTGGCCCGATCATGGGGGGCCCGCTGCTCGACATCTGGGGACCGATGGGCCTGATGGCCCTGGCTATCTTCTTTCTGCCAGTCAGCGGCTTTGCCGGTTACCAGTTCTCCGCCATAGTAAAATCGATCAAGCCCGAGGTGGGAAGCGTAGGTGAACCAGCTCCCCGCGCCATACTGCGGCTGCAGCCAGGGGTAATCGCCATTCTGGTGATTGCCGCGGCATGCCAGTCCTGGATCCAGCAGAATATCAACACGTTCGTCCCGAAATATCTCAGCGATATGGGCCAATCCGCCAGCATGTACGGCTTTATAACCGCCCTGTTCATGGGTGGATCGGCTCTCGGCAATGTATTGGGTGGCGTACTTGCGGACCGTATTGGCAGGAAGCAGGTGCTCTTTGGCAGCATGCTGTTAGGTAGCCTGCCGCTCTTCTTATTGGCGCGTGTGGGAATATCCGGCTGGTTGTACCTGCTCATTCCGGTGGCTGGCGTGTTCTCGGGGGCGGCATTTACGGTGATCGTTGTCTCGTCACAAAGCCTGGTCCCAGGAGGGATGGGGTTAGCAACCGGATTAATCCTCGGATTTACTTTTTCCAGCGGATCATTGGGATCGTTATTCAGCGGATTCCTGGCCGATGCACAGGGGTTCTTGCCGGTCTTCTATCTGAACGCCGGGTTGGCGTTGCTGGCTGCCCTTGCCGTACTGGCTTTGCACGGTGAACCTTTCCGGTTATATCCAAATAAAAAAATGGAGCCAGACTACCGCGATCCCTAAGGTTAAAACGGTGATCAAGGCGCCGGCGCGAGTATATTCCCAAAACTTAAGGTAGACTTTTTTCTTGGCAGCGCCTTCTGCCACAATCAAGTTAGCGACCGAACCTACCAGGGTTAAATTCCCTGCCAGGGTTGATGCGGCTGCCAGGGTTAACCATCCTGCGCGAGCCTGGGTGAGATTAGCCACGATGGTTTTGAGCAGGAGAACAGCGGGGACGTTTGAAATGACATTGCTCAATAATGTCGTAACCGCAGTCAACCCGAGGACATTCTCCCCCAGCAGCGGACGAGCCACTGCCAGCAGGCTGCTGCCGAGTTTATTGCTCTCTAGAGACCCGGTTACTACGAATAATCCGGCGAAAAAAACTAGCAATCCCCAATCGAATTCGGCGAATACGATCTCAGGACGAATATTTTGCACTAACAGCAATACGCAAGCGGCGATGAAGGCTGCCTCGGCAATCGGCACACCTGCCAGGAGAGCTGCCAGCAGGCTTAACGTGACGAGCACACTCTTGATGATTTGCGTCCGGTTGTACTCTCCCTTGGGAAGCTGTCGGATATTGAAATGATTGACGTTAAATTCCTGAGGGTATAGCTTGACGACGACTACCCAGATCACCCCCAACGAAAGGATGGCAATCGGAGCCAACGCAGCCGAAAATTCCCGGTAAGGGATGCCCGATGCGATCCCGATGATCATATTCTGGGGGTTACCGGTGAGCGTGGCGACCGACCCGACGTTGGCGGCCGCGGCCAGAGCGATGAGGTAGGGGATCGGTTCGCGCTTGAGGGAAAAGGCAATGTCAACAATCAGGGGTGTGAGCATTAAGACAATCGTATCGTTTAGGAAAAATGCGCTCAATACGCCTATGGTAACCACCTCGAGAGCCAGGAATGCCTTTGGTCCATGTGCCAGGCGCAAGATGGCGTTTCCTGCCGTGTTGAAAAATCCCGCGATTCTCAAATATGAATTAACAATCATCATGCCAAAAAGCAGGATGAGCGTATTCAGATCGAGATATTTACCAATCTCAGCAAAGGGAATTTGCTGAGTGACAATTAGCAGTCCTGCGCCGATTAAAGCGATGGTGGTGCGGTTGGTTTTCGTTTTTGGCCAATGACCGATGGCGATCCCCACATAGGTCATGCCCACGATTATTAGAGTAACCCACAACCCATTTCACCTCAAACCGGTCGATTGTAACACAGAAAAAGAACACCGTCCGGGTTGAAAAGATACCTCGGACGGTGTTACCAGAAGGATTTCGACCGGCTCGCCGGAGCTTATTTTCGATACAGGTTGAGGTTGCCAAGCCCCATATCCACGTGGATGGTAAGCGTAGGACCTGACCCAGTGGTCTCATAGGTGTCTCCGGAGGTCGTCCATGTGCCTTCAGTGTTAATATTGTTCAGGCCGCCGCTGGCGATAATTTTTGCCGACATGCCAGAGGGAATGAAGATCGTGATCTGGCTAACGCCGCTTTTAATATTTACGGTGGCATCTCTCTGGAGGGTGCCGGTGAAATCGAGGGTGTAGTTGCCCGCGCCGCTGTCGAAGGTCATCTCTTCGAAGTTTGCATTTGCCAGTCCATACAGCTTCACCTGCGAGGCGCCGGTTTTATAATTCAATTGCTGCATAGTTACAGGATTGAGGCTGTTGAAATGGACTTGGGTATCGCTGGCGCCATCGTTGACGGCCAGATTCTGGAGGGGAACGCCAGATAAGTCGATGGTCCCTTTGTATGCGCCTGCATTGATGTTCAAATCGAGGGGAGCAGAATCGCTGAGCTTCAATTTCCAATCGTTCACCACGTTGGTGGGCGCAGTCAGGGTGATGTTCGACACCTGCTCCTGTTTCAGGGTAATTTCATCTCCCTGGCTGGTTAGGGAGGGTTTCCACTCGGTGACGTTATAGTCGATGGTTCCGCTGATCAATTCGGACGATCCACCGGTCAGGTCCAACGTTCCGGCGCCCATCTGTAGGTTGATGGTAGATACCTGATTCCCGGAGGGGAGCGGCTGGCTGACGGTGAAGGTTTCTGTCGGCCCCAGCTTTGGAATTGCACTAGGGACGTTGAGATTGATGCTGCAAGCCAGCGAGGCGAGCATAAGCACAACTACTACAAGAAGAAGAGGTCGTTTCATGGGTATTGTTCCTTTACTATCTGATCATATACTTCGGATGTCTCGATAGAGAAAATTCTTCCGGGCGGATTATTGCTGCTCCCCTGAGGGGGAGGGAGGGACGTTCTCGCTGGGAGGCACATTCGCTCCAGATGAGGGCGGGATTACGATCGGGGTCTGGGGAATCCCCGAAACGGGCGTTCCTGCAGTTGGATAATCCTGGATCCCGAAACGGGTCAGGATCACTGCTCCCAGGCCGATGATTGTCACCAGGAAGGGAGCCAGCCAGCCAACGCAGGGGATGAAACCAATCCCGTTAGCTACCAGGCTTAGCAAGAAAGTGCCCACGCCAGCAGCGACAGCCAGCGGCCATTCGGTCTTAAACATCCCGGCTATGCGTTTCCCAACTTCCAGGCCCAGAGCGATCCACCCGAATACACCGGCGATAACGAGAACCAGGATACCCAGCAAGCTGACCGGGATTAAAAGGATGGTGATGACCAGCAGCAACAGCACGATTGGGGCGACGACGATCGTCAGCAGGCCGAGCCCTCCGGCGAGTACCGGCTGGATGCCTGCCGCCTGCGCCGTGCGGTTGAGCGGGTTGGGCATGAAGAGCATCAGGAGCATGGCCAGGGCGGCCAGGGCCAGCGTACGGAACAGGTACCAGATCACATCGGTGATGGGGTGCAGG
This sequence comes from Chloroflexota bacterium, assembly GCA_023381565.1. GTDB lineage: Bacteria > Chloroflexota > Anaerolineae > Anaerolineales > Anaerolineaceae > JAMCRR01. The sequence goes on from JAMCRR010000156.1 coordinate 9,996, forward strand.
TCAGTAAAAACCCTGGGGGTGAATACCTGACCGGGGATATTAAACTGCCCCGGGCCAGTCGTGCCGGTGATTGTCTGGCCTTCGACGCGCGCATTGGCCGAGCGGTGGATTGTTGCCCCAAGATCGGCGAGGTCACCCTGGACGAGTGCGCCGTCATTTAGGAAGACCGATCCACCCATGGCGGCCACGTTGCCGCGGATTTCTCCGCTGGCGGTCAGCGTGCCGCCTGCCAGCAGGACATTTCCGGTAACGGTCGAGCCTGCCTCGAGGGTGGCATTGCCGCCGAACACGGCCAGATTGCCGTTTAATGTATCTCCTGATGCCAGGGTATAGTTGCCTCCAAAGACGATCTTATCGTCGTTCGGGCTCAAGGCGGAGGCGCTGGAAGAGAGAGCCAGCGCCACTAACAAAAAACTCAGAAGGATGAGTCTACGGGTGTGCTTCATTTTTACTCCTTATCAATGCAGGCAATTTCCAAATACTAAAAAACCAGATGCAGCTCCACGAGAAAAGTGAGTAAGCTAATATGATCCAAATACTGATCGGTACAATTAAAGGTACAGAAGAGAGAAAGATCCATCCATATTCCTGGAGCTCCCCTATGCCGGCCAGGATTGAAATGAAGCTAAACACAATCCAATCCAGTGAGCCTATCGGTGTGGGCAGCGAACCAAGCTGAGGGATGACCAGAGCCAGGAAGAAGATCAGCGCACCTGCCAGCAGAAATCCCAAGAATCTCCAGGTTATCTTGCGCTGTTGCTGAGCGCGCCGTAGGGCGAGGTTATCTTTCCAGCGTTGGGTAAAACCGGGAGCCGGATCGACCTGGGTAGATGCGCTCAGGATGGGTTCCAATTGAGACCAGCTTTTCTGCAGGTTTGTGCAATCGGGGCAAGATTGCAGGTGATTCTGCAAGGCTTGCGACTGCTCCTGGTCCAATTCTTCACCTGACAGCAGCCATTCCTCATAAGATGAGTGATTCATGGCGTCTCCTCTCATTACGGATAATTTGTGGCTGAGGTTCTTTCCATTGGGAAGCCAGCTCACGGCGTGACCGGTGAAGCCGGCTCTTCACAGCGCTGACGGATAGAGAAAGTGACTCGCCAATCTCCTCTTCCGATAAATCGTACCAATAACGCAGGATGATCGCAGCACGATCCTGCGGTCCGAGATTTCCCAGCAATTGGCGCAGGCGTCGCTGTTCTTCTACCCTGGATAGGTGGTCTTCAGGGTCTGCGCTCGAGTCGGGCACAGCCTCTTCGGGGAGGACATCGAGCGGCAGAGAAGCCAGCCGTTTCTTACGGAGTTGGTCGATGCAGTAGTGCGCGCCGATGGAGAGCAGCCAGGTCAGGAAGGGGCGCTGGGGGTCGTACCGTTTCAGAGCCTGATATGCCCGCCAGAAGGTTTCCTGGGCGGCGTCTTCGGCTTCACCGCTATCGCTCATCATCCGATAACACAGGCTGAACACCGGCCTCTGATAAAGCTCTACGAGGTTTCCGAAGGCGTCGTCGTCTCCCTTGCGGGCAAGGTCTAACCACTGTGCTTCAGCGCTACTCACGAACCGCTCCTGTCTGGGTCATCTATAATGTTATACGGAAAATGAGGGGGAAAGTTGCAAAAGCGAATTGCAGATTGTTGATTTTCGATTGCTGTAGTTTGAAGGGGCGATCCTTGTGGACGCCTCACGTTATCCGCCCAGTAGTGGCGGTCCTTGCGGCCGCCTCAGGTTATCCACCCACAAGGGGCGGGGATGTAAGGTGACGACGATCTTCCTACCGTCGCAGGTAATTTAAATCTTCGGTGGTCCCAGGCGGATGCGCCGCCGAGTAGCCTCGAGATCGAATTTCCAGGGCTCGAACGAATCGAGCCACCAGGTAGCCCCGGCTTCCGCCAGCGGGCAGATCAAGTCGGCATCTTTGCCGTCGGCGGCACCACTGCTTGCCCCAGAAATGACCACATCGAAAGGAAGCTTGCTGATCCGATTTTCCCGGATCAGCTTTACCATGCCACGCACCTCATCGGCTTTTAACGGCCGCTCCTCATCCAAGATTGGGATAACTCCCTCCCAACGCGCCGCCCGGCGGAAGGGCGCCTTTTTGGGCCAGGTGCCTGCTACCCAGACGGGGATACGTGGGGCTTGCAGCGCAGCGGGGAAGAATTGGGTTTCCTGAATGTGGAAATGCTTCCCTTCATATCGGAACGGCTGGCCACTCCATAATCCCACCAGGATGTCGAGCGATTCATCCAGGATTTCAGCCCGCTGGACCGCCGGGGAGGTCTCCCCAAAGGCCTCGAACTCCTCCTTCACGAAATATCCCAGACCAACCCCCATAATCAGGCGTCCTTGCGAAAGGTGGTCGAGGGTGACGGTCTCGCGGGCCAACTTCCAGGGCCTGCGGCGGGAGAGTGGCGTGATCATCGGCCCGATCTTGATGCGCTCGGTGCGGAGGGCGACCGCGGTCATTTGGATCCAGGGATCGGCAACCGGCGCCGGGTAGAAAGGGATACGCAGGTGGTCCCAGACAAAGAAGCCGTCCCAGCCGGCTTGCTCGGCGTCGTATGCCAGGTCTGCCATGAGACGCGGATCGTAGAAATAGCCAAAGTTGGGCAGATTCACTCCGAAACGCATGGTATTCCCTCCTGGTTTAAAAGATCAGCTCTTCTTTGCCGCTTAATTTATCCTGGATGCGTTCCACGACGATATCCATGTGTTTGGGGTCGTGAACGAAATCGAGGTCGTCGGTTCGCAATGTCAGCACGGGGCAGAGGTCGAAGGATTGGATCCACTCGTTGTAATACGTATCCAGCAGGGAGAGGTATTCCTCGCTGATGCCGGTTTCGATATTACGTGCTCGCCGGCGGATGCGTTCCATCAACACCGGCACAGGGGCTTTCAGATAGATTAATAGCGAAGGTGGCGGTAAAGTTTTTGCCACCATCTCGAAAACCTGCAGGTAGGTGGTGTAATCCAGATCGGTGAGGTTGCCCATGTGGTGCAGCGCTCGTGCGAAGATGTAAGCATCTTCATAGATGCTGCGGTCGATAATTGCCGAGCGGGCATCCTCAAACATATCCAGATGCTGCCTGGCGCGATGCCCCAGGAAAAATACCTGCAGGTGAAATGACCAAGTGCGCATATCCGCGTAAAAGGAAGGCAGGTAGGGATTATCAGCTACCGATTCGTAGGCTGTGCGCCAGCCCAGGCGCAGTCCGATGCGCTCGGTCAGGGATGTCTTGCCGGAGCCGATGTTTCCTGCTACCAGGATCATTCTTTTTGGCATAACATTTTCTCCTTTATTGTTGGCAGTACTGGTTCATTTCCGGCACCGGCTGATCGGATTTTTCACCTGCGTAACTGATATCCGGAAGCAGGTCGTAAGATCCACCAAAATATGTATCGAAGATCAGACGAAAGGTGTTGACTGGTGATATTGTTGGATAGACCATCTGACTCCCCTCGCCAGGCAGATAATATGCATTCAAGATGGGGAATCGGTCGGGGCCGAAGCCATGGTCGCCCTGGAGCACGATAATTGGAGGGGTAGAGGAGTGCTTCAGAATGTAGTTGACGATTGATATGATTTGCAGGTTGGCGTAACCGATTTCATCAATATACCCCTCCCTGGAGAATTTTTCGTTAATTGGGCTTCGATACTTTCCAGTAAAAAAGCCGAGGTCGGTAAGTAGGCCTTCTGGACTAAATACATAGGGCACGTGTGGAATGAGGATATGGGCATAGGTAAAAGTTGGGTCCCCGATGTCGGCGATCTTGGGCAGCTCGGTAAGCTTAAACTCCTCCTTATTGATAAAATAACTTTCAGGGTGGTTTGACTCTGAGAACTGGTTCTGGAAAGTCTGGGACCGCCAATCCATATACACAGATGCCAGAGAACTATCGAGAAGCATCTTCTCGAAGGGCGTGATCCATTGGACACCTAATGGGGTCGTTTTAAGGCTGAGGAATAGATCTGCATCAGTCAGGTCGAGCCAGGCATACCCGGTATCGAAAGCAACGATCTTATACCCGAGATTTTCGAATTGTTTACGCACCTGGCTATGGATTATGAAGTCCCATACTTGATCTCCAGAGAGCCCTTCGTTTGCCGCCCATTGAACAACGGTCGATAATTCCTCCATATTCAGAGAACTTGTTAATGAAGAATGAGTTGAGCCATAGTTGCTTCTGCTGCAATCTCCAATTACGAAACCCAAATCACGTAGCTGGTTTAGGAAAGGTGTGTTGTCATACCCCACCTGCTCCTGGATCACATCGGCGCGGGAATATCCATCCAAGATAATGTAGTAAACATCAGGGCGGCTTCCTTGAGCCGATGCGACACTCAGACTCACCTGAGGAACCCAACTCTCTGCCATGGCTTGCCCGGCTGGTTTGGCAATTTCGTACCTGGCGATCTGATAAACTGGAAAGATAAGCAAGAGCATCCCCACCAGATTGAGGGCCTGGTTGATTTTTTGATAGTTTCTCTTACCTCGCAAGATCGCGACCAATCCCAGGATAAACAATCCGGCGTAGAGCACTAATAAATACCGGTGTCTGGCCAGGCTGGCCGGAACCACTGGATTCTCTCTCATAAAATTGTAGACCTGGCCATAGGTGAAGAAGAGCACCAGGAAAAGAGTGATGACCAGGCTGGCTTTTTGTGCATCTCGTAAGACCAGGGTGGATAACAAAAACAGAATCAGGGTCACAGTAAGAACGATGATCGCCGGTCGCAGGATAACGTCGATTGTGACTTCGGAAATATTATGCCCCAGCAGAGCTAAGACAGGGAAAATCGCGAATAAGAAAGGGTGCAATGGAAACCGTTTTTTCTTCAAATTATATATTCCTGTGCTCAAACGAGATTTCGTAATTATATCAATAGCTTTACAGTCTCTGATAAAATGGGGGCGTCCATATTCTTTCATTGGAGGTCATAAAGGGTATGCCTGACCTGCTCATCCACGATTGTGACATCCTGCGCAACGAGGGAGACCGCGCCTGGGTAGACCTGCATCAGGATATCTGGGTCGATGGCGTTCGGATTAAAGATATCCAGCCTGCGAGCAGCATGCCATCGCCGGGAAATTTGCGCATAGTCGAAGCTGGCGGGAGGCTGGCGATCCCGGGTCTGATGAACACCCACGCCCACGTCCCTATGACGCTTTTCCGCGGGCTGGCGGAAGATGTGAGCGTTGAGGCCTGGTTTAACGATTATATCTGGCCGGTCGAATCCAACCTCACTCCCGAAGATGTGTATTGGGGCGCTCTTTTGGGGATGGCCGAAATGATCGAAGCCGGGGTGACCTGCGTCGCCGACCATTATTTCGCCATGGACCAGGTCGCTCAAGCGGCCGCAGACGCCGGGATGCGCGCTCTCCTGGCCTGGGCAGTCTTCGCCCATGAAGGTGAAGCAAAGCTCGAGCAAACCTGTAAGTTCGTGCAGCGCTGGCAGGGGAAAGCAGATGGGCGCATTACTGCGTGGCTGGGACCCCACGCGCCCTATACGACAACTCCCGATTTTCTACGTCTTTGCGCCCGGCGAGCGCAAGAGCTGGGGGTAGGCATCCACACTCATGTTTCCGAGACGGCCGAACAGGTGCGATTGAGCCTGGAGCAGTATGGCGTGACGCCGGTGCGGATGCTCTTAGACACAGGCATCCTCGAACGACCTGCGATCTTGGCGCACTGCGCATATCCGAGCGACGCCGACCTGGAGATCCTGCACGGCAAACGTGCCGGGGTCGCCCATGCCCCCAAGACGTATCTGAAGCTGGGCAGCGGCATCCCTGACCTGCGCCGCTACCTGAATGCCGGCATCCCCGTCGGCCTGGCGACCGATGGGGCCGCTAGCAGCAACACGCTGGATATCCTGGAGCAGCTGCGCATGATGGTGCTCTCTCAGAAGAACCTGGCCGGCGACTCGACGGTCATGCCTGTCGCCAAGGCGCTGGGCATCGCTTTCCAGGGGAGCGCCCAGGTCTTGCAGATGGGCAGTGACCTGGGTGAGGTAACCCCCGGCAGGCTGGCAGACATTACCCTGATCCGCCAGGACGGAGCGCATGTTTTCCCGCGTATTAATCCGGCGGCCAACCTGATCTATTCCTCCCGGGCTGCGGATGTGGATACGGTGATCTGCAACGGGCAGGTGCTGCTGGAAAACGGCCAACTGCTGACCATCGACAAGGCGCAGGTCAAGCGGGAGGTTTCCAGGCGTTTGGCCCGCCTGAGCCAGAGGGTGCCGGGCAACCGGATTGCCATCTACCCGGCGTAGACCAATTTTATTAACAACAAATTCCCATTTTAGTGAAATCCGAGGCCAGAGTCTGTTCCGTCCGGGGAAAAAATACCATCGGTCATTTTATCTTCCAGACCGTGTTTTTGGTACACCCGATCGGCGTAGTGATTGTTCATCCTGTCAAAGATTGCTTAGACAATTTTTCCAATAAGGGCTTTTCCGAGGCTCTCTATATTGGCAAGGATCGGTGCAATCATGGCATAAGTCCTGATCCCGGCACGATGTAATTCATCGAGTACTCTAACCCTTTCTTTTATTGGAGCAGCATTTGGTTCAAATAATTTTCTGAAGTTACATTTCCTTCTTGAGTCGATATTGATCCATCACTCGCTGCAGCTCGTCCAGGGGCAGGGCATAGGCGGTGCGGCCCTGGTAGCCAACCATCGTCTCGGCGGAGGTCAATGCGTTGAGGATGGCTTCCTCGACGGCTTCGGCGGTGGCGTCGAAGAAGGGGTTGAGGTGCTGGTGGGGGATCATAGGACCGAGCGGGATGGGCGCATCAGCCCCGGCGGGGATGTGATGCCCTGTAGCGAAAGCCAGGAACAGGTCTCCGCTGGTATTGTGGCCCACGCCGCCCACCCGCGCCAAGCCCGTCGTGGCGCGCTGCGCCAGCCGCCGGCATTGGTCCGAGAGCAGCGGGGCGTCGGTCGCTACGACGATGATGATCGAGCTGGATTCGGGTGGGGTTTGCCAGGGGGAAGGGACCACGTCAAAACCTAGCTTGCGGCCTACTGGCACGCCATCGATGCGCAACTGCTCGCGGTCGCCATAGTTTGTCTGGACCAACGCGCCCACCGTATATTCACCGCTTTTGGAGATTACCCGGCGTGAGGAGGTGCCGATACCGCCCTTGAAATCGTGGCAGATCATCCCGGTTCCACCGCCGACGTTCCCTTCTGGTACCGACCCGCCGCGTGCGTTGGACATGGCCTCGAAGACGTGCTCCTTGGTCAGGTGCAGGGCATTCAGATCGTTGAGCCAGCCGTCGAAGGTCTCGGCGACCACGGGCAGGTAGAAGGCGCCGTAGTGAGAACGGGTGAAGGAATATTCTGCCAGGGCGTCGTGCACCATGCCGATCTGGTGGGTGTTGGTCAGGGCGATGGCCGAGGTGAGCAGGCCAGTTTCTTCGAGCCAGTGAATGCCTGTCATCTCTCCGCAGCCGTTGAAGCGGTGAAAACCGGCGAAGGCATAATCGCGGCCGATGCCCCCCTCCCGCGGGACGATCACGGTGACGCCCGTGCGCGCCACGCGCGGCTCATCGTGAATTACCGTGGCATGCCCTACCCACACGCCGGGTACGTCGGTGATGGCATTCAGCGGCCCGGTAGGCGCCGTCCCAATTGATATCCCAAGATTACGCAGTCGCGTCCGTTCCATAGATTAATATAAACTCCTTGGTCAACCATTGATCTAATTTTTCTCTCACCACCCAGGATATTATAGAAGATAACCTCAAAAGGACCTCTTTCAGTCGATCATCCATTTCCTGATTATCCCATCAGAGTATCCGGGATTCGTTCCAAAATACTAACCATAATAGATCAAATTTATTATAATTCGAGAATGGATATAGCATCGGACGAGGGTCGGTTTACCGATGAGCGCTGGATCCTGGCGGCGACTATCCTGGCTTCCAGCATGGCGTTTATTGACGGCTCGGCGCTGAACGTGGCCATTCCGGCGCTGCAGGCCAGTCTGAACGCCAGCGGGGCAGAGCTCCTGTGGGTCTTGAATGCTTACCTGCTCATGCTGGCAGCCTTGATCCTGGTGGGGGGCTCGTTAGGCGACCGTTGGGGGCGCAAAAAAGTGTTCATGGCGGGTATAGGCTTATTTATCCTGGCTTCAATGGCCAGCGGGCTGTCGCCCTCGATCCAATGGATGATCGCAGCACGCGTGGTGCAGGGCATCGGCGGGGCGCTGATGATCCCGGGCAGCCTGGCGATCATTAATGCCACCGTCGCAGCCGACCGGCGCGGGAGGGCGATCGGCACCTGGTCGGCGACCACCACCCTGGTGACCGTGGCGGGGCCGTTGCTGGGTGGTGTGCTCTCAGACCACAGCTTGTGGCGAGGCGTATTTCTCATTAACTTCCCGCTGGGGCTGGCTTCTCTGGTTGTGCTGTACTACAAAGTCCCCGAGACACGCGATGAAACCGTTTCAGGTCCCATCGATATCGCCGGAGCGGTCCTGGTGACGCTGGGCCTGGCAGGTATTGCATACGGCTCGATTTCGGCTTCGAGCGATGGTTTGAGCGATCCTCGGGTTTATGGGACGCTGATCCTTGGTTTAATCGCACTGGCAGGTTTCGTGTGGGTAGAGATGCGGCGTAAAAGCGCCATGATGCCCTTGTTCCTGTTCGGGTCGCGCACGTTCGCCGGAACGAACCTGCTGACCCTGTTCCTCTACGGCGCCTTGAGCGTGGGGACGTTCTTCCTCTCCTTGAACTTGATCCAGGCGCAGGGATACAGCAAGACCGAAGCCGGACTGGCTTTCTTGCCGTTTTCCATCCTGTTGATCTTAATGTCGAGGTGGGCAGGCGGGCTGGCGGACCGCATTGGACCGCGCCTGCCCTTGATCCTGGGGCCCACCCTGGTTGGGGCGGGCTTTTTATGGCTGGCAATCCCGGGGGTCACCCAGGGCCCGTCCGAGTATTGGACTTCATTCTTGCCGGGCACGATTCTGTTTGGCATCGGCATGGGCTTCACGGTTGCGCCCTTAAGTTCCACAGTGATGGGGTCGGTGGCCCGCAACTACTCCGGCACGGCCTCCGGGATCAATAATGCCGTCTCGCGTACGGCAGGGGTGCTGACGATTGCTATTGTGGGCTCGATCGCTTTGGTAGTATTCGGCAGCTCCCTGCAGGAGCATACCAGCCAACTGGCGCTGTCCCCCGAGGCTCAAGCAAGCCTGCAAGTTGAGGCGCAAAATCTGGGTGAGACCAGCGTTCCCTCTCAGGTCGCCCCGTCACAAGCCGCTGCGGTAGCCGATTCAATCCACCTGGCCTTCGTCGGCACCTTCCGCCTGGTGGCGCTCATTTGCGCCGGCATGGCCTGGTTGAGCGCCTTATTGGCAGCCATCCTGGTGGAAAAGAAACTACCTTGAGTTGGCCCGGATGCCCACGGGGTACAAGGCGCCAGGCAGCGCTCAAATCTATGTTTCCGGGGGTCAATCGGAAGAATTGGAAGTCGACGTGGGGGTGGCGAGCGGTTTTTCTCCTTGAGGGAATATTATCTGGCCCAGGTGTGCGACCATAAAGACCTGTCGCAGCGCCTGCAGGTCGTCTAATGGGTTGGCAGATACGACGAGGATATCGGCGATTTTCCCGGCTTCGAGCGTTCCGATCTCGTCTTCCAGGCCAACCACGTGGGCTGCATTGCGTGTGCTGGCAAGGATGACCTGCATGGGGGACATACCGGCCTCAGCCATCATTTCAATCTCGTACATGGGGATCCCCAGCTCGAAATCCCCCGGCCCGCCGCCGTAATCGTTACCCATGGCCACCTTGCCGCCAGCTTTGATGAAATTGGAGAGATTCTCGAGCAGTGGACCGGTAGGCGCTCCATAGGCTCGAAAAACCGAAAATGTGGGTACCAGATAGATGTCTTTTGCCACCATACTCTGCAGGATTTCCATCGGGATGGGATCGTATGCCAGGTGGGCGGCATCGTCCACGCCTGCCTCTACGATATCTTTGAGGTAGGCAGCCTGCGTGATGTGGCCGGAGACTCGTACGCCTCGCTCGTGAGCGGCAGTCACGATAGCAGACAGCTCTTCAGGGGAGAGCTTGGGCAGGCCGGAGGTGCCGGCGTAGCCGTCTTCCATGGAGATCTTGATTACATCCAATCCAGCGTCGAGCTCGGAGAAAACCGCCTGACGGGCGCTTTCCGGCGAATCGACGTGCAGGCTGCCGTATCCTCCCGGCACAGTGATCATGCGCCCGGCGCTGACCAGGCGGGCATTGCCTGGATTCTGGTTAGCGGCATTACGCCAGGCCACCAACTGTTCGAGCGTTTTCGGACCCTGGTATCCCTCGTCGCGCACGGTCGTCACCCCGCCCTGCGCCCAGGCGGCTAAATTGCGCTCGTCGAAAGCAAAGTGGACGTGAGCGTTGATGAATCCAGGCAGGATAGTCTTGCCTTTCAGGTCAATGACCCGAGCGCTGCGGGGGATTTTCACCTGCCGGTAGGGGCCAATCGCCAGGATGCGTTCGCCCTGGATGAGCAGGACGGCATCCTGGAGGGGAGAGCCTCCGCGCCCATCGATCAGCGTGCCGTGCACGAGGGCAAGAATCGGCTCGGAACCGGTGGGGGTAGAGGCAGTGCATGCTGCCAGGATAAGCAAAAGGGGAAGGATTAATGGAAAGATTATTTTCATGACGGATGCTTTCCCTGAACAAAAAATGAGCCCTTACTGGATCGTTCCTTGAGTAGTACACTAATATCATAAATTTGGTTGGATTTGCAACAATAATTACAGAGGTAATGCCAGGAGAAAATCAGGATGATTTGCCCCTGGAAAGATATCTTTGGTACAGTGGTAACATAATTATAAAATCCAGGCAATACGATCGATGTTTATCTATAACGGATAGGATAAAAGGGAAAGATGCGATTGTTTGAAGCCATATTGCTGGTTTGTGTACTGCTAGCATTTGTGAGATTAATCATCCCACACCTTCGTGAGATGCGCTGGATAAGTTATATTACACCAATAACCTTGATCATTGCAATTATTCAAGTGCTTGTCGAAGGTTCACGCTGGCAAATGATTCCTGCCTATACGCTTACAGCGGTCGTTTCCATCATTTGAATTCTGGGCATTGTAATTCCAGGTGGGATTCAGTTCAATCGTTTTATTGGTAATTTTGGGAAAGGGTCAGGTTTGCTGGTTCTAATAATGGCATTTGGATTACCCAACCTTTTACCGGTGTTTCGTTTTCCCAAACCAACCGGACCCTACGCGATTGGCACCCTCACATACCATTGGGTCGATACCAGCCGGCCAGAGCTTTTCTCGACAAATCCAAATGATCATCGGGAGCTTACGGCGCAGGTGTGGTATCCTGCACAGAATGAACCGTCCGCATCACGCGCTCCCTATATCCAGGATGCAAATATAGTCACGCCAGCCTTAGGACGGTTGTTCAATCTCCCGGGATTTGTATTCAGCTACCTCAAGTATGTGACTACGAATGCTGTAGCTTCAGCACCTATATCTGATATCAAGCGAAGTTATCCTGTTCTAATATACCTCACCGGTGTCGATGGGTTTCGATCCGTCAACACGTTTCAGGTAGAGAACCTTGTATCGCATGGATATATCGTTGTCGGTTTGGACCAGCCGGGAATAGCACCTGCCATGCGCCTGCCAGATGGAAGGCAAATCTCTGGGTTGTCGAGAGACCAGATACAGCCGCTGATTAACCAAAGCATCGCACCCCAACCCAATCCTCCATCGTTGAACGGGAAGGTGCTGCCGGATGGCATTATCCCTTATTTTGCACAAGATGCCAGCTTTTCGCTCGACGAGCTCATCAGGCTAAACCAAAGCGACCCAGATCATATCCTCACGGGTCACCTTGATCTTTTAAATGTGGGCGTGTTTGGCGTTTCATTGGGCGGAATGGATGCAGCCCAGGCATGCCTTATAGATCCACGCTTTAAAGCCTGTCTTATCATGGATGTCTGGATGCCTTTAGATGTTGTCAAGACTGGGTTACACCAACCGGCTATGTTTTTGACGCGAGATGCAGCCACAATGCGCCTTGAACACCAGCGGGCTGGAGGTTGGTCTGAAAAAGATATCGCCCTCACCATTGACACAATGAGGGCGGTATATGATCACCTGCCAGGAGACGGTTATTATGTGCAAATTCCAAATATGTTTCACATCAATTTTACCGATGTCCCATACTGGTCACCTATAATGCCTCTGATTGGCTTTACCGGGCCGATAACCCCCCAGAAGGGATTCGATATCGTGAATGCATATACCCTGGCGTTTTTCGACAAGGAACTCAAAGGGCAGCCCTCACCACTGCTGAATGGACCTTCGACCCAATATCCCGGAGTCACTTTCGAGAAACGGTAGAGTCTTCTAGCACTCACTATACCCGCAAGCATAGCACTTGCGGCAGCCCTCTTCGCTGACCATGGCAGCCTGTCCGCATTCTGGACACAGGTCACCGAAGGTAAGCTGCCCCTGGTCTGCGCCGTGGATGTGGGGTTCGCTTTCTCCCTGCTCGTCGTACGGTACGGCAGCGACCGATTCTTCCAGCGGGTGGGCGCGCAGGTACTCATCCAGAGCATGGGCCACACCGTCAGGCAGCGAGCGCACGCGGTTGGGGCCGAAGCCCAGCGAGCGCCCGCCGCCGATGCCGCTGAGCTGGTGCAGCACATCTTTGAGGCGACGGCGCGGCTCCACCGGCGACATCAGGCGCAGAATATACGAGATCAGCCTCCCGATGGCTTCGGAGACGGCGGCCGTATCCGAGCCGGCTTTGGCAGTGTTGACGAAGATCTCAAAGGGCTGGTTGCCACCGTTCTCGTTGATCGTCACGAAGGCTTTACCCAGGGGAGTCTCGATGGAGTAAGTGTATCCTTGCAAGAAACGCGGGCGAGGCTTCTTCGCCTCCTCCCAAAGGCTGAGCTGGGCGATGCGCTCGGCCTCGGAAAGAACGGGGGCAGGTTCGACGTGTTTCTTATCAGCGGTGGCCTTGGTCTCCAGGACAACTTTCTCGCGCGAGCCGGTCACGTATACGGTGATTCCTTTGCACCCCAGCTCCCAGGCCAGGCGGTAAGCGGTTGCCACGTCTTCTTCCGTGGCATCGGCGGGGAAGTTGATCGTCTTGGAGAGGCTGTTATCCACGAAAGCCTGCAGGGCAGCCTGCATGCGCACGTGATCTTCGGCGGGGATATCTGACGACACCACGAACACATCGCGCACCGCAGCCGGCACATCCGACAGGTTCTGGCAGGTGCCTTCATTCAACACGTAGTCGAAAATCGTCTGGCGTTGTCCCTGGTCTACGCCTGCTTTCTCGAGGGCCTGCTCAAAGAGGGGGCTGGCGTAGGTAAGCTGCAGGTCTTTGCCGTTATCGTTGACATGCCGCACGTAAGCCAGAGCGAAGACCGGCTCGCAGCCATAGCCCTCGCACCCGGCGACTGTGGCGATCGTTCCGGTGGGAGCGATCGTGGTCTGCGCCGCGTTGCGGATGCCGTATTGGCGGATACCTTTGACCACCGTTTCCCAATCCACGCGGGGCCGGCGCCAGTCATTCTCGTAATCCACGATCGCTTCGGGCGGCTGCCATACCAGGTTTGCCGAGTCGTAGATGCTGCCCAGGATGGCGGAGAAGGGGCCGCGCTCTTTAGCCATCTCGACGCTGGTGAGCATGGAGTGGTAGCGGATGAACTCAATGACTTGCGAGGCGAACTCCAGGCTTGACGGAGAGCCGTAGCGCACACCCACGTGGTACATCAGGTCGGCCAGGCCCATGATGCCCAGGCCGATGCGCCGGGCGCGGTGGGCGGCTTCGCTGAGCTGCGGCACGGCGGGCACGTAGGCGTTGCCCTCAACCACGTCGTCCAAGAAGCGCGTGGAAAGGGCTACACTCTGGCGCAGCTTCTCCCAATCGACCTTTCCATCCGGGGCAAAATGCTCGGCCAGGTTGATCGAACCC
>JAMCRR010000156.1:23982-24914 GCA_023381565.1 Chloroflexota bacterium
TTGTGGTGCGGCTGGCGTACGATTTTATTGAAAATCTCGCGGGCGCCAACTCGCTTGAATACCTTGATCGGAACACCTGCCTGTTCCGCCTGGTCGAGCGTGCCGGTGAAGCCCTTGTATTCCGGTGAATGGATGTCTGGGAAGCGTAAATCCCACATCTCGTCGGCTTCGACGGCGCGCATAAAATCGTCGGTGACGCCTACGGAGATGTTGAAGTTGGTGATGGCGTATTCGCTGGTCTTGCAGGTGATGAAATCCTCAATATCCGGATGGTCGACACGCAATACGGCCATATTTGCGCCGCGGCGGGTGCCTCCCTGGGCAATCTCGCCGAAGGCGTGGTCGTAGACCTTCAAGAAACCCACCGGGCCGGTGGCCTGCCCTGCAGACGATTTGACCAGGCTGCCCTTTGGCCGCAGCCTGGAAAAAGAGAAGCCGTTGCCGCCGCCTGTCTGCTGGATGAGGGCTGCATTGCGCAGCGTCTGGAAGATTCCGGCGTCATCGCGCCCCATATCGTCGGTGATGGGGAGGACGAAGCAGGCTGCCAGCTGCCCAAGGGGGGTGCCCGCGCCGGTAAAAGTTGGCGAGTTGGGGAAGAAGCGCCGGGAAGTCAACAGGTTGTAATACTCCCGAGCGCGTGCGATGACATCTGATCCCCAGGACTCTTCAACCTTGGCTACGTGGTATGCCACCCTCCAGAACATCTCCTCGACGGCTTCGGCGGGGCGGCCGTCAGCGCCCCGGCGCACATAGCGCCGCACGAGAACCTGGCGAGCATTCTCGGTTAATTGGACCGGAGGGACCTCGGGGGGAAGCGGAGGCGTGGGCAGCATCCCAGATTTGTACGTTTCGGGTTTTATTTCCATTTACAACTCCTCACCTGAATAAGAAATTAATTAACCAATAAACGGTCGATCTCATCGCGGATGGCG
>JAMCRR010000181.1:0-2316 GCA_023381565.1 Chloroflexota bacterium
ATCCCCTTGGGGAAGCATCCCGTTGCTGTCATAGAAGCTCGCTTGCATCACAACGAGATTCTTGCCCAACGCTCTGCGCACCCTTTGGGTGAGGGCACGCAGAGCGTCGTCGCCCTTCCTTGCGGATAAACGAATGAGACGACCCATAGCGGGCACTCCTAAGGAACTTAGGCATGTCATCGCGATCCCTGGGTGTTCTTTGCCCAGCACTCTGTGCACCCTCCGGGTGAGGGCATGCAGCGCGCCAGGGCGTGGCGATCTCTCGGCCGGCGCTCAGATTGCTTCGCACAGAACGCTCGCACACGTCGTGTACCCTCCGGGTAATGACATTCCATGATAGTTTCTTCCCGAAAGAAGAGCGCCGCGGCGCTGTAGGGGAACTCAGAGCGAATTTACCCCCTGGCAAGACTGCGTGAACGGCGCGATGGTGCTTCTACATGCGGCCCTGCGCATGGCTACCCGATTGGGCGGTTAAAAACTACCAGGAGGAGCTAAGCTGATTTTATATCGATTCAAACTAGCTGTACCAGCGTCACGAAAATAACCCTATTGACTTTAAGCCCGAAAAATGCTAATATGTCGTTATACGACATGGCGCAAGGCGCCATAGATGGGGTACTTTGGATGGAGACGAAACTTGATATCAACTCACTGCTTCCGCTTACAGAAGCGACTTTTTTCATCTTGCTTAGCCTATCGCCCGGCCCCAAACATGGCTATGCCATCCTTAAAGACGTACACGATCTGAGTCACGGGCGGATCACGTTCAGTACGGGCACCTTATATGGGGCCTTGAAAAGACTGTTGGATCAGGGCTGGATCGTGCGCAGTGGAGAAAGCGAAGGAGAGGAAGCAGAGACGAGCAGATCTCGCAAGGAATACGAGCTGACCCGGCTGGGAAGGAAGATCTTATCTTCCGAAACAACCCGGATGAGCGATCTGGTCCAACTGGCCGTTTCCATCCAGCCCAAGGAAAGCTAATCCATGGAAACCCAACCGGACAGCCGCCCCGAAAATATCTATCAAACCGCAGCGACCTGGTGGTACCGGGCAATCTTACGCCTGTACCCTCCCAGTTTTCGGCGCAGGTTTGGCACTGAAATGAAAGGGGTGTTCGAGGAAGCGCTCGACGAGCATACCCGGAATGGCCCCCTGGAGGTCGCGCTCTTCCTGGGGCGCGAAGTGATTGAAACCCCGCTCAGCATCCTCGACCAGCACCTCGCGGCAAAATCTTTCTGGGTGCGGCCTTATCCGATCAACCTCCTGGCGTTTACGCTTGGTTTTACCCTGCTCGGGCTGATCGATGTATGGAACGCGTCCCAGGGCCTTACCGGAATTCGGGGCTGCCTGGTCAACTTGCTCAGCCTGGTCTTCGCCGGCGGTACAGGCAGCCTGGCCATAGGGAGCATCCTGAATCCCAACCGGAAAAGCCTTTTTATCTTATGTGGGGCAGTTGGCTTCCTGCTGGCAAACACGTTGATGAAGCAGATCTATTTGGGGATTTTCCCGGATGCCTTCACTGCGCCCGGAAGCGGGATATCTTTCCTGGTACCCTTCCTTTTTCCACTCCTCATCGGAAGTATTTTTGGCCTCTTCGTCGGTATAGCCAACCGGAGCTGGCGCAGTCTAATCCGCTTCACAGGGTGGGGAGGTCTGGCGTTGTTGGCCGGCTTTTTCGTAAACCGCCTCTCCGCCGCGCTCATGCAGAGTTACTTATTCCCCAGCTCGCTGCATGGCCTGGCGCCAGCCGGCAGCGGATGGTCGTTCGCTTATCTGGTGATTCCATCCCTGCTGGAAGGGATGCTCCTGGGCGCTTTGTTTGGCAAGATCACTCAAAGGGACGTTACCGTAGCGGCGTAAATCCTTCCTAAGAAAAGCAAGGATTATCTTCTGCCTCCGCTGAGAGGCAGTGTATTTTCTGTTGCCATTTTCTAATTCGATTTCTCAGGAGGCTTCCTCAATGGACAGCGCTTCTATTTCAATGCGCCTTAAACGCGTCCGTGCTCACGTAAGAGAGCTTCAGCTTTCCCAATTGTTAATCCTGCTCTGGCTGGGGTCGTTTTCCATCCATTTGATCGTCGTTCTCATTTTCATCTACCAGCCCATCGCCCTGGACGATATGTTTCAATACGACATGCTGGCCCGCTCCTTGAGTGAAGGAAACGGCTTCCGCTGGTATTCGCAAGCCGACGTCGAAATCCTGCGCTCTTATTATTCCCAATTCCTGGATATCGATCGCCTGCCTTTCCCAGAGGAAGGCTTGCTGACCACCTTTCGCGCTCCCGGATACCCGTTTTTCCTGGCCGTCCTCTACCT
>JAMCRR010000181.1:2326-5487 GCA_023381565.1 Chloroflexota bacterium
GCGTCGCGCTTCGCGCTCGCGCGCCTGGCGCAAGCCGGGGTCATGGCGCTGCTGGCCCCACTGGCGGCGCTGCTGGCGCATCAGGCCGGGCTCTCTAAAAGGGCCGCGGCTCTGGCCGGCCTCGGCATCAGCCTTTACCCCATCCTGCTGTTCTATCCCATCGGATTGGCCTCGGAAAATCTCTACATTGTGCTGGGCATGGCCTCACTCGTGGCGGTGCTGTATTGTGCGGAAAAGAGGGCCCTGGGCTGGACGCTGCTGGCGGGCTTATTGTGTGGCGCAACTATGTTCACGCGCTCGATCTTCGCCATTTTCGTTGTACTGGCGGGCCTCTGGATCAGCCATTCCAGCCCGCGCCGCATCAAGGCCGGCCTGCTGTTCGGCCTGGCGGCATTCGGGTTCTGCCTCCCCTGGAGCATTCGCAATTCCATCCTCATGCACAGGCCGGCTTTCGTGGAAAACAGCCTTGGATACAACCTGTTCATCGGCTATCACCCGCAGGGAGATGGAGGCTTCGTCTCGAAAATCGCCATCCTTCCCATGAATATCCTGGACGATGGCGAACGCGAGCGCCTGTGCATGCAGCAAGCCATCCAGTTCATCCGGCAGGATCCGCTGGAAGCTGCCCGGCGAATATTCACCCGGCTGGTCAAGTACCTCGGGCCGGAAGACCAGGAATTCTTTTACTTCTACAGCAACGATCTGGTCGGCGCGATTCCCCAGCCCTGGCTGGCCCTCCTTTACCTGCTCCTGGTCATTCCCTGGGGCTGCACGCTGATCTTCGGAACTGCCGGCCTCTGGCTGCTTAAAGATCGCAGAATCGTCTTGCCGGTCGCGCTGTTCCTAATCGGTTATGGGTTGCCCCATCTCTTTATCATTGCGGATCCCAGATTTCATTTGGCCTGGATTCCCGTGTTGGCCCCCTTTGCCGCTTACGGCTGGGAAGGCCGGCGCGAGATTCCGTGGAAACGATTTCTTCGAAAAGAAGACATGGTTCTCGCCACGCTGCTCTCACTGATCCTCTTCGTCCTTCTTTTCGGCCTCGCAGCGAACCTTCCCAGGCTGGTCGCGATCATGAACCAGGGGGGAAATCAATTGTATTGGTCCTATTGACCGAACTTTCGCCAATTCGAGCCGAGGCGATCTTATTACCACGGGGACACAGAGAGCATGGAGGATTCTCATAGGGAGAGAAAACCCTGTGACCTCTGCGACTCCGTGATGAGGTTTCTCGTTTGCACAATAAAGGATAAAAAATCCACGACATTTCCCCAGGATTTTCATAATTCCTCCACAATCCAGGCTCCACACCACGGCGATCAACCCCGTCGGGAAAAACATGCGGCTCAGCTTCATCGAAGCCGCGAAGAGGGCCGTTCTAAAGACCACCACTGACAGGCGCGCCGCCAATATCGAAGGACCGAAAAGCCGGAACACCGCCCCCACCCATAGATACGCGAAAGGGAAATGGTGCGAAAAGATGTCCCGGTAGAGTACCTGCCCTTGCGAAATAAGCCAGCCAACCGTGATGGTGTCCCCCTCGTCGGCCATATTGTAATAGGTAAAGTACAGGGTCGCCAGACCGATGCCAAAGGAGAATGCCAGGAGGCCCGCCCCCACCCCAGGACGATCCAAGAACTCGGAGAGGCCCCGCCACAAGGCCGTCCAGGCAGTGGTTATTCGTCTCTGATCTGCCCACAAACAGATCGCCAGGGCCTGGATCGTGACGAGCAGGGCCAAGACCAGGATGGGCCGGAGGCGCTCGATGATCGCGCCCTGAAAATGCGGTGGGGGGAGGAGCAGAAGCCAGGCGCAGATCGAATCGATCGAAACGGCCGCAAATAAGAGCCACCCCGTCCTGCGCTGATCGTCGAATAAAAGCGCCTTCCAGGAGCGAGTCACCCGGCTTTGCCGGCTGGCGAAAACCATGCTCACGCTAAACAGCGCCACGCCGGCAACTCCAATGAGCAGGATCAAGCGGGATAAGGAGAAACCGGCCAGGATGGCGTGTTTGGGGTCCGGGGGGATTCGCAACAAGGCCAACAAGGTGGCCAATGCCTCGAAAACCACCCCGAGCCAGAAAGCGCCTGGGAGAATCTGTCTAAGCGAGGGTCGCCGCATCATCCGGCATCCTGACAATTAGGGCATCTTCAACGATACGAGAAGGTGAAAAAATTATACTCCAACGCCCGGACGCTCTCCCAAACGAGAACCCCCTCCCCCTACCGGAACTGCTTTCCCGCCCGGAGAAACCTGCTTGACGATCGAGAGCAACCATGCAAACGAAGAACGGTGAACAAGCTCAGGGAATGATCGGTTCCCATTGCAGCGGCACGCTGCTTTGCAACTGGCCTCCCCCCTGGTGCTTACTTTCGTAGAGGGCTTCGTCCGCGCGTTTGATGAATTGAATGCCTGCATTTTCAAAATATCCGGCCGGGATAGGATACTGGTTGATGCTATGGATCAATTGATTGGGCTCGAGCACGCACAAGCCGATACTACAGCGTAGATATTCTTCTCCCTTTTGATCCATGATGGTTTTCCCGGCGAATGATTGGAGGATCCTTTGCCCCACCACTCTGGCTCCTTCTACGCTGGTTTGGGGCAGGAGGACGGCAAATTCGTCCCCGCCATAGCGCCCGCAAACATCCGTGGTGCGGGTGGCTTGCCGCAGCACAGAGCCAATCATCTCGAGCGCCTGGTCGCCGGCCAGATGGCCGAACAGGTCGTTGATATGTTTCAATTTATCTACGTCGATCATCAGCAACGACAGCACCTGGCGAGACCGGAAAGCCGTGCGCAGCTCACGGTAGAGGCATTTCTCGAAGAAAGACCGGACGTATACACCCGTCAGGCGATCGATGGTGGCCATTTCGTACAATTGTGTGTTTTGGATGGCCACGGCGGCCTGGTTGGCAAATACTTTCAAGAGCTCCTGATCCTGTGGCAGGCTCACCTGGCGGTCCAGGTAGATCATACCGATGGTCAGGTCCCCGACTCTCAGTGGGACGAGAGTGGTATTGGGTAAAAGCTTGATCGAACCGCGTTTCAGGGTTTCATAGATGGTTTTTAGCCCGTCCGCATCCACGACATCCCGGATTCTGGATTCGATGGTAAACCTTCCCGTGCTGGCGTGGATCACCAGGTCAGTATCCTCGTCG
>JAMCRR010000112.1 GCA_023381565.1 Chloroflexota bacterium
AGCGTGGCAATTGCGCGCGCCCTGGTCAACAGCCCAACGCTGATCCTTGCTGACGAACCGACCGCCAACCTTGATTCCAAAATCGGCCACGAGATCATGCGTCTGCTGAGGCAGATTGCAAAAGAGCAGGGACGCAGTGTGGTCATCGTTTCGCACGACCAGCGCATCAGGGACATTGCCGACCGCGTCCTGTGGCTGGAAGACGGCCAGTTCAAGGAAATGGTCACAATGGCGGTAGACCCGGTGTGCGGCATGTCTGTAGAACGGGAGAATGCCCATCATGTCTCCTGGAACGAGGTGGACTATTATTTCTGCGCCAGGGGCTGCCGGGACGAGTTCCTCAACGACACAGAAAAGTACCTGGCTGGCAAAGAAACTCCGCGTTGATATTATTTCGTCTTTTCCGCCATCTACATTCAATATAATCTAATCATGGGCCTTCCGCTCGCCATCATGTAAGTCCTGTTCTGCTTGCAGATTGACCGGATTAGAAATACAATGGATTCAACTACGAAAGAGAAGGGAATATGAACGCCAAAGATCCTGTCTGCGGAATGGATATTACCCCGCAATCTGCCTTTGCCAGCCGCGAGCACATGGGGCAGAAATTTTACTTTTGCTCGGCAGACTGCGTCGGGAAATTCGACGCCGACCCCCATCATTACGCCATGGCTACTTCCGCTACGACCGGCTTTAACCCGGAACTGCCGCTAACCCAGCTCATACTACCGATTCTGGGATTAAAGAAAGATGGTGACGCGACACAGCTTGAATCGTGGCTGCGGGCATATCCCGGGATAAGTAAGGTAATCATTAACCGCGCCACCGAAACCGCCCAGGTGAATTACGACCCGAACCTTATAACCCTGGCCAAATTGGCGGAGGCGGTCCGTTCGGCTGGTTTCCGCATCGGTGGGGCGCAGATGCGCATCGGTATCCAAAATTTACGCTGCGCATCGTGCGTCCAGTTTATCGAAGATGAGTTGTGCGCCGCACCTGGGGTCATCAGCAGTTCGGTGAATGTTGCCACCCAGGAAGCCACCATAGAATACCTGCCCGAAAAGACCAAACTGGCGGATCTGAACAACGCCATCGAATCCTGGGGCTACAAGACTCGCTCTGCTGCCAGCGAAGAACCACAGGATAAACAGCAGGCTGCGCATGAAAAAGAATACCGCCGGTTGATGAGCCATTTCTGGTTTGCTGCCATCATTTCCCTGCCGGTATTGGCGACCGCCTATTCTACGTTCGTACCCTTCGTGCGCGATTGGAGCGTGGAGACTCTGCGCCTGGCGTGGGGAGTGGCCGCCCTGCTGACCTTGCCTGTCTTATTCTGGTCCGGGATCGACTTCTTCACCGGTGCGTGGGCAGCCTTGAAGCATCGCTCCGCCAATATGAACACCCTGATTGCCTTGGGCACCGCGGCTGCATGGCTGTATTCCACCATCGCCGTTATTTTCCCGTCCATCTTTCCGCAAGGCACTTCAGAACCGTTCTATGATGTGGTGGCGGTTGTCATCGCCCTGGTGGTGCTCGGGCAAGCGCTCGAACTGCGCGCCAAGGGTCGCACCAGCGAGGCCATCAAAAAATTGATCGGCCTGCAAGCCAAAACCGCCCGCGTTGTGCGGAATGGAAAGGAGATGGACATCCCGGTCGAGGAAGTCCTGGTGGGCGATGTGGTGCAGGTGCGTCCCGGTGAGAAGGTTCCGGTGGACGGTTTGATTCTCGAAGGCAGCTCGGCGGTGGATGAATCCATGCTGACCGGCGAGTCGCTGCCGGTATCCAAAAAAGCGGGCGACGAGGTGATCGGGGCGACACTCAACAAGACCGGGGCGTTCAAGTTCCGCACTACCAAGGTGGGCAAGGATACCGCACTGGCGCAGATCGTCAAAATGGTGCAGGACGCCCAAAACAGCAAAGCTCCCATCGCCCGCATGGCCGACACAGTGTCCGGCTACTTCGTGCCGGTTGTGATAATCCTGGCCATACTGACATTCGTGCTGTGGTTCGACATCGGCCCGCAACCGCAGTTGGTTTATGCCCTTGTGACCGCTGTAACAGTCCTGATTATTGCCTGCCCATGCGCTCTGGGCCTGGCCACCCCGATGAGCCTGATGGTAGGGATTGGAAAAGGGGCAGAGAATGGTATTCTTATTCGCTCCGGTGAAGCCCTTCAAACAGCGCAGGGGATCAAGACCGTGGTGTTGGACAAGACGGGTACGATCACCAAAGGTAAGCCCGAGCTGACCGACACGGTGTTAACAACTGATTGGAAGGAAAATGAACTGCTGCACCTGGCTGCCTCGGTGGAGCGGTCCTCCGAACACCCCCTGGCGGAAGCCATCGTCGAGGGCGCAAAGGCGAAGGGGATTGCATTAAGCGAACCCACCGCGTTCGAAGCGGTACCGGGTCACGGCGTGATCGCGACCGTGGACAGCCGCCGGGTGGTGCTTGGCAACTTTAAAATGATGGTGCGCGAAAAAGCAGGCCTGGGGGATCTCGAGCAAAAAGCGGCTGTATTGGCAGATGATGGCAAGACTCCCATGTTCGTCGCGGTGGATGGCGGGGCAGTCGGGATAGTGGCTGTAGCCGATACCGTCAAGGAAGACTCTGCCGAGGCCATTACCATCCTTAAGAAAATGGGCATCGAAGTGGTCATGATCACCGGAGACAACCAGCGTACTGCCCAAGCCATCGCCCGCAAGGTGGGGGTAGATCGGGTGCTGGCAGAGGTCCTGCCGGAGGACAAGGCGAAAAACATACATTTATTACAGGCTGAAGGCAGGAAGGTCGCCATGGTCGGGGACGGAATCAATGATGCTCCAGCCCTGGTTCAGGCAGACGTTGGCCTGGCCATTGGGACCGGCACAGATGTTGCAATCGAAGCATCTGATATCACTCTAATTAAAGGCAGTTTAAAGGGGGTCGTGACCGCCATCGAAGTCAGCCGGGCTACTATGGGCAACATCAAACAAAACCTGTTTGGAGCGTTTATCTACAACGTATTGGGGCTGCCGGTGGCAATGGGTGTGCTTTTCCCCTTCTTCGGCGTGCTGCTCAGCCCATTGATCGCCGGAGCAGCCATGGCTTTTTCGAGCGTCACAGTCGTGGGAAACGCCAACCGCTTGCGTACGTTCAAACCGAAATTTGCAGTGAAGTGAGGTGACGGGTGAAAATCGAACTTCTATACTTCGATGGTTGCCCCTCCTGGCAAACGGGCTTGGATAAATTGAAAACCGCCCTGCTAATGGAGCATTTTGGTGATTCCGTGGAATTGATTAAAGTTAAGGATGATTCTGATGCTGCCCGGCTGAAATTTCTAGGGTCGCCGTCTTTTCGGATCGATGGTCAAGATTTATGGCCGGAAGAGCGGGACACCTATTCTCTCAGTTGCCGGGTTTACACAACACCGGAGGGCTTGAAAGGCTGGCCTTCGGTTGATATGCTGCGGGAAAAAATAAGAGCGGCGAAAGGAGATTCACAATGACTGGTGCGCAAATCATCGTCACTCTGGGCGGGATCGCCCTCAGTATCTTCATCGCCTGGTTCTTTTGGCTGGCCCCCAAAGGGCAGATACGCGCCGCTGCCGGGGCTGGCGGTGTTCAGGAAGTGGCAGTGATCGTCAAGGGCGGTTACACGCCCGATGTTATCGTTGTTAAATCCGGGCAGCCCGTGAGGCTCAATTTCACCCGCCAGGAGAGTGCCGCATGTTCGGAAAAGGTGCTCTTCCCGGACTTCAATCAGAGCGCCCTGCTCCCCGAAGGCGAACAGGTCACGCTGGAGTTTACGCCTGATAAACCTGGTGAGTATGGCTTTCAATGTCAGATGGGGATGCTGCGCGGCAAGTTGATTGTGGAATAGTGCTGGTGAAAAAAGCGGGCACAGAGGTTTCTCTGTGCCCGCTTTCGTAATCGGAGTGGGTTATTTCACCAACACTGCTCCACAGTGTGGACAGTTCTTCCAATCAGCTTGCACGCCGCGCCCGCAAGAGGGACAAGGATGAGCGGGAACGGGGGGATTGGTCCCGCCGCCGATTGTCCGCACGAGCCAGGCGATGCCAAATACAATCAATACGATAAAGGCGATGGGAAACAGCCACATGAAGAACATGCCGCCCATCATCCATGGGCCCATCATTCCCCATCCACCGTATCCCCAACCGCCATGACCCCACCTGCCCAGCAGGCTTGCGCCCACAATGAAGGCGAGCAGTACGACAATGCTGAAAACGACAACCGTAGTCCAGTTAACCTTGTGCATAATCATTCCTCCAACTCTTTCATTTGGATAAAGTCTCCATGCCAGGTGTGATACCACACCTCGCCGGTATAGCCATTCACGCTGAGCATCCCATAGACCTGGCCTTCCTTCAAAACGTGGATCGTATAGTAGCCGTAGAAGGCGTCGGCCTCCTGTGTAGCTGAAATTCCTGGTAAATACTGATCCAGCCATTGTTGCGCAATGTCTCGCGCCCGCTCCGGGGATACGGACATTGATCCAACCTGCTGCCTTCCCCAACCGCCCATCATCCCGCCCATGTGACCATAGCGGGTGTTCCACATCATGTTAGGACCGGGTTCAGGATAGATAACGCCAGTGTAGCGGTCAATGAGCACTTCAAAAGCGTGAACATCCGTGCTCTGCTCCTTGATCTCGGCATAAAAATTGTCTGAGAATTCCATGACCTCAGTCAGTGCCAGATCTGGATTTCCATAGGTTGCCAGGTATTGCTCGGCTGCCTCGACCGCCTGATCAAGAGTGATTGAGGTGCCACTGCCTGAGTAAGCCCCACCCTGAGCACCATAGCCGTCCATCATACCCGGTCCCATTCCCCAGCCGCCATCGCCGTTGCCAGACCCACCGCGCCCCATCATGCCGGGGCCATAGCTCCACGACTGAATGGGAGGATAAGGTGTCGCCTGGATGGATGGGCGCTCTGCCGCGGCGATGGATGTCTGTAAGACGGCGGCATTATATGCAAATGCCAGTGTCAGCCCCACCACCGCTGCGAATAAAACCAATCCTGTCCATTTAAGCACTTGTTTCATCGTGATCTCCTGCAAAAGAGGGGGTGCTCGCGCCGCGATCAGTGATGCGCTGGTTGTCCCTGCATTTCACCGAGCGGGGATCCGCAATACGCGCACGCGCTCCAACTCGGATCAACCTTTTGCCCGCAGGCAGAACATTCCGACGTTTTGAGATTCATGCCGCAATTGGGACAAAAAGCAAAACCCTGTCCCAGAGGGAAACCGCAATGGGCGCATCGCTGTCCGCTGGCAGCAGGCATCACGTTGGGCTGTGGCACAGACGCGGGCTGGATGGAGGTCTGGTGCCCCTCATGATCCATCGCCGCATGCATTAACATACAACCACACATAGTCGTTCTCCTTTCAAAGGTTTTTTAATTACGTTTCTTTACATTCTCTCATGCTGAT
>JAMCRR010000173.1 GCA_023381565.1 Chloroflexota bacterium
TTTGGAAAAATGTCTACCGCTGTGTGCCGGGCTAACGAAAAACCAGAGCCCGACGGACTCTGGTTTGACTTTAGTAGCGGGGAGTGGATTCGAACCACTGACCTCCGGGTTATGAGCCCGACGAGCTGCCACTGCTCTACCCCGCATCACGTAGGGGCAAATAATACCACAAACCCCCTCTCAGGTCAAGGACGTTATTTGCCGAAGAATAGCGCCTGCCACACTTGCCAGTTACTGACAGGCTCTTGGGTCGGCGCTGCCAGCGTCGCTACCACCGGCGTCGACCCCGGAGGGGATACCGGCTCGATGGGCACGTCTCCCGCTTGCGCCATACCCGCCTGCTCCCGCGCCCACTCCTCGACGGCCACGTCCGAGGTCGCGTAGGCGATCTGCGTATTGATGTCCGCCTGCGTCATTTGAAGCTCCGCGACCTGGGTCTGCATATCCTGATCCTGCGACCGCAACCGCAGGTAATCCCCCATGCGGTTGTTGAAGTCCATCATCAACAGGGCCAGCACGAGCACGGCAACGAGAATCAAAATACGCCTGGTGTTGATTTTGAACCCTCTCATGCTGCTATCTTACCTTAATTACCCCGTCGATACAAGATCTGGTAGATGAGAAAAGACCCCCCTTGCGGGGGGCCCTCTGTGTGCCGAAGGAGGGATTTGAACCCTCACGAGCGTACGCCCACTACGCCCTGAACGTAGCGCGTCTGCCAGTTCCGCCACTTCGGCTTGCGCAGTGTATTTTATCGTATTTTGGTGATTTGTCAACTCTTTTGGTTACCTCGCCTTACTTTCCTCATGCTATAATTCTCGAACAATGGAAAGGTTCGCATGGTCAACTTCTTTCAGCAAATTTTCTTGATCCTCACCACGCCACCTGGCAACCTGGTCTATCACCTGGTGCTGGTCTTTGCGGTGATTGGAGCCATTCCTGCGGCCCTTTCCAGACAAAGAAATCCCGATTTTCCGCAGGCCAGGCGCGCCCTGCTGGGCCTTGGCCTGCTTTTGATCGGCCAGGCGATTCTGTTTGTAAGCAGTGGATTGACCTGGCAGGGCATCTTCGACCCGCAAGTGTTCCTTCCCCCACTCGCCCGCGCGGTTACTCTCTTTAGCCTGGTCTGGATCATTTGGCTGTGGGCCTTCCCACTGCCGGCGCGCATCGCCGACTCGGCCACCGCCTTGCTGAATTTGCTGGTGGTGATCCTGTTGGCTTTTACGCTCTCCATTTGGGGCCCGGTCGCCACGGTTACCACTTTCAATGGCACCTGGTTGAGCTTTGGCTGGGAACTTATTTCGATTTTGGTCGTCTTAATAGGTGGGAGCATATTGTCCCTCCGGCGCCCGGCGCTGTGGGAATACGGGCTGGGCATGTTAGGTTTATTGCTGGTTGGACACGTCGTCGAGATGTTCGCACCTTACCAATCGGGAGATTACTCCGGGGCGGTCCGTTTGACCCAATTGGCCGCCTATCCCCTCTTGCTGATGCTCTCGGGGCGTTTTTCTGCTGCCCCTGTCGTTGCTTCGCAAGCAGAGCCGCACCAAGCCGGCGTCGAAAGAAGGCGCTACAGCGCAGACCCCAAGGCCACGCATGCTTTTCTGGCTCTGGCAGCCGAGGATTCTCCCCTAAATATGTGCACGGCGGTCACAAAAGCGGTAGGTCAGGCCATGCTGGCCGATCTTTGTTATCTCATCGCTGCCCCAGACTCGCAAGGGAGTGTGACCCTGCAAGGCGGCTATGATCTGATCCGCGAAGAACCCCAACCTGGCGCCACCCTGGAGAAAAAAGCCATTCCCCAACTGGCCAACGCCCTTCAGAAAGGGCGCCCGTTCAAGATCGGCCCTGGCACCACTTCCCTGGATCTTCAGGGCCTGGGAGACGCCATCAACATTAAACAGCCTGGGAGCCTGCTGGTTGCGCCTTTGATGGGGAGCACGGAAGTGCTCGGGGGCGTTTTGCTGCTTTCCCCTTATTCCAACCGGGTATGGAACAGCGAAGACCAGGCGTATCTAACCAGCTTGACAGAGACATTGGTACACATCCTGCAACGATCTGAACGTGCCCGCTCCTTACAAGAAAACCTGGAAACTGCCCGACTGGAGCTGGACGGGTCAAAATCCGAGTTGGAAGCCCTGCGCCAGGAGCTGGGCCAGGTTCCTCCCCCGCCGGAAGACGCCGGGCCGCAGCCAACCGTGGAAGAAAATCCGCAGCCGATTACCGCAGACGAAGAGCCAATGCCTGCTGCCGGCAGTGAAGAGCGTGAAATTGGTTACTTCGAAGATGAGCTCAGGCAGTCTCTGAAAGAAAATGCCCATCTCCAAAACGAGCTGGCAGAAGCAAAGATGAAGATCATGGAGATCGAACGGCACGCATCCATCCCGGCCCCGCCCACGAGCGAGCCTTCTGAAGTGATTGCTTCGATGGCGCAAGAGCTACGCCAGCCGATGTCCTCCATCATGGGGTATACCCATCTCTTGTTAGGCGAATCGGTGGGCATCCTGGGGGCTTTGCAGCGCAATTTCCTGGAGCGCATAAACGCCTCCACCCAACGTTTGGGTCGGCTGATCGACGACCTGATCCGCGTCACTGTCATGGATTCGGGCCAGCTTGAGCTGCTCCCCGAGACGGTGGACCTCGGCGGGGTCATCGATTACGCCATGGCCTCTACCAGCGCCCAGTTGCGCGAAAAGAACATCACCCTGCGCCTCGACCTGCCGGAAGAGATGCCCGTCATCCACGCGGATCGAGATGGCCTGCAACAGATCCTGGTTCACCTCCTCCAGAATGCCGGCAGCGCCACCCCCGCGGACGGCGTAATCATCTTGAAGGTAAACCTCCAATCCGAAAACGGCCAGAGCTTTGTCTTGCTCCAGATCACAGATTCGGGTGGAGGCATCCCGGCAGAAGAGATTCCCAGGGTATTCTCGCGCCTCTACCGGGCCGATAACCCTCTGATCCAGGGCATGGGAGATACCGGCGTAGGCCTTTCCATCGCCAAGACCCTGGTCGAGAGCCACGGTGGACGCATCTGGGTGGACACGGAAGCCGGTTTTTCCTCGACTTTCAGCGTTCTTCTTCCGGTGAATGTAACCTCTTCCGTTGATACCGGTAAGACCGTTTAAAGGGATATGACTCATCTAAGGCAGGCGCTCAACGGATTCGTTGCAGCCATCCTATCCAGCGCAATCGTCCTGGGCAGCCTCTCCTTGACCATCGCTGAAGGCAACTCGCGGCCATCTACCCCTGTTCCTCAGGCCACCGCGACGGAGACTCTCCTCCCCCCTCAACCCGGTTCGACCTCGATTTTCACCGCTCAACCCTCGCCGACCTTCACCATGACGGCCACCATTCAACCTCCGGCAAGCTGCCCGCCCCCGCAAGGGTGGGTTGCGTACACCATCCAGAGCGGCGATACTCTGGGCGCGCTCGCTCAGATTTTCAAGGTCACGCCCGATCAGCTTTCCAAAGCGAACTGCCTGTTCAGTGACAACTTGCTGCCGGGCGCCATCCTGTACGTGCCTGATTCAACGCCAACCGCGACCCAACCGCCCGTGTATTCCCCAACCGCCATCCCCTGCGGCCCGCCGCCGGGTTGGATCGTCTATACCGTGCAGCCCAACGACAACCTCTTCCGTTTGAGTCAGGCCTTTGGAGTGAACGTGTACACTTTGCAGCGAGCCAATTGCATGGGCAATTCCACCCTCCTCCTGGCCGGCTCAAGGATCTACGTCCCCAATGTGCCCACCCGCACTCCCACGGCCACCAAGACGAACACGCCCGCTCCTGCTCCGCGCCCCACTCAAACCCCAACCAGGCCGCAGCCCACTTCCACTTATACCTCCACACCCTCTGCTACTTCCTCGCCTACCCAGACGACACTTCCAACGGAGACAGCCACTTCCACATCCACCCCGATTCCTGCCACCGAAGTTCCACCTACGTCTACTGCTCTGCCAACAGACATACCCACAGTTGCGCCAACCGCCAACTGAACGTTACCCATCCTGTACCAAACCGAAAGTATAAACTATGCGCACGCGAATATTCCGCTTTATAAGCCTACTCACCCTCTTCTCTCTAACAGCATGCAACGCGCCCACTGTTCTGAGCAGCCTGCAACCGGCCGCGCCGGTAGCCATATCCCGATTGATTCTGGCCACGGCGGACCCAAACGCCTCTCCCACACCTACCCCCTTCCAGCCCATCCCCCCCACGGCGACGTTTAACCCCACGGAGTTCCCCCTCCAGTCGGACGCTCCCGTCCAATCTGCGCAGGCCTCGCCCAACCCCACACTCAACTCACTGGGCGAGCGGCTTCCCCGACCGGAGGGCCAGGTAAACATTCTCATCCTGGGATCGGACTACCGCCCCAACTCGGGCTATCGCACAGACGTGATCCTCCTGGCCGCGTTGAACCCCAACAAGGGCACGGTTAACCTGGTCTCCTTCCCGCGCGATCTGTGGGTAAATATCCCCGGTTGGGAAGCGCAGCGCATCAACACCGCGCAGGCGCACGGTGGCTTTGCTCTCACCCAGGCCACCTTCGAGCAGAACTTCGGCGTCCACCCCGACTACTACATCATGACCAACTTCAATGGGTTCCGCGGCATCGTGAACACCCTGGGCGGGATCGACGTGCAGGCCTCCCAGTCCCTTTCCGATAAATGCGACCTGCCCCAGGCGGTGAATGGTTATTGCAACGTTAGCCCGGGCACCGTGCACATGAACGGCGATACCGCCCTATGGTACGTGCGCTCGCGCTATTCCACCAGCGACTTCGACCGTCTGCGCCGCGCTCAGGAAGTGATCCAGGCCATCTTTTACAAGATGATGAGCCTGAACGCCGTCTCGCGCGCGCCAGAGATCTTCAACGAGTTCATCAGCAGCGTCGAGACCAACATGACCCTCAACGACATGCTGCCTCTCCTCCCGTTGGCCTCCCAGCTCGCGAGCGGCAACGGCATCCAGCGTTATTCCATTGGGCCGGCGCAGGTGACCTCCTGGGTAACCCCCCAGGGAGCCGACGTTCTCCTCCCCAACCAGGCAGCCATCTCAGCCATCATCGATCAGGCCCTCTTCGGCAAATAACCCCCATCCGTCAATTTTCCTCACCCCCATCTTCATAAACGAGCGTCCTTCCTCCCCTCTCCCGTTGGGAGAGGGGTTGGGGTGAGGGCTCTCAAGCGCATCAAAGCGCCAGGCTCCAGGGCCAGGCATTCCCCTTTTTTTATGCCCGTGTCGAGCAAGAGCAGCAGCAGGGTGTAGGGGCGGGCATCCGCCTTTTTGGCCTGCCTGTGCTTCTCAGCGGCCTGCAGGACCGCGTCCATTTCT
>JAMCRR010000196.1:0-5948 GCA_023381565.1 Chloroflexota bacterium
GCAAAGCGGTTCACTTTTGAACTTTGGTTCACGATCAGGAAAACTTCAAAGTTCACTTTTCAACTTTGGATCAGTTCACTTTTGAAGTTTTCCTAACAGAGTTGATTGGCGCCTTCTCATTAAATTTCGGTACCAACCATGAGTGCAGGTCGACAAGTTGATTGTACAGTGAAACGACAGTTTATTTTTTGGGGGGAGCGGAGGACTGGCGTACGATCAGCCGGGTGGGTAGATCGAGTTGGACGACCTCGCCGGGTTCGGTCCGGTCTTCCAGTTGGTCGATGACCACGCGCATCGCCTGCCTGCCAATCTCGTATAAATCGCGCAGCATGGAAGTCAATTGAGGAACTGTCTTGGCGCCAAGGGTATCGTCAAAACCCACCACGGAAAGGTCTTCGGGAATGCTCAGTCCCAGGTGGTGGGCGGCTTGCAGCACGCCGACTGCCATCGGGTCGTTGGCGGCAAAGATGGCGGTCGGCCTCTCGGGGCTCGAGAGCAGGTCGCGTCCGAGTTTGTAGCCCGATTCGCGCAGGTAATCGCCGTGAAAAACCCAGGCATTTTCTTCTGGAATGCCGGTCTCCGCCAGTCCCTCGTAAAAACCACCGAGCTGCTCCAGGGCCACGTACGGCTCGGCGCCACCGCTCAGGAAGGCGATCCGCTCGTGACCAATCTCTGCCAGGTAGCGCACCATTTCAGCCGCACCCTCGCGAAAACTCGAGCTCACCCAGGGGATGTTTGGGGAGCGAAAGTACCCATCGACGAGGACGACCGGGACGTGCCGTTGGGCAAGCCTTTCCACCACCGGCGCCGGAACGCGCCAGCTGGCAATGATCATCCCGTCGGTGAGGCTGCTTTCGACTAAAGATTTCTGGCTCTTGTGGTCTGAGGAAATCCCGCGTCCGGTTGAGCGGATCAACACCTGGAAGCCGAGGGCGTTGGCTTCCTCCCCAACCCCCAGCAGGAGCGGCGAGATCCACTCCGAGACGACATCCGGCACCAGTATCCCGATTAAGCCGCTGCGCCCGGAGGCCAAGTTCTGGGCAAATGGGCTGGGGGCATAGCCGCTGTCTTCGATGACCTGCCGGATCTGGGCGCGTAATTTGGCTGAGACCCCCGGGCGGTCATTGATCACACGTGAGATCGTCATTTTAGACACGCCGAGCTCTTTCGCGAGGGTGGAAATTGTTGGACGCCGCATCTACAAAAACTCCCGCGCTCAAAGGATGGAAAAAATGTAACAATAAATGTATATTACAATTCTATTCCAATTTGGAATAATTCGGTTTGATTTTATTCTTCTTTATGTAAAGCGGGGGTCGGATAGCTGTAGGTTTCACTTTCGCCAGAATCGCCACCCCCTTGCACCCATCTAACAATTAAGCTACCCACAATTATAGCACCCCCAGAAAGCAGCGCAATGCAAATTCCACCCAGTCCAGGCGTATTCACCAGCCAGTAAAAAAAGCTAAAAACAGGCAGTTGCATGGGGAAATTCATAGTTTCTTCTCCAGATATTGCGGACGGCAGTCCGGGCAGGCTTCAAGCCAGGGAGCAGGCCCGATTTGGGCGACGATAAAATCCAGCTCGGCCCGGCTGACTGTGGGCCGCCCGCAGGAAGGGCACGCCAATCGCGGCGAGCTGCGCAGTACTTGTAGGTTGTCGGGCGCCAGGAGGTGGTTTTCTGCAGCAATCAGCTCCAGGGTGCGGCTGGGGCAAACACGCGCGCACAACCCGCATCCTGTGCAGGAGGCAGGCGCCATCACCAGGTGGGTCTCATATTTGGACTCCTCGATCCACAGCGCGCGGCTGGGGCAAGATTGGCTGCAAAACCCGCATAGGGTGCAATCCTGATCTGCAGCGAGCGCCGGCAGTTTAGTGGGCCGGGTTGGCGCTGCAGAGCGAACCGAGCGACCGGCTTCTTCCAGCCATCCCGATAAAATGCGCCCGAGAGGGCTGTAAACTTCATCTCCAAGGCTTGCCAGAGCGCGGCCCAGGCCCGGCATCCAGCGACCGGCATGCTTGCGGATGAAATTCCATTCCAGTCGCTGCCATTCTTGCATCTGGTCAGGATGTTCTGCTTGCTGCGCCGCCAGGTATGCCAGGAAAGCCAGCTCGATCGAAACGTGGTCGGGCAGCTCCGCGCCGCTGATCTCCAATCCCGCCAGGCGGTAAGCCCGGTCGACCGCCCAGGTTTCCGATCCGAGCAGGCGTCCGCCATGCTGTGCCGATTCGTACAGCCAGAAGCGCGGGCGCCCAGACCCGGCAAACAGATCCACGTAGCGGGCCAGCCGGCGCGTATAAGGTTCGGCTTCGATAGCGCTCAGCATGCCGGCGGCGAGGCGGGCAGCCGGCGAGATTGGCGCCAGCCCGGCGGCTGCCCCGTACAGGGGCCATTCCCTCCCGGGCTCAGCCAGCCACTCCGGCGGGTCGGATAAGGCTTCGGCCAGCGCCTGGTAAAAATCAGAGCGCAGGGAAGCAGTCTGCTCCCGATTCAGCGTCTGGATCCCCATGATTGCAGTGGGTTGGGCTCGTTAGGTTCGGGCAAGGGGATCTCTACCCGTGATTGGGCGTCTTCGACCACTCGCCCTTCCGATACCTCCCAGATCGAAATGACCGGGAACAGCTTGAAGAAAACCAGGAACATCAGAGCGAGCAAGGCAAGCGAAGCCGCGCTGAGAGAAATCTCGACAGGGGAGGGCAGGTAAATGGTGTAGGGGATCAGTCGGGGATGCGTGAGCGTGGGGATGACAATATTCCAGCGTTCCAGCCACATGCCGGCTACAACACAGGCGCCGGCAGCTACCGAAGAGACGGCAGGGTGCTGCTTGAGCCAAAAGCTGATCCCCAGACCGGCGCAGGCGACAAAACCGATCACCATCAACCAGCCAAAGGTATTCGTGTTCAGGTCCATCAGGGCGGCGTGGGTCACAGCCGGCTGAGGAGAGATCAGGAAGAAGGCTGCCACCAGCGCAGCGCCCGTGGAAGCCAGCGCAAAGCGAGGCTGGAACACGACTACGCGCCGCAGCAGGGCGGGCAGCAGTTTGGGAACCACCATGATCCAGAAAGCCACGACCATCAGAGCGACCATGCCCCAGAAGCTGAAGGAATAGGAGCCCCACAGCTTGCTGGCCAGGACGGGGAACTCGTAGGCTTCCTGCTCGGCGACCAGCGTCAGGTTCTCGGTGTAAGTAAAGTAGAACCACAGGGCGCTCATCACGATAAAGAGCCAGCCCAGGGCACGGTAATGCCGTGCCTGGATATACTCGTCCAGCTTGAGCAGCCTCCAGGCCAGCGTCATGACGATAAAGAGCATACCGATGCCCGAGAAGATGGCGCCGATCACAAAATAGGGCCCTAAAATGGTCGATTTCCAGCCCGGCTGGACGGTTGTCGAGAAGACCCAGGAGGTGATGGTGTGCAGGGAGACGCCGATGGGAATGATGGCGATGGAGATGACGGTAATGGCTTTTTGCAGACGGCCCCACTGCGAACGGTAGCCCTTCCAGCCCAAACCCAAACGCGTGTAGAGCGCCCGGCGCCACCAGGGCGCATTGGCGGGGCAGTTGTCGCGCAGCAGGGCGATGTCGGGGAGCAGCTGCAGGTAAAGCGCCAGTATGCTGGTCAGGATATAGAGGGTCAGCGAGTTGGCGTCCCACAACAAGGGCGACTGCAGGCGCCCGTATTGCACCACGTTGAGCAGTCGGTCAGGGCGCCCGATATCGAAAAGCAGCTGCAGCGAGGCGACCAGCAAACCGAATACGGTCAGTGTTTCGGCGATGCGGGTGATCGGGCGGCGCCATTCGATGTTCGTGAGCTGCAGCGCGGCGGAAATTAACGTGCCTGCCATGCTCACCCCGATCAGGAAAATGAAGTTCACCATATAGATGCCCCAATAAACGGGGCGGTCCATGCCCGTCTCTCCCAATCCGTAAGTGAGCTGGCGCAGATACATGGATGCTCCCCAGCCGATGACCGCCAGCAGGAAAACCACCGCCAGCCAGAAACGCCATCCGGGCGCGGCAAACAAGGGATCGACGAGCCGGGTTTTGTCACGCGGATTCACTTTAAGCATAGCCTAACCTTCTCTCAAATAGGTCACTTTCGGGTGGGTGCCTGCCTCTTCAAGCTCCACAAAGGCGCGCGAGCTCTTGTTCAGTTGCGCCACAGTGCTATCGGGGTTATCCAGGTCGCCAAAATAGCGCGCCTTGGCCGGGCAGGTCTCCACACAGGCAGGGACGTACTCATCGGGACGAAAATCGCGCTGCTCTGCTTCAGCCTGCAGGCGGGCTTTCTGCAAGCGGTGGATACAAAAAGTGCATTTCTCTACCACGCCGCGTGGGCGCACCGCCGGCCCTTCCAGGTCGCCCGGTGCTTCTATGCGATCCGGATTGAGGTGCTCAGACAGCGAGCCTTCCCATTCGGGAGCATACCAGTTGAAATAACGCACGCCATACGGGCAGGCCACTGTGCACAGGCGGCAGCCGATGCAGCGGGCATAGTTCATGCGCACGATGCCTTCTTCGTCTTTATATGTGGCCTGCACCGGGCAGACTTTGATGCAGGGCGGATTTTCGCAGTGCATACAGGGGCGAGTCAGGTAGCGCGTGGTGACGTTCGGATACACATCTTTGTCTTCTGCCGGGTCGATCGGCAACGGGAAGACGTCGTTCCAACGGATCGAGCGCCCTTGGAGAGCTTCTTCGGGCGATACGGCCGGGGTGTTGTTTTCGAAACGGCAAGCGATACTGCAGCCCTGGCAAGCCACACATTTATCCAGATCGATAACCATTCCCCAACGGGGCATAATTTCTCCTCCAGGCGGTTGGTCTAGGCCGGGTAAATCTTGACCCGGGTGTTGGTGAAAGCCGCAAGTCCGGAAGCCGGCTCGCTGGCAGGGTCGAGCAGGGCCAGGCCGTTCACACCCCGATCCTTTGCCCAGCGGCCAACGGCGGTATGCCCCTGGTTGTAGGGCAGGTTGACCACATCCGGGCGCAGCCCTTTGACGGTGCGCAGCCGGGTCCTGGCTTTGCCGAAGGGGCTTTCCACCCACACCTCGGCTTTATCCTGCACTCCCAGCCTGGCTGCGGATTGGGGATTCATCTCCAGCCAGCCGCTCCACGTCTCCCCAACGGTCATCCCGCTGATCTCCTGCAGGGTGGGCAGGTTTGCCAGGGCGGAGATCGAACCCAGGCTCATCAGGGTCACCACGTTGAGGGTGAAGGGGTATTCGTCCGGGTCTCCCTGGTAAGCGACGGGCTCATAATGCGGTAGACTGGCCGCGTCGCCCTTTTGCGAGAGGCCCAAGGCGGATAGCTGTTCGGGGCTGAGAGGTTCCAGTGCGGCATGCAGCTCGCGGCTGAAGAAATCGAAGCGCCCGTCTTGAGGGGCCAGGCGCCGGTCGCTACCGACCACTTCGCTCAGCCAGCGCGGGCTGCCGCGCCGTTCGAAGCGGTAGCCGGGCGTGGTCCACACACCCAGGTCCTGCAGGGTCTTCCAATCCGTACCCACATTCTGCAGCCGGAACTGCAGCACTTCCTCGTAGGTTTTCCACGGGAAAGCTGCTGAAATCGGGCCACCCATGGCGGCGGCTACCTTCAGGAAGAAATCTCCCGTGTTGAGCGTATTCAAAATTGGCGGGATTGCCGGTTGGCGTAAGGCGATCCCCGAATATCCAAGGCCCTCGAAATAATCATCCTCATAGCGTTCCAGGAAGGTCGGCTCGGGCAGCACCAGGTCGGCATACGCAGCGCTTTCGTCCAGGAACGAAGAGAATGACACAATCAGGGGGACTTTCTCAAAGGCTTGAATAAAGCGTCTGCCTCCCGGAGCTTCGAACACCGGGTTGGCATCGTACAGGAACAGCGCTTCGACCGGATAACCATCCAGGAGCCTGTCGGCTACCGCCTGATAAGCGTGGCGGGCTAACGGGAAGAGGGTCCCGGCGCCGT
>JAMCRR010000196.1:5958-24225 GCA_023381565.1 Chloroflexota bacterium
GGCGTTCGGCGTTGCGTCCTTGCTCCGCTGCCGGGTCGGCCGGCAGGCTGGGCCAGGGCGAATTTGCCGGGTAGCGCTGGGTCATCACGCCGCCCTGGGTTTCGATGCTGCCGGTCAGGGCGTTCAGGCTGTGGATGGCCATGGCCGCATAAATTCCGCCGATTGACCCGTTCAGCAGCCCGCCTTTGCCGGGTAAAATAGCCAGAGCGGGTTGATTCCCGGCGAACTCGCCTGCCAGGCGAGAGATGGTGGTGGCGGGCACGCCGGTGATCTTTTCGACCTCGGTGGGGTCGAAATGCTCCAGCACAAAGGATTTGAAACCGGTGTGCAGGTTACCGTCGCTGTCGTTGAAATCTTCGAAGCCAAAGCAGTAATTATTGACGAAATCGGAGTCGAACAGGCTGGAACGGATGATCACGTTGGCCATCCCCAGGGCCAGAGCAGCGTCCGTTCCCGGAACGATGGGGATCCACTCATCGGCTTTGGCGCCGGTAATACCCTGGCGCGGGTCGATGACCACCACTTTGCCGCGGTTGTCGCGCCCCCGGCGTAAATACGAGTAGCCTGCAATCGTCCGCAGCGGCGTCCGCCCGGCTTCCAGCAGGCTGGCGCCGAAAGCCAGCACGAAGCGAGTATTTTCCAGGTCGTAGGCGGGCAGATCGTACACGCCCTGCGTGAGGTACATGCCGAGCTTAGCCCCGGCGACATTCAGGCTCTCGCGCGAGATCAGGTTGGGAGAGCCGACCGCCTGGAAAAAGCGCTCGAAGAAAGCCCGCAGCTGGCCGCGCGTCTCGCCGTACATTAAGGCGGCTCGCTCCGGGTGCCCGGACTGGCGCAGGTCGTTCAGCTTCTGCGCTACCTGGCGGATAGCTTGATCCCAGCTGATTGGTTGCCATTGCCCGGCGCCGCGTTCGCCTACCCGCTGCAGCGGTCCGGCGATGCGATCCGGGTTGTAGAGCAGCTCCGGCGCAGCCTGCCCTTTGGGGCACAGCGTGCCCAGGTTGGTGGGGTGCATGGGGTTGCCCTCGATCTTGACCACGTGCCCGTCGGCCACCCGCGTGAGGATGCCGCACCCGCCGGGGCACATCAGGCAGACTCCCGGGACGATCACATCTTTGGAAGAGGTCTTCAGCCCCTCGCCCAGAGCAGCGCTGACGCTTGGGGAGGCAAGCAGGCTTTGCAAACCGCTAAATGTGGCCGCCGCCCCTGCGGTCACTGCTGATATTTTTAGAAATTGCCGCCGGCTAATCGGAGCAGCCATATCAATTGCCTCCGTTTTCCGAGGCCGCCGGCGGTGATCCGGCGCTCAGGCGTGCTGGGGGTAGCGGGTACGTGTCCGGAAGCGGCTGAAGGGTGCCATTGGCCAGACCGGTGATGAAATCAACCAGTGCGTCGAGCTGGGTGGGGGTAAGCTGGCCGTGGAAGCCGGGCATCCCCGGAGGAATGCCTGTTT
Source organism: Chloroflexota bacterium (assembly GCA_023381565.1). Lineage (GTDB taxonomy): Bacteria > Chloroflexota > Anaerolineae > Anaerolineales > Anaerolineaceae > JAMCRR01. The sequence goes on from JAMCRR010000196.1 coordinate 7,412, forward strand.
CGATGTACGAGCGGGTAGCCAGAGCGGGTATATTGGTGCCCACCAAAGCCATGCCGAAAGCGCCTTCACCTTTTACTCCGTGGCAGCTCGAGCAGGCGATATCGTACAGCTCAGCGCCGTCACTGACGCCGGGGGCAATCAGCACGTCCGGCAGGGTGGGAACCTGCTGCGGCTTGCCTTTGGCTGCCCAAAGCAAACCGCGCAGGGTGCGCGGGCCTCCGCCGCCGGGGTTGACGTGGCAGGTGGCGCAGGACTCGCCCGTAAAAACAGCATATTCGGGCAGCGCCTGCGCCGGTTGGGCGCTCGCCCATAAGAAAATGGCGAGAAAGAGCACCAGCCCGAGCGCTGCTCCGGCCAGATAACGCCAGATAGGATTAATTACAAGACGAAGACGATGCATAAAGTACCTTTTCTGCCTGGTCCTTTTCCCCTTCTCAAGATGAGAAGGGGAAAAGGGATTTCTTGGGCTCAAAGTTCTCTCCTCACCGGAGAGAATTTTGAGCCGGGGGGAAATTTGCTGGTTTACTGGTGCACTTTGGTGACATCAAATTCTGCACCCGAGCCGTGGCAGACGCTGCAGCTCTCCACCCCGGCAAGGGTTGTGTTCAATTGCGCGTGGGCGACGACAGATTTTGTGTCGTGGCAGGAGGTGCATACGGATTGGTCTGGCAGAATGGAACTGACAACTTTGGTTCCCTCCGTGATTGTCGTCGGCTGCACCCCGCTGGCCAGCGGTAGCCCGTAGGTGCCGGGCAGGTGGCAGGTCTGGCAGTCTGCCAGGTTGCCGGGGAAAGCAATATCGCCGAAGTTGTTCAGGCTGTTGCCGTGCCCGTAGATGATCAGCGGTTGGCTCAGCGCATCGCCGCTGTGCAGGCTATGGATTAGAGTCCGGAAGTTGATCGAAGCCGGCGGCATGGTATCTACCGGGCGCATGGCGGCATCGGTGGCTGTGGGGGTGTGGCACAGCACGCAATATTCTGTGTTCTGGCGAATCCCGCCGTGGGCTGCCAGGTTCTTATGGCAGCTATCGCATTCTTTCACATCGACGACCTGCCGGCGAGGATCTGGTGTGCCGCCATCCAAAGCCAGGTAAGTCACCGGGTTAAAGCCCGCCACGCGAATCGGGTCTTTGACCCCGTTGATGGTTTCCATCACGTAGCCTTCCATGCCAACGGCGTACGTGCCGGTGGCATCCGCCGGGATTTTGTATTTGAAAGTGTAGCGGTAAGCGCCGCTGCCGGCGTCTTCTACTGCCGGAGGGGTAGTGGTGGGCTTGCGGTTGATTGTCTCGGTGACGGTGTTGACGTAATCGCTGGTGGGTCCGGCCAGGGTGAGCGCCAGATAATCCATGTCTGCCGGGGCGATCGGCTTGCCGCTGTTATCCGTAACTTTGAAGGTGACCACCGGAGAGCCACCGGCTTTGGCGCCCTCTACGCTGACGATCTCGAGCTTGACGCCTTTGATCTGCGTGGAGTTGAGCGGGATCGTGTGAGCGCCGGTGATGGAGGCGTCGAACTCTTGACCCTCAGCCGGGTGGCAAGCGGCGCATTTGCTGTCGTCGGTGATCTTGCCGCCGGGATGGTTATCTCCGGTGGCCAGGTTGACGTTGTCGTGGCAGGAGGTGCAGGCGGCCACGCCCGGCGCCGTTTTGTAATAGTCGCTTTGCGCCCCGCCGCTGTGGCAGGTGGTGCAGTTGCGCACATCTTGCGGCCAGGTGATATCTGAGAAATTGGCTACCGACTGGTTGTACCCAACGATCTCGTAAGGCGTCCCTGCGGCTACACTGGGGAGACTCGCCCCATCGTGCAGTTTATGGATGAGGACTTTGAAATCCAGCGTGTTGCCGGTTTCCGGGTCAGTATTTTGATCGGTGTGGCAGGAGAGGCACAGACCCACTTCTTGGCGGGTACCGCCGTGCGCCTCAAGAGGATTATGGCAGCTTTCGCAGGCCTTATTCGTGACGACTTCCTGGGTAACGGTTGGCGTGCCACCGGCAGGCAAGAAGGTGTAAACGTCGTTGGCGATTGAGGCGCGGGCGTCTTTGTTGACATAAACCCCTACCACGGTAGTGGTATTGGGATCGGGCGAAGTCGAAAGGGCGTTCTTGAAGGTATAGGTGACCGTGCCGTCGTCCTTGGTCTGCCAGGTTCCGCCGCTGTCGGCGTAGGGCTGCGAAGCTTTGGGGAGTGCAGGCTGTTTGGTTTGCCCGTCTTCAGTGTAGGGCTTGCCCTCTACATCATGAACAAGCAGGTTCTGGTATTTCGTGTTACCTGAGGTCGAGTCCTTGACAACCTGGGCGACGGTAAAGCCAGACCCTTCGAGAGCTTTGGGATCCAGTGGCTGCCCGGTGTTGTCGGTCAGCTGCATGGTGACCACCGGTTTACCATCCGCTGGAAAATCGACGGCAGTGATCTTGACTTTCAATCCAGGGCCAGATTGGGCAAACGAAATTGCAGCTACCCCGGATTGTCCCGCTGGACCTTGCGGACCGGCCGGGCCAGCCGGTCCCTGTGGCCCGGTAAGTCCAGCCGGACCAACAGGCCCTGCCGCGCCGGCACAGGCCGCGAGCAGCAGCGCCACTCCCAGAGCCAGAGCGATCAGAATGGCGCCGCGCACCGACAAATTCTTCATAACATCCTCCTGGTGAGCATTAGAATGCCGGAAGCAGAACTCTTGATCCCCTGGGCGCTAGAGCTGAGGAGATCTGAGATCCACTACCGGAATGGAGCCATGAGTGCATTGATTGTGCAAAGTGATCCAAGAGCCTGTCTTGCAACCAGTAAGAAGGTAGAGCGCCACGTAAAAACCCAATGGAGGAAATCAGTCTGAATATTCTTAATTGTTTATAGCATAGAGGCGCGTCTCAAATCTGTCCCAGATTGTCGCGATTATGTCCTCATGAGTGCGCGTTGGGATCCACAGTGCTATAATAACAAAGGAGCTAAAATAGATGAAAAATGTCATAAGTACGGACGACGATTCTGCCGTCCGTTGGCATGAACCGCAGACAATCCTCCGTATCATCCAGTCGGTGTTGCCGCTGGTATTATTTTTAGTTGTTTTCATTTATGAGGCCGATGAGCACCTGGTGGACAGCCAGGAGAGCTGGTTGAACCTGCATTTTGTCTCCGAGGTCATGTTTTTTGGCGTGATGGGTCCGGTGATCCTCTTCCTGGTGTTGGGATATTTGCGCCGGTTGATGAACGAGCAAATTGAAGGTCAGATCCAGTTGAGCAGGTTGAACCGTGACCTGGAAGCTAAAGTGGCCGAGCGCACTGCGGCTCTTGAGCAGAGGCACACCGAGTTGGCTCAGGCCAACGATGAGCTAAAAGAGCTCGACCGGATGAAATCCGATTTTGTGGCCCTGGTCAGCCACGAGCTGCGCGCCCCGCTTACCGTATTAAACGGAGGCCTGGAGCTGGCCGCTCAGCAGGCAGAGGCGTTGCCGCGGGGGGCGCGGCGCACTCTGGAGGTCATGGCTGCTGAGACTGAGCGCCTGACGCGCTTCGTGCAGACCATCCTGAACCTGTCCCAGTTGGAAGCGGGCAAACTCACTCTCAATCTTGGCCCAACAGCCGTTCTGCCTTTGCTCGAGCGCACGGTGGAAACCGTGCTGCTGAACGGCAGCCGGCAGATCCTGTGGGACGTTCCCTCCGACCTGCCGCCGGTGTGGGCGGATGAGATCTACCTGGGGGAGATCATGTCCAATTTGGTTCAGAACGCCGATAAATATTCTCCACCTGGCAAGCCCATCCATTTATCTGCGGTTGTTGATGAAGAGCGCATTGCTCTGAGCGTCGTCGATCACGGGCCCGGCATCCCCGCTGAAATTCAGCCGCACGTCTTCGAGGAGTTCTACCGCGGAAGATACTCCGAAAGCATGGGTCCGGGGTGGGGCCTGGGTTTGTATTTTTCACATAAGCTGGCAGAAGCTCAGGGTGGAGGCATCTGTTTTCAATCCCCGGTATGGTCCGAGGCTGAAGCCCCAGGGACTCGATTTACGCTGACTCTGGCCGTTGCCGAGACTCCAGAGGAAGATGAGCAAGAGGTCCTAGTTGATGACCGATATACTGCTGATCGATGATGACCAGGGCTTAACCCAATTGCTGGGCGATTATTTGATCAGCCAGGGGTTCGCTACGCGTACGGCTGGCGATGGTCACGAGGGGATGCACCTCCTGTTCGATCGCAAACCCGACCTGATCCTGCTCGATGTAACCATGCCGAACAGGGATGGTTTCGAAACCCTGGCGCGCATCCGCGAGCTGAGTGATGTTCCGGTGATCATGCTGACCGCTCGCGGCGAGGAAAGCTATGTGCTGCGGGGTTTTTCGTTCGGCGCGGATGATTATGTGGTCAAACCTTTCTCATTTGCCCAGCTCATCGCCCGCATCCGGGCGGTGTTGGGGCGCGGGAGCAAGGGTGCGCGCGATGATGTGTTGAGCAAAGCCGACCTGGAGGTGGATTTGAAATCCAAACGGGTCACACGCAGCGGGCAGCCCCTGACGCTCACCCCTACCGAGTTCAAGCTGCTCACCGCCATCATGCGCAGGGCTGGCGAAGTAGTTTCGCTTGAGGAACTGGTGCGGGAAGTGTGGGGTCCGCAGTACTCCGGCGAAATTGGCTACGTGCGCCGCTATATCTGGCACCTGCGTCAGAAGATTGAGCCCGACCCCGAACACCCGCGCTATCTGTATAACGAGCGCGGCTACGGCTACCGCTTCCAGGCGTGAGCTTTCAGATTTTGAAAGAATAAGGAAAAATCTCTAGACGGGAGAACCGCATTTCGGGCAGTGTGACCAGCGGCTCTCCAGGGCGTGATTGCATTTCGGGCAATGCGACCAGAGCGGCGCGAACTCGGAGGCCGCAGGCTTGGGGTCCGAATCCTGCGAGGCTTTTTCGCGGTTGAGCAGGCCGCCTTTACCGAGCATGGCTTCGACGGCGACGATAATGGGCGAGATGACCGCCAGCAGCAATAGCAGCAAGCCGAGAGACGAGGTGGTTGGATCCATGATGGATTAAGTCTCCTTTTGAGACCCACATTCTACGCTTTCATTTCCGGAATGGCATTATGATATCTGTCCTGTATTTCCTGGACGAATGGCAGAACTCCTACCCCGATGGGCTATGGTAAGAAGTTCGCCGTCCAGGTGCCGAAATCAGCCTCGCTGCCCTGAATATGACCGTCTATTGTCTGTCCGGCGTTCCCAGCAGCATCGAGAGGCCAGGCCAGCTCCAGGCTACCCGTACCTCTGAGCTGGGCATTGCTCACCGGTAGAAAGCCGGGTTCGTGTGTGTCCATTCCGCAAGAATTTTCAAACTGCACCTCTGGTTGCGCTGCAGGTGAAAAAGTCAGCGACAGCTTATTACTGCCGAGCAGACGTCCTTCAACCTGAAGAAGCTGATTCCCTTTCCAATGGTTTGTACAAGCTTTAAGATCGGTGCCAAAACCGGTGAAGCTGCCCTGGCCTGTCGCTTCCCATTGACCAGAGTAAGTATCAGGGCTGGTCGCTTTTAATACACCTTCCAGATGAACAGAACCAGCCTCGGTAAACAGGTTCTGCTCCACAGGGCCGAGATCGTAACGCATGTCCAGAGCCAACGAGACTTCAGGGCGCGCGATTGGACGCAAATCGACAATATCTTTCGGAAGGCCTTCAGGCGGAGTACAGCTAAAGCCGGCTTCGAAAGATTGAGGCGCACCCGATCCTTCGGAGACCCATCCATCCAACACGATTTTTCCCTCCAGGGGCGCCAGATTGGTGAGAGTCACCGTCCCTGCCGAGTCTCCTCCCGGGACGAAGGCTTCGCCCGGGGTGGACACGTTGGATTCAGGTGTGGCCAGGGCTTCGGCCATCTGGCTTTGCATCTCAAAAAACCCAGGGCTATCGGGAAAAAGCTGCAGCGAAGGCTCGTCCGTCAAATCCAGGGCGTGTTCTCCGCTTTCAGCAGGAAATTTGACCCTCAGCGCGGCTAGCAGACCGCCTGGACCCTGGAAATACAGCACCAGAGATGCCTTTCCCTCGATAATGCTGCATAGGGAAGGAAACTCGTCTGCTTCCCCATTCGCAGTGACCACCCCTTGGGCGTGCAGAGGCTGGCGGCTGACTTGCTGCAGCACAGCCACACAGTACTCCTCACCATAGCCTGGTGCGCCGATCATGGGACCTGCCGGTATAGCGGTCGCGGCAAGCGTAGGTGTCGCGGACGGAGTAGGGTTCGCTGTGGCGGTTGGGGTAGTCCTCGAAGCGCTTTCACTACCCCGGTAGAGCGATGAAAGGTGCACGAAAAGCTGATGATCGCCCCGCTCGAGTAAAGCTAGCATCTGCGGGCCGCTCAGGCTCAATTCGTTAACCTGTCGGCTAACCTGCCATTCGCCTCCCTCAAAGATGGATAATAGACTGGCACAGGGCAACGGGGCAAGGATGGTGAGGCGCTGCGCATCCCCCTCCGGATATATCCCCGAGGGCAGGTACAGCCCGGTGATGGGGCTGTTCTCGTCGTTCTGAGGCGGGAGCACTTCCGGGCTTTCCGGAGTATGCATTGCCTGGGAGGGGCTGCTTGTGGCGACCGGCTTTCCAGCCTGCCCAATAGCAGCCACAGGCGAGTTTTGCAGCATTTGGGCCAGGCTGCCCGCGCCTCCGGCAGGCTGGTTGCACCCCTGGGCTGCAGCTAGCAGCAGAATAATGATCCCTGCAAGAGATTTATTCGATCCCATAGGTCGTCTTTCCGCTCGGACAATGGGGGTCTGCGTCAGCCTCTTCGATGTAGACCATGAATGGCGAGGCGCCCAGCTCTTCAAAATCAGCGAAGGAAGACCCGCCCAGATAAACCTCGATCTCACCTGCGACCTCCTTGGCAAGCAGGCCGGCTTGCCCGTGGGGAATCGATTTTCCATATCGCTCGTAATAGTTCCTCGCATAGGAGGTAAGCCTCATCTTCCCAAACAGCTGGAGAATCGTGTTGAGCGGCACCCAGTTCGTTCCTCTCGGGTCGATCATGAAATTTTGTGGCTCCATCATCTCTTGACCCGGCGGAGGGAGATCCAGTCCAAACACTTTTTTTAATCCGAATTGGTAAATATCGGTGGCAATACCGTGTACAACTTGAAAACCACCACTTCCTTGCCAGGGACCGGCCAGGCCGGTGCAAGAATACAGGTCCACCGCGATGCGAAAGTCATACCAGCCTGCATAGATTTCACGCTCGCCCTTGGCCACAAAAATCGAAGGAGCGTGGTAGGTTACCTTGATCCTCTTTGTTGCAGTGGGCAGCCCGCCTCGTTTGATCGCCGAGATCAGTAGGTCCAGCACTTTCTCGGCGGCCATCTCGTCGACCGTATCCTTGAGATCACCGGAATTGTCCCATTTCCATCCCGGGACTTTCCCCAAAACCAGGTCCGTGGCATCAAACGGGAAGTCCGTCATGTCCAGGCTGGCGTCTACCCAGACATAAGCCTCCTGCTGCGTATCGGGCGTATCCGGAATGTCTTCTTCTTCCGTCGGAGTATATAAGCCCAGCGTCGAGATGCCATCTTCACCGAGACGATCGCCGCCATTGCCGGAATAATAAATCTTATAGCTGTCCTTACGCAGAGTAGTGACATATTTACCTTTATCCGCTGCGAAACTCTCGATTGGCTGGGCGACATGCCAGCGAACCAGAAAGTCCTTCATTGGTCCACCTGGTGGAATGTCAATCCCCGCCAGCGACCAGCATTTGACCTCTTCTCCGCTGAGCGTGGAGCCAAATCTGGCTGTTGCTGTGAGATTCACGTGTGCCCCGGCGTGGCCGCCGCCGATATGGTGAAAATGGACCTCCTGGCGATCGGGAACCAGTTTGATAGTTGCCCCGGCGAGTAAGAGATACATGCTGAGGATCTTCGCTGTGATCTTGTAGCTATTCACGAACCGGTCGACGTTCTTCTCCTGTTTTTCACCGACGGCTTTTTTGATATCCTCGAAAGCCCTTTCCTTGAGGAACTCGGTATAGACGGCGCCGGGTGTCCCCATTTTTTCGAGCCGCTCAGCTAGGACCGCACAGGGTTTGCCCTCTTGCGGGGAAAGGCGGTCCCGCAGGCTGGCCAGACCGGGTCCACCGGGCTTACTTGCTTGAAGACGCTTTCCATCACGGCTGGTTAGCTGCGCCAGGAGCAGGGACGTCTGGAGCAGGTCGATGTGCAACTGCTCCAGGTCCGCCTGGGGGTAGAAGACCTGGCCGCGCTGGGCGGCCAGGGCGCGCACGGCCGCGCCTGCCCAGCGCAGCTCGGCAGGGTCATCCGGGATTTTCCCCCACCCGGCAAAGAAAGATACCAACCCCCTGGCAGGTAGGGTCTCCTCTGATTGGAAGATGCCCGCCAGGAGATCGGCAAGCTGCGTAGGGGTGTAAAAGTCGCCTGCCCGCAGACTATCGGCGATCTCGGGTAGAAAATCCACGTAGACTTCAGCGTCCACCAGCACGCGGTCGTCCGGCCAACCGATCACCGGCCCATCGGCCGAGACGAGCGGCACGCCCGCCCGGCGCAGGATCTCTCCTACCGCAGCCTGCGCAGTGGTCTCGTCGCCCTGGTAGATCATCCCGGCCAGGGCCAGGGCTGCCTCGCCTGGGTCAGCCGGCAACCCAGAGGCAACCTTCTGCAAATCGGCAGTCGTGACCAGTGGGAAAAGATTAACGGCTGAATCTATACTCGGGGCTCCCGGCTGAGTTGCTCCCTGACCGTCTGGTTCCCCGGAGGCGAGTATGGATGGTTTTGCGCGCGGCGCCCCGCCCAGCGAGCAGGCGCTTAAGCTCAGGATGACGATAAAGTTCAGGATTCGCGGAAGGGTTCGGTTCATGGCATATCCCTTTGGCATTTTGTGCGGTGAATAACCCAGGATAAACCGCCCGCGCAAGGAAAACGCAAGAAGGCAGCTCCCAGGTCTATCGTTTTGGGTGGCCTGCTACAGCACGAGCTAATTTTCCCAGGCTCGTCACGGTTAACCGCATCGACCGGTTGGGAATGAATGGCTAATCATTTCCCTCCTCCGTCAGTGCGAATGACACTGCTTGCTCGATATCCATCCCCCTGCCCATCTCCCAGGGGGAGGCAAAGCCTGCCTCTCCCAGCTGTATGCGCAAAGCTGCCATAGAAGTCGCCAGTTCTTCAGCCTGTATGGTTGTGAGGGTAATCTTCGCACCCTCCCGCAGCGCCTCAGCAGAAGCAAAAAGCCGGGCTGCACGATCGAACTTGCCCATTTTAAATGCCAGAGTTGCGAACGATGCGAATGTCCCGGCTATGTCTGCATTTACCCCCAGTTCATGCTGAATGGATAGAGCTTCGCAGTAAAGCTTCCCTGCCTGATTGTATTGGTTCTTCATCTGCATCAAGTCTCCCAGATTGACGAGCGAGATGGCCAGGACTTGCCGGGCGCCTAACTCGCGGAGGAGGGCCAGCGCTTCTTCGACGTAGGTGGCGGAAAGAGCGTCGTCGCCCAGATAGCGGGCCACCTCTCCAAGATTATTCAGGCAGATGGCGATGCTCTGTTTATCCTCTCGTTTGCGGTGGAGCGCCAGACTTGCTTCATAATAAGCTTGCGCCTGCGGGTAATCCCCTCCCTGGTAAGCAATATCCCCCAGCGTGCCCAGGTCGAAGGCAATCCCCTGCAGATTTTCAATTTCGCGGTCATAAGCCAGACATTCACCCAGCAGAGCTGCGGCGCGCGTATCGTCACCCTGTGTGGAGACGACCGTAGCCAGGCTGTGCCGAACGCGGTTGGTCTCGCCGTGGTTGCCAGCCTGGCGGAACAAGGCAAGGCTTTCCTCCATGAGCGCTTTGGCCGGCTCCAGATCTCCCTGCCGCCACGCCAGCGCTCCAGCTCCTAGCAGGGCTTTGGCTTTGATATTCGGGTCGGTGCTCTCTTTTTGGGAGGAGAACAGGGCAAAAACCTGCTCCATCCAGCGCCGTCCCTCGTCCAGGTAACCGCGCATTCCCCAGAAACGTGCCAGGGCGCCGGCCAGGCGGGTCGCAGCGGTGATATTCTGGCTTTCCAGCGCCCATCCCAGGGCGGCGCGCAGGTTATCATGGTCCCGCTCCAAAAGTTCGAGCCACCCATCCTGTTCGGCGGCGTAAAGGTGCGCTTCAGCTTCTTCAGCCAGGGTGAGGAAGCAGTCCAGGTGGCGGTCGCGTGTCGCTTCCACATCGCCTTGCTCGGATAGTTTCTGGTGCGCGTACTGGCGAACCAGGGCGTTCAAATCATAGCGTGGAGTGGCATCCCGAGGCAAATCAGGTTGATTTCTAATCTCGAATTGGCGCAGGAGCGACTGATCGACGAGCGAAGCCAACTCAGGCGGGGTTAGGGCGGCTACTTCCACGGCGGCCTGCGCCTGGAAACCGCCGCGGAAGACGGACAGGCGGGGAAAGACGGTTTGACCGGTTTCGGAGAGCAGCTGCCAGGAGTATTCAAACGCTGCCCAAAGACTGCGGTGCCGTTCGGGAAGGTCGCGCAGCGTCGTCTTTAGCGCCAGCAGGTTGGTGCTCATTTCATCGGCAATCGCCGCGCAGGACCGGGAGCGCACAGCCGCAGCTGCCAGCTCGATTCCCAGGGGCATGCCCTCCACGATCTGGCAGATCCGGACAACAGGCCCGACATCGACCGGTGAGAGCGAAAAATGCCGTTGAGCTTGATGGGCGCGCTGGACAAACAGAGCTATTGCTGCATACGTCAGGGGATCGCGGTCTAAAACCTTTACCGGATAATCCAACCCCTCCAGGTCATACAACCACTCCGATTGGAGGGACAGCCGCTGGCGCGAGGTAACAAGCAGGACCACGCCGGAGGTTTGATGGAGAATTTCCGCCAGCAGAGGTGTGGCATCCAGCAGGTGCTCGAAGCTGTCCAGGACGAGGAGCACGTCCTTCGGTCGAAGATAATCGAAAAGTTGCTTCTGGGGTGATTCTGCGCCGGTGAAGGTTAATTTCAAAGCTGAAGCCATGGCTGAGATAAGGAACCCCACTGACTTCAATCCGGCTAGAGGAATGTAGCAAACGCCGTCACGGAAGGATCGGCCGGTTTCTTGCGCGATTTTTAGTGCCAGGCGCGTCTTCCCGATGCCGCCCTGCCCGATGAGAGTGACCAACCGGCAAGCCGGGTTTTCGAGCAGAGTCTCGATTTCCTCAAGCTCCTTGCCCCGGTCAATGAAGGGAGTGCCCGGCTCTGGTAGGTTTGCTAGATGATTTTGCCTTGACCTTTGGCCGTACGTTAATTTCCCGGAACGAATTTGCTCGTAGAGTGCCCGCGTCTCCACAGTTGGCTCGACTCCTAACTCTGCCTTCAGCAAGCTCCGGCAGGTATCGTAAAGGGCAAGCGCGGCATTCCGGTGACCCTGAAAAGCCTGGGCGCGCATGGCCTGGAGATATGCCTCCTCTCGCCAGGGATCGAGCTCAAGCTGGCGGGAGGCATACTGATAGGCTCGCTCGTAGTCTCCGTCTCGCTCGTTAGCGGCAGCCAGGTGAAAGAACGTGCCCAACGCCAGGTGTTGCAGCTTCTCGCGTTTCACCAGCGACCATTCTTCAAAAGGAGCGCTGTCGCCCACGTAGAAGTTCTCCAGAAAGCTCCCCTGGTACAGTTCCGCAGCCTGCTCGAGCCATCTCGCACAGAGAGGACAGGATTCCGGATGGCGATGACGGTGCTTCTGAGCGGCGCCCAGCAGCTTGCTGAAAGCGGCGGCATCAATCCAATGATCGCTGCTCTGGTTGAATTGTACGGTTTCCCGGGTGATCTCCAGAAAAGGAGGGTGCGCTTTGTGGTCGCCGACCGCCTGACGCAGGTTCGCCAATGCCTGCCGCAGGTTATTGCGCGCGGCTTGCTCGGGCTGGTCGGGCCACAGCAGGTTCGCCAAGGTTTCCCGGCTGTGGGTGCGGTCGGTCTCGATTGCCAGATAAGCCAGGAGCGCCCGCACCTTGCCAGATTCAAACCCGGTGACCGGCTGCCCATCCAGTGTAACTGCCATTTGACCCATGAGGAATAGGGATAGGCACGCCATTATGGTGCGTCATCCTTTCAGTGTGCTGGTTTATAGTTGTATTTGGTAATCGGAACTAATTCATGGATTAAAAGTCCATTAACTCCATTATACATCAAAGATCTGTCTGTCAATCAAAATAGAACCTTGATTTCTTTGCTTTTTATCGATATCTTGCGTTTTCCTTGCGCTGCCGCTCTATCCTATGGCTATCCGTGAGCCTGAGAGACCCAAATGACGAATCAAGAGAACCGCTATTGGGCGTTTATGGTCCGCCTTTATAGAGTCGACGATTCTGAGCAATCGGATTGGAGGTCCTCCGTGGAGAACCCTCACACCGGCGAGCGCTTTGGTTTTGGGACCCTTGAAGAGTTCTTTGATTTTTTAAAGAGCTTCACCCAGTTTTACGGACCTAACGGGATTCTCTCGTCGCCTCACAAGCAATCAGACCAATCGGAGAGAGAACCATGAAAACGAATACCCGCCTTTCTCAAATGTTACTCCGGATGACCTGCTATTTTCTCATCGCAGGTATGGTCCTGGGGGTGCTGCTGTCTTTTACGGTGTACGGCACGCAAGCTAACACCCCAATATCAGCTAACCCACCGGTTCGCCTGGCGCCTCTTTCATTAGGACCTCTGGTCTTATTGGGCGAATCTCATCTGACCGGCCAGGCAGGGGGCGGAAATAAGGTCTTTTTGCCGATGTTAACCGGCTCGGGTAACCCGGGTTTGCCCACTCCGACGCCACAACCCACGGCAACGCCTCCGCCTCAAAACCAGAGCAGCAGTTTCTTCCTCCCGTATGACGTCAACGGCGACGCCCAGGCTACCGATGGGCCTTCTGTAGCCATAGACGCGAACAATGGAGTTCACGTCGCCTACGCGGCATATACCTCCAACGCCTCCGGGCAGCGTCCGGTGTATTACACCTACTGCGCCTCGAATTGCACCAGCGTTTTCCATTTCAGCACCCCGATCTTGCTTGGGGATAAGGTGGATCACGTCAATCTGGCCCTGGATCCTGCCGGACATCCCCGGCTGCTCTGGATAGGCTCCGACACGAGCGGGGTTGCTTTGGATGCCATTTATTACGCAGAATGCAACGCTTCCTGCACGAGCGTGGGAAGTTGGGCGGTTACGACGCTGGTAAAAATGGATACGACGCTGCCTCATAACAGCCGCTTTTTTGGCGTCGACCCACAGGGCCATCCCGGCTTCGTCTATTACAACGGCGACCAATATTACCACAACACATACTACCGCTTCTGCAAGACCTCCTGCACGAATCCAGCTAACTGGTCGGAGGTTCCCTTGGCAAATATCTTCCCCGAATCAGACCGTGAGCTGCGCGGCATTTCGCTTGCCTTTGCCAGCGATGGGTCACCCCGGATCGCTGCAGCGCTTACCGATTACACCGCAGGCGATAACCCGCCGACGCACCTCTTCTATATCCAATGTGGGGCCGATTGCCAAACCGAGAGTATCGGAGGAGCTTTCGACCTGCACTATTGTGACCTGTGCGAGGATACCGACGGCTATTTCAATCTCCGCCTGGACAAGCTTGACCGGCCGCGCCTGGCACTGTATACGGGCGGCATTCAAAACACCGCCCCGGTCTTGGAGGCAAACCGCCTCTACTACATCTACTGCAATAACAACTGTAGTGATAATTCCATCGCAGAGTGGGGAGGATATTATCTTGGCTCTACCCCTGGAGTTGGCCAGGGGGTCGATCTTGCGCTCGATAGCTCCGGACGGCCGCGCTTGAGCTTTGAAGACGCCTCAGTGGGACTGGAGTATGCCTTCTGTACGGGCGACTGTGAATCGGGTACCCCGACCTGGCAAATTATGCTGGCCGACTCGAGCGCCAACCTCGATCTGACTGAGCCTGTCCCGCCCATCCCCCCGTGCGTGACAGATGGCTGGTTCACCGGGAAACGCTCTTCTCTGGCGCTGGACACCGCCGGTAACCCGCGTCTTGCATTCGACGCGGAGCACTGGCAAGGGTTGAACCCGGTCAGCAATCCGCCGGGCAGCCCGGCCTGCCCCGGTTTCCGCATGGATGAGATCAACGCCCGCCTGGCGGTATTCAACCAGCCGTAAGCTTCGAGTTGTAAATAAGCGGGGTTCCGGAGGCGTAGGGCAAGTTTCTGACTTGCCCTACAAGCCAGATGCAAGCTGAAGCTAAAGCTACCTGTTACGGCAGGGCAAGTTTGTATTGAGCCAGGCGGTTGTTGCCGGCGTCGGCCACCCACACGCTTCCATCTGGCCCCAGGGCGATGCCGTTGGGCAAACCGAAAGACCCTTGCTCCGGGCCGTACTGCCCGAAAGCCGCCAGCGCTTTCCCCTCCGGCGAGAACACGATCACCCGGTAACCCTCCGGATCGGTGACGTAGACGCGCCCCTGGTTATCAACGGCGATATACGGCTTGTTGTCAATCGAATTGCTGTACCAGCCCTCTACCGGCCAGGCAGTGATGTATTCGCCTTTGGCCGAGAAGACGGCCACGCGCATGTTCCAGGTATCGGCCACGTACACTTTGCCGCCCGGTCCTACGGCAATCCCGACCGGCTCGTCCAGCCGGGCATCTCCCGTGGTGGGGAATTCGAATAAGAATTTGCCTTCCGCATCGAAAGCCACCACGCGCTTGTTGCCGGTGTCGGTGACGTAGACCTCGCCCCCCGGACCGATGGCGATGGCGCGTGGCCCCCAGAAGCGGTCCGGTCCGTCGCTGGCCTGTCCGGAGGTTCCCCACTGCAGCAGGAATTTGCCGCTGGGGTCGAATTTCTGGATGCGGTAGTTCCAGGTATCGGCCACGTAGATATTCCCGCCGGCATCGACTGCCACGCCCCAGGGCTCGTTGAAGGTGCCTGCGGCCGGCGGGTTCTGGCCATCGGGAGTCCGGCTGCCAACGGACCACAGGATCGTTCCATCAGGGGCAAGTTTGAGCAGGCGAGAGTTGCCTGTATCGAGCATAAAGATCAATCCATCCGCCGCCACGGTCAGGTTGCGTGGGGCATTGATCCCCTCAGGCTGGAGCAGTTGGGCGGCGCTGAGCGGTTGGTTGACGCTGGCGTAGGCGTCGATGTTCCCCGGCAAGTCTGCCATGCGGTAACCCTCGATCTTCAAGTTGGGGATCTCACTGGCGATGTCTTTGCGGATATAGACGCGCATGCTCTCCGATGGATTCCAGCTCACAGGCGGGTTCAAGTCCTGGCCGGTCAGGGAAGCGTAAAGGCTGTAATCGCGCGACCAGATGATATCCCATACCGCCAGGCGCATCTGTGGATCGGTCAGCGCGTAGCGGATGCGTTCCCAGGTTAGCCCCTTGTAGTCCTCGTTCGGCCACCACAGGCGAATGAGCTGGTAGCGCACGTACTCGCCGCGCGTGAAGGTGTCGACTTTCGTCCACTCATTAGGCCCTGCGAGAATCACAGGCGCATCGAGGATGCTTCGGTTGGGATCGGCGCCGTAGAAAATCTGGTTGGGGTAATCACGCAGGTACCAGCTCATCGGCCACGAGACGTCGTTCCCGTAAGCCACCTGCAGGTTTTTCCCTGCGCCGGTTTTGGCGGCGATGCTGGCGATATCGTCCAGGGCCCACTTGACCCCCGGCGCGCCGTGGGCATAGTCGATATACTCGGTCGTGTAGTCGTAGTTAACGTAGTTGGCGAGGAAAGAAGTGCGCACGGTCAACAGAGTTAAAACCGCCAGTCCGGCCAGGCCGGTCCAGCGTAGCGCCCGGGTGAGGCGGCGGTTCACGAGCTCCCGATCGAGGGCGTGTTCCAGGAGCTGCCCGGCGAACCAACCCGCCAGCAGGATAAACGGCGTGACCAGGTGCGTGATGTGCCAGGGCATTTTTTCGCCGGCCAGGATGAAAGCGGCGAAGATGGCTGCCGCCCACCAGAGGGCGAACGAAACAAACGTGCGCATGGGCTGCCCCAGGTTGCGCCGTCGCAGGGCAAAATAGACCGCTGCCAATATTCCGCCAATGAGAGGCAGATATTCATACAGCGGCATGACGATAAAGAAATAATACCAGGGCTGGCTGCCACGGCTGACCGACTGCTGCGAAAGCCAGTAGCCCAGCGAGCCGATCAGGCCGGTTGCCGCACCGGAAGAATTGGCGAAGAAAGTGGTAAACAGGGGGATAACAATAATCCCGAAGACGAATGCCAGCTTGAGCCACCGTTTGCCGCCCCACCA
The DNA here is from genome assembly GCA_023381565.1 of Chloroflexota bacterium. Classification (GTDB taxonomy): domain Bacteria; phylum Chloroflexota; class Anaerolineae; order Anaerolineales; family Anaerolineaceae; genus JAMCRR01. Next base: position 23,621 of record JAMCRR010000196.1, read on the forward strand.
TAGCCCGATGCCTACCGCAGCGGCTGCGAAAACCGCCACCAGAGCCCACAGCCGTATCCCGGTGACTCCGGATGCCCATTCAACCCCCTGGGTGTCGAGGCTCTTCAGAGCAACGTAAGGCGCGCCGCTCAGTTTCGTCCAGATCGGGTTGAGCGCCAGCAGGGCGATCGGCGATGAAAAGAAAGCCCCCAGTGTAGCAATCACCGCCAGCAAGTCGAATTCCGCCGAATGCCGCAGGGCGTCCCAGTGCCAGTCGAGCGAGAAGATCAACCGCAAAGCCAGGAAGCCGGCAAAGATCGCCAGGTAGATGAACGTGGCTTCCATGGTCGAGACCATCAGGGCGAGCGCGCCTGCCAGGATAAACAAATATTTGTCTTCGGGCGAGTTCAAATAGGCCAGGATAGCATAGACTGCCAGGAGCACCCAGGCGATGAGCAGGATATCGTGGCGGATGTAGCGAGAGTAGAAGAGTAAAAAGGGGGAGATGAGCAGAAAAATTGATACAGTCAGGGCGCCCCAGCGGCCGATCCAGGGTTTAAGCAGCTGCGGGATGCCCACGACGATGAAGACACCTGCCAGCGCCGGGAACAGGCGAGAGACGAAAT
>JAMCRR010000188.1 GCA_023381565.1 Chloroflexota bacterium
AGGTGATGGGCGCGCAAAAGATAAATATCTGATCCATGATCATCCGGTAGTCCATAGAATATCCTCAGATTGGAGGGCAATATGAACACAAAACCATCACGTCCAATTTTTCTTCTCGGCATCGTCCTGGTTCTAATTTCTATCTCCTGCCAGACAATTACCCAGGCCATTGTTCGACCGACTGCCAAACCAACCCAAAGGGCCGCAGAAACCACCCCACCCCCTGCCTTGCCTACCAGCGCTACCTCTCCTCAGCCTGAAGCAACGGCCTCTCCATCAATTGATCTCCCAGCCTCCGAGGTTTATGCGCCTCCCTTTGCCGATTATCCGTCGGTTTCGGTCAATATGCCCTCCCAGGCATTCAAAGGGGTGACTCTGCCGGTGGATGCGAGCAAATTGACAAACCTGAAGGATCTGGAGCTCTCCAGCCAGCAGCAATCCTTGCTGGCCCAGAATGGTTTTGTCGTCTCTCAGCCGGTGCCGGGGGAATATCGCGAGTTTTATCAGGTGTACGAATCTTACCGCTACCTGGATACCCAGCCGTTGTTTGTCACCACAGACGCCGTTTTCCACGTCTACCATCTCATCTTCGACAAGATGCTGCGCGATCTCGAGAAGGAATATTTCATCCCCGACCTGGCTTCTCTGACCAGCAGCATGCTGAGTGCCAGCCGGGCGCAGTATGAAGAGTTGAAAGGCACGAACCTCGAAGAGCCTGCCTTGCGTAATGTAGCCTTCTTTGCCGTTGCCGCTCGCCTTCTTAACCTCCCTGATCAAGTTCCTGCTGCCGCTCAAAGCCTGGTGAACGCCGAGCTGGATTTGATCGACAAGCACCAGGGAGCTGCGATTTCTCCCATCTGGGACCGGCCAGACCTGGCTCCGGACAAGAAATTGATCGAGGATTACGGGCAGTATATCCCGCGCGGCCACTACACCCGCTCGGAGGCGCTCAAGCAATATTTCAAAGCCATGATGTGGTACGGTCGGCTGACTTTCCGCCTGCGGGATGTTTTCGAAACCCGCCGCTCCTTGCTCCTGATCCAGGCGCTGCGCACCACTGACTCAAACGCAGGACCCTCTGTGCAGCTCTGGGAGAACATCTATGAGCCGACCGTTTTCATCGTCGGGAAATCAGATGATCTTTCCTACCACGAATATGGGGCGCTGTCTGACAAGATCTTTGGGGCCAACCCCGACCCATCGGCATTTTCTTCCGACCAGGCGATGGAACAGTTCACCATCGCTGCCCGCCAGCTTCCACCTCCCCAGATCAACTCTATGTGGGTGTGGATTACCGAGGACCCAACCGAAGCCACCCAGGGCTTCCGCTTCATGGGGCAGCGATTTACTCTGGATGAATACGTCTTCGGGCAGCTCATTTGGCGCCGCGTGGGGGATGAATCCAACCCTCGTATGCTGCCCAAAGGTCTGGATTTCTTCGCTGCCATGGGATCTGTCGAGGCCCTCGATATCCTCGATCAGTCCGGCGAAACCAAATATCTGAATTACTCCAAGCAGATGGCTAAGGTGCAGAACGAAGTCTCCCAGCTTCAGATCGATTCGTGGACGCAGAACCTCTACTTGTCCTGGTTGTATGCTTTCCAACCCGTCATCTCCCCCAAAGACGACCGTTACCCAGAGTTTATGCGCACCCAGGCCTGGACGCGCAAAGACCTGAACACCGCTCTTGGGTCCTGGACCGAGCTCAAACATGACACGATCCTGTACGCCAAACAGGTGATGGCCGAAATGGGCGGCGGGCCTCCCAATGAGCCGCCGCGGGGATATGTAGAACCCAACCCTGAGGCTTACGCACGCTTGCTGGCGCTGGTGAAGATGACCCAGCAAGGCCTGGAATCACGCTCGCTGCTCAGCGATCTTACCCGCGGCAACCTGGAAAACCTTGCGGATTTGCTGGCCTTCTTGCAAGATTCTTCCGAAAAAGAGCTGGCCGGAGAACAGCTCGATCAACAAGCGTATGACCGCATCCGATACATTGGCGGCGAGCTTGAGGCGCTCACCCTGGCAGCCTCGGATCGTGACGAGCAAACCGGATCTTACCGCGATCTTAGCGATCAGAAAGCCGCCCTGGTTGCGGATGTTGCCACCGGCGCCGACCCGAGCGGCAAGCTGGTTGCATTAACGGAAGCTGTTGGAGATCCGGCAAAGATTTTCGTCGTCCTGCCTGACCAGCCGTACCGGGTAGCCGTCGGAGCGGTATTTTCGTATTACGAGTTCGTCGTCCCCAGCGAGAAGCGCATGACCGATGAGGAATGGCAGGCGCAGGTCGAGGAGGGCACGAACCCGCCAATGCCGGATTGGACTACCTCATTTGTTTCTCCATGACGGTGAATGCTCTCCCTTCTCCCAGGATTGGATACGGTGAGATCCTTTACCGCTCTATCCTGGGAGAGGGTAGGGTGAGGGCGATTGAGCATTTAAATATATGAAACTTCCCTGGGCGATCCTCTGCTGTTTAAGCCTGGTATTTCTGTCGTTCTCAGATTCCACAATCAGAACGGATCCAACCATCGAAATTGCCTTTTTAGGCGACGTGATGTTGGGGAGGAGCGTCGCCCAGGCGCATACATCCGGCGATTGGGCCTCTGCCCTGGCGGAGATAAAGCCCGAGCTGAATGCAGCAGATCTGGCCATTGCGAATCTGGAATCGCCAATGACTTCTGCGCCACTGGTGCGCCAGGCGTACGATTTGCGCGCTCCGCAAGCCGGCGTCCAGGCTTTCACCTCTGCCGGGATAGATCTTCTGTCTTTAGCGAATAACCACGCTCTGGACTGCGGCCCGGAGGGATTGGAAGACACCCGGTCTGCCCTGCAAGCAAACCATCTGACTCCTGTCGGTCCTCTTCCCCAGGCCGCCCGGTTGCTGGTGAACCACCACAGCCTCTCCATGATTGCGTTAGATGACGTCTCTGCTGCGATGGATGTAGATCAAGCCGCCGCAGCCGTCCGGGACGCGCGCCAAAGCTCGAATTGGGTGGTCGTTTTCATCCATTGGGGCGCCGAGTATAGCCCTGGGCCTTCTCCTCGCCAGGTAACTATCGCTCGCAGGTTAGCCGGGGCCGGAGCCGACCTGATCATCGGACACCACCCACATGTCCTGCAGCCTGGCGAATGGATCGATAACCCGGGAGGAAACCACCGCACATTCGTTGCTTACAGTCTGGGCAACGCCCTCTTCGACCAACCCACGCCTCCGGATGCGCGCCGCGGGGTATTGCTGTCTGTTCGCTTAGGGCCTGGCGGGGTGGCCGGCATTACCCCGGTCCCTTTCACGATCGATTGGTCGCGCGGGAGAATACAAAAAGCAAGCCCCGCAGAGACTGTTGCGATCCTCCACCGGCTGGCTTTACCCAATTGAAGCGTAAAGAACCAAATTACTGCAGAGTTCACTGAGATCACAGAGATTTAGAAAATCAAAACCTTCATCGCAAGTAATCTGATCTCTCCGCTCTTTGTGAACTCTGAGATTAGAGGGTTAGATTTTCATCTGATATACGCGGTGATTCTTGATCTCTTTACCACCCACATTGATCAGGTCTTTGCGCATCTGAACCGCCGTTTCGGCTACCTGGGTTAACTCGGCGTGTAAGAAATTGTAGGATAAAATCGTCTTCTCCATTTCCGAATACAACAGCGCGTTCCCGCCCCGGCCGTGATATTCCGGCAGCATCCCTACCCCATTCAAAGAAACCCATCTGGTGCGCTTCATATTGATTAACAGGTCTGCAATGCTGATGGGATTTAAATGCCCCTTCGCTCGCTGCAGCGCCGCAGAAACGTCTGGGAAGGCGAACAAGAAGCCCACAATTTCATCTCCATGGGTAATGATCTTAATCAGTTTCGGATCAGCCAGCGTAATGATGGTGTCAACTACATATTGGATCTCCCGCGGCGACATAGGGAAATATTCCCAATTGTTCACGAATGTTTTGTTGTATGCCTCGCCAATCTTGGGAGCGATAGCGATCAGGTCTTTCTTATTGCGGAAATTCAGCACTTTAAAGGTGCCTCTTTCCTGGACCTTTTGGGAGATCAAACGGATTTTATCAGGAAGTACAAAACTTTCCCGGCTCAGGTAGCAGGAAACAAAATCCACTTCCTTGGTAAAGCCAACCGTCTCAACCAGGCGTGGATAATAATCATAGTTGTAGTTCATCATGATCATCATCTGGCGCCGCTCAGTGCCCTCTACCTGGATTCCATAGCCATCAAACAAACTAAGACCTTTTGGTCCTACGATGCGGTTGAGATTCCGCTCCTTTGCCCAGACACAGATACGATCAAATAGTGCGTTAGCAACTTCCTGGTCGTCTTCACTGTCGAAAAAGTAAAAGTCTGCTTCGTGGGTGCCGTGATATTTATTAAACGGGCGGTTTTCCAGGACGCTAATCCGCCCAACATCCTGACCATCACGTACGGCGATAAAATGGTCGGCAATTGAATGTTCATAGAAAGGGTGTTTATTTGGATCCAGCATTGTTTTTATATCACTGATCATGGGGGGCACCCATTGGGGACAATTGGCGTACAGGCGGAAAGGGATGCGGATGAAGCGGTTTACCTGCGCTTTATTCGTATGGTCGAGCTTCTCGATGGTTAACATAAGGCGCTTCTCCTGGGCTTAGGTTTAGGGGATATTAAGATGGTCAAGCACGATTCCACGGGATGATAATCGCTTTCTGTATCTTAGAACACTCACCAAGGAAAGAAGGTACTGAACAATATTAATGGCAGGTTATAATTATAAACGTATTTGTACTAACCCTTTCTTCGTAAGTCAGAAGGCGAAGGAATCATGCCCAACTCAATTCTGAAACAGGAAATCGAACAACAGCCTGGTGTCATTCAAACGTTGTTCGATCAAGAATCCGGCAATCTCAGGCAGATTGCGGGGAATTTATCAGGAAGTTTTCGCTATATCGTCATTGCCGCTCGCGGGACATCAGATAACGCAGCCCGTTATGCCCAATATCTGTTTGGCGCTCACAACCATCTTCCGGTTGCTTTAGCCACACCCTCCCTCTTCACCCTTTACCAGCAGCCGCCACGCTTAGCCGGCGCGCTGGTGATCGGTATTTCTCAATCGGGGCATTCCCCCGACATTGTGGCGGTTCTGGCCGAGGCAAAACGACAGGGATGCCCGACATTAGCAATTGTCAATAATGTCACCTCGCCCCTGGCTGAGACAGCCGATTACGTCCTTCCCTTGCATGCCTACCCCGAGCAGGCCATCGCCGCCACAAAAACTTACACGGCTTCCCTGGGTGCGATTGCCTTGTTCTCTTGTTTGCTGGAGGACAATCCCGACCATATCCGCCAACTCATGGAGATGCCCGAAAAAATCCAGCAAACCTTAGATAATCTTGGGCCTCCTCTGGTTCACGTCGAGCGATACCGTTACATGGAGCAGTGCACGGTGATCGGGCGCGGCTATAATTATGCAACCGCCTTTGAGATTGCCCTTAAAATCAAGGAGCTTACCCGCACCCTGGCTGAGCCTTATTCCTCCGCCGATTTCCGTCACGGCCCGATCGCAATCATTCACAAGGGCTTTCCGGTGATCTTAATTGCGCCCCGCGGGGCGGTATCCGAAAATATGGTCGAGCTGGTTGGCGACCTAAAACATCTCGGCTCAGAAGTCTTAATGATTTCAAATGAAGAGCAGCTTCTCCGGCGCTCTCAGGTAGCTTTCGCCCTTCCCCCCGACATTCCCGAATGGCTGACGCCGCTGGTTGCGGTCATCCCAGGGCAGTTATTTGCGCTGCAGCTCACCATCGAAAAGGGCATGAATCCCGATCGACCCGAGGGGTTAACCAAAGTCACAGATACGATGTAAATCATCATCTTTGAAACGGGAACTATCCTCCTTCATCAGCGTCTGTGGAGTAGATACCAATACAATTGAAGCAGATCATCCAATGAATTAGATCTGAGCCATAGATGAACCACTTCAAGGCTTTTCCTTTATACGGTATGCAAATCATTGCCCTGAATTGTCACGCTGCACCATCACTGTCTGTTCATCATGGAGGAGTCCTATGAAGCATCCCTTGAATGCTACCAGCTGCCTGGTCATCATGATTGCCATGGTTCTAGCGGGCTGTGCTTATTCATTTCGATCTACGGCTCAACCCGCAGCCACACCCACCCAGGCCAAGGTAATTGTTCTCCCCGAACAAGCCACCGCCAGCCCCACCCCGCTCCCCGCAACACCGATTCCAGCCACCTCAGTGCCAGCTACCCCGGTCGCAAACACTCCTCCTTCGCCAACCTTGATGCCCAGCGCCACCCACCGTCCAACCAATACTCCCTCGCCCTTACCGATTCTATCCCCCTCGAGTACACCGTTCGACATCTCTCCGACCTCGACAGGCAACGTGCCGGCTTCAACCGGTTCATACGCGGTAATCCTGGTAAAGCCGGATGATGTTTTGAATGTGCGCCAGAGCCCCAACTCGACCAGCCTGATCATAGCGAAATATACCTATTCCGATAGGAATATTTCTTTGACCGGAAAACAGAGCCAGGCGGGGAATATCCGCTGGGTTGAAGTCGGCCTCTCCGGTGGAAAAACGGGTTGGATTAACGATGCCTACATCTCCCAGGCAATCCCCACAGCGACGTTTTGCGCCGATAACCGTGTCCTCACCTTAATCGCTCAGTTGACCGATGCCTTCGTGGCAAAGGATGGAGCTAAATTCGCTGCGCTCATCAGCCCGAAACACGGCCTGTACCTCCAATACCTGCGTGGTGGGACAATCGTAAATTACACCCCCGATAAAGCGAGATGGCTGTTTGAGAGCACTTACGCAGCGAACTGGGGGCTTCACCCCGGAAGCGGTCTGCCGGTCAAAGGTACATTTTCAGATGAAGTGCTGCCCAAGCTGCTGGATGTTCTAACCGCTAGCTATACGAAAAACTGCGAGAATGTTGCCGTAGGTGGAACCACGTATACTGCGGTCTGGCCGAAGGAATATCAGAATATCAATTTTTACTCTCTCTACCGGTCGGGTCCTCCTGAAAATGAGTTGAATTGGCGCACCTGGCTGGTGGGCGTTGAATATGTCGATGGGCAGCCCTACCTGTTTGCGCTGAACCAGCTCATCTGGGAACCCTGATCCATCGTCTCGCCCCTCGTGGGCGTCGATCCGATTCATTCCCGTAGTCTCGTCCTTCCTGGGCGGCTATTCTATTCATCCCTGTAGTCCCGATCCTCCTGGGTGGAGGTTCTCAGGCGGTCACCAGGACCGCCGCTACGGGGAAAAAAACGACAGCCGTAACTGCCATCCCAACGAAAAAAATCTGTAAACTCTATAAAAATGCGGATAGTACCCCATTTTATTATAATTTTTATAATATTTATAGATATAATTGTCTCATGACAAACCATCTGGCAACCGAAATTTCTCCCTACCTCCTGCAGCACGCCGAAAATCCGGTGGATTGGTACCCCTGGGGCGAAGCCGCCCTGGAGAAAGCCCGCCGTGAAGATAAACCCATATTCCTCAGCATCGGTTACGCCGCCTGCCACTGGTGCCACGTGATGGCGCACGAATCGTTCGAGGACCCTGAGATTGCCGCCTTTCTCAATGACCATTTCGTGAGCATCAAAGTAGATCGCGAAGAAAGACCCGATCTGGATTCCATTTATATCGATGCAGTGACCGCCATGACCGGACAAGGAGGCTGGCCGCTTACCGTATTTCTGACCCCTTCCGGTAAGCCTTTTTACGGCGGTACCTATTTCCCGCCTCACCCTGAATACGGGATGCCTGCTTTTCGCCAGGTGCTGGAGGGGGTTGCCCAGGTTTGGCAAAACCAGCGGGAGGAGATCGAAGCCGCCGGTGAAAAGAACAGCTTGCAGCTTCGCCAGGCATTGCACGGCACCGCTTCTTCTGGCGAATTCCAGCCTGAGTTTCTATCTCGCGCCGCACAGATCTTGATCGACAGCTACGACTGGACCAACGGCGGATGGGGAACGGCTCCCAAATTCCCCCAGCCTATGGTGCTGGAGTTCTTGCTGACTCAAGCAACCCGAGGAAATCAATCCGCGTTGGATATTGTTGTACACAATTTAGAAGCTATGCAGGCTGGAGGCATGTACGATCTCCTGGGAGGCGGTTTCCACCGCTACAGCATCGATTCGAAGTGGTTAGTGCCGCACTTCGAAAAAATGCTCTACGACAACGCCCAACTGGCCAGAGTTTATCTGCACGCTTACCTGCTGACGCGTGCAATGGAATTTCGCGAGACCTGCGAGCAGACCCTGGATTTTATGCTGCACGAATTGGCGGATCCGCAGGGGGGCTTTTACAGCAGCCTGGACGCCGACAGCCGCGAGGGCGAAGGGGAATATTATCTCTGGTCAAAAACCGATATCGAAACCCTTATCCCAGACCCGCAGGAAATCGAGATTTTCATGGCTGCCTACGGGTTCAGTGACGAAGGCAATTTTGCCGGTAAAAACATCTTGCGCCAGACGTACGATGCTCAAAGCCTCTCCCACCGGTTCAATATTCCCGAAAAGGAGATGGCTCCGCTTCTCTCCCGACTGCGCCGCAGGCTGGTGCTTGAACGCACTCACCGGCCTCGCCCCGCAACCGACGACAAAGTGCTGACCTCCTGGAATGCACTGGCGATTCAAGCCTTTGTCGAAGCCGGGCGTTTTCTGAATAGAGAGGACTATCTTGCCACCGCGCAGCGCTGTGCAGATTTCTTGCTTACCCAAATGCTCGATCATGGGCATCTTTTCCGCTCCTGGAGGCAAGGCCAGGCACGCCGGGAAGCGTACCTTGAAGATTATGCTTCCCTGGCGATTGCTTTGCTTTCGCTTTACCAGGCCGATGCAAACCTGCGCTGGTTCACCGCAGCTCAGGATCTGACCGCGACGATGATCGCTACGTTTAGAGGACCCAGAGGCGAGTTTACCGATACCTGCACAGACAATGAAGAACTTATTGTGCTCCCGAGGAACTTGCAGGACAATGCCACACCGTGCGGAAATTCACTGGCAGCGGCAGCCCTGCTGCAGCTGACCGCGTTCACAGACCACAGTGATTGGCGGGATGAGGCTATCTCGATGCTCGGATCAGTCCAGCAGTATACCACCCGCTACCCGAAAGCCTTCGCTCACTGGCTCACGGTGATGGATTTTGCCGCCGGTCCCATCCGGCAGGTGGCTATCCTGGGACCGCGGGAAGATCCCGCGACACAAACGCTCATCGAAGTCGTATGCTCAACCTACCGGCCGCGCTCGATCCTTGCCGTTTCCGAACTGCCTCTCCAGGCCGGATCACCCACTTTGCTATTCGAGCGTTCCCTGATCGAACGCCGGCCCACTGCCTACGTTTGCGAAGGGTTCACCTGCCGGCTTCCGGTCACGCATGCTCAGGATCTGGCCGCCCTGTTGGATGAAGGAACTCCAGCAGGTGCTGGTTGAAGATCTCGGGCTGGTCGACAGTTACCCCGTGCCCTGCACCCGGCACGATAATCTGGCTGGCTCCAGCGATCTTCTGCGCCATCGCCCGCTGCGCTGCAATAGGAACAGTCGTATCCTCTTCCCCGGTGATTACCAGGGTGGGGAGGTGCAGTTCGTCCAATCTCTTTTGGACGTCGAATAATCCTAAAGATCGCATGGCAGCCATATAAACGCGTTCATCTCCCTGAAGGATTTGCGCGATAAGTGCACATCGCAGTTCCTCCTGCTCGGGTCGGGGAAAGAGCCTTTGCGCCACGATTTCAGCCTGGGGGCCGATGCCTCGCAGGGTAAGCGTCATATACCTGCGAAGATAGTAAGGCCATTCTTGCCAGTGACCCGAACGCAGGCGTGCAAAGGCGTTCACGAGAACCAATCGATCTACCATCTGTGGGTCGTCTAAGGCCATTTGGAGGGCCAATACTCCCCCCATCGAGATCCCCACCAGGACGGCTCGTTCGATCCCTAATTTCCCAAGCAGCCAGGTCATCCTTTTCCCTGACCGGCGGATACTCCAGACGCCCTGGCAGGTCGACCGGCCAAACCCCGGCACATCCGGCGCAATCGGCCGGAACCCGGCTTCTACCAGGCTGGGGATCTGCAGCTGCCAGGATTCACTCGAGACGCCCAGACCGTGCAGCAGCAGAACAACCGGCGCTCCCCCGGGATTGGGATCCAGGAAGTATAGAATGTCCGCATCAGATTTATTCTTGATCGGATAATATATCTCGGGCATATAGAATTACTATCCGCCGATGTCTGCCATCTTGCGTTTTTCAGGGAATTTTAACTCGTCCAGCTCGTGGCCTTCGGGTTTGAGGTCGATGGCCTGCTGCAGGATGGGGAGAAGCTCTTCTCCGGATCGCATCGCTTCGCGGATAGGGACTTCGGTATCCATCAGCAGACAGGGCCGCAGGCGCCCATCGGCAGTCAGCCTTATCCGATTGCATTTATCGCAAAAATGTTCTCCCAGGGGCGAGATGAAACCGACCCTTCCCGAGGCGCCCGGGATTTGATACTCCTGAGCAGGGCCGTTATGGTTCGTCGAGCTCACCGGCTGGAGCTGCAGGGGCTCCAGTGCAGTGCGCATCTCCTGGACGGAGAAATAGCGCTGGGGGTAGGGTGGGAAACCGTTCCCCCAATCCTGCTGATTGCCGAATGGCATCACCTCGATGAAGCGCACATGCCAGGGGTGCGTGAGGGTCAGCCGGGCAAGATCGATGATTTCATCGTCATTCATCCCCCGCACGACAACCACATTGAGCTTAATCGGTGCCAACCCGGCAGCTTCCGCTGCCAGTATGCCCCGCCAGACCTTCTCGAACGATCCCCCCCGGGTAATGCGCGAGAACCTGGTCGCATCTCGCGTATCCAGGCTGATATTCACCCGTTTCAATCCCGCCTGGGAGAGAGGCGCGGCGTACTCCTCCAACAGGAAGGCGTTGGTCGTCAGGCTCAGATCTTCGATCCCCGGTATTCCGGTGAGCATCCTCACCAGGTCAACCAGGTTTTTCCGTACCAGGGGTTCCCCACCGGTCAGTCTCACCCGGCGGATGCCTTGCGAGACTGCCAGGCGGACAAACTCAGCAATTTCCTCATAGGTCAGGATTTCCTCGTGCGAGCGCCGGGGGATTCCTTGAGCAGGCATGCAGTAAACACAGCGGAAGTTGCACCGGTCAGTGACCGAAACGCGCAGATAAGTGATATTACGTTGAAAGCGGTCCAGGAGCATAGAAATATTTTTATCACATTTTAGCGAAAATGAGTACCCTGAACAACAACCTCTGAAGAACTGCTCCTTGACGCTCTGGGTGAAGCAGAATACAATCACCCATTGCCGGATGGAAAGCTATCCAACCGGGAATATATCCACGGTGAAAGCCGCATTATTCTAATCGAGCGAAGGTAACCCTGTTGTGGGGTGAGAGGCGCTCAAAGGACGGAATTTATGGATAAGGTCGTTGTAAAAGCCGAGCACCGTACGGTGACGGGCAAAAAGGTGGGCGCCTTACGCCGCCAGGGGAAATTACCCGGTGTGTTGTATGGCCATCACATTGATCCAACCCCGATTATGATGGATCAGCACGAAGCTAGCCGGGTACTGGCATCGCTGACGGCTTCCAGCCTGGCGACCATTGAGCTGGATGGTAAGGAGCAATCGGCTTTGGTGCGCGAGAAACAAAAAGATTTTATTCGGGGGACTCTCTTGCATGTCGATTTCCAGATTGTTTCACTGACGGAAAAAATCCGCGCGAAGGTGGGTATCGAGCTGCAGGGAGTATCCGCAGCAGTAAGAGACTTCAACGGGATTATCGTCACCGGCTTAAGCGAGCTGGAGGTAGAAGCTCTACCGCAAGATTTACCGCAGCGTTTTGTGGTCGACGCCTCCGTTCTCAAGGAGATCGGCGATGGCATCTACGTTCGCGATATTGCGGTCTCCGATAAGGTCGAGGTCCTTGACCAGCCGGATGAAATGATCGCCGTCGTTACCCTGGCAAAGGAAGAAGTCGAAGAGGTCGCTGCCGCTCCAACCGCTGCAGAGCCCGAACTTGCCGAACGCGGGAAGAAGGAAGAGGAAGAAGGGGAAGAGGGCGAAGGTTAGTACCGCTGTCAGAGTTTTTTTGGTTTGGAATACTGAGGCGACCGGATGGGTCGCCTCTTTTTATCCAAACCCATCTCTATAACAAGGTTTTGAGCAACTGCAGCGTAATGCTTGCGCTGATACCCCACAAGATTTCGCCATCAAAGGGCCGAAAGAAGACCACCGGCCGTTTCTCCCTCCGGCCTGGCGGAGAATACAGGCGCTCTTCATGATTAGCAGGTTCTGCCAGGTAGTTCAGAGGGATGGTAAAAACGCGCGTCACTTCGTCCGGGGAGAGAATAAAAGTATAGGGCCAGGGAATTGCCGCAACGACCGGAGTGATGGCGTATCGAGTATGTGTCTGAATATCGGGCAAGTAACCCAATACGTTCACATCTTCCGGCTTCAATCCAATTTCCTCATGGGCTTCTCGCAGAGCAGTTGCGGCTAGCGAGAGATCGCCCTCCTCCGCTGCTCCTCCGGGAAAGGAAACCTGGTCTTTATGATCCTGCACAGTTTCTGCCCGATGGGTCATCAATAGATGCCATTGTTTGTCCCTGCAGACAAATGGCACCAGCACCGCAGCGAATTTATAGCTTTCGATGGTGGGTTGCCGGGTCGCCGGATCGATTTTACCCACCCATCTCGAGTCTGGCTCGGGATTTAACAATCCTCGAATTGCCGTCTCGGTCAAATCATTAAGGTCGATTGGTTTCATACCGATTTTCAATTATAAAGGGCCAAGGCCAGTTTCAACGAATAATTCTTCCAATTCTTCGCCACGCTTATCCTCAGCTACCAGCACAGGTCGGGCAAATACCAGATAGCCGGTGTGCGCGACCATCCGGTCGGTCGGCCTCAGATGGTCTGGTTCAGGCTTATAGTAGCGCAGCATGATCTCACACACATCAATAAAAGCAAAATGCTGCTGGCGTAAAGCTCCTAACAAGCGCGTGACCTGGTTGGTTGTCGGAAGGATGCTCCCAAAAAAGCCCCCGGGTTTTAGGGCCTTGCGCACCTGAGAGACGAAGTCGTAAGGGTTGATCACGTCCAGGAAGAGCGCGTCAACCCCGGTTTCCTCGAATCCGGCAGCGATATCTCCCAGCTTCAGCCGCACCCGTTCGGCCAAACCGACCCTCTGCAGATTTTTCTCTGCCAGGCGTTGCATATCTGGGCGGATTTCATAGCTGGTCACCTGCCCTTCAGCGCCAACTGCGTATGCCAGGGCAGTCGTCAGTGCGCCAGAGCCTGTTCCGGCTTCAAGAATGTGTTGGCCCGGTCCAATGCTCAGCATCACCAGGATGAACCCGATGTCTTTTGGGTACAGAATCTGAGTATTGCGACGAATTCCACGCAGCAACTCCGCCAGAGACGGCTGCATCAAAAAGAAAGGGCTTCCCATGTGGCTAAATACCTGGCTGCCCCAGGGCTTGCCGATCAAATCATCGTGTTTCAATACTCCCCGGTGGGTCTGGAACTCAGCTCCGGGAATTAATGTTAGGATGAAATTCTTATGGCTCAGGCCAACTAATTGCGCCAGATCGCCCGGTTGGGCATCTATCCCATGCATCTTCGGGTTCAAATCGTATATTCTCCTTGATGGAGCAAGAAAATATTAGAAAAACTTGACAAAGTATACTCAAATCTGCTAAAATAATGTATCTCGTATGGCAAGTGAATTCACCCAATGTCTCGTTGGTCTCCGGTCTTAACAGAACTCTTGTTCAGGCCGGTGTTTTCGTTTTGGCCTGGCCTGGCCAATAAACCGCGAACGGTGCTGGATCACGTCTGCCATAGTCCCAACCCTTTCTTTTTCTTTTCCACAAGTCAGGAGTCATAAAAATGAACGAACGTGTAACCGGCACAGTCAAATGGTTCAATTCCAGCAAAGGCTATGGTTTCATCCAGCGACAGGGTGGGCCGGACGTCTTTGTCCACTACACTGCCATCCAAGCCGAGGGTTTTCGCAACCTGGAAGAGGGCCAGAAGGTAGAGTTCACCATCGAAAAAGGGCCCAAAGGCTTGCAAGCTGCACAAGTAAAACTCGTATAATCCAAAAACAGGCCAAATTGACTCTCCTCAATAAAATGAGGAGAGTTTTTTATTCCCTTTGTACCTGAACCAGACTGAGCCAATATCCACCCGCGAGGAATGCCAGGCTGCCCAGGGTGGCAAGCCCGACGTGCAGCGTGCCCACACTGACAAACGTCCACCCTAACTGGTTCGCCAGCAGGTGCCCGATCCAGAAACCTGCCCAGCTCAATACCAGGAATAGAAACAAGCGGGGCAGGCCTCCATCTTTCCACAAATGAAAGACTGCGCCATACAGCGAAGAGAGCAAAACCCCGAAGAACAATGTTGGCAGTGTCATAGCAGCTCCTGGTAATGAGGGGTAAACTCATTCAAATGATTCCTGGATGATACCTCCACCCAGGCACACCTCTCCATTATACAAAACTGCGCCCTGTCCGGGGGTAATATCGCGGAGAGGTTCGTCAAATTCAATCCGGAAATGGCTCGCATCGAGCGGAAAGACCATCCCGGATGCAAATTCAGCCCGGTAGCGGATTTTCACCTGGGCACTGAAAGTTTCGCCCGGTGCTTCCCCCAGGATCCAACTGGCCGAATGAGCTACCAGCGTTTTTTGGCCAAGCTCATCCTCTTTACCCACAACCAGGTCGTTCGTTGCCAGGTTTTTCTCCAGTACATAGTGGGGAGTCGGGGAGGCAATTCCCAGGCCTTTACGCTGCCCGATCGTGTAGAAAGCCAATCCGTTGTGTCTCCCAATCACTTCCCCTTTGCGGTTACGGATCAATCCTGGGTGGGTCGCATCTGGGGCATGTTCGTTCAGGAAGCGGCGGTAATCCCGGTCGCCAATGAAACACAGATCCTGGCTTTCTGCCCTTTCGGCGACCGGCAGGTCAAAATCTCTGGCTTTTTGCCGGATATCAGGCTTAGTGAATTCGCCAACCGGGAAAAGGGTCTGGGCAATCTGCTCCTGGTGGAGCATGCTTAGGGCATAGGATTGGTCTTTGTGGGGATCGATACCTTTCCAAAGCTCGAATCGCCCATCCTCTCGCCTGTGAATACGCGCATAATGCCCGCTGGCCAGGAACTCCGCCCCAAAAGCGCGCGCCCGGTTCAGCAGAAATTCCCAACGGATATTCCGGTTGCAGACCAGGCAGGGATTAGGCGTAACCCCCTTTAAATATCCATCGGTAAAATATCGGACGACGGTGTTGTGAAATTCTGCTTTTGCGTCCAGTGCATAGAAAGGAATCCCTAGTTTATCAGCCACTTTGCGCGCCAACCCCATGGCATCCGGGGTGCAGCACCGATTTGCTTCCTCCGCGCCGGGTTCGCTCCATAAGCGCAGCATCATCCCGGTCACATCGTAGCCGCGTTCAACCAGAAGTGCAGCAGCAACCGAGCTGTCGACGCCTCCGCTCATCGCCACGACGACTTTTACGCCCCGATTGTTCACGGTCATCCTTGAAGTGCGCGCACGCGTTCTACGACTCCGGGCAAAACACTCAAGAACTGGTCCACCTCCTGGGGAGTCGTCCCTTTTCCCAGGGTGACACGCAGTGATCCTAATGCCCAGGCAGGGCTTAAACCCAACGCCAGCAGCACACCCGAGGGTTCGGGGTTCCCCGTTTTGCACGCCGACCCGGATGAACAGGCAAACCCGGCGCCATCCAGCATCATTGATAATGTATTCCCATCGACGCCTTCAAAAACAAAACTGGCATGGTTTGGCAATCTCCGCTCGGGGTGTCCTGTCAGGCGCACTCCGGGAATTTCCTCCAATACTTGCCCGATCAGCCGGTCTCGCATCGGGATCAGCTTACCGGAACGCTCGCTGCGCTCTAGCCTGGCAAGGCGCAGGGCTTCAGCCATTCCAACGATATAGGGAATGTTCTGCGTGCCGGCGCGCATGCCATATTCTTGCGCTCCACCCGTTTGAGATGGCACGAGATTGCTCCCCTTGCGGATAAATAGAGCGCCGACCCCTTTTGGGCCGTAGAATTTGTGCGCTCCAATCGCCAGGAGATCGATCTGGGCGGCTTCCAGGTTGATTGGCAGGTGGGCAGCCGCTTGAACGGCATCCGTATGGAAAAGCACGCCGTGCTCTCTGCAGACCACGCCAATCTCATCCACAGGGTTAATCGTCCCGATCTCGTTGTTGGCATAGATTACCGAGACCAGCGCCGTATCTGGACGAATCCGGGCTTTTACATCCTGAGGATCGACGCATCCGTATTGGTCTATGGGTAGATATTCCAGCTCGAATCCATAATAACGAGCGAGTTGTTCGGCGGTATGTCCCACCGCATGGTGCTCTACTGGGGTGATCAACAGGTGGTTAGCCCCCCGTTGTGTGCGTTGAGACAACACTGCCCCGCGCAAAGCCAGGTTGTCGCTCTCGGTGCCGCAAGAGGTGAAGACGATCTCGCTCGCACTGGTTTGCAGCACCGAGGCAATCCGCTCGCGTGCGTTTTCCAGAGCCGCCTCTGCCTGCTGCCCGAACCCATGGACTGAGGAAGGATTGCCGAAGTCTCGCGAGAAATAGGGCAACATGGCTTCGACCACGCGTTCATCGACCGGCGTAGTGGCTGCATAATCCAGGTAAATTTTAGTTGATAAGTCCATCATAAAATCTTCATCACATCAGACAAATTTTGTCAGGATTATAGCATGTTCCCATCAATAAAATCCTCTTTTCTCAGAATCCATCCGCTGATATAATAGGTTTAATTGTTATGATTCTCACTTTTCGGAGGCGTTATGTCTCAAAATATTACCTTCGGCACCGATGGGTGGCGAGGCAGAATAGCCGAAGATTATACTTTTGATAACGTACGCCGCTGTGCACAGGGTTTTGCCTCCTATCTGTTGAAGCACGGAAAGAAAGGCGAATGGGTTGTCGTAGGCCACGATAAGCGCTTCGATTCGGAATATTTTGCCGGGGCAGCCGCTGAAGTCTTATGTGCGAACGGTTTGCGTGTTTACCTGACAGATGGCGCCACCCCCACCCCGGTCATCGCCTTCTCGGTCGTAAACCAAAAAGCCGCCGGTGCGATTAATATTACCGCCTCTCACAACCCTCCTACGGATAATGGTTTCAAAGTCCGGGATGAGAATGGTGGGGCTATTGCGCCAGATGGATTGAAAGAAATTGAAGAGCTGATCCCCGGCATGGTTGGGGAAGTCAAACGCTTCCCCCAGAATGAACTGGAATCGAAGGGATTGCTGGTTCGTTTTGATCCATCGTCTGCCTATATCGAGCATTTAAAGCAGCTGATCGATTTAAACCCCATTCGAGATGCAGGGTTGAAAGTGATGGTTGACCCGATGTGGGGAAATGGCGCAGGGTGGTTCACCCGTCTCCTCTCAGGAGGTAAAACCAGGATCACCGAGATCCACAATCATCGCAATCCCCTATTCCCCGAAATGACCCGGCCTGAGCCGATCCCACCTAACGTTGACGTGGGGTTGGCTGCCACAGTCTCGAACCACGACGATGTGTTGATCGTAACCGATGGAGATGCCGATCGGTTGGGAGTAGGCGATGAAAACGGTAATTTTGTAAACCAGCTCGAAGTGTACGCCTTGCTGGCATATTATCTCCTGGAAGTGCGCGGCGAGCGAGGCGCGATCGTCAAAACGCTTTCAACGACCAGCATGCTCGACAAGCTCGGTAAAATGTATCACGTACCGGTCTACGAGACCGGCGTCGGCTTCAAATTCGTTGCTCCCAAGATGATCGAGACCAACGCCATGATCGGCGGCGAGGAATCTGGCGGGTATGCTTTCCGCGGCAACGTCCCCGAACGAGATGGAATTCTGGCGGGCCTGTACCTGCTCGACATGATGGTGAAGCTGAATGCCAAACCTGCGGAGCTGCTCTCCCTCTTGTTCAGTAAGGTTGGGCCGCACTATTACGAACGGGTAGACACTGAATTCGAGGGTGACCGGAAATCACGCCAGCAGCGCATCCTTGATGCTAAGCCGGCTACAATCGGCGGAGAAAAAGTCACCGGGTTGAACACTACAGACGGGTATAAGTTTTGCCTGGAAGACGGGGGATGGCTGTTAATCCGTTTCTCGGGTACAGAGCCGATCATGCGGGTCTATACCGAGACAACTCATCAAGAGCATGTGCAGGCGATTATCGAAGATGGTTTACGCATCGCGGGATTAAGATAGGTGTTCTCACTCACTGATACGCACTGCCATTTGGACTTTAAAAATTTTGACGCTGATCGTAATGAGGTGCTTTCTCGGGCCATCGCGGCAGGCGTTACCCGCATTGTTAATCCAGGGATCGATCTGGCGACCAGCCGCAACGCCATCCATCTGGCTAATACGCTTCCGGGTGTATACGCTGCGGTCGGGGTTCATCCAAATGATGCTGCCGGATGGAATGGCGCCACCCCAGATGAGCTCCGGATAATAATCCAATCGCCCCGCGTTTGCGCTGTCGGGGAGATCGGATTGGATTATTACCGGGATCGAACCCCTCGTGCGATCCAAATAGAGATCTTATCCCGGCAGCTCGAAATTGCCGCCGAGGCCGGTCTACCGGTCATCCTTCACAGCCGCCAATCGATCCGTGATTTGCTGGCGGTCCTCGAGCAGTGGCAGTCAGGCCTGGCGGCTGACAGATCTCCATTAGCTGAACGCCCGGGAATTCTGCATGCTTTTGAGGGGAATCTCGATGACGCGTTCCGTGCACAAAGTTATAATTTCCTTATCGGTGTCGGAGGACCGGTTACATTTTCAAATGCGAACGAGCGGAGGGAAATTATCAAAGCGATTGCGATCGAGCGTATCGTCCTTGAAACTGATGCCCCTTTCTTAACGCCCCATCCATTTCGGGGGCAGAGAAACGAGCCAGCAAATATCAGATTGATCGCCGAGCAAATCAGCCTGCTTAAGAACATCCCCCTGTCGATAGTGGCAGAACAGACTACGAACAACGCCGAAATTATCTTTGGATGGAGAAATACCGATTGACCCAGACCACATTCTTCAATGCAGTTCAAGATAGCATCCGTGAAGTTGAAAAGCAGATGCTTGCGCAGGCAGACGACTATCACCCTGAGCTCCACGCTGCTTTAGATCTGCTTCTCTCCTCGGGAGGCAAGCGCATCCGCCCAGCTTTGACCCTGCTGACGGGGCGCATGTTGGGAGCCGACCCAGATCGAGCGATCACGCTGGCATCTGCAATCGAACTTCTCCACACTGCCACTCTGGTGCACGACGATTTGATCGACAGCTCGCTGCTTCGCAGAGGGAACCCTACTCTGAACTCTCGCTGGTCGCCGGGGGCTGTGGTACTGGCTGGTGATTTTATCTTCGCCCGGGCTGCCAAAATGGCTGCAGCCACCAACTCTGTGGCCGTGATGCAACTATTTTCGCAAACATTGACCACAATCGTGAATGGCGAAATTACCCAGCTTTTCGCCACCCATCACCCGGTTACGCGTGAGAGCTATTACAAGCGCATCTACGCAAAGACTGCCTCCCTTTTTGAAACCTCGACCCAGGCCGCAGCCCTGATCAGTGAGACCGGTGAAACCGAGCGCGAATCCATGCGCCGGTTTGGGTACGAGATCGGCATGGGTTTCCAGATCATCGACGACATCCTCGATTTTACCGGCGAGCAGATGACGGTCGGGAAGCCGGTCGGGAGTGACTTACGCCAGGGCATCATCACCCTCCCAACACTGTACTATATTGAAAACCATCCTGACGATCAGGGAGTGAAGTCGCTCTTAGATCCAGACTGCCAGGATTTCGACAAAACCGGCGTAAAGTTGGTCGAATCGATCCGCAACAGCGATTCGATCCAGATGGCTTATCACGAAGCCGACCAATTCGTACATCGCGGTATACAAAATTTGGACGATCTGCCCCGAAACCCAGAACGCGAATATTTGCGTGAGTTAGCTTTATATATCGTTGAACGTCGTCGATAAGCCGCCAAATCCAGGAAAGGAGAGATTTGCCGGTTTAGTGTATGATTGTGATAAGTTGTTTTTCTCCTGGTTTGCCTGATCATCATCGGTATTTTGCATCTCAATTGAATATCAACACTGGTTGCGAGTGGTTTTGAGGTCAGGATTTATCAATGCTTCACCGTGGGGTCTTTGGCTGGGATTTATTTTTGAGACTACCCTTGCGGGTTTGACCTTAGCCTCTCACACTCTCTTCTGGCATGATCGGAGGAATTCCTTTGCGAATTAAGCAATGATGTCACAGAAGAAGATCATCACTGAGGCATTCACCGAAATGGCGCCTCATTACGAGGAGAAGGTCAGTAGTGAGCTGGATCGATTCTGGGGGATGGACTACACGGGCTTTGTGGACCGTTTGATCCAACTCGCTCAAATTGTGGAAGGGGAGGTGGTTCTGGATATCGCTACCGGAACCGCCGTCATCCCCCGGAGACTATTGGACGCCAGAGTGCCTTTTAAATCGATCCACGGCCTCGATATCACGCCTGCCATGCTGCGTAAAGCTCGGCAGAAATTGGAGCATAACCACTCAACTCCTCCGGTACAGCTCTCCTGCGGCTCAGCCATGGAGCTCCCCTTCCGGAGTGATTATTTCGACCTCGTCTTCTGCGGCCTGGCAACCCATCACCTATCAGTCCCCCAATTTCTCGCTCAAGTCCATCGCGTGCTTAAACCTGGCGGGCGGCTTGCCATCGGCGATGTTGCGGGATCGCCAATATGGCAGCTACCAGGGATCAGCCACGCGATTCGTGCAGCTGCCTTTTTATATTTCCTTCCTGGCGAAGGTTTTGCGCGTGCCAGCTCTGAGGCAGCCGCTCTTTCCAATGTCTATTCGGCGCCAGAATGGAAGGAGGCTCTGGCACTTGCGGGTTTTTCTTCCATACAAATCAACTACCTTACCGCAAGGCATTCCTGGATTCCTGCACCGTTGATTATCCGGGCTCAAAAACCTGCCGGGGAGATTTAGATGCCAACCGCTACCGAACTCCTCCGTCAGGGAAAAAAGAACGAAATCTGGTCAAAATATTGCGGGTTTCTGGATCTAAGCATTGCTGAATATATGACGATCCAGAACCGCTTGTTATTGGAACAGATCGATCTCATTTCGAAAATTGATGTGGGGAGAAAATTCTTTAGAAATCGGATCCCGAAGAGTACCGCAGAATTTCGCCAAATCGTCCCAATCACTGATTACCCGGATTACGAGCAGTTCTTCGATGAAAAACGCCTCCATTCGAACTACAAAGATGCCTTTGTATGGGCGCATACATCGGGACGCTCGGGGAAAATGAAATGGATCCCCTATACCCATCAGGCTTTCGTCCGCCTTGGTGAGCATGTCCTGGCGGGGGTTATCCTCGCTTCAGCCCATAAGCGAGGCGATGTAAATATTGAAGAAGGGGATACGCTGGTTTACAACACTCCCCCCCGACCCTACATTAGCGGAGTCGCGCTGAGAGCGTTAGCAGAACAGTTCAATTTCCGTTTCATCCCGCCTCTGGAATTAACCGAAGATATGGAATTCCAGGAGCGGATCGAAAAGGGTTTCCAGGTCGGCCTGCAAACCGGCATCGACATCTTGGGCTCTATGTCTGTGGTGCTTGTGAAGATGGGTGAAAGGTTTGCCGAAGGCGCACAGTCGACGAAGATTTCCGCCCAGATGTTGCATCCAAGGGTTGCTTTCCGACTGATACGCGGATTTATCCGCAGCAAGCTTGCCCACCGCAGCATGCTCCCCAAAGATCTCTGGACAATCAAAGGCTTGCCATGTGGCGGCGCGGATACATCCATCTACCGGGAAAAAATCTCATATTACTGGGGTGTCGAACCCTTCGAGCAGTACGGCAGTACAGAGGATGGCTCGATCGCCACTCAAAGCTGGACAAAAAAGGGGATGACGTTTTTCCCAGACGGCGGATTTTTCGAGTTTATTCCTGAAGCCGAGTGGGCGAAGTGGCGGCGGGCGCCAGACTATATGCCCTCAACAGTCTTGATGGATGAGGTCCAACCCGGTATGCGTTATGAAGTGGTGATAACCAACTTTTATGGTAAACCACTCCTGCGCTACCGCACCCATGATCTGATTGAATTTGTCTCCCTGGAGGATTCAGAAGCAGGGATCAAGTTGCCGCAGATGGTTTTTGCCGGGCGCTCTGTGGATTTTATCGACCTTGCCGGCTTCACCGGGGTCATCGACGAGAAAATGGTCTGGCAGGCAATCGTTGACACCGGGATTGAGTATAAAGATTGGTCTCTGCGAAAAGAGACATCTGAGGGGGAACCAATCTTACACCTATATATCGAAACCTGTGACCACGTCGATAAAGAAACGGTCAGGGTAAAAGTCCACGAGCAGTTAAAATCCAGCAACCCGTATTATGCTGATTACGACACGATGATTGAAAAAAAGGCTCTCGAGGTCACGCTGTTAAATCCGGGTACGTTCGATGCCTATCAGAAAGCAATGCACGATGCTGGCGTAGATCTTGCACATTTAAAACCAGCGCACATGAATGCGTCTGATGAGGTAATCGAAAAACTCTTGATTTACAGCCGGCAAATCGGCTAATCAATAACCGATTTGCGGGGGTACCCGCCATGACTCTGACGATCTCGACCCTCATATCGTTCGTTGCTTTTTCCATATACAGCGTACTGCTGGGTATTCTGGTCTCACGGGGCATACGCTCTCACCTGCACCGGACCTTTGCCTTTTACCTGGCATCAATGGTCCTCTGGTCTTTCGGATCTTTAGCGCTCTTTTCCAACCTGGGCCTGGGCTCCACAGTATTCTGGAACCGTTTCATGCTCATTGGCTATCTGGGCATGCCGGTGGCTTTCTTTGTATTTGTTCAGGCTTTCCTACATCGCTACCACCGGTCGATGACATATCTCGGGTATATTGTTTATGCCGCCATCCTGGTAGCTAACGCTTTCGGCCTGATCATCCAATCAGCTTACCTTTCCAACGGCGAGCTGCATAATCAATACGGCCTGGCTCTCTACCTGTCCGCAGCTACGTGGACCATCTTTATCGGCTACTCCGCTTTCTCTATGCTTCAGGAGTACCGCCGCACTAAGGACTCACTTTACCGCAACCGCATTCGTTATCTGTTGGTCGTTATCTTGACCATTTTTGCCGGTTCGGTCACAAATGCTACCCCCCTACGCTTCTTTCCTGTTGATATTCTTTTCAACGTCTTTTCAGCCTTGCTCATGTCTTACGCCATCCAGCGCCACCAACTCCTGGATGTTTCGGTTGTCATCCGGAAAGGTTTGCTTTATTCTATCCCAACGGTCCTCATCTCCGCTTCTTACTTCCTGATCATTTCGCTATCCGTTTCGTTCTTCGGCTCATTTTCTGGATTTCATATCTTCTTACTCTCTCTATTCGTTGCCATCCTTACCGCTCTCATCACCCAGCCGGTACGCGATAAAGTCCAATTCTGGATCGACCGGCTCTTCTTCCGAGAAAAATATGACACCGCTCTGATGCTCCAGCGCATATCGCGCACGGCGGCTTCAGTCCTCGACATTCAGCAGCTTACTCTGATGCTTCTCACTGAAGTTGCCTCCACCCTGCATCTGAAACACGCTGATTTCTTCCTGCGCGATGAGGATACCGGCGATTTTTACCTGACTTCTCAGGTTGGCCTTTCGCTTGCTCCTACGTTGAAATTCAAAGCCTCCCATCCGGTGGTGAAGATTTTATCGGAACGGGAAAACGCCTTGACGTATCGCGAAATTGAACTGATGCCCCAATCCAAAGGCTTGTGGGAGGCGGAGGAGGAAGACCTGAAGCGTATCGGGGCTGAGCATCAG
>JAMCRR010000171.1 GCA_023381565.1 Chloroflexota bacterium
GAATGTTACCCCTGGAGAACGATGAGCGCATCATCGCCATCTTACCCGAGCAAGCCAGCGGGTATATTGCCCTTGTTAGCCAGCGCGGCATGGTCCGCTGCCTACGGCACCATCTCTTTGGAGAATATTTGCGACCAGGGACCTCTTTCTTCAATGTCCGCGAGTTTGGACCTCTGGCAGCTGCTAGTTGGACACCAGGCGATGCAGATCTGTTCATCGCTACCCGTTCAGGGACCGCCATCCGTTTTCCAGAAAAGTTGGTCCCCCCGGCAGGCGTCCTGGGGATCAGATTGGCCGCCGATGATATCCCTGTGGCGGTTACCGGAGTTTACCCTGATTCGAGTGTCTTCCTGGCCGGGGAAGATGGGCACGGTACGATCCGTTTGATGTCTGGCTTTAACCCCAACAAATCAGCCGGCGGAGGCGGCAAGACGGCCATGCGCACCAATAAGCTGATTGCTGCCATGCAGATCAATCCGGACGATGACATCCTGATCATCTCTCGCCTGGGAAAGATCATCCGCTTCAAAGCCAGTGAAGTGGCCGCCACCGAGGGTGTGGTGCAGGGGGTGATTTGTATGAGCCTGCGCGGCGACGAATGTGTAGCCGCAGCAAAATCGAAACCGTAAGAGATGAATCGATCCAGGTGGGTGATTAAATTAAAGAATGGCTGGTTCCACTAAAATCGACTACGACCGGATTGCCCAGGAATACGCGCGGAACCGCCAGGTTCATCCGCAGGTTTTGCGCAGCCTGATATCCGGAAGCCAACTCAATAACACCTCACGCTTCCTTGAGGTTGGGTGTGGTACGGGAAATTACCTGCTAGCTTTACAGCAGGAGAGCGGCGCGTCTGCCTGGGGGATCGACCCCTCAGTAGAGATGCGCGAGATTGCCCGGCAGCGCTCTCCGATGCTGACTATTCTCCCTGGAAGCGCCGAATCTCTGGCATTCCCAACAGGGTATTTCGACCTCGTCTTTTCGGTCGATGTCATCCACCATATCTCCAGATGGGAGGCGTATTACCATGATGCCTTCCGAGTGCTTCGCCAGGGAGGGAAAATCTGCACTGTGACCGACTCGGAAGATATTATCCGGCGCAGGATGCCATTGTCGGTATATTTTCCCGAGACGATCGAAATTGAGCTGAGTCGCTACCCTCGCATTGCGGTACTGAAATCTCAGATGGTAAATTTAGGTTTTATCGAAATTATCGAAGAGATTGTCGAGCGTCCCTATCTGTTGACAGACCTCCGCAGTTTTCGAGAGAAAGCCTTTTCGTCGCTGCATCTGATCTCTACAGAGGCTTTCAACCGTGGCCTAAACCGCATGGAGCTCGATTTGCAAGAAGGGCCTATTCAATGTGTTTCCCGTTATATGCTCTTATGGGGGACAAAACCTGAATGAAATTGGGGTAATCCGTTTTTATCATGCAACCAAAAGATTTTTCTACACGTTCTTCCTTTCCGGGAACTACAGAAAACGGCTTCGATCACCTTCTGCGTCGCTTTCAAGCGATGCAAAATCTATCTCCAATCCTTTTTGGCGTTCTTTTATTGGCTTTGGCCATGCTGCCTTACCTGGGCCGCTGGTTGGACGGATTTTTCCTCTGGATCTTTTACCTGGTGGACTGGGGCCTTTTAGCTTCTTTACCGCGTTTCAAGAAATCCTTCGGTCCTTCCCAACCTTCTACCCTCGTCCTGGCAATCCTGCGTCTGATCATTGCCCTGCTCCCAGTATCAATCGCTTTCCCTCTTCAGGCGATCGGGACGATTCTCGTCATATATGCTTTTTGGATCGAACCTCACCATATCCGGCTTACCAGCCAGGCTTTGCATACTGGGAAAAACCATTTCAATCCAGGCTTGCGCATTCTCCATATCGGAGATTTACACGTCGAGCGCATCACCGCTCGCGAACGACAGATCAATCAGATCATCCAAGAGACCCATCCCGATGTTATCTTATTTTCGGGCGATTTCATTAACCTGTCGTATCTGCGCGATCCAGAAGCCTGGGAAGCAGCACGGGCGATTATGAAAGATTGGCAGGCTCCGTTGGGGGTTTATGCAGTCAGCGGAAGCCCTGCCGTAGATTTGCCCGACGTCTTGCCGTCTCTGCTGGAGGGACTCCCCATCCGCTGGCTGAAAAACGAAAAGATAACCCTTTGTCTGCACGACCAGGAGTTCGACCTGGTCGGCGTCTCCTGCACCCACAAACCATTTATAGATGGCGCTTATCTTTCCAGCCTGCTGCCCGAGAAACCGGAGCGGTTTACCGTGTTGCTGTACCATTCACCCGATCTGGCTCCGCAGGCTGCTGCAGCCGGGGTCGACCTGCAGCTTTCAGGTCACACCCATGGTGGCCAGGTACGCCTGCCCTTGTTTGGGGCGGTGTTTACCGGGTCGCTATATGGAAAAAGGTTCGAGGCCGGCCGGTATAAGGTCGGCGAGATGACCCTGTACGTCACCCGAGGCATAGGGATGGAAGGCATGGCCGCCCCACGGGTGCGCTTTCTTTGCCCGCCGGAAATCATCGTTTGGGAAATCCAGGGTTGAGATTGGGAGAATAAAACCAGGGCTGGATTCTTTTGCAGTATACTTGTCCAGGCTTTTCATATCCGCTCCATGGATTGGAATATGGAGAATGCTGTTGACATGAAATTTGGGAGGTAAATCATTACATGTTCAATCTTGCAGATTATAACAATTTATCCATAGAGGTAATTACGCGTACCACCTGGAGAGGGCAGTTGTGGATTGAGTTGGCGCCCGCTCCAGCCAAACCAGGTTTGGGAGAGCCGGGTAAAGAACCCGGAGAGATCGCTCTTCTACAAAAGATCGCTCAGGATGGCAGTACACAAACCTTACTGAGGGTTTCACTGGGACAGGCGGACAAAATCGATGCCGAAACCATCCGTCGCGCAGGCGGCGCCATCTCCCGTTGGCTGGACAAAAATGACCATCCCGAAGCCGGCATCGACCTGGACGGACTGCAGGCTCTGCAAGTGAGCCATCCGGTTCGGGCGTTGTACGAAGGGCTGCAGCTTGGCGCATTTAATTTCGACCGCTATAAATCCGACAAAAAAGAGAAGCGCATCGCGCGAGTGTCCCTGGTGACCAGCCAACCTGACGCTCCAATCAAAGCCGAGCTGGATGGCCTGCAAGACCTGACCGCCGCAGTCAATTTGGCGCGCGCCTGGGCGCACGAGCCTGCCAATGTGATCAACCCGGTCAGTCTTGCTGCCCGCGTGCAGGAGATTGCCGGGAGCGCCGGCCTGAAATGCACCATCCTGGATGATAAACAGCTCACAGAAATGGGCGCGGGCGCAATACTCGCCGTTGGCCAGGGCAGTCGCACTCCTCCGCGCATGATGATTTTGGAATATCCGGGCCAGGCAAGTCACGGTCAAAGGAACCCGGTAGTCCTGGTCGGAAAGACGATCACCTTCGACACAGGCGGATATTCTCTAAAAGACGGCTCCGGCATCCGGGGAATGAAATACGATAAATCCGGGGGAATGGCCGTCCTGGGCACGCTGGTCGCTGCGTCAATGTTGAAGCTCCCCCATCCCCTGGTCGGGATCATAGCCGCTGCCGAGAATATGGTCTCCAGCGAATCGTATCGCCCGGATGATATCATTTCCACCTTGTCGGGCAAGACGGTCGAGATTATCTCCACAGATGCTGAAGGCCGCCTGGTCCTGGCCGACGCGCTCACCTACGCCCAACGCAACTACCACCCGCAGGCCTTGATCGATCTGGCTACATTGACCGGGGGGGTCGTCGTGGCTCTCGGTCACGTCCGCGCAGGGGTGATGTCCAATGACCCCACTCTCTCCGGCAAATTAACCGCAGCCGGTGAAACAACTTTCGAGCGTGTCTGGCCTCTACCGCTGGATGAAGACTATTTCAAACCGATCAAAGGCGATGAGGCGGATATCAAAAATTCCGGTGGGCGCGAGGGCGCGCCAATCTTTGGGGGTATTTTTCTCAAACAGTTTGTTGACGATGCCGTTCCCTGGGCGCACGTGGATATCGCCGGGACGGCAACAACAAATGAGGATCTTCCTTACTGCCCCAAGGGAGCAACCGGGTTTGGCGTGCGTCTCTTGATCGAATATCTGCAGAATCTTGATCCTCAAGGGTAATGGGTAAATAGTCTGTAGAAGTAGTCATGCCTATGCGCAGTTCTCCTGCCGAGAGCGATTCGGATCGGCGTAGCGTAAAGAGCATCGACGGTAAATGGTGGATATTGCTGTCGGTTGGCGTGGGCACATTTATGTCTGCGCTGGACGGCAGTGTTGCCAACATCGTGGTTCCGGTACTGGAGAACACTTTTAAGAGCGATGTAGCAACTGTCGAATGGGTGGTGACGATTTATCTTCTCGTCGTCAGCGGCGTACTGCTGAGTTTTGGGCGTCTGGGCGACCTGCACGGCCACAAGTCGATCTACAACCTGGGTTTCATCATCTTCGTAGTGGGGTCTGCTTTTAGCGGTTTATCGCCGAATGTGCACATCTTGATCATTTGGCGGGCAATTCAAGCCCTGGGCGCGGCCATGTTGTTTGCCAATTCGCCGGCTATTCTGACGAGTAATTTCCCCGCCGCGCAGCGCGGTCAAGCCCTCGGCCTGCAAGCTATGATGACCTACCTGGGTTTAACGGTTGGCCCATCTCTGGGCGGCTGGCTGACCGATCTGTTTAGCTGGCGAGCCGTATTTTTTATCAACGTGCCTATCGGAATTTTGGCGTTGCTGCTGAGCCTCCACTTTATCCCTGCCGACAAATCCGATAAATCCCCTGAGCCTTTCGATCTGCCTGGAGCAGCCATTTTTTTAGGCGGGCTGGTCGCGCTTCTGTTCGCACTGAACCAGGGAGAGACCTGGGGATGGTTATCTCCTCCGATCCTGGGCTTATTCGCATTGGCGCTGTTCTTGCTGGCTGTTTTCGTGATCATCGAGAGCCGCATCCGCAGCCCAATCCTGGATCTGAGCTTATTTCGCAGCCACCTGTTCACGACCGCCACAGCCAGCGCCGTGATCAATTACCTCTGCCTGTATTCCATCGTATTTCTGATGCCGTTCTATCTGATCCAGGGACGCAGCTTTACACCCGGTGAGGCCGGCTTGATCCTCACCGCGCAGCCTCTGGTGATGGCAATCTCTGCGCCGTTGAGCGGAACCCTTTCCGACCGTATCGGGTCTCAATTCCTCAGCACGTTGGGGATGGCGATCATGGCTGTTGGGTTGTACCTTGTCTCGCACCTTAATTTGGCTTCCCCCACCTGGCTACTCCTCTTGAGTTTAGCCATCTTCGGATTGGGTACAGGCATCTTCATTTCACCGAATACCAATGCTCTCATGGGGTCAGCTCCCAAAAATCGCCAGGGAATCGCCTCGGGAGTGCTGGCAACCGCCAGAAATTCGGGGATGGTTCTGGGCGTAGGCCTGGCAGGGGCCTTATTTACGACATTCCAATCCATATCTCCGGTAAGCGATCCTCATACAGCTCTGATATACGGTATACACTGGAGTTTCTTAGTATCCACCGGAGTTGCGATCTTCGGAATTTTGGTGTCTGCTTCTCGAGGCAGCCACAAACCAGGGTGAAGCATGACGTTAGAAGATGCCCAGCGATGGAATGAGCGTTACCTTGGTGATCAGAGTCCCTCGCCAAGCGGGCCACGCGACTTTCTCGTCGAGCACGCCGGCCTGTTGCCTGCGTCAGGATTAGCCCTTGACCTGGCCATGGGTTTAGGCTACAACGCGGGGTTTCTCATCGATAATGGCTTGCAGGTGATTGGGGTAGATATCTCCTCGATCGCCGTGCAGCGTGCCAGGAAGAGATTCCCCGAAATCCAGGCTGTGGTTGCCGATTGCAACCACCTGATTTTCCCCAGAGGGCAGTTCGACGTCATCCTAAATTTCTACTATCTAGAAAGAGAGCTTTGGCCCGGGTTTCGCCGCATATTAAAGCCAGGTGGAATTTTGCTGGTTGAGACGCTCACACAGGGTATGCTGCGAGATCGTCCCGACATCGCACCCGAATATCTGCTCGACGAGGGCGAGCTGCTGACAAGCTTTTGGGATTGGGACATCCTGGCCTACCGTGAGGGATGGTTTACCAACGATCGCGGAAACGAGAAAGCCATTGCCAGCCTGGCTGCCCGGCGGCCTTTCTGAAGGCAGCCGATGGTTTCCAAAGCGCAGAAACTTGAGACGAGGCTCGGTCAGATTTGTTCGAGCCTCTGTTGGATTTCATGCTGATACCCTTCAGCCAGGCAGTGCGTTACCCGCCCCGGCGCGCCAGAGCCAATCTTCTGTTCGTCAATGACAATCACCGGCAAGACTCCACGTGTTGAGCTGGTGATAAAGGCTTCCTCTACTTCTACCAGGGATGCTCTAGTGCGCGCCTCAAAATGGACCGGTATACCCGCGCGCACGGCGGCTTCTAATACCAACGCACGGGTAATCCCCTGGAGCACCCCTTTCCCGGCCGTCCAGATCACACCCTTCTCTACCAGAAAGATATTGCTGCTCAGACCTTCCGCCATTCTCCCCTGGTCGTCAACCATGATGATTTCTTCAACACCTTCCGGCATCTCTTGCCGGAACCGATCCGCTTCACGGATAAATCGGCTTAGTTTAGCGCGTGGGTTCCGCCGTTTGATAGGACGAGTGATCACTCGTACGCCGTCTCGATATTGATCGGGTGATAGGAGCCGGAGGGGTTCGAGGGTAATATACACAGCTCCAGGCTCATCCTGTAAATCCAGGGTAACGCGGATTTGCGCCTCCCCTTCTGTGAATTTCTCGAGTGCTTCCCGGATTACCCGGCGCAACCTGGATCTTTCAAGCTGTATGGGTTTGTGCACAAGCCGCGCCGATTCTTCAAGCCGTGAAAAATGGTCATCAAGGCACAGCGCGCGCACTCGATCGAAGGTGCGGAAGGTGGTGTATACACCCATGGGTAGGATCTGAGATAATTGATCGAGCGTGGATGCCTGGTATTGGGGATCTACAAGCTGCAGTGGGGATTTCTCACCCGCGGCGATCTTCCAGGTCATCAATTGTGTGGTTTGGTTCATCGGTCATCCAGAGCGAAGTATTCGATAGCAAGGATTGAAACTTCCCGATTATACCCCTCAGGTCTCGAGAAATAATCATTTCCATTTATTAATCCGCCCAGCAGGATATAATATAGACAGTCTGCTTTTTCATTATTTCGAAGAGTAAATGAACCCAATATCGAGCTACGATTTCGATGCCGGCGTGCTGATGCGGCAGTACCCGCCGCGGTGGCAAGATCCCAAGAAATTGCACATCTTCCAGATGGCATGTTCTTCGGAGGCGCCATTCGAGGGCCAGATTGCCTATCGCCGATGGGCAGTAGAGCCCCCTCCCCGCCGGGTTCCTGCTCGCGGCCGTTTTGCCATCCATCCCGGCACATACACCTATGGTCTCTCGGCAGACTCGGGCTCAACCGCCTGGCACGTGAATTTCGCGGACGCCCAATTATTCAGATACTATAGTTCCAGCCTCATGGCTCAAGATGAGCTTCAGGTTGCTGAACATCCGATTTTGGGCTCGTTGCGCGAAGCGTTGGTGGCATGCGGGCATGCCCCCCAAACGGTTGGCTTCGGCAGGACCCCCTCCCCAATAACAATTTCAGGCATTCAGCGCCGGGTTGCTTTTGATACTTCCCCCAACCCGGCTGCCGGCAGACCCAGGGGGTTGTACGGTCAGGAATTCGAGCACGCTGCCCTTGCGCAGGTTGAATCAGCGACAAAGCCGCTGGATTTCCCTACGATAACAAATATTCTTGCCATGGCAGCACCCACCGGATCTGGAGACTACATTCGAGAGGACCTGGCATACATCCTGAATACGGCTTACACCGGGTTCCTGGCAGCCCGGCAAGAGAGCGAGCGCCTGGGCAGAAAAGACACTCGTCCGGTGATTCATACGGGTTTCTGGGGATGCGGCGCTTTCGGCGGTCACCGCATGCTAATGACGCTGCTTCAAGCCCTGGCAGGCGATCTAGCTGAGGTTGATATTGAGTTCTGGGCATTCAACCAGCAGGGCTTCGAGGTCGCAGAAGAGGCCATTCGTGTCTATGAAAATATGTTGCAGGTCTCTTTTTCGACCTCAG
Organism: Chloroflexota bacterium; assembly: GCA_023381565.1. Taxonomy (GTDB): domain Bacteria; phylum Chloroflexota; class Anaerolineae; order Anaerolineales; family Anaerolineaceae; genus JAMCRR01. Next base: position 8,153 of record JAMCRR010000171.1, read on the forward strand.
AAATCCTTGAAGGAATGCTTCAAAGCAAGTTCCGCTGGGGAGTACCGGACGGGAATTAGGCCGGCATCAGGCGCCCCAATTATTTGACAGGAGGGTAAGCATGAAACATTTCACCAGATTAGCTTTTTTCTTGATCATCATCGTCGCTGTAGTTCTCGCAAACGGAGCACTACCGGTACACGCCTGGACGATACCTACCTTTACGATTACAAAAGTCGTAACAGACCAATCCGTGAGCATTGAGACGGCCAATTTTCCTGCCGGGCAAGTTTTTACCGTAACCATGGGGCAGATCGGCACGCACGGCGTGAACGGCATCGTCGTTGGCACGACCGATTCCGGCAGTGGTGGTACCCTGAGCGCCACATACACAATTCCCACCGAATTAAAGGGGCAGGCGCTCATCGCTATCCGGCTTGAAAGCCCGGAAGGCTATTTCAGCTACAACTGGTTTGCCAACGCACCCGCCACGCCTTCTTCTGCCACCCAAACCCCGGCGCCAACCACCACGCTAACCCCATCTCCCACTACAACTCCCGCCGCATCTTCAACGGCCACTATTCCCACATTTAGCATCCAGAGTGTCATCCGGGACCAGCAGGTTTCGATCCAGACGGCAAATTTCCCTCCCAACCAGACCTTCAGTGTAACCATGGGCAAGATCGGAACGCGCGGGGTCAACGGCATCCTGGTTGGCAGCACCGAATCTGGGCAGGGCGGTCAGTTCACAGCCATTTATAAGATCCCCGCTGAGCTGGCCGGGCTCTCACAGATTTCGATCCGCCTGGAGAGCCCTGCGGGTTATTTCAGCTACAATTGGTTCTACAACAACACGACCGAATAATTTCTACAGAGGGAATTACACCATGTCTATGACGATTTATCAGGTTGATGCGTTTACCGATAAGCCCTTTGCGGGTAATCCCGCCGGCGTTTGCCTGCTGTCCGCCCCCCAGGAAGACCGGTGGATGCAGGCTGTCGCTGCGGAGATGAATCTCTCCGAAACGGCATTCCTGCGCCCGGAGCAGGATGGCTATCGCCTTCGCTGGTTCACCCCCAAGGTTGAAGTCGATCTATGCGGTCATGCAACTCTGGCAAGCGCACATACTCTTTGGGAAACCGGCGCGCTCCTACCCAACCAGCAAGCGCGCTTCTACACGCGTAGCGGGTTGCTCACCGCTGCTCTCAATCCCTCCTGGATCGAGCTCAACTTCCCCGCCCAGCCGGTCTCGGCTTCTGTGCCCATGCAAGCGTTGGCGGATGCCCTTGGAGTGCAGCCAAAATACGCCGGCAGCAACGGCGTCGATTACCTCGTAGAGCTGGACAACGAAAAGACGGTGCGGCAGCTTGAACCGGATTTCGAGGCGCTGAACCGATTGCCCTCTCGCGGGATCATCGTCACCAGCCCGGCCGAGACCCCAGGATTTGATTTTGTCTCTCGCTTTTTTGCTCCGGCGGTAGGCATCAACGAAGACCCGGTCACGGGCTCTGCCCATACCTGCCTGACCCCCTATTGGACGGCTCGCCTGGGCAAGGAACAGCTGATGGGCTTTCAAGCATCAGCCCGAGGCGGAGTATTGAAAGTCAGGATGGACGGAAGCCGGGTGATCATCGCGGGTCAGGCTGTTACAATCTTGAAAGCTGAGCTGATCAGCTGATCTCCAGTGCACAGGAATCATTACAAACTCAGAGAGGAGGAAATCATCATGACCGATCGTTATATTAATAGCCTACTGGGGACCCAGGAAAAGGTGGAGCTGGTGACCCGCCAGCACTGGTTTATCTTCTTCCGGTCGATCGTATTTGAGCTGATCTTCGCGATCATCATCATTGCCGGAACGATTGCCATCTGGTCTTTGGCTTGGGCTCTTGGCTGGTTGGGTTTCTTTTTGCTGGTGATCCCCGCCATCGGCCTTCTTCAGGATTACTTGAATTGGTCAAATAAGAAGTACATCATCACCAATTTGCGCGTGATGCAAGTTGCCGGTGTAATCAACAAAAATGTCACCGATTCCTCTCTGGAAAAAGTGAATGACGTAAAGCTGTCGCAGTCATTCTGGGGTCGCATTTTCAACTTCGGCGACGTTGAAATTCTGACCGCCTCTGAGCTTGGCATCAATCAGTTCAAAACGATCGGCGAGCCTGTACATTTTAAGACCACTATGCTCAATGCTAAAGTCGCATTAGAGGGCTCCCTCGATCATCCCTACAATCATGACGCGCCCCCGCAGGGCGAAGATATTCCTTCGCTAATCACCCAGCTTGACCGTCTCCGCCAGCAAGGTGTGCTCACTCCCGAAGAGTTCGAGAAGAAGAAAGCCGAGCTTCTATCGAAGCTCTAATTTATTTTTAGCAAGCTGTACGTATTGTTTTGATAGACCTCGTTAACCCCCACCATCGGATATGCCTGGGGGTTAACTTGAAAATCAATCAACATATATTCGGCCCCTAATTCCTTGGCGAGAGACAGCATGCCGTCAAATTTATCCTGACGGTCATTTTCTTTCGTGAGCTTATCCATAAGGATATTCACCTGGTACCAGCTCAACAACCCCTTTTCATTGGAATATCCCAACAACCCACGATCTTTATAGCTGAAAACCAGAGGCCGCAGGGATAAATACCTGACAAAAATTGCATAGGATTCTTCTGATCTCATCGCTGTGGATGAGAAAATCGTCGCCCCTGGAGGTGTGTCTTGACGAATGGCGTCGATAACCAGGCTGAGATCATTCGGCGTCTGGCATACGATCTTCCCCGAAGAAAAACAAGATGCGGCTTTTGCCAGCATTGCAGGATAAGGCGGGTTCATTGCGACCCATACCGCGACTAAAGCCGTTCCCAGAACGAGAACGCTGCGGCTTAACCACGCCTTTGTCGCTCTGCGATACAGCTCGCTCAGCGGCCACAGGCAGAAGAGTAGCATAAAGGGGATCAGATAGCGGATTCCCCGGACCAGCTCAGTTTCGAGGGGGAGCATCCTGAGGTAAAGCTCGACCGTCTGCTCGATCCAGGGGATGGCGACGGCCATGAGCAGGATCCCCAGAATCCAGGTAATCATCAGGCGCAAGCTCTTGCGTTCCTTCCTCATGAGCAGCCAGACAATCGCCAACCCGGCAAGGCAGGCTGGATATAACCCGTAACGAGCCATATTCTTGCCAAAATCCGCCATTGCATTTGGAATATTGAGCAAGTTGCGTGGGAAAAATGTTTTAATGATATTGTAGATGGTACTATAATCCGCCGAAGATCCCTGGTTATGAGATCTCAGATAATTCGCAGCAAACGGTAAGGCAACCAGGACAGCAGTCAATCCCAATCCCAGCATGACCCCTACCTTCTTGCGCGTCGACCAATCCTTCGGCACGAAGATCCACAGTGATAGCCAGATGGCGACCATCCACGCCGGCGTGCTCACAGGATGCACATACGCCAGCACCCCCACGAACACCATCAGAATGGGCCATTTCTTCGGTTGGAAACGCCAGATCCAAACCAGAGAAAGCAGATAGGGTAAGAGCGCCTGGAACGTAAAGCGAGGCACCGGATCCATAATGATGCCCCAGGCTTCGGCCAGAGTGATGGTGATGGGCATGGTATTCACCACAGCCAGCAGAAACGCCCAATAGCGGTTTTTCAGAAACACCCGGCCGAAGATGTAAAACCCCAACATCATGATAAAAATGTGCGGGATCAGCATCACCGTCATCGCCAGGCTGTAATTATGCGTGAAGCCATTCAGCCAGTTGAGCAGGGGGATATGGATCGTAGAGTATATCCGGATATTATCCAGATTCCCGAGAAGAGCATCTCCGTGAAATGCGCCCGGATTGTTCCATGCCGCCGCAAACGAAGCGATATTGCCGGCGTCGCTCCCCAGATATACATACGGGAAATCGCCCTGGATTCTTGCAAGGTAGAAGAAAACGGCGAAGAGCAAGAAGGTTGCTGCGAAGAGAGCATCAACCCTATTCAGCCTGCTTCCACGGTCAGGAGATCCGGTTTTGACAGGTTCGATAACTCCGAAATCGATAGTGTTTCGAAAAATCCTGCTCAGCCAATTTTCAAAATCTCGATTGATTCCTGAAATGCTTCTTCCCCATTCTGGCAATCGCGGGATCCCCTGCCAGGAGAATAAGAGCTCCAGGATCCCAAGAATCAACGAGGTCATCCCGATATTCTTCAAGATCAGGCTGGTATTGCCGGTAGGTTCACGCCCGATCCATTGGGAGACATAGCGAAAGAAGGGGGGTTCCAGGACGCGGCTGAGTAAAACTGCGCCAAACGCCAAGAATAAAATCCCGAAGATATACAAATAAGGACGGTACTTCAAGGGTGGGGTTGCCTCAATCCAATTTAGTTAATGATGGGGAGTCAAGTCCGAAGAGGGTGCCGGCTCAGAGCCAACCTCCACAGGGCCTTGTTTGGGATTATCCAGCGCCATCTGCTGGATGATCCGAGTCTGCCGGCGCTGCAGGCGGTTATTTTCCGAGATCATGGTCACCGCAAAAAACAGCCCGGCGACAATGAAAAGGTAGAAAACCAGGTCTGTTCCACGGCCAATACCCAATCGATTGGCTACCCAGGTCGAAGTGTTGGGATCGATTACCAGCGCTACCCCCAGAATCCCGCCAATAATAAATATCAGCCGGTCGGTGAGGATCGTCCTTAACCGCACAACATATAGGATGAATAACGCCAGAGCGAAAATGAGCAGGGTCTGTCCGAAATGATTGTTCATCGGATTTTCCCTATCCACAAGTCCCACAAAATATTGACGAAGTTGGAAACCGGCTGTCCTTTCAGCTTGGAATAGGCGGTGTAGGTAATCGTGATGGGAACCTCACAGAAAGACATTTTCTGGGCAGCAACTTGCGCCAGGATCTCGGAGGCGTGAGCCATTCCGTCTTGGGTGATCTGAAGGCGAGAGGCCGCTTTCCGCGAAAAAACGCGCAGGCCGTTATGCGTGTCGGTCAGGTTCAGCCCGGTACTCATACGAGTCAAGCGCACAGCCAGCTTCAAAGCCAGTCTGCGGATGGGAGGCATGTCTGGCGCCGCGCCACCCTGGAGAAAGCGAGATCCCAGGACCACGTCGAAACCGCTCTCCCGGCAGCAGGCTACCGCCTTGCGCAGATCGTCGATATGGTGCTGGCCGTCTGCGTCAAAAGTGGCGATGAAACGTGTCTCGGGGATGCTCAGCGCATACCGGATGCCGGTCGCCAGGGCCGCGCCCTGACCCAGGTTAGTGAGGTGCGTCAACACCGTCACCGGATAGTGCAGAGCGGCCGCAGACGTCTGGTCTGTTGAGCCGTCATCCACCACAACCACCCGATAGGGAAATTGGGTTAATTCCGCTAATACTTCGCCGATCATCCCTGCTTCGTTATAGGCGGGAATAATCACGCAGACATCGTTGGAGGGATCTGTCGGTGGCGAGGACAAATGCGAGACTGGCTCCAATCCAGGCTAAGAGATTTCGGGATTACATTCAAATCTTACCATAGTTGCGAAGGTTTTTGGAATGGGACGCAGACGAGCCCGGATGACGCGGATCGTACAATAATGCATAAAGCACCTAGAATTGATGATTTATCTTCAAAACCATGCGTGTTTTTCCGCGCTCGTCAGTGTCCAATTTTAATAACCATCAGGGGGGGTCTTTAAGTTACAATCTATTCTGCAGGAGATTAACCCACTATGGCCACCCCACTGCACTTATCCATCCTCCCCCAAACCTTTGCGGTCTGCCGTTTGCCCAGCGACGATCCGATCCCCGATTGGACAAGCATCGGGCCCTTTACCTCCATCACCCGCACTTCTGACGAGCTTTCCATCGTCTGCATGGAAGATACAGTACCCTCGCACGAGGTAAAGGTAGAGAGAGGCTGGCGATTACTTAAAATCGCCGGACCATTGGATTTCGGCCTGGTAGGAGTGCTGGCATCGCTGCTCTCCCCGCTGGCAGACGCCGGGATTGCTGTTTTTACGCTTTCAACCTACGACACCGATTACGTGCTGGTTAAACAAAATGACCTGCCCATTGCGCTCGAAGCGCTGAGGAGGGCAGGGCATCAAACGACCATCATTTAATCAGTGACATGGTAGTTGGTTTGTGGTATAGCTGATCTCCTTGATATGGCATCGTAATTGTCGAGCTGCCATGTATTACGATCACATAGCCTACCAATTCCAGACCTTTTGTGGATAAATTTGCCGGGTCGCCTCCGAGATCTATGTATGCAGTTGGAGCATAAATCGTTCCATTGAAATTATTCTCGGGGTTTCCACCCAGATTAATAAATCCTCTATTGCTTGCAGGCATATAGATTAACATCCCCGGTATTTCGTTATTAGTGGGTGTAGCATAAGTAGAAGCCATTAGATGAATTTCAGCTCCTCCGGCTTCTTCGAAATCTCCCTCTGGCATATACAAGGTCACTCCGGCATGTTCATCAGGTATGCTGCTGCCAGGCGGATATCCTTCAATTTGAACAGTAGCACCCGCCGATGCAGTGAAATTACCATACAGGCAATACAAGCCGGGTTTCATAATCAATGTGCCGTGTTGAACATTAATTGCATCACCCTGATGCCCGGAAGCTCGATAAGTACCCGGTTCTATTGTTCCGCCATTTCTCGTGTTTACATCCTGATCTGCCCCACATTGAGGATGTTCTACATCATAGGGTTCGATAAATCGATCAGTATGGATCGGCCAGGGTTGAAAAATGGGTGGGATCAACGAATCATTTCCATTGGTATCTAAACCACCCTGTTGATAATAATCTATTGCGCCTGAGGCGGCGATTGCGCCGCTTTGATCGTATACTTTAACCCAAATATTACCATTGGAGCGCATGCAGGAGTTTGAATGGATCCCACCCCCATATACGTTAATAGCCGGATTCTGCCCTCCCAGGCCAGAGAAAAATATCCCGCCATCATAAGTGAAATCTTGATTAGCACTGTTAGGTTTATCGCAATAAGGACTCAAAGATGCGATCGCATAGCCTCCACCGACCGGCGCTTTAGGATTTACTTGGGCTGTGGCCTCGACAGTATTTTGTACGGTTCCTCCATTTACAAGTTGCATGAAGGAAGTCTGGGTAGTCGTAGTAATCATCACCTTGACAGTAATATATTTATCCGATGATGATGTGCATGACACCTGAACTCCATTCTTTTCGCTTAGGCCAGTCTCAATCGTGAAACCATTGCTGGTTGCCCTGGCTTTAGCAGCCGGATATGCCGCATTGATTGCATTGATGACTTCCGCGTTGCCACAATTAAATTCCTCGATAAGCACATGATGTTCTTCCAGGTACTGGGCAGTAGCCCATGCCCCTGCCAATGCCGCTGCATCAGCTCCATTTTGGTCGTTTCGGCGATCAGATAGAGTCATACCCCCATCGATTGCCAGGGCTACAAATCCAATCAGGGCTACCAACCCTACAACCACCAGGACCAATATTTGTCCTTTTTCCTGATTATTCTTCTTAATCATCCTGCCCTCCCCTGTGTACCTGATCAACTTACCTTATCCTCTGGATTAATTACAATTTGGGGAAAGGATAGTGTTTGTTACGGTTGCTGGGATTGGAAATATTCCAGATCCAAAAATGCTATTCATCAGCGGCATGATTGATCGAAAATTATAAGTGACTTGAACGGTTATTTTGCACTGACAGCATGACTTCGTTATGTTTATGAGGACGTCGGATGTATTTGTCATGTCAATTGGCGTGTCAGATGAATGACGGATGCGGAAATCTATACCGTTGGTATCATTCGGGTATAAAGATCCGTACACAGCGCCTTCCTGAGCCGCGTCACGGATGGCAACAAATGCGAAGAATGCTCTTCCAAAGTCTACTGCGCCGCCTAAGAGCAGCAGTAAGACAACAAAGCTAACTGCCAACTCCACAAGGCTCTGACCTTTTTGTTGCTGATTAGGGTGTTTTATAAATTTCATTACTTGTTATCATGAAAATCTCAATAGAATGAATAAACCGTTTCGAGTTATGGACTTGGGGTCGGCGTGCATGTTGGCAAAGGCGCAAAAGCATCAACGTCTTTTATGATCGTGTGGACATTCTCCGATTCGATCGTAAACCCCGAGAAATTGACCATCGGTACGATCGGTTGGTAATCGACTTGGACATGCACGATGATCCGATCGCCTAGTTTTACATCAACACCAGACGGGCAACTGGTCGCATAAGGAGATGGGATTGTGTTTGAACCGGCTACCGGCCGATCATAACTGATCGATATATTCCCATCATCGATCCCCGCAAAGAAACCAATCCGCTTGGCGGCATCCCGGATTCCTGCACAATCGTTAAAATTATCCAGTCCCGCCCCATATCTCGCCGCCTCACGGCTCGCAGATGTCACACTGGCGTAGATAAACAACAATCTCCCTCCTTCGATGATCCCCAGTGTCAGAAGGAGAAAGATAGGAAAAGCAAGGGCGAACTCCACCAGGCCTTGGCCTGCCGGCCGTTTGTTCATAACTTATACCCTCTGCAACGTTAAACGTCTGACGGACTCTTTAATTGAACCCTACAACCAGGAATACCGATAAAACCCACCCGTTTATATCTAATCTGTATTATAACAAAAATTACCGAAGTCTATGGTCTACCGGCAGAGATTAATCTCCAATCAGTTCAAAATCACCCTCAGATATGAAAACCTGTATTTCGGCTCGTATTCTGAATATTTTTGATGCATATTGACTTAATTTCTTCCTCATTGTATATTGGAGGTTGGCTGGGGGTTGAACCGACAATCCCAGTCGAAAGGATCGTTATTTATGGATAAAGTAGAAGAAGAAAGCCAATATTTTGATAAAGATAGATTGATACCCCCAACTGAAATCATACGAACAGAACCACAGAAACCTTCTACATCCCCATTCCGCAAACTTTTTATCGAACGTGTCATCGATTTCGCCTGGTTATTGGCGGGGATCCTCGAATTCTTCCTCGGGTTGCGCTTCGTTCTCAAATGGGCTGGGGCAGACCCGTTCAACCCATTTGCAGCTTTGCTTTACCAAACCACCGGGTCGGTATTGCGTCCCTTTACAGGCCTGATCCGCACACCGGTGCTCAACAGCGGCGGGATCGTAGAAATCAATACCCTGATCGCTATGGCGGTTTACCTTTTCGCCGCCTGGGTTGCCGCCGAGCTGATCTGGATTCTCTTCTCACCTCCTCACCCAGCTTCCTCCACATCTAAATCTCTAGAATGACCAACTCATGATGCCAATTTCAGAGCTGCACAACCAAAATGAGTATCACACCCTCCTGACCACAGGCATATTGGCCATCCATCTGGCCGATCCAGATTGGGTTGTGGTGGATACACGCTTTAATTTACAAGATCCCGATTGGGGATATTCCGAATATCTACAGTCGCACATCCCCGGGGCCTTTTATGCTCACCTGGATCATGACCTGTCTTCTCGGGTCACGTCCACCTCAGGCCGCCATCCACTGCCCAATGAGGAAGTATTTAGAGATAAGCTCTCTTCTTGGGGGATTGACGCCACTAAACAGGTGGTCGTTTATGATGACGCGGGTGGCGCCTATGCCGCACGCCTGTGGTGGATGCTGCGCTGGATGGGACATAGCCGGGTGGCCGTGTTGGATGGAGGGCTCCCTAAATGGCTCCGTGAAATACGTCCGGTCTCTTCTTCAGATATTGAAAATCATTCTGACGCTCACTTCGTTGGAGGAATGGATCCAGAAATGGTCGCAGACACCGGCGAGGTGGAACGTATCCGGCTCGACCCCTCTTACCGGTTGATTGACGCACGCGCACCCGTCCGTTTCCGCGGTGAGCAGGAACCGATCGACCCAGTCGCTGGGCGCATTCCCGGGGCGGTAAACCGCTTCCATGGTGATAACCTTACCCCTGAGGGTGTTTTCTATTCCCCTGCCGAGTTGAAACAGCAGTTTTCTCGCCTGTTGGGCAATGTACCGCCCGAACGCGCCGTGATCTACTGCGGCTCGGGGGTGACTTCCTGCCATCATATCCTGGCCATGGAATACGCCGGTTTGAGTGGCGCTCGCCTTTACCCAGGTTCTTGGAGCGAGTGGATTCGTGATACGGCTCGCCCTCGCCAGGTAGGATCTGAGGTATAATCGTGAAAAATTATACAATGCGAAGGATTGATTGCGATGAAAAAGCTGGTGCTCTTACGTCATGGCGAAAGCAGATGGAATGAAGAAAACCGCTTTACCGGATGGACGGATGTTGATCTGACCGAGAAAGGGAAGAAAGAAGCTAAACAAGCTGCCAGGCTTCTAGCCGAGGGAGGATATACTTTCGATATAGCTTACACATCGGTGTTGAAACGCGCTATCCGCACCCTATGGATTGTTATGGACGAGATGGATCTGATGTGGATCCCTGTTCGACGGTCCTGGCGCTTGAACGAGCGGCATTATGGCGCTCTTCAGGGTTTGAATAAAGCTGAGACGGCAACTAAGTTCGGCGAAGACCAGGTGCATATCTGGCGCAGGAGTTACGATGTGCCACCGCCGGCGCTGGATCCGACCGACGCGCGCTTCCCGGGAAATAATCCGATCTATCGTAAAGTACCCCGAGATATGCTGCCTCTAACGGAGTGCTTGAAAGACACCGTGGAGCGCTTCTTGCCTTACTGGCATGATGTCATCTATCCGTCAATTCAATCAGGCGAAAATGTGCTGGTCGTTGCCCACGGCAACAGCCTGCGCGCCCTGGTGAAACACCTTGATGATCTTTCTGACGAAGAGATTATCTCTTTGAATATTCCGACCGGTGTCCCACTGGTATACGAGCTGGAAGATGAGAAACCAATCCGGCATTATTATCTTGGAGATCAGGAAGAAATCCAGAAATCAATGGAAATGGTCGCCCAGCAGGGGAAAGCGAAATCCTAAGAGTGGTGCGCAAGCTTTGGCTTGCGCCGGACCAGAAGATCGAGACAAATCTCGCGCAACTGGATGCGAACGACGAACGAACCAAAGCTTGTCCTAAAATAATGGAGGGCGGAAGAAATGCCTGCGAAACGTCACATTACTGCCGAGGACTTATATCTCCTGCAAATCGTTACGGGAAGCGAGCTTTCGCCAGACGGCCAGCACGTCGTTTTCTCCCTGCAGCGTGTTGATCGCGAGAAAGAAAAGAAATATTCCAACCTGTGGATCGTCCCCACACGCGGCGGTGAAGCTCGCCAGTTCACCATAGGAGATCACGTTGACAGCTCTCCCAGATGGTCTCCGGATGGACTATCGATCGCCTTCATCTCCAACCGCGACGACGAAAAGCAGTCCCAACTCTATATCATCCCATTCCAGGGTGGCGAAGCCCGGCTCCTCACCCACATGCATGGCGAATTTGCCTCAATCGCCTGGTCGCCCGATGGCAAGCGCTTCGTCTGCCAGTTCCGTAAGACAGATCCTGATGAGATCGAGCGCGAGAAAGACGAACGTAAGAAAGAGCTGGGCATCGTCTACCGCCAGATCAGCCGGGTGTTTTATAAGCTGGATGGTAAAGGTTACCTCCCCAAAGACCGCTGGCACCTCTGGACGATTGACGCGCGTACTGGCCGGTCCCGGCAGCTCACCAGCAGCCCCGTTTTTGACGATATCGACCCGTGCTGGTCTCCGGACGGTCGTCAAATCGCCTTCTGCTCGAACCACAGCCCAGACCCCGACTTTAATCCCAATGCAATAGATCTCTTCGTAATCGATGCCGCTGGAGGCGCAGAGCACAAGATCGATACCCCGGCGGGCCCAAAAACGAGCCCGGCATTTTCACCGGACGGAAGCTGGATCGCTTACCTGGGCCAGGAAGGCCTACATGCAGAATGGAAGAACATGAACCTGTGGGTCGTCCCCGCCGATGGCTCAGGAAAAGCCCAGAACATCACTGGCGCATTCGATTTCAACGTCTCTGCCTGGACGATCAACGACACCGGAGCATCGACCCAAATGCCACCCACGTGGTCGCCGGATTCTGACAGAATCTACTTCCAGGTTGCCCGTCATGGAAACACTGAGCTTCAATCGATCCGTGTGGACGGACGCGATTTGCATACCGTCGTCGAAGATCGGGGTGTTGTATCGCAGTACAACTTCGACCGGACAGGCTCGACGCTGGCATACTTTTTTGGTGAAATGTTCGATCCGGGCCAGATACACGTTCGTGAAATGGGCACGCAAACCGATAGGAAGATTACCAAAATCAACCGCGATCTATTGGACAGGCTTGAGTTGGGCGAAATCGAGGAAGGTTGGTTCAAAGGTCCAGCCGAAAACGACCTGCAGGGTTGGATTCTTAAACCGCCTGGTTTCGACGTTAAAAAGAAATACCCCTCAATTCTGGAGATTCACGGCGGTCCGCTGGTTCAATATGGTAACTTCTTCATGTTCGAGTTTTTCTATCTGGCGGCTGCAGGCTACGTTGTTTATTTCTGCAACCCGCGCGGTGGTCAGGGTTACGGCGAGGAGCATGCCCGCGCCATCCAAGGCGCCTGGGGTACGGTGGATTATGATGACCTGATGGCCTGGGTAGATTTTGTCTGCCAGAAACCTTACATCGACCCGGAGCGTATGGGAGTCACCGGGGGCAGCTATGGCGGATATATGACCAATTGGATCATCGGCCACACTCAACGCTTCAAAGCCGCCGTCACGCAACGCAGTGTCAGCAACTTGATCAGCATGTGGGGGTCGAGCGATTTCAACTGGGTGTTTCAGGAAACATTCGACGATAAAGCCCCCTATGAAAGTATCGAGGCTCTCTGGCGGTGCTCTCCGCTGCAATACTTGGGCAATGCCCGCACGCCTACCCTGGTCCTGCATAACCAGCAAGATTTGCGCTGCGCCATCGAACAGGGTGAGCAGGTTTTCGTGGCTTTGAAGAAGCTTGGCGTGGATACAGAGCTGATCGTCTTTCCCGACGAGCCGCATGGGTTATCGCGCATTGGTCGCACCGACCGTCGCATTGCCCGCTTGAACCACATCCGCCGCTGGTTCGATAAATACCTGATGGAGCAAGAAAGTTGACGAAACGAATCGGCGAATTGCCGATTCACTGAATCGCAGCGTTGATTCATAGACTCTCTTGACGGTTCCGCAGGGTCATACTATACTCCAGTATAGTATTTATCCTTCCTTCAGGTGATCTTCAATGCCCTTATACGAATATCGCTGCAGCCAATGCGGCCATATCTTTGAAAAAATGGTTCGTTTCTCCGAAGCCAATATTCCCCCCGAATGCCCGATCTGCAACAGCCGCCTGACGCAGAAACAAATCACATCCTTCGCCACCTCCGGAGGCAGTTTATCGAGCTCGAGCGGTTCCTCCAGCAGCTGCGGGTCCTCAGGCAGGTTCACCTGAGGCGGGTAGAAACCGCCGGTTCAATCTGCCGTGAGCAGATATCATGAATAACATCCAACCTGTTGCCAGGCAAGACCTTGATAAGCGCCTCAAGCGGATTGAGGGCCAGCTGCGCGGCGTTCAGAAAATGCTTGCCGAGGATCGCGATTGCCGCGAGATCGTCCAGCAGTTGATTGCCATCCGCGCCGCAGTCCAGAGCGCCAATGGGATGGTCATCCGCGAATATATGCGAGAATGCCTGCTCGACGAAAATTCCCTGGACCAGGCGCACCGTGAAGCCATTGTGGATGATCTGATCCAGATGATTGGCCGATCCGGTTGATCTTTTGCTTACAAGCCGCGTTCCAGAATCTCTGCCAGCTCATCCTGGCTCAGCCGGATGGGGTTGGTCTTCATGCTGCTGGCCTGTAAGCTTTTTTCCACAATCGAGGGGATATCTCCCGGAGTAATGCCATACGCGGATAGTCGGGGGATACGCAAAGCTTCACACAATTCCTCTAACCTGCGAACGCCATCATCGGCAGTCGCTCGCTCATCTCCCACCAATAATCTGCCGACTGCGTCAAACTTAGAAAGGATCGCGTTTTCTGGATCCCGCTCGCGCAAGGCTCGCAGGTTGGTGGCGTGCACGAGGGGAAGCAGCCGGGCGCAGATGGCGCCATGGGGCGCAGAGTACATGCCCCCGATCGGCGAAGCAAAACCATGCACAGCTCCCAAGCCGGCGTTGGCTAACGCAAGTCCCCCGAGCAAACTGCAAAGCGCCATGTTCTGGCGCGCCTGCGCATCTTCCCCATTTTCGAAGGCTCTTAAAAGAGACCGCCCACCCCGGCGCATGCCTTCCAGACACAGCGCATCGCTAATGGGATTCGAACGAGTTGATAGAAACGGCTCGATCACCTGGGTCAGGGCATCCATTCCAGTCCGCGCGGTCACATCCGGAGGCAGGCTGTAGGTGAGCTCGGGATCGACCAGCGCGGCCCTGGGCAGCATGAGCGGGCTGCGCAGGCTGATCTTCATCTTATGCGCCGGCGACGCCAGGACGGCGTTGCGGGTGACCTCGCTCCCGGTTCCGGAGGTCGTAGGAATAGCAATATAAGGCAAAGGAGGGTTTGCCAGCGCCCTACCCTGCCCAATCACTTCCAGATATTCCAGGACCTCGCCTGGATTTGTGCGAAGCGCGGCGATCGCTTTCCCCGCATCCAATACGCTCCCACCGCCCATGCCCAGGACCATATCGGCGCTGCCATCTCTGGCTATGCGCAGCCCGGCGTTGACTGCCTCGATCGTAGGTTCTCCATCCACCCGAAATTCAATCCATCCGATTTTAGCCTCATCCAGCCGGCTCAGCAGCAGGCTCGGATCTACCGCTTTCTTGCCTAATACCACCAGGAGCCGCTTCCCCATGCGTTGGGCAATTCCCCCAATTTCACCCAGCACCCCTTCTCCAAACAGAATCTTCCCTGCCGTGGCGAACTCGAAACGCATGCTTTACCGCCAATCCGCATCCAGCGGGTAAAGATTGCTGTATTTCACCCCAACCCTGGGTTCGGCCATCATATCCGCTACTCTATCCTTCCAGGTTTGGTAATGCGCCGTTGACCGGTGGCTGACCTGGTCCTCGGGCTGTTTGTAAGCCTCATACAAAACAAAACGGGTCGGATCATCTTCCTGTTGGAGAAAATCGAAACGTACGATGCCGGGTTCCTTTATGCTGTTGCGCGCATTATCCATCGACACCCGTTTAAACTCCTCGATGTATTCTGGTTTAATCCGCATGTTAACGACGACAATCATCATAACCCACCTCCTCAGGCACTAGAATGATTTCAGTAATTATTATGCCATATTCTCTTAATATTTCGTACTACCGAGACACAAATTATCCGTCTCATATCCGTTGACCCTCAAAAATACAACTCTCCTATACATTGTTATCCCTTTTTTTGTATGAGAGAAGCAGGATAATAGT
Source organism: Chloroflexota bacterium (assembly GCA_023381565.1). Taxonomy (GTDB): domain Bacteria; phylum Chloroflexota; class Anaerolineae; order Anaerolineales; family Anaerolineaceae; genus JAMCRR01. The sequence continues at coordinate 23,520 of JAMCRR010000171.1, forward strand.
TGCAATATCTCCATTCCTGGATATACTGAGTAGCAGTTAAAAATAAGTCACTCTGCTCTTAATTTATTCCAAAATTGGCAGGGTTTATCAGGTGGGTATTTTATATAAAACAAGGAGACATTGATGGAGTACACACACTTAGGCCGGACGGGGCTGCAGGTTAGCCGGATTTGCCTGGGCACCATGAATTTCGGCTGGCAGACTATTGAAGAAGTCGGAAAAGACTTGATGGATTATGCCCTGGAGAAGGGCATCAACTATTTCGATACGGCAAATACCTACGGCGGCAGGTCG
>JAMCRR010000122.1:0-3083 GCA_023381565.1 Chloroflexota bacterium
GAGCAGAATGCGATCAAAATCCTCAGCCGGGGGGAAATGTCTACCCTGCTGGGGCTGTTTGAGCGCATACCCGCGGCCCTTTTACTTAGCTGGCCGAGGTTGGGTGTGCTCAAAACCTGGGCTCTGACTCTCTCGGGCCAATTTGACAGTGCTGAAGTTCAACTGGCAGATTTGGAGAGCCGCTTTATCCGAGATGAAACCCGCCAGGACCGGCGCGCAATCGAGGGCAGTGTTGCCCTGATGCGCGGGTTGATTGCCGACATGCGCGGGGAGATGGCCTCAGCCGTCGAGCTGGCGCGCCGGGCAGATGAACTTCTGCCTGGAGATAGCCTGGCCGAGCGCAGTATCATCCCATTTGTATTGGGCGATGGTTATTTTGCCACCGGCGATTTGGACAAGGCCGAACAAGCCTTCCGGATGATCCAGAAAATTGGGCAGGCTTCCGGGAATTTATGGACCGTCGCCGTCGCACTGCATAAGATCGCGCTTTTGAAGAAAGTGCAGGGCAAGTTGAACGATGCCTGGGATCTATACAACGAAGCCATCCGGCTGGCTGGAGAAAGAAAGGGCCAGCGGTACGGTAGCGTGGGGGCAGTTTATGTTGGGAAGAGCGATATCTTGCGAGAGCGGAACGAGCTGCGGGCAGCGCATGAGATGGTGACCCAGGCAATCACGAATATGGGGCATTGGCAAAGCCCTACCGATCTGGTGAACGGATATTGTACGCAGGCGCGCATCTCCCTGTCTTTGGGGCAGATCGAACCAGCCAAAGCGGCTTTAGCCGAGGCGGAGGAGTCCAGCCAAACAAAGGGCATTTTCCCAATCACCCGGCAAATCCTGCAGGCCTGCCAGGTCAGGTTTTGGCTGGTGACAGGGAATTCTGAGCTGGCCAACCGCTGGTGGGTTGATAAACTAGCTGCCGGAAAAGGTATTCCTGAAAGCTCCGCAATCGATTACTCGAATGAGCTCGAATGGATCACAACCAGCCGGGTCCTGATCGCCAGAAATGAGATCGATGCGGCGCTCAAATTATTAAATATTTTGGCAGAGGCGGCCGATTCTGGTGGGCGATTTGGTCGGTTGATCGAAATTCAAGCCCTCATAGCGGTCGCCCTGTGGAGATCGGGGAAAAATGAGCAGGCTTTCGAGATCCTGCTTAAGTGCCTGGCGCTGGCGGAAACAGAAGGTTATGTGCGCGTCTTTGTGGACGAAGGCCGCTCTATGGAAGAGCTGCTTCAGGCAAACCGCACCCGCTTTGATGGACGCCTGAGGATTTATGCAGATAAGCTGTTGAATGTTTTCAGGGGGCCCATTGGCCGCGATGCACTGCAGGCTCAGCCCGAGCTGATCGAAGAAGCGCTCACCAACCGCGAAGTCGAAGTGCTGCGGCTGCTTGCCGCTGGTTTATCAAATCAGGAGATCGCCGGGCGTTTGGTGCTCTCGCAGGGCACCGTCAAAACCCATACCCACAACCTGTACGCCAAGCTAAGGGTCCAGACCCGCACCCAGGCGATTGTACGCGCCAAAGAGTTAAATCTTATCTGATCCCCAACATCTTCTTCTCAGGGGCTATCGAAAACAACATTTTTCATATCACCTACCGCCAAAGGTAGGGGCGAAGCAGCGCCATCCATCCCATCTGTGGGGGATGGGACACGCTTCGCCCTTCTTTTTAGGCAGCCCCATTTCGTTTTAAATAAACCCCCAAATCTAACGTGCGATAGAAGACAGGCATAGCGGTTTAGATGTAATCTATCTGTTAGATACAAAGATTAAACAAACCGGAGGCAGATATTGAAATCCCCAACAAAATCTCAGCGTTTTTATGAAATCCGTATCGAAGGCGACCTGGGAGACATGTGGGCAAGCTGGTTTGATGGGCTGTCCATCCGAAAGGTAGTCAATGAAGACGACAACCAGACGATCACCGAACTTTATGGACCCATCGACGACCAACCTGCCCTGTACGGCGTGCTCAACAAAATCCGGGACCTCAACCTGGCGTTGGTCTCGGTGATGAGGCGAAAGTAAACAAAGGTGTTTTTGGCCAGGCCGGCAACGCCCCGGCGTCCATCTTTTTCGTCGTGGTCGCCGTCCTGGCGGCTGCTTTTTCTACAATCTTTATTCTTGAATCGACAAAAGGAGATCTCCAATGAAAGCAAATTCTATATCCACAGGTGGAACGAACCTGGTCGTCATTGCCTTAGGCATCCTGGCAGTCTTGCTCGTCTTCGCCGTCCTCACGGGAAGAAAAGTACCTTTGCTGTCCAGCGACCGGGCGGCGCTGTTGGGATTGGTGGTCATCGGCATGGCGATCTGCAGCCAGGCCGGAATTGGACGGGTAGCCGCTAGTGGGGAGTGGGCGCACCCGCTCTCGATCATTGGTTACGTGCTTGGGGGGATTATCGTCTTGATCGGTATCGCCGCACTGTTCGGGAAGCAAATTCCTCCATTGAACAGCTACCACCAGTCCTTCACCGCGGTAGTCGTGATTGCGGCGGTCAAGGTGGTCCTGGCTACCATCCACCGCCTGCTCTAATCAGGAGAGCCGCCGTCGTTATTCCTGCGGCGGCGGCTCGCCCAGCCGAAAGGAGAGGCTGTAATGGCAGTCCTTTGCCTGGTTCCACTCAGAATCAAAATTTCGCCTTGCTGGACTATGCGCTGATTATTCCGGGAGCCGTTGGCAGCCTGGTGACCGGTTTTTGGATTTGCGAGACCACCAATTGGGGCTTTACCCGCTATCGCTGGGTGATCGCCAAGTGGGTTGGCACCCTCAGCGGAATCCTCATTGGGACCGGGTCCTTTCATAACGTTCGCGCGGCTCGTGTTTGGTATGGTCAATATGATCGGTAAACGATAAATCATGCTATTATAAATAATAGGAGAATTCCTCTTTAAAGCAGTGGAAATGAATATGAAATGGCTACTCCTCTGCTCTCCACGAAACTTTACTTCCCCTCGGTATGTGCGAAACTCATTCAGCGCCCACAACTTATCGAACGGTTGGAGATCGGTCTGAAATTTCCATTAATATTCTCCCCTAAGGATTCATGCGCGGAGTCCGCAGACCGCGGTGGGCGAGA
>JAMCRR010000122.1:3093-5169 GCA_023381565.1 Chloroflexota bacterium
CGCACATACCGAGAAACGACGATGGCCTTGAGTTTGTGGAAAGGATCGCGACGTAATTCGCCGCAAAACGAATAGGAGGCCTGATATGAACGCAAAATTCCGGAAAATTACAACCATTGCTGAAGTCGCCCTGGTGACGTTCGTACTCGTGCCGTACCTCACCCTGGGCGTCAACCGCCTGTTCCCGCACTTTGAGAGCTGGCAGACGGATACGCTCGGCTTCCCCTTTCCAGTGTTTGTCTATGTAGTCATGGTCGCTCTGTCTCTTTTTGTGATCCTCCTGCGCGGGAGAAAACTGGCAGATTATGGGATCCACTTCCGGGAGCTCAAATATCAGCTCGATATTGCCGCAGCTTGTTTCATACCGGTCGTGCTGTCGTGGGTGCCGCTTGGAATGGGTGTAGATCATACCACCTGGAGCGGGGCAATTATCATGGCAGTTATGAACGTGGGACTGCTGCTTGTCCTGGCGCTGATCCTGCGCAAGAAAACCCCGCTTCCTGCTCTGGGGATGGCCGCCGTATGGGTGCTGCTCTGGCCTTCTGAATTGGGCGGCGCCCAGTCGCCTGTTGGGAAGGCAATCGTCCTCTTCCTCACCTATGCCCTGTTCGTCGGCTTCGGCGAAGAGATCCTTTTTCGCGGTTACATGCAATCCCGGCTCAACGAGGCTTTCGGCAAGCCGTACCACTTCTTCGAGGTGCCATTTGGTTGGGGCGCAGTCATTACCGCCTTGCTGTTCGGCTTCATGCACATCGGTATCCTGCGTTGGATCCTGGGTTCATCTACAGAGGTGGCCCTGGCCTGGGGCTTCTGGACGGTCTTCGGCGGCCTTGTTTCCTGTTTCTTGCGCGAGAAGAGCGGGGGCATCCTGGCGCCGGCATTAATGCACGGCCTGCCTCAGGCAATCGCATCCGCAGCGATGCTGTTCCTTTCATAATGGAGGGTTTTATGACGGACCTTTTATCTCAATCCTTTCGCTTGCCGGATGGCCGCACCCTGATGTATGCCGAATATGGCGCACCCAACGGTAAACCCGTCTTTTACTTCCACGGGCATGCCGGCTCGCGCCTGGAACCGGCTATCCTGGATAATAACGACTTCGTACAGGCTGGCATTCGTTTGATTGCTTGTGACCGGCCCGGTATGGGCGGCTCAGACTTTCAGCCTGGGCGCGGCTTCAGCCACTGGCCGGCGGATATCGTCTCCCTCGCCGGCGGGATGGGGTTGGATAAGTTCGGCGTCTGGGGAGTCTCGGGCGGTGGCGGCTATGTATCTGCCTGTGCCCGCCTGATCCCTGACCGGTTGTCGGCCGCTGTGATCGTCAGCGGCGCTGGCTACATGAACTCGCCCGAGGCCCGGGCAAGTTTACCGGTTATGGCCCGCTTGATGTGGGGAGTTGCGGCTCGATCGGTGCGGCTGATGAGCCTTTTCCTGAACCTAACCAAACCCCGTAACCTGGGTGATCCGGCTAAAGTACGCCAGCAGATGCTGCGCACCATGCCGCCCGCGGAGAGGGCCTTCTTCGAAACGCCCGGTCGCCTGGAAGCCTTTATGGCCAGTGGTATGGAGTCGATGCGCCAGGGAGTGCATGGGGTTGCCTGGGATGCGTGCCTGTATGCCCGCCCCTGGGATTTCCGCCTGGAAGAAATCTGCTTCCCCGTGCGCCTGCTGCATGGCGAAGCGGACCGCAACGTGCCGGTAGCGGTGGCCCGACAAGTCGCCGCTGTCATCCCGGGCTGCCAGGCTGCTTTTTACCCCGGCGAAGGGCATATATCAGTATTGGCAAACCACGTGGATGAAGTTCTTATTTCCCTGACGACAGGGGCTCCTAGAGCATAATTCACAAGAGAGGTAAGAAAATATCCTTATGGGAACAGAGTTCTCCTTCCAGGAAGCCCGTAAGGTCTTGTCAGCAGTTCCGTACTTCGCCGGGTTAGATCAACGGACCTTCGAAACTGTTGCAAGGTCCGCGAGCCGGCGCGATTACGATCCTGGCCAACTGGTCGCTCTTGAAGGTGAGCCAGCGTCGGGATTATATGTCGTTCAAGATGGACGGCTGAAGGTCTCCAAGATCGC
>JAMCRR010000168.1 GCA_023381565.1 Chloroflexota bacterium
GAACCTGACCGATAAAAAAACCAACTTTCCGCCGTATCAAACCGCGCTCTAATCCCTACCGGATGATGATCTGGGTTGGCCTGATTTTGGTCGGCTATATGGTTTTCCGCAGCTACCAGCAGGGGAGCATCAAACCGTTCTTCTCGCCAACGGCCACCCCAACTCGGACGACGGAATCTTACGAACAGGAAGCCGATACCTACTTCCAATTGGGTAAGCTGGACTGCGAACAGGGCCGGCAGGACTGCGCAATTGGAGCCTACCAGAATGCAGCCAGGTTGGATCCTAACAACGCCGAGCTGTGGGCCCGCCTGGCCCGCGTTCAGACCTACTCCTCCAGGATGCTGACGACAGACGAGGAGCGCCTGCAGCGGTTGAAGGAGGCTCTGACCTCGATCGATAAAGCCGCGAAACTGGCTCCTGATGACAGCAATGTGCATGCCATTCGGGCTTTCGTGCTGGATTGGCTTGCCTCCAGCGTGTTGCTATCAAAAGATGAGACCACAGCCTATCTGGCAGAAGCCGAGACCGAAGCCAACCAGGCGATCCGCTTCGACCAGAACAATGCCCTGGCGCTGGCTTTTTTCGCTGAGGTGCAGGTGGACCAGGCGAAGTGGCTGCAAGCTCAGAAGACCATCCAACAGGCTCTGGACCGCGATCCTAATTCGATGGATGTGAGGCGGGTAAACGGATACGTGCTCGAGTGGCTGGGTGAGTACGAGCAATCCGTCGCCGAATACGAAAAAGCTGCCGAGATCACACCCAACCTGACTTTCTTGTACATCCAGATTGGCATTGGATACCGCAACCTGCATGACAAAAAGCTGCTCATCCCTGACGAGCAGGCCGCTCAGCAATACCTGGATAAAGCCCTGGAAGCTTTCACGAAAGCGGTGAATATCAACCTGCATCAAGTCGTCAAAGACCCGATCCCCTATCTGGAGATTGCCAAGACCTACACGCAGGTCGGCGAGTTCTTCAGTGCGGTACGCAATGTGCGCAAAGCGCTCGAAATCAGCCCGACAAACCCGGACGTGTATGCCCGGCTGGGGCTGGTTTACCACCAATCGCGCAACTATGAGGGTGAAATTCCAGCTTTTCAGTGCGCGTTGGAGGGCTGCACCCCAGATGTGAGCTGCAAAGTTCGGGATGACTGCGGGGATGGCGACCCAAACATCACCATCAGCCCAATCGGCCTGACCGATTCGACGGTGGTGTACTACTACACTTACGGGTCGGTGCTGGCAGCATTGAGCAAAGCGGGAGATCAGCGGTGCACGAAAGCCGAACAAATCTTCGCCAAGCTTAAAGCGGCCTATCCGCCGGATGCATATTTTATGGGGATCGTCCAGGCGGGCGAGGGGATTTGCAGCAAGGAGGCGAGCTCGACCCAATCGGCGACCGGGCAGCCTGCAGGTACCCAGCCGGCGGTAACGTCGACGCCCGTGTTAAAGTAGAACAAGCTTCCGCTTGTTCTCGCCCCGGTCTAGCCGTAGAACAGGATTCAGCTTGTTCGCACGAATTGATTAGCGCGCAGCAAATATCAGAATTCCATTAGAAACAATCTTTATCCCTTGACTTTCAATCTAAAGATGAGTATCATAAGCGCTGGTTAGCACTCACGAGTAGAGAGTGCTAACGGATCCATGCGATTTTAAAATCACTATCTGGAAACAGGAGGAAAGCATGTCCATATCTTTCAAACCCCTTGGAAACCGCGTCGTGGTTGAACCATTAGAGCAAGAAGACGTCACTGCGGGCGGTATTGTTCTTCCCGAAACTGCAAAAGAAAAACCCCAAAAAGGCCAGGTGCTGGCGATCGGGCCTGGAGACCGAAATGAAAAAGGTGAGCGCATCCCGATGGATGTGGCGGTTGGCGATACCGTATTGTTTGCAAAGTACGCCGGAACCGAGATTAAGGTCGATACGAAGAAACTGCTCATCTTGCGTGAAACCGATTTACTAGCAATTGTCGTCAAATAACTCATAAAAACTGTAAGGAGTAGATCTAATGGCAGCAAAACAACTTGTTTTTGGTGAAGAGGCGCGACGGCGCCTGAAATCTGGGGTGGATATTATCAACAATGCAGTTGCCACTACCCTGGGACCCAAAGGCCGGAACGTAGCTTTGGACCGCAAATTTGGCTCTCCTACCATCACCCACGATGGCGTTACTGTCGCAAAAGAGATCGAGCTTGAGGACCCCTTTGAGAATATGGGCGCTCAACTCTTGAAAGAAGCCGCCACGAAGACAAACGATATCGCCGGTGATGGCACCACTACCTCGACCGTTCTGGCGCATACGATCGTCAGCGAAGGCTTGAAAAACCTGGCTGCCGGCGCCAATCCCATGCTGCTCAAGCATGGTATCGAGGCTGCTTCGAAAGCGATTGCCAAACAGATTGGCGAGCAGGCTATCGAGGTAACGACCAAGGAAGAGATCGGGAATGTGGCCTCCATCTCTGCTCAAGATCGGATCATTGGCGAGCTGATTGCCGAGGTCATGGACAAGGTTGGTAAAGACGGTGTCATCACCGTGGAAGAGTCCAAGGGGCTCGAATTCGAGACCGAATACGTGGAAGGGATGCAATTCGATCGCGGCTATATTTCGCCCTATTTCATTACCGACCCTGAGCACATGGAAGCCAATATTGCCGATCCCGCCATTCTGGTGTATGACAAGAAAATTTCGGCAGCTACCGACATCGTACCCGTCCTCGAGAAGTTGGTCCAGGTGGGTAAACGCGAGCTGCTGATCATTTCCGAAGACATCGATGGAGAAGCCCTGGCGACCCTGGTACTCAATAAACTGCGCGGTATGTTGAACGTGGTGGCTGTGAAGGCTCCTGGCTTCGGGGATCGGCGCAAAGCCATGCTGCAAGATATTGCCGTCCTCACCGGTGCCACCGTTATTTCGGACGAGACTGGTCGCAAGCTGGAAAGCACGACGATCTCGGATTTGGGTCACGCCGAGAAAATTGAAGTCAACAAAGATGACACCACTATCGTCGGCGGAAAGGGCGATCCCGCGGCGATCAAGGGCCGCATCGAGCAGATCCGCGTCGAGATCGACAAGACGACCAGCGATTATGACCGCGAGAAGCTGCAGGAGCGCCTGGCCAAGCTCTCTGGCGGTGTCGCCATTATCCGCGTAGGCGCTGCCACCGAGACCGAGCTTAAAGAGAAGAAGCATCGCGTTGAAGACGCGCTTTCAGCCACGCGCGCTGCCGTCGAGGAAGGGATCGTTGCCGGTGGTGGTGTTGCCCTGGTAAACGCCTTGGTCGCCTTGGAAAATCTCAAGATGGACAACGAAGACGAGCAGATTGGTGTGAACATCGTACGCAAGGCGCTCGAAGTGCCCATGCGCAAGATCGCCGAAAACGCTGGCAAGGATGGCTCTGTGATCGTCCAAAACGTTCGCCAGAAGCAGGCGAAGGATAAGAACCTCAACGTTGGCTACGATGTGCTCCGTGAGGAATATATCGATATGGTCAAGGGTGGCGTGATCGACCCCGCGAAAGTAACTCGCGGCGCCTTGGAGAATGCTGCTTCGATTGCAGCCATGATCCTGACTACCGAGGCTCTGATCACCGATGTTCCCGAGAAGGAAAAACCTGCTCCCATGCCCCCGCCGGAATATTAAAGCGGAGTAATCAGATAGTGGATTAGCATTCAGGCAGCCATACGGCTGCCCGAATTTTTTTATGTAGAATGAACTGAACGCAGAATGGAGTATAATCGCGCCAATGGCTGCGCTACCATCGCTGAAACGGCTCGCTGTCGCTCCCCTGATCGCGTTTCTGCTAGTCATCACGACTGGCTGCAAAGCTCCTTTGCCTGCCGGTTCTCCGACTGCATCCACGTCTCCATCAAGCTCTACACAGACAACCGCCCCTCTTCCGACGGCAACGGGGACCCAAGAACCGCTGGCGGCGCGGGTTAATGGGGAGGGGATCACCCTCGCCGAATTTAATGCTGATTTGGCTCGTTTCCAGGAAGCTCAAAAATCACAAGGGACAAGCCTCACTGCAGAAGACCAGAAAAAGCAGGTTCTTTCTGATTTAGTCGATCGGGTGCTTCTGGCGCAAGCAGCAGTGAAGAATGGCTTTACCCTGGATGACGCCGCTTTACAAGCCCGTGCCGATAGCCTGGCGGCACAAATCGGCGGCGCTCAAGCTCTAAAGGCCTGGGAAACCGCGCACGGCTACGACGATGCCAGTTTCCAGCTTGCACTCCGCCGAGAGGCTGCAGCCGCCTGGGAGCGCGACCAGATCGTCGCCGAGGTTCCCACCACTGCGGAGCAGGTCCATGCCCGCCAGATTTTAGTGAATACCGCCGATGAAGCCCAGAACGTGCTCGATAAGATTAAATCTGGCGTAGATTTTGCAACTCTGGCTCTAAGGTACGACCCGGTAACCGGCGGAGATTTGGGTTGGTTCCCGCGGGGTTATTTAACCGAACCGGATGTTGAAGCGGCAGCGTTTAACCTCCAACCTGGCGAGACCAGCCAGGCAATCCAGGGCAAGCTTGGGTACCATGTAATCGAGGTCATTGCTCGTGATGCGAACCGGCCTCTCAGCCCAGATGCGTTGCGCACCTTGCAAGGGCAAGCTCTACAGAAATGGATACAGGACGCCCGCTCTAACAACCAGATCGAATTGTTCACACCCTGAATCGTCTATCCCCATTGATCTGTGGGGGATATTTAATCAGCAGTTGCCCGTAAAGAGAGACAAGCATGGACACCCTCGACAACGAACCCTCCCTGCGTGAGATGCATGCGCCGAGTGATTTTCTCTGGAATACCGTCACTATTTTGATCCTGATCGCGATATTAGGGACATCGGTGATGTTTCTGATCGTGTATACCGATCATCATATGGGTATGAATCTGTTATCTTCTGGGGCGAACGCGCCAACCGATTTACCCCAAGCCGCCGCGGCGCCTGCCATCGCCTCCACCCCAACGCGGGCGGCGTCAACTCCTCCACCAGCAACGCCTACGCCTCTCCCGGTGGCGGATACGCAAACTCCGACTGCTGAGCCATCAGAGCCCCCCATCCTGATCACGCCGGAATTCAACCTTG
>JAMCRR010000130.1 GCA_023381565.1 Chloroflexota bacterium
TCCCAGTTTCTTTAAAGCAGTCAAAAATACGATGATGTTCGCGGTCCTTCGAGTTCCATTGATCGTGGTGTTTTCTCTTGGCGTGGCCCTGCTGCTCAGCAGCATCACGCATTTTAAAGGCTTTTTCCGGATGCTCTATTTCCTGCCTTTCGTGACATCAGGAGTAGCAATTTCTTGGGTGTTCAAATTTATGTATCTGCCCAACTTCGGGATCTTCACCTCGTTTTTTGATTTCCTGAATATCCCCAGGGTGGCTTTCCTGGATGATCCCCACACAGCGCTCTATGCGATTGTGGCAGTGACTATATGGGCGAGCATTGGGTTTTATACCTTGATTTTCCTGGCAGGGTTGGAAGACATCCCTACCGAGTTTTACGAGGCCGCTATGGTAGACGGAGCCAACACCTGGCAGCGCTTTTGGGGAATCACAATCCCCCTTCTAAACCGCACCCTGGTTCTGGCGACTGTCCTGTGCATGATCTCATCTTTGCAAACCTTCACTTTCGTGCGCATGATGAGCGCGGATAACGGGTTTGGCGGGCCACTGGGCGCGACGATTACATTACCGATTCTTATTTACAAGGAAGCCTTCTTCTCAATGAATATGGGGAGAGCGGCAGCAATTTCGGTCATTTTCTTCCTGATCGTCTTGATCGTTTCCTTGCTTCAGCGCCGGGTGTTGACCCGGGAGGTGGAGTATTAATGCCAAACATGAATAGCTCGTATCGCCGTAAAAATGTAGTGGTCAGTGTGCTCAAATATACCCTGTTGAGCATTGGCGGGGTGATCATGCTGTTCCCTTACCTGTGGATGATTTCCACATCAGTGAAACTTCCGGGTACCTGGTATAACCTTAGCTTGATTCCAGAAGTACTCAGTCTCCAACATTATTTACGCTTGTTGGGGACCGGATTACTGCCGCGCTGGTATCTCAACTCGTTCATCGTATCTATTGTAAGCACCATCAGTGTGGCATTTTTCTCCTCTCTGGCAGGCTACACGTTTGCCAAATATCGATTCCGTGGCCGGGACCTGATGTTCGTCATCATCCTTTCAGCCATCATGATCCCTACAGAAATGTTGATCATCCCCTGGTACGTCAGTATTGCCAAGCTCAAATGGATCGATAGCTATGCCGGTATCTTAATGCCCGGTATGGTGACCACGTTTGGGGTATTCGTCATGCGGCAGTTCATGGCCAGCATCCCGAACGAGCTTTTAGACGCGGGGCGCATTGACGGCGTCTCAGAATTCGGCCTGTTCTGGAGGATTTGCTTGCCGATGGCGCGACCGGCACTGGCTGTGGTGGTCATCTTCAATTTCCTGGGAATCTGGAACGACTATCTGTGGCCTTTGATCGCCACGAATAGTGAGAAGTTCTACACCTTGCAGGTGGGTCTCTCGCGCCTCAACCAGTTGGAAACTGGCGCCGACTGGGGCGGGACGATGGCAGGTGCAGCCTTAGCAAGCATCCCAATGTTGATCTTCTTCCTGTTCTTCCAGAAACAAATCGTAAAGGGAGTCTCCCTATCCGGTTTGAAAGGATGATCGGCGTGGTTCCAGTCACTCAAAATTGGTACGATCACGAATTATTCGATTTATAAGAGGTTAATATGGATCAATTTGAATGGTTCGATTTTGTCCGTGTGGATAATACCCGCCACTCGCGGCGCAGCTCGAGCTTCGACGAAACCGGCGGCAACCGCGATCGCCTCTCCATCGTGCGTGGGGAAACGCATACCCTGCTGGATGTGAAGGGTCCTGGCTGCATCACTCACATCTGGTTCACCGGCGCCAGCATCGAAGAAGATTATTTGCGCAAACTGGTGCTGCGCATGTACTGGGACGGCGAAAAGGAACCCAGCGTGCTGGTCCCTGTGGGCGATTTCTTTGGCGTGGGGCATGGTCAAACGACCACCTACACTTCCCTCCCGATGGTGATGGCGCCTCGGGATGGCAATGGGTTGAACTGCTACCTGCCAATGCCTTTCAGTGAGGGGGCACGCATCGAAGTAACCAGTGAGAACAATGGCAGCGAAATCCGGCTGTATTACAACATCGATTATGAGGTGTGGGATGCGCCCAAGGAGGGTTTGGGTCGCTTCCATGCCCAATGGCGGCGCCAGAACCCTACCGATGGGGTCGTGGAAACACCGGACATGCCCGATTACGTCCTGACGCATACCGGGATCAACCTCAGCGATAAGGGCAACTACCTGATTCTGGAGGCGGAGGGAGCCGGGCAGTTCATCGGGGTCAACCTGAATATCCACAACCTGCGGCGGTCGAAAGATGGGGGGAATTGGTATGGCGAAGGTGACGAGATGATCTTCGTCGATGACGACAACGAAGGCAAGCGCTGGCCGCCCACTCTGCACGGGACCGGCACTGAGGATTACTTTAATACCGCCTGGGGCACACATGAGAAGTATTTCTCGCCTTTCTTTGGCCTGACCAAGCCCGGCGGCGCGGATTACTCCGGCTTTATCTCCTGGTACCGCTGGCACATCCCCGACCCGGTGCGGTTCGCACGGTCGATCCGTGTTTCGATCGAGCACGGGCATGCCAATCGCCTGAACAACGATTATTCCAGCACGGCGTACTGGTACCAGACCGAGCCGCACAAATCCTTCGGGATTTTACCCGTCGAGGAGCGCCTGCCGCGTGCCGATTTTCCAGAATTAAAGGGCGATCTTGAGGATTGATGGTTTCAGATTGAAGGTTGCTGATTTGAGATTGAGGATCGAGATAATACAATCAACAATCCATAATAAAAAGAGGTTTTATGAGCGCTTATTCCTGGTTCGATTTTGTAAAAATTGATAACGATCGGCATTCACACCGCAGCTCGAGCTTCGACGAAACCGGTGGGAATCGTGACCGGCTTTCGATCGTGCGCGGGACGACAGAAACCCTGCTGGACGTCCAGGGCCCTGGCGTCATCACCCATATCTGGATGACCGCGCACAGCATTGAGCCTTACTACTTGCGTAAATGTTTACTTAAGATGTATTGGGATGGTGAAAAAGAGCCCAGCGTTTTAGTGCCGCTAGGAGATTTCTTCGGTATGGGGCATGCCGAAACGGCCACCTATACCTCGCTGCCTATGGTCATGGCGCCTTCAGAAGGAACCGGGTTGAACTGCTACCTGCCCATGCCCTTCAGCAAAGGAGCGCGCATTGAGGTGACCAGCGAAAACTACCTGACTGAGACGCGCTTATATTACAACATCGACTATGAGCTCTGGGACAGCCCGCGTGAAGATTTGGGGCGTTTACACGCTCAATGGCGGAGGCAGAACCCTTGCGACGGCATTGACGAGCCACCCCAGATGGCAGATCATACCCTACAGCATGCTGGGACAAACCTCAGCGATGAGGGTAACTACCTTATCTTGGAGGCAGAAGGCTCAGGGCAATTTGTGGGCTGCAACCTGAATATCCACAACCTGCGGCGTTCGAAGAGCGGAAAGAACTGGTACGGCGAAGGCGATGAGATGATCTTCGTCGACGATGACAACCAGGGCAAGCGCTGGCCGCCAACCCTGCATGGCACGGGCACAGAAGATTATTTCAACACAGCCTGGGCTCCGCGCGAAGAATTCTCTTCGCCCTTCTTCGGGCTACCCAAACCCGGCGGCGAGGAGTTTTCCGGATTTATCTCCTGGTACCGCTGGCACATCCCCGACCCGGTGCGCTTTGCACGCTCGATTCGCGTCTCGATCGAGCACGGGCACGCCAACCGGCGCAGCGACGATTACTCCAGCACGGCTTACTGGTATCAGCTCGAGCCGCACAAACCCTTTGGCATCTTACCTGTCGAAGAGCGCATCCCGCGCGCCGATTTCCCCGAGCTCAAGCCTGAGAAGAAAATTGATTGAGGAGGAAGATTTTGGCTGAGGATCGTGAATTAACCCGAAAGATCCAGACAATAGTCGACCAGAGCGACAGCCACCTTGGGGTGGCTGTTCGCCACATCGAAAGCGGGCGCGAGGTGATGATTTGTGCAGATGACCTTTTCCCGCTAGCCAGCGCAGTTAAAGTACCCGTCCTGGTGGAGGCTTTCCGCCAGATGCAGGAGGGCAAGCTGCGTATAGATGACCGTTGGATGCTGAATCAGGAGAGTAAGAACCTGGGAAGCGGGATCTTGACCTTTCTCGACAACGGTTTAGTCCCCTCTGTGCGTGATTACTTGACGTTAATGATCATTATCAGCGACAACACGGCTACCGACGTGTTGATGGAACGCCTGTGTGTGGCGGCGATCGACCAACACACGCATGAGATGGGATTAGCGAACACCCATGTGGCTTTCAGATTGAAAGAGCTCTTTGCCGATATGCTCCCGAATGCTGATCCCGCGCAAGACCGGCAGGCCCTGGCCCGCTGGCAAGAGGAACACGGTGTGAACCGCAGCGGGCGCGCCTACCAGCTGGGTCCCGAGAACAACGTCAGCACGCCGGGTGAGTTCACCCGGCTGATGGAGATGATCTTCAAGGCTGAGATCCTTGACCGGGCAGCCTGCGATGGAGTATTGGAAATCCTGCTCAAGCAGCAGCTTAACGACCGGTTACCGCGTTTCTTACCGCAGGGGACGCGGGTGGCGCACAAAACCGGCACGATCAGCGGTGTGCGCAACGATTCGGGGATTATCTACATCAATGATTCCTCGCACGTGATCGTAACCACATTTTGCTCCTGGGATTATGATAGTGTACGGAAAGATCGGCGAAAGAGTTGGGAACGCTTTGCACAACTCGACAGCGCGATGGGTGAAATTGGCTTAGCCGCCTACGAGAACTTCGCATAGCCATATTGGATTCTTTAGGTTCGGGAGGTCTATGAAGCGATATTCGATCGGGCTGGATTTTGGGACGGAATCGGTCCGGGCGATCTTAGTCGACGTGAGCAGCGGGGAGGTTGCTGCGGCTGCCGTACACACTTACCCCCACGGAGTCATCGACCGCAACCTGCCCCACAGCCACGTTTCTCTTCCCCCAGATTGGGTCTTGCAGGATCCGCAGGATTGGCTGGCTGGTGTGGAGGTGACCATCCGTCAGGTAATGAGCCTGAGCGGAGTGCCAAAAGAAGCTGTGGTAGGGATCGGGATCGACTTCACCTCCTGCACTGTGCTGCCGGTGACCGCTGCTGGGATGCCGTTATGCCAGGTACCGCAATTCAAGGACGACCCCCACGCCTGGGTGAAGCTGTGGAAGCACCACGCCGCTCAGGGACAGGCAAACCGGATCAACCAGGTGGCGGCTGATAGAAAAGAGCCCTGGCTTCCCCTTTATGGAGGCAAGATCTCTTCCGAGTGGATGATGCCGAAGGCTCTGCAGATCCTGGAGGAAGCTCCTCAGATCTACGCAGCAGCCGATTTCATCCTGGAGGGGGCAGATTGGGTGGTCTGGCAGATGACCGGCGATCTGAGGCGAAATGCCTGCGGGGCAGGGTATAAAGCTACCTGGCACAAGAGCATGGGTTTTCCCAACCGGGATTTCCTCGTCTCCTTGGAACCCGAATTCGCCAATCTCTACGAAAGCAAAGTCGCCGGGCCGGTGATGGCGCCGGGGGAACTTGCCGGCTGCCTGACGCCTGCCTGGGCAGACCGCCTGGGGCTACCCAAAGATCTTCCAGTAGCAATTCCCATTATCGATGCGCATTCTGCCGTGTTGGGCGCTGGGATTACCCTACCTGGGACGATGTTGATGATCATGGGCACCTCGACCTGCCACATGCTGATGTCCGATCGAGAGGTCCTGGTGCCGGGGATTTCGGGGGTGGTCGAAGATGGAATTGTGCCCGGCCTGTACGGGTATGAAGCCGGGCAAGCAGGGGTGGGAGATATCTTTGCGTGGTTTGTTGAGCAGGGGGTGCCGGCGACTTATCACTCGGAGGCTAAAACCAGGAATATCTCTCTGCACACCCTTTTGAGCGAAAAAGCCTCTCGCTATGGGCCGGGCGAAAACGGTTTACTGGCCCTGGATTGGTGGAATGGCTGCCGGACGCCGCTGGTAGATGCCGGGTTGAGCGGATTGCTCGTGGGAGCAACGCTCTCAACCGAACCGGAAGATATCTACCGGGCGCTGATCGAGGCGACTGCCTTTGGCACACGCTTGATTGTCGAGTCATTTACCGATCGAGGAGTCCCTATCGAAAATATCGTTGCCGGGGGGGGCCTGGTCAAAAACCCGTTCCTGATGCAGATTTACGCCGATGTGACCGAGAGGAAAATCGCCGTGGCCGGCACCGGCGAGGTTTCTGCCCTCGGCGCGGCAATGTTGGGAGCAGTCGCCGCGGGAGCTCCTGCCGGGGGGTGGAATGACCTGACGGCAGCTGCGGCTCATATGGCTTCGCCGCCGGCCAAGACCTACCTTCCTTCGCCAGACGCTGCCCCTGCGTACCGGCGCCTGTATGCTGAATACTGCCGCCTGGTTGACTATTTTGGTAGGGGAGGAAACCCGGTGATGAAGACGCTTCGAGAGTTAAAGAAAAGCTAGCGGATTAGGATCATGGATGCGAAACTACTTCACGAAGATGCTTTAATCTGGGATGCCCACCGTGATGTGGCTTACGAAGCTCCGTTGAAGGAGCGTTTTTTAGCTAAATGGATGGTGGGGGTAGACTTGCACCTGGATCGGGTTAGAAGTGGCGGTATTGATGTCCAGGTGTATGCGATCTGCCTGGCTTGCGAGCTGGGGCTGGAACCTACTGCCCAGGCACTAAAAGAATTGGATGCCATCCTCAATATTTTGGATACCCATCAGGATGAAGCCGCCTTGGTCACGACGACCGGAGAAGCTCTTGCCGCACGGCAGGATGGCAGGCTGGCGGTTATCCTTAGTCTGGAAGGCGCCGAGTCGATCCTGACCGAACTGGGACTGCTGCGGATGTTCTACCGGTTAGGTTTCCGCAATATGGGGCTGACCTGGAATTTTCGCAATCCGCTGGCCGACGGAGGCTATGCAGGCAGGGACGGCGGGGGGCTTTCCTCATTTGGTGTTGAGGTTGTCAAAGAAATGAACCGCCTGGGGATGATGGTGGACCTGGCTCACATGACCCCTGCCGGGATGCGCCAAATCCTGCAAATCAGCGAGCTACCCGTGATCCACTCGCACGGCGGCACGCGGCACGTCACCCCTGAGCATCCCCGCACCTTGGACGACGATATGCTCGAAGCCATCGCCCGAAATGGCGGTGTTTTCTGCGTCACCACTGTCCCGGAGATTTTAGCTGATGCAAGCGGCAAACCCAGCCTGGACCGATTTCTGGATCACATTGAACACGCCGTGAGCGTGATGGGCGTCGATCATGTAGGGCTAGGAGCAGATTTCGATATCTACACCAGCCACCTGGAACCATCATCGCACACCTGGGTGAAAGATCTGGAAGAGGCTAATCAATGGCCCAATGTAACTGCCGGCCTGCTCAGGCGCGGAATTCCCGAAGCAGATATACGTAAAATTATGGGTGATAATTTACGCAGGGTATTTCAGCAGGTCATCGGTTGACAAAACCTTATGAGGATGAAAACTATTATCAGGAGATGCGATTATGCAGCAGGAAGAAATGCTCGTTCAGAATGCTCCACGAAACCGCTTGATTGGTACATTACCCAAAATTGGTATCCGGCCGATCATCGATGGGCGACGCAAAGGCATCCGCGAATCCCTCGAAGGGCAAACGATGGCTCTGGCCCAGGCGGCGGCGCGGCTGTTCAGCGAAAACCTGCGCCATGCGAATGGAATGCCTGTGGAATGCGTCATCGCCGATACCTGCATCGGGGGAGTGGCCGAAGCTTCTCAAGCAGCCGATAAATTCGCCCGTGAAGGAGTGGGGGTCTCGCTAAGCGTCACACCCTGTTGGGCATACGGCTCAGAGACGATGGATATGACGCCCGATATTCCCAAAGCCGTGTGGGGCTTCAACGGCAGCGAACGCCCAGGGGCAGTTTACCTGGCGGCTGTGCTGGCTGCCTACAATCAGAAAGGGCTGCCGGCTTTTGGGATCTATGGTCGTGATATTCAAGATGCCGGAGATGAGACCATCCCCGAAGACGTGAAAGCCAGACTGCTGCAGTTCGCACGGGCTGGCCTGGCTGTGGCTGAGATGCGCGGGAAATCATATCTGTCCATGGGTGGCGTATCCATGGGGATCGCCGGATCGATGGTGGACGCAGCTTTCTTCGAAAGTTATCTGGGCATGCGGGTCGAGGCGATCGACGCGAGCGAGTTTATCCGGCGGATCGACGAAAAAATCTACGATCCGGATGAGTTTGAGCGAGCCAAGGATTGGGTGGGTCGTAACTGCAGGGAAGGTAAAGATTATAACCCCTCGGCTAACCAGCGCACTCGAGCGCAAAAGGACGGAGATTGGGATTTCGTGGTGAAGATGGCGATGATCGCTCGGGACCTGATGCACGGCAACCCCAGGCTGGCAGAATTGGGCTACGGCGAAGAAGCGCTGGGGCACAATGCCCTGTTGGGCGGGTTCCAGGGGCAGCGCCAGTGGACAGACCACTTCCCGAACGGCGATTTCATGGAGGCGATGCTAAACAGCTCCTTCGATTGGAACGGGATTCGCCAACCCATCATTTTCGCCACTGAAAACGACAGCCTGAACGGCGCCAGCATGCTCTTCGGTCATCTCCTCACCAACACGGCTCAAATTTTCGCGGATGTGCGCACTTACTGGAGCCCCTCAGCGGTAAAGCGTGTCACCGGAGTTGAATTGAGCGGTCAGACCGCACATGGGTTCATCCATCTGATCAATTCGGGCGCGGCTGCCCTGGATGGCACAGGGCTTCAAAGTAGCGACGGCAAACCGGCTATGAAATCCTGGTGGGAGCTGACCTCTACGGAGGCGGGAGCCTGCCTGAGGGCGACGACCTGGTACACCAGCCGCACGGAGTATTTCCGCGGCGGTGGGTACTCATCTCAATTCAAGACCGTTGGCGGAATGCCGGTGACTATGGCCCGCCTTAACCTCGTCAAAGGGCTGGGACCTGTCTTACAGTTAGCCGAAGGCTGGACGGTAGAGCTGCCGGAGGCGGTATTCGAAAGAATTAACGACCGCACCGATCCCACCTGGCCGTCGACCTTTTTCTCTCCCCGTTTGACCGGTGAGGGACCGTTCAAGGATGTGTATTCTGTGATGTACAACTGGGGCGCCAACCATGGAGCGATCAGCTACGGGCACATCGGCAAAGATTTGCTCACACTGGCCTCGATGCTGCGCATCCCGGTGGCCATGCACAACGTATCGCAAGAGGAGATCTTCAGGCCCAGCGCCTGGGGCGCATTTGGCGCTAACGACCCGCAAGGCGCCGATTACCGGGCTTGCGCCAACTTCGGTCCGTTGTATAAAAAATATTAGGGACTGCCCAGAAAAGAACGGGATTGGACACGGACCATCACGGAAACACGCGGATAATGCTTTTTTCGAAAAGTATCCGCGTGTCTACGCGTTGATCCGCGTGCTATTTCGCTGCAGGGATCCATATTGAAAGAGGGAAGAACATGCTGGATTTATTAATCACAGGAGCGCTGGTTTTAGACGGTACTGGTAAGATGGCTTTCGCTGCGGACGTGGGCGTTGCAACCGGGCGGATCGTCCGGGTGGCGCCTTCTATCGAGCAGGAAGCTGCACGAACCATCGATGGGAAAGGTTTACACCTGGCGCCAGGATTTATCGACCCGCATACTCACTCCGACTTTACTCTGCTGATCGACCCGCGCGCTGAAAGTAAGGTCTATCAGGGGGTCACCACCGAGGTGATCGGCAACTGCGGCAGCTCGCCTGCGCCGCTGCTGGGCGCCGGACTGGAAGATGCCCGCCAATCTGAGGAGAATTCGGGGTTGGTGATCGACTGGACCGGCATGGGAGAATACATCGCGCGGCTGAAGCAAGCCGGGACTGCTTTGAACGTCGTACCGCTGGTGGGGCACAACACGATCCGCGCCGCAGTCCTGGGATTTGAGGATGTGCAGCCCACGCCTGCGCAGCAAGCTGAGATGGAGCGCCTGACGACGGAAGCCATGCAGGAAGGCGCCCGCGGGATTTCAACCGGCCTGTATTACCCGCCGGGATTTTATGCCAGGACGGAAGAGGTGATCGGGCTGGCTCGGGCAGCTGGGCGATTCGGGGGCATCTACGCCAGCCACATTCGCAGCGAAAGCGACGGATTGTTCGATGCGGTCGAGGAAGCGCTCGAGATTGGGCGGCAAGCGGAGGTGCGGGTCGAAATCTCGCACGTCAAGCTGGAAGGCTACCGGAATTTCGAAGGCATCGAGCGGCTGGAAGCCATGCTGGCAGAAGCTTATCTTCAAGGGATAAGCATCGGCTGCGATCAGTATCCCTACACAGCCAGCTCCACCTGGTTGGGAGCTATCTTGCCGTACTGGGCTCAGGTGGGGGGGAGTAAAGTCGTGGCAGGTCGTTTGAGGGATGCTGATACGCGCCGGCGGCTGCGGCAGGATTGGGAGCAAAATCGCCCTGCCTGGGAAGACCGCAGCGGGGTGGCAGATTGGTCGCAGATTGTGGTCACTGAGGCGGATTCCCTCCCTGAGCTGCTGGGTAAGAATATCGCCGAGATCGCCTCAAGCGGGGGCAAAGATGGCCTCGATGCAGCTCTCGATCTGATCGCCGCCTGCCAGGGCCAAGTGGGATGCGTGTTTTTCGACCAGGACGAAGACAACGTGCGCACTCTAATGCGTAACCCGCTGGTGGTGGTGGGGAGCGACGGCAACAGCCTTTCTCCCCACGGAGTATTGGGGCGCAGCAAGCCGCATCCGCGCAGCTACGGCACATTCCCGCGTGTGTTGGGGCGCTATGTGCGAGAAGAGAAGATCGTGTCGCTGGAGGCGGCTGTGCAGAAGATGACCTCGATCACCGCGCAGCGCTTTGGGCTGACCGACCGCGGCATCGTGAGGGAAGGGATGCGCGCCGACCTGGTGCTGTTCGACGCCGCCACGGTAGCTGAGCGGGCGACTTTTACCGACCCTCACCAATTCCCTGCCGGGATCCCTTACGTGATCGTAAATGGGATATTGGTCGTCGATGGGGGAGAGCACACCGGGAGGCTGCCCGGGATGGTCCTGTGAGGCAATTGCCTCAGAGATATTGGAGAGAATGCCCTGCCTCTAATGGCTATCTGCCTGCTCCGGTCGATGGGTAGGCTGCGCGAGCGTCGGTGAAACCGAAAATGTCGGCGTGCATGTTCTCTCCGGAGTTCGCGTGGACGTGGAGCTTGGAGTTGTCGTCACCACGACGGTTTGCCGGATGGGCGGGGCAGGCGTATAGGTTGGATAGGGCGTGTAAGTCGGCAGCGGCGTGAACGTAGGGAAAGAGGTATAGGTCGGATATGGGGTAAATGTTCGATAAGGAGTATTGGTTGGATAGAGAGTATAGGTTGGCAGGAGGACGGGCTGCGAGGTATTTGTTGCAGTAGGCGTCAGGGTAGGGAAGGGGGTATAGGTCGGAAATGGAGTGTACGTTGGGAACGACGTCTCGGTGGGGTAGGGAGTGTCTGTAGGATATGGCGTTTCAGTGGGGTAAGGAGTCTCTGATGGATAAGGAGTCTCCGAGGGATTGGGAGTGTAAGTTGGGTTTGGAGTGTAGCTAGGTAGAGGCGTCTCGCTGGGAATCAGAGTTTGAGTTGGCAGCGCCGTTAACGTCTCGGACAATTCTTGTTGGGTTTGCTGTGGTGATGTGCAAGAGGCAAGTAAAACCAAAACGAATACGAACCCCCAGAGCGTCTTCATCTATCCCCCCATATCTTAAATATATCTAATAGTTTACCTGAAAATTCTGCCGAATCCAAGACCCAAAATGAATAAGACTAATTTGCTAATTATGATCAAGAATTTATAATAGGGGAAATGAATATGATCAATTCGTGGAGGAAATCATGTTGGATGATCTTAGTGGTAAAGTCGCACTCGTCACCGGCGGCAGCCGGGGTATCGGGAGAGAGATTGCGCTCGCTCTGGCGAATGCCGGGGTAGATGTGGCAGTGAATTACCATACGCGCGAGGAGGAGGCGCAAGAGGTTTGTGGCCAGATTAAAGAAATGGGGCGGCGGGCAATCCCGGTGAAAGCAGACGTATCGGATTCAGCGCAGGTGGACCGGATGATTGCGGCGGTCAGAGAACAGCTCGGGGAAATCAACATCTTGGTCAACAATGCCGGGATGATCCGGCCGGAATCCTATGAAGAGGTCAGCGAGCAGAGTTGGGATGAGATCCTGGATGTCAACTTAAAATCTGTTTTTCTGATGACTAAGGCCGTGGCCGGAGAAATGCGCTCGCAACGCTGGGGGCGGATTATCAATATCTCCTCCGTCGCCGGGCAGATGGGAAGCGTTTCAGGACCGCATTACGCTGCAGCGAAAGCAGGCATCCTGGGTTTGACCCGCTATTTCTCCTTAGCACTCGCTCAGGATGGGATCACCGTAAACGCCATTGCTCCGGCGCTGATCGAAACTGATATGCTGGAATTGCTGGCAGGCATTCGTCCTGAGATGGTTCCCGTGGGGAGGTATGGTTCGGCCGAGGAAGTCGCCGCAGCAGCAATCATGCTGGCGCGCAACGGTTATATCACCGGTCAGACGATCAACGTGAACGGGGGCAGGTATATGGTTTAAGCCTTGAAATCAGACAGCGATTTTTCCCCTGCTCATTCGGGGTTTTCAATTGGAGTTACCTCTTCACTGACCTGAGATTGCTGGGCTTCAAGCTGTAAGCGACGCGCATCACGCCAGAGGAACCAAAGGATGGACAGGCCGGTAAGACCCACGGCGGCTTGCCCGATGAATACGTCCAGACCTGACCCTAACAGCGAGGTAATCAAGGTGGGCAGCCCATCCCACAGACCGTGTAAAGCGGAAACGAGCAGATATGCACCGATTACTTTCAGGTTGATGTGGAAATGCCCTTCACGACTTTCGCGGAAAAGCACGCTGGCCAGAATGGCCGTCCAGGTGCCATGCCCGACGGGCGAAAGGATGCCGCGCAGCAAGGTGACGAACACGGTTGACGACAGACTTCCCCCAGAGGTGAGGAAGGCATTGAATGCATACCCGGAGCTTTCGAAAGCGGCAAAGCCCATCCCAGCCGCCGCTCCCAGGATTAATCCATCCATTTCGGCGTCGTGCCGCCAACGACGCGCAATAAATAAAACCCCCAGAATCTTGACGCCTTCTTCGATCAACCCGATTACGAATGTGTTCGGGAACGTTAGAGACCGGACGAAGATCGGCTCTAATATGGATGCGGCAAGAACGCCCAAAATACCACCATAGATGAAGCCGATGAGCGTGGTGGACAAAGATAAATTGCTGATATGGCGGCGTTCGTAGAAGAATGTGACATAGGCGACCGGCACCAGGAAGCTGCCGATCATCACAACTGTGGGAAATAGATTAGGATTTTGGGTGATTATTAGAAACACAACTGAGAGAACATACAACACAAAACCGGTGATAATTACTTGCAGCCAGCCATTCGCCTTATGCGGCTTGTCTGAGTCCTTGGTTATCGCTTGCATAGGTATCTCACTCCCTTCTGGCTAAGTTGTTATTGGGTGTATGATTCTTTCGGCTTGAACCGACGCCTGGCCCCGCTATTCGCCACGCTGAATTAATGGCGTTAAATAATGATACATAATTATTTGGTAGCAGGCAACATTGAATTATGTAAGATTTGTCTAAGGCGTGAAGGGGAGAACCAAAGGGTTAAAAAATTAGTAGCGAGGGTGGGATTTGAACCCACATCCAAGGGCTTATGAGTCCCCTGCTCCACCGTTGAGCTACCTCGCCAGGAATGCTTGCTTCTCGAGCGCCAAAAGTTTACTACGGCGCTGGATTTTTGTCAATTCAATCTGGATTTTACCGCAGAGACGCAGGGAGCGCAGAGGGATTTATTCGATCCTGGAGAAACAGCAGAAAATCGAATGCAAGACATCTTTCACCCGGCGATTTCTATTGTTTTTTCTCTGTGTTCTCTGCGAACTCTGTGGTCAATCTCTCGACTCAGTGGTTGTACCATCCCTTTTATCGGGTACAATTGCGGGATGGGGAATAACGACTGATGCCGCTGCTAAAACATTTCAACTGGATTGCTCCGCATTACGAGGCCTGGATTGGGGCCGATGGGAATAATCCCATCGCTACACTCGCCGCGCTGCCCACACCGGGGCGCCTGCTGGACGCGGGGGGTGGCACCGGGCGCGTGTCCAATTATCTGCGCGATCTGGCAGGGCAGGTGGTCGTGGCGGATGAATCTTTCGGGATGCTCCACCAGGCGGTGGCCTTGCATGCGCTCCCGGCAGCTGAGGCTGAGGTCGAAGCTTTACCTTTCCCGGCAGCCTCGTTCGACCGCATCCTGATGGTCGACGCATTTCACCACCTGCGCGACCAGAGACAGACAGCGGGGGAGTTGTGGCGCGTGCTGGCCGAGGGAGGCCGCATTGTCATCGAAGAACCAGACGTGCGCAAGCTCTCGGTAAAACTTACAGCCATCGCTGAAAAATTACTGCTGATGCGCAGCCACATCTGGAAAGCCGAGGATATTCGGGAGCTGTTTGATAACCTGGGAGCCGCAACCCGGCTGCACCAGGAAGGTTTCAGGATATGGGTCATCGCCGAAAAGCACAGATGATTCCTTTGGAGAAAATATGCCCGATAAAACAGTACGTGAATGGATAGACGAACTACCCTCAGCCTTCGATCCTTCGAAATCGGCCGGCATCGACGCAGTCATTCAATTAAACCTTTCTGGAGATCAAGCTGGGGATTGGTACATCACCATCCGTGAGCAATGCTTGCAGGTGATTGAGGGCAACTCACCCGCTCCCAACCTGACCGTGAAGGGCGATGCGGGAGATGTGCTGCAAATCCTCACCGGTAAGATGGACGCCATGCGCGCCTTCATGCAGGGGAAGTTGAAAATCTCAGGGGATATTGCCCTGGCGATGAAGCTGACGAGTCTATTTAAAAGCCCGGATTAATAAAGTCCCCACTCTTCGCCGGCGCCTTCTTCCATCATTGAGAAATCCCACATTTCCATGCCCAGGGTCAGAAAAACCGGACGTTGGAGAACCTCTTCGGCTTTTTTACGGGTGACATCTAAGAGGGCGGGGCCGTACGGGCAAAACGGTGTGGTCAAGATCATATTGATCTGTACGTCTTCGTCTGTGACCTTGATGTCGCGGATTAATCCGAGTTGGAAGATATTGAGGCCTATCTCGGGGTCGACAATCGACTGGAATGCTTCAATCAGGGGAGCGACCAGCTCAGGGTGAGTGGACTCGATCTCCCAGGGAGGGCGGTTGCGAGGTTGCGTGCTCATCCAGCGACCTCCTCCTTGGCAGGCACGTTCTGGATCACATACGTACACATTGAATCGCCTCTCAGAACACATTTGACTTTTTCGGCAGGGATGGCCAATATGGTTGAGATCAGTGTCTGGTCGACAGTACAGACCTCGGGGTGACTCTGGCCGACATGGTAATATGGGCAGGTGACTTCATTGATGTGGTATTGATCGCCGTGCTTCTCCCATTCAACGGTAAATCCTTCCTCAGCCAGGAGCTGCCTGGCGAGGTCGAGGCGCTCTTCGATAGGGAGGTTTTCCAACTCGCCGGTATAGCCTTCCACCAGGTCGGTAGCCATTTTCGTGAACAACGAGCTGACCGTCTGAGGAGGAAGGGTCTCCTTGAGCTCATCTAAAAGGCGGGTCGCCAGGCGCATATATTTTGTGGGGAAGCGTTCCAACCCTTTCTCGGTCAAGAAATACACCAGGCGCGGGCGCCCTACCCCATGGCGTTCTTCCTCAGCGGTCACCAACCCATCAGCCTGCAGGCTGGTCAGGTGGTGGCGCACTGAAATGGCATTGATCCCAACCGCTTGGGCCATTTCGAGAATCGTAGACCTGGGGTGGCTCAACAGCGTCTGGAGAATTCGATCGCGAGTACTTTTCATGGTTTGAATCCTGAACACAGAACCAAAACTAATTGGGCAAAAATATCACACCGATTGGAGTATACCATAGGGATAAAGAATTTGTCAATATATTAGATTTTTATAGTAAATATTGACTTATGTATTTAAGCATGGTATAATCACGCCGGTAGGATGAATAGAAAGATATTTAAGATAAAATTTATCAAAATTAACCAGCGCTGTGTTTGTTCTTGTAATCCCTGGAAGAAGGAGTCGGGTGTCGATGTCTGAATTGGTAATCCACGATTTGCATGTGAGCATTGAAGGCAAACCTATTCTCAATGGTGTGAACTTAATCGTCCCCCAAGGAGAGGTTCACGCAATTATGGGTCCAAACGGGACCGGTAAATCTACGCTAGCTTACACCTTAATAGGACATCCCTCATACCAGGTGACGGGGGGAGAAGTCACATTTAACGGGCAAAACCTGCTGGATAAGAAAGCTGACGAACGTTCACGCCTGGGGGTTTTTCTGGCTTTCCAATACCCGGTGTCGATCCCTGGGGTCACCGTAGCGAATTTTCTGCGCACCGCGTTGAATTCCCGCAGGAAATCCGCCAATCCGGAAGATAAGGGCATCTCGATTCCAGAATTTCGCAAGCTGCTCATCGAGAAAATGGATTACCTGCGTATGGATCATGCCTTCGCCGGCAGATATCTGAACGAAGGGTTTTCGGGCGGCGAGAAGAAGCGTGCCGAAATCCTGCAGATGGCTGTATTGCGCCCGCAGATCGCCATCCTGGATGAGACTGATTCGGGATTGGATATCGATGCTTTACGGATCGTCTCCGAAGGGGTGAATGCCTTGCGGGGCCCGGATATGGGAGTGCTATTAATCACGCATTACCAGCGGATATTGAATTACGTCAAACCCGATTACGTGCACGTCATGATCGACGGCAAGATTGTCGAATCCGGCGGACCCGACCTGGCGCTCCATCTCGAAGAGCACGGTTATGAATGGGTGCGTGAAAAATACGAGGCCACGGCTGCCTAGCGGGGGATATCAGCCGCCTCGGATATGCCATGCAACCGACCAGAATTGGAGGTTCTTATGGGTGCTGATTCTGATACTCAATTTTTAGAGACATTAGGCGAATACCAGTATGGTTTCCACGACCCGGAAAATTATGTGTTTAAAGCCCAAAAAGGGCTGAGTCGTGAAATTGTCGAGCAAATCTCGGCGATGAAAGGCGAACCGGAGTGGATGCTGCAGTTTCGCCTGAAAGCTCTGGATCATTTCCAGAAGAGGCCGATGCCCACCTGGGGAGCAGACCTTTCTCACCTGAACCTGGACGAAATCTATTACTACGTGAAACCATCGAATACAGAAGGGAAAACGTGGGAAGACGTCCCGGATACGATCAAAAATACATTCGATAAATTGGGGATCCCAGAAGCCGAACGGAAATTCCTGGCGGGCTTAGGCGCTCAATATGAATCAGAAATGGTTTATCACAACATCCAGGAGCATCTCGAAAAACAGGGTGTGATCTTCGTGAAGATCGAGGATGGGTTGAGGCTGCACCCGGATCTCTTTCGAAAATATTTCGGTACAGTGATTCCGATCGAAGATAACAAATTTGCCGCCTTGAACAGCGCGGTGTGGTCCGGCGGATCATTTATTTATATACCGCCTAATGTGAAGGTTGACCTTCCGCTGCAGGCTTACTTCCGATTAAACATGGCCAGCGTTGGGCAGTTCGAACGAACGCTGATCATCGCCGATGAAGGCGCTCAGGTCCACTATGTGGAAGGATGCACCGCCCCGATGTATTCGACAGATTCGTTCCACAGCGGGGTGATCGAGATCGTCGTGGGTAAAGGGGCGCGCGTCCGCTATACCACCATTCAGAACTGGTCGACGAACGTGTATAACCTGGTGACCCAGCGCGCCATAGTGCAGGAAGGCGGCACGATGGAATGGGTAGACGCGAACCTGGGCTCGAAAGTGACGATGAAATATCCTTCGTGTTATTTGATGGGGCCCGGCGCCCATGGCGAGATCCTTTCGATGGCTTTCGCCGGGCCTGGACAGCATCAGGATGCAGGCGGCAAGGTGATCCATTTTGCCCCGCACACGACCAGCAAAATCACCTCCAAATCGATCAGCCGGGGAGGGGGGAGGGCATCTTACCGTGGCCTGTTGAAGGTCTACAAAGGCGCCGAAGGATCGCGATCGAATGTGGTTTGCGATGCGCTGCTCCTGGACCCTCAGGCACGCTCGGATACCTATCCATCCATCGAGATCGATGAAGACGATGTGACCATCGGCCACGAGGCAACCGTCTCAAAGGTTGGCGAGGAGCAGCTTTTCTATCTCATGAGTCGCGGTTTGAGTGAGGAGGAAGCCACCACCATGGTGGTTTCCGGGTTTATCGAGCCGCTGGTCAAAGAGCTGCCCATGGAGTATGCAGTGGAGATGAACCGGCTAATTCAGCTGCAGATGGCCGGTTCGGTCGGATAAATCAAAGAAGGATTTTACAGGATTATGGCGGAAACCCCGAAAATCGTTACCCGCGTGCGCAGGCGAGAGCCTGAAGTCAAGGAATTCCGTTTCACCGGCGATATGATACCACCTTCCGGTTCAGCGAAGGTGAAAGAGTACCGGGAGCGAGCCTGGCAGGCCTATTCTAGCCTGACGATACCGGATACTAAGATGGAGGCCTGGCGCAGGACCGACCTCACCTCATTGGAGCCAGCCTCTTTCAAGCTGCCTGAAGCACAGGCTTACCTCGATCTGCCTCCTGTGGATGAGAGCTTGCTGCAGCCCCTGACAGACGATCCGCACGGCGGGCAAATCGTCCTTTTCCCTGGGGGAGCGCAAGCGCATTTAGACCCTGGGCTGGATTCCCAAGGGGTAGTCTACACAGACCTGGTGACTGCCGAGAAGGAGCATCCTGCCTTGTTCGAGCGCCTACTCGGGAAAGTGGTACGTCCTGATGAGGGTAAATTTGGCGCCCTGGCAGCCGCCTTGGGGCAGAATGGAGTCTTTTTGTACGTTCCCGCCGGGGTGCAGGTAGCCCAGCCTCTGCAGAGCATTCTTTGGGGGCCTGGGGTTGGCCTGGCGCACTTCTCACACCTCTTGATCTGGTTGGAGGAAGGCGCTTCAGCAACCTACATACACGAGTCGGCTTCTCCGACCGAGATCGGCGGCCAGACGCTGCACAGCGGGATCGTGGAGATTTACGTCGGCGAAAACGCCAACTTGAAATTTGTGGAGCTGCAATCCTGGGGAGAGCACGTGTGGAACTTCACCCACGAGCGCGCCCGCGTGGATCGGGGCGGTACTTTTGATTGGATCTTCGGCGCAATGGGCAGCCATCTGACCAAGAACTTCTCTGACCTTGATCTGGCAGGACCCGGTAGCACCGGACGCATGTCTGGGTTTTACTTCAGCGAAGGAACCCAGCACCTCGATCACGATACGCAGCAAAATCATCTGGCACCCAGCACGACCAGCGACCTGCTCTTTAAGGGGGCGCTGGTGGGCCACAGCCGCTCGGTATGGCAGGGAATGATCTATGTGGCTCCTGACGCTCTAAAGACCGACGGCTACCAGGCTAACCGCAATCTGGTGCTGAGTAAGAACGCCCGCGCCGATTCAATCCCCGGTTTGGAAATACTGGCAGATGATGTGCGCTGCACGCACGGCGCCACCGTGGGTAAAATCGACGAAGAGCAAGTGTTTTATCTCAAAAGCCGCGGGATTCCCGAAGGGGAAGCCAAACGCTTGATTGTTGAAGGCTTTTTCGATCCGATCATGCAGCGTATCCCGTTTGAAGGGGTGCGGCAGAGATTCCAGCAAGCTATCCACGAGAAGATGGCTTCGCTCTTGGTATGAAAATTGGATTGGGCATGCCAGTTTACAATTGGGTGTAAAATTATTAGTCAGGCATTTTCCGGTGATTATTTTTGTTTGTATCAGGAGAAACTAAATGGCTCAGTACCCATTCATGAAAGCTCCCGATCCTGAGCTAACTTTCAACGTTGGCGATCCTGTCGAGGTCTACTGCGACCACGAAAAGAACAACCAGCGTATCAGGGGATGGCTCCGAGGAATTGTGGTGCAGGTTGATTTAAAGATGGTTGCGGTCCAGTTCCGTACCAATGTTTTTCTTACCGACGGGTGGATGGTGCCCGACCATATTCTTTGGTACCCACAGAATTCAAACCATATTCGCCCGGTGGCGCGAAAGGCAAAGCCCGCCTTGCCCAAGGCAGAATGATCGTCTAAAATGGAACCGGTATCTTCCCTAACCTCTCTCGATGTAGAACGTGTGCGTGAAGATTTTCCGATCTTGCAAAGAGAGATCCGGCCGGGGGTGCCGTTAGTCTATCTCGATTCGGCAGCTACCTCACAGAAACCAGCCTCGGTGATCGAATCTATAGATTCGTATTATGCCAGGACCAATGCCAATATTCATCGCGGCATCCACACCCTGGCCGAGGAAGCGACTGCGGGATATGAAGCTGCAAGGGCAAAGGTCGCCAAATTTATTGGCATTTCGAACGCCCGCCAGGTAATCTTCACTCGCAACGCCACTGAATCCATCAACCTGGTTGCCCAGACCTGGGGGAGGGCAAACCTGCACTCAGGGGATCTGGTGATCCTCACCGAGATGGAACACCATTCCAACCTGGTGCCCTGGCAGATGCTGGCCTCCGAAAAAGGGCTGCGCCTCGAGTTCATCCCGGTCACCGATGAAGGACTGCTCGACCTGGAGGTTTACCAGACGCTGCTGGCTCAAGGGCCGCGCCTGGTGGCTTTCACGCACATGTCGAATGTCTTAGGGACAATCACTCCCGCCAAAGAAATCATTCGCCTTGCGCATCAATCGGGTGCACTGGCGCTGGTAGACGGCGCCCAATCGGTACCGCATTTCCCGGTGAACGCAGCCGATCTGGATGCCGATTTCCTGGCTTTTTCGGCGCATAAGATGTGCGGACCGACGGGCATCGGGGTATTATTTGGCAAGGAAGCCCTGCTGGAGGCGATGCCGCCTTTCCTGGGAGGCGGCGATATGATCCGTAAGGTCTTCCTGAGGTCATTTACGCCCAACGAATTGCCGCACAAATTCGAAGCCGGCACCCCGGCGATCGCCGAAGCATTCGGTCTGGGCGCAGCGGTGGATTACCTCACCTCTCGAGGAATGGAGCCGATTGCCAGCTACGAACACGGATTGACGGAGTATGCCCTCGATAGGCTCGAAGAAGTCCCCGGTGTGCACGTTTATGGGCCTCCGGCGCAAAACAGAGGGGGAGTCTTATCTTTTACCATGGATGGGATCCACCCCCACGATGTCTCCCAGGTGCTAGACCGTTATGGGGTCGCCATCCGGGCCGGCCACCATTGCGCCATGCCGCTGCACGAGAAGCTCGGTCTGGCAGCTACCTCACGGGCCAGTCTCTATCTCTACAACCGCACCGATGAGATCGATCGCCTGGTAGAGGCTTTGTATACGGTCAAGAAAATCTTTGGCAGCTAACCGGTTTGTCGGGAGAGCCATATTGTGGGAACGCTATGGATGATTTCTATCGAGAACTGATCATCGAACATTATAAAAACCCTTCCCATAAGGGAGAGTTGAATCCGAACGACATCACCTTTGAGGATGAAAATCCCCTCTGTGGCGATCAAATCCGCATCGACCTGCGCGTGGGGGCGGATGGTAAGATCACTGAGGCGGTCTTCAGCGGGCACGGATGCGCGATTTCGCAAGCCTCTGCAGATTTGCTGCTGGACGAGGTGGTTGGGAAGACGCTCGAGGAAGTCAAGACGATCGGGAAGAATGAGATTCTGAATGTACTGGGGATCGAACTCGGTCCTGTGCGCCTGAAATGCGCCTTGCTACCCTTAAAAGTGCTTAAGGCGGGAGCGTATGGTTTAAAGCAAGCCAGCGACAGCCTGGTTGAGGAGTGATCGTGAAATCGATCTACAACTACCGCATGTTGGACGAGACAAAAGTCCAATACGTCTCGATCGCCCCAGTCGAGGCTTTGCCTGATGGTGAGAGGCTGTTTGTCGAAATTGGAGAGCTATCCGTCGTGATATTCAACATCGCGGGGGAATTTTACGCGATTGCCGATGTCTGCTCGCACGACAGTGGGCCGGTAGGTGATGGAGAGCTGGAAGGCTACGAAGTGATCTGCCCCCGGCATGGAGCGCGCTTTGACATACGCAGCGGGGAGGTCCTCTCCCTGCCGGCGGTAGTGGATATTGCTGCTTATCCGATACGCATCGTGGATGGGCAAATCGAGATCGGTATCCCTATCCAAGAATAAAAATGGCGTAAGGTATCTATTCAGATATTAAACCCGAGGTCATCGAGCGTGATTCGCCCGGGAAAGTGATGTGCTTTTTCCCCAAAAACCTGAAATTCGCGCTATTCGTGAATAGAGTTCGCTCCGAAGGTGGCGATGACGCGCAAGATGTCGAATCCCTCGGCATACGGGCGGGCTGCCAGCGCTCCGTTGCGAATTAGAGTTGCCCGGGTGACCTCGGGTTTGAAATAGTACTTATCTGCGTAGGTGCGGTATTCGGCCAGGGCGCGAATTTTGCAATCGACATCCTCCTCCTCCACTTCAACCAGGAAGTGGGGGAAGAACCCATAGCTGCTGCGCAGGACGTCAAATCCCAGGACGGTGGTGCCGCGGAAAGCGCGCAGGGCTTCTTCGGTGGCGGTAGCGTGATCCTGGTGGATATCTGCTTTGGTATGGACGAACACGATCTCCGGGTGGTGCTCGCGATTGACCTGGATAAGATATTCCAGGATCTCCTGGCGGGCATGGGGGAAACGCCTGGTTTCAAAGCTGCCGATGAATAAATTCTGCGGCTGCACCCCGAGCACGGCCATACTACGCCTCAGCTCGCTGGCTACGTTGACTAGGTCGGGATTTTTTTGGTTATCCGAAAGGGTGATGCAGATGATCTCAGCCTTGCCCGCGATATGGGAGATCAAAGCGCCGCAGCCCAGCTCGATATCGTCGGGGTGCGCGCCGATGAAACAGACCTTCTGACCGTAGAATGAGAGATTATGGTCCATAGCTCACTTGACGGCGATGAAACCGCCTACCACTTTCGTCATTACCAGGCGGCCATCAGTAGAAATCCGGCGTTTAGCTTCAGTGGTAATCTGACCGATCACCCGTTCGAAATCCTCTTTCCCCTCGAAGAAGCCTCGCCAGAGCTTGCGATCTTCGGATAGAGAGGCGCGGGTGTAATCAATAAAAGGTCCAACCTCATGGAAAGTGAGAGGATTTTCAAAGATCTGCACTTCGGTTGAGGAAAAGAGCGCCTGGATAGTCGACAGGATCTCACTGCCGTAGCGTGAGCTTCCCGGCATGGGCGGGATGGATTTGCCTGTGGCAGCTTTGATCACATCATAGCGTTCCCACAATAT
>JAMCRR010000055.1 GCA_023381565.1 Chloroflexota bacterium
GCTGGGCCAGGATCAATTGACGGCCGCTCGCGTTAATTGGGTTTGCGGGGAAGCGCCGCAGGCTCCTTTTCGAGCGCAGGTGAAGATCCGCTATAAGGCCGATCCGGCCTGGGGAGTGGTCACCCCTCTCGGAGAGGAGCGTTTCCAGGTAGTTTTTGAGCGGCCGCTCAGGGACATCACCCCCGGACAGGCAGCCGTCGTTTACGATGGAGAAGAGGTCCGGGGGGGTGGGATTATAATTGCGCAATCTAATCTTCAGCAAACGAGGTAAACCATCGTGACCCTGCCTGCCTTCTTGTTCGGCTTTCTGGCGTCGACCTTGTATGGAGCAGCCTTTCACCTGTGGAGAGGCGGCAGCCTGCCTCGCCTGGCGCTTTACCTGGCTTTGAGCTGGGTGGGGTTTGGGCTGGGCCATTTTCTGGGGGAGCGCCTGTCGTGGACTTTCTTTAACATCGGTCCGTTAAATCTGGGCATGGCAACCCTGGGCAGCCTGGTTTTCCTCGCCGCAGGTTACTGGCTGAGCCTGGTGCAGGTCGAAAAGAAATAAGAAAAGTCCCCCCGGTGGAGCGAGGGGACTTAATCTTTCCTGGTGATTTACAATGTAAATTACAGGATCTTGACCTGGGCAGCCTGGAGACCCTTGGGGCCTTTCTCGATGGTGAACTCGACCTGCTGGCCCTCTTCCAGATTGCGGAAGCCATCAGCAACAATTGCGGTGTAGTGTACGAAGACATCGGGGCCGCCCTCCCGTTGGATAAAGCCGTACCCCTTGCTCGTATTGAACCATTTTACGATTCCGGTTACACGTTCGCTCATTTGTTAGACTCCTGACTAACTAAGAAGAAAGAATGGTTGTTGATGGCATGCATGTGGTCAATCCTGTAGCAGTCGTGTATCACTGGCAAGGGGCCAGGAACAAACAACCGGTCGGAACAAATGATCTGTTCGGACCGGGGTGTTACAACGAAGTCCAGCGAGAACACACGTGCCATACGATAAAGTTATTTTAACAGAATTTAATATTATTTGTCAAGTGATTTTAATAACCCCCTATGCTGCACTTCGATATCCCCCAAGTGTCTACTCGTTCAGATTCGGGGGATATTGGCGCCATCTTGGCGCTTTATGGACTAAATGTGGGCAGATGTGGGTAAAATGATAGGGTTGGTTCTTATACACCTGAAAGTTCTTTTATCTTCTTATTCGATGGAGTGATCAAGTGGCCTGGAATTTAAGCGGTACGCACGCACAAGCCGGCGACCTGGCGCAGTTAGCCGGTCTGCGCAACAAGAGTTTTATCATTCAGCTCGTTCCGGGGGCCGTGTTCCAGACCCACCGGGGTGTGCTCAATCACGACGACTTA
This sequence comes from Chloroflexota bacterium, assembly GCA_023381565.1. Taxonomy (GTDB): domain Bacteria; phylum Chloroflexota; class Anaerolineae; order Anaerolineales; family Anaerolineaceae; genus JAMCRR01. The sequence continues at coordinate 1,364 of JAMCRR010000055.1, forward strand.
ATCGGCTTGCCCTGGGGCAGCCAGGTCTTCAGCCACCAGGGCAGCGCCTTCTTCTTGCTGCAACCTTCGTTGGGCGATCTGCTGCGGGAAATCAAGCGTAACACCCAGATCCTGTATCCCAAGGAAATTGGCTTCATTCTCGTTCAGATGGGCATCGGGCCGGGCCAGCACGTTTTGGAAGCTGGGACAGGCTCCGGGGCGCTGACCACCGCTTTGGCCTACATGGTGGGGAAGGAAGGCCACGTCACTTCATACGAGGCCCGTCCCGAATTTCAGCGGCTGGCGCAATCCAACCTCAAGCGGGCCGGCCTGGAAGACCGGGTCACTTTCAAGCTCAAGGATATCCAGGAGGGGTTCGAAGATCGGAAGAGCACACGTCTGATCCTGGACGTGGCCAACCCATACGATTACATGGCCCAGGTGCGAGCCGCTCTCAAACCCGGGGGGTTCTTTGGCAGCATCCTCCCGACCACCAACCAGGTGGCCAAACTGTTGATCGCTTTACGCCAGGAGCGTTTCGCGTTTCTGGATGTCTGTGAAATCATGCTGCGCTATTACAAGCCCGAGCCGGACCGGCTGCGACCCACGGATCGCATGGTGGCCCATACCGGCTATTTGATCTTTGGGCGTCCGATCCTGTTGAGTGAAAATAGCGCCGGCCAGGATCTGCTGGCGGAGATCAATGCGGATCGGGAAGAGGAAGTGGCTTAGAATTTTTAACAGGAGGTCGGTAGTATGTGGCGAAGGCGTCCAAGAATGCGGAGGCTTTTCGGCGGTGCGCGTGTGGGCAGACTGGAAGAGCGAACCCTGTTGACCCAGGCTCACGAACTCTTTTCACAGGGACAATATCTCCAGGCGGCTGAAATATACGAAAGGCTGGCCCCTTCTGCTCCGCGCAGGGCGGCGAGCTTCTACCTGCAGGCCGGCCGGGCGCGCCTGTACGCCGGGCAGGCCGAGCAGAGCCTGGCCTCGTTCGAACAGGGCCTTTTAATGTTGATCGAAAGGAGTCGATGGCGGACAGCGCGCCGGATAGGAGCGCAGATCGTGGCGGAGATGGAAAGGCTCAAGCATCTCCCCCAGGCTCAAGCGCTGGGCGCCTGGCTGCAACAGCGCATGATGGGTTTTCCACAGGTGAGCGCCCCCGAGGCGGCAGCCCCGGCCAGGCGGCCACGCCTGCCCTTGAAGTGCCCCTCTTGCGGCGGAGCGGTCAACCCGGAAGAAGTAGAATGGCTGGATGGCGAGACCGTAGAATGTGTGTATTGCGGAAGCTCCATCCGCGCGGAGGGAGCTTAGCCGTGGCAAATAATGGAGGCATCGCGCTAACGTCGGAGGAGATAGGCGAGCTGCTCAAACGACCCAGCGCGACTCAATATTCCGAGCGGGCCTTGGTCGGCCCTCCCTTTCCGGATAGCCAGGCGCGCTGCGCCGCCGTATTGATCCCCTTGTTCCGCGCCGGAGGGGAGTGGCAGGTGTTATTCATCCGGCGTACGGACACCGTCCAGGAGCACAAGGGCCAGGTAGCTTTTCCAGGGGGAGGTTGCGAGCCTCAGGATGAGAACCAGGAGGAGACGGCCCTGCGCGAAGCTCAGGAAGAGATCGGGTTGCAGCCGAAGGACGTGCGCATCCTGGGCCGTCTCCCGGAATTTGTGACGATCACCAATTACTCCATCGCTCCTTTCGTGGGCACCTTTCCCTGGCCTTATCAGCTCGTCATGGAGCCGCAAGAGGTCGACAGGATCTTCACGATTCCCCTGGGGTGGTTGGCCGACCCGGCCCATCGCGAAGTGCGCCCCTACGTCCACAATGGGCAGGTGCACCGGGATGGAGTGATCTACTTCCAGGAATATGAGGGTGAGCTGCTCTGGGGGGCCAGCGCCCGGATGATGGTCGACCTGTTGCGTACGTTGCAACTGGCTTGAGACAAAAAAACGGCGGCTGAAGGGCCGCCGTTCCATTCTCTACCGTAGAGAGAGTTGAAAAGAAGGCTATTTCTCCTCTTCTTCCTCTTCTTCTTTCTTGCCGCGCTCGATGATTTCTGGCTCTTCTGCGGTGACAGCCTCTTCGACCTCTTCTTCTTCGCCGGTGAAGGTTACCACGGCGACGACTTCCTCGGGGTTGCCCAATATCTGAACTTTGTCTGAAAGTTGGATGTCCCGCACGTAGATGCCATCTCCGATGTTTGCCAGGGTGGAGATATCCACGACGATGCGCTCGGGCAGATCCTGAGGCAGGCATTCGACCTCAAGCTCGTCCACCCCAATGGACACGTACCCGTTGTAATCCTTGACTGCCGGGGAAGTGCCTTGCAGCTCGATGCCGACTTTCGTGCGGATTTTCTCGGTCAGCGAGACGACCTGGAAATCAACGTGCAACAGGTTCCCGCGAATAAAATTGCGCTGTTTCTCCCTTACCAGGGCGGCATGTTCCTTGCCGTCGAGCTTGATCGTAACCAGACTGGATGCCGTCATGGTGGATAACAGTCGACTCGCTACGCGCTCGTCCAGCGAAATGGGTGTCGGGTCGAAATGATGGCCGTAAAGCACGGCCGGGAGCAGGCCCTGGCGGCGAAGCGCCCCAACTTGTTTTCCCGTCACGGTTCGACGGGTTGCATCGAGTACTACCTTTTCCATCTTTTCCGTCCTTCGAGCGCCTCTCACCTCGTTTTGAGGTTACCCTCGCTCTAACAATTAGATTCGGCTTCCGCCGTGGATTAACTTTTTCGCCGCAGAAATACTTTCCATAAACCGTAGACCATCCCCGCGACGGCGCCGGTGATGATCCCATATAGAGCGACCGAGCGATTGTCTAACAGGGTTTCGACGGGTGCATCCACCCGCCCAGCGAGCAGGACGACGCTGCGCACCCGTTCTCCTTGTAGCTCCCTGGCAACCACGAGGCCGCTGCGTGTATCCGTCAGGTTGGCCGCCTGAGCCACCAGCAGGCCCACGTTGCTTTTGGAAAGCTGCGCCTCCTGGGACGTGACCGCAAGCGCACTTCCATTGGAGAGATTAAAGGTCCCGGTCTGTACCAGGCCCGCGGCGCCGCTTTGCACGGAGACTTGTTGGGCCGTGACCTGGCCGGCGCCTCCATTGTTGAACTCGACGGCTTCAGCCGTAACGCGATTCACACCGCATTGGTTCAAATGGACGACTTCTCCCTGCACCGACTCGACTGTGGATTGACTCACCTCCGTCATTTCTGACGGCTGGCTATTTGTGGCGCCAGAGTCTGGCTCTTGTGTTGGTGATTCCGGTGTAGTCATACACGCCTGCTTTCCGCGCCCATGTATTCGAAGAGGCATTTTCAAAGCAGTTCATTTTAGTCGGCTTAGCGCCTTTCGTCAAGGACGTTAAAAGCGAAAATTTTCACCGGGAAGGAGGGCCAAAGGGGAACTTCGTGATGCCTTAAAAGTGTATTTTGTCACAGGGACTTTACTGCTCAATTACACAAATGTGTGATACAACTATTCTCAAGCGAGCAGAATTTTAATGGGCTTGAGCAAGGCTAAGCACGTTTCGCGCGGTAAAAACGTTATCAGGTGAGGGCAGCTTATGTCGAGGCCAGTGTTAATGGATCGCTTTGGGCGCAAGATCAATTATTTGCGCATCTCCGTAACAGATCGTTGCAATTACCGCTGTGTTTACTGTATGCCGGCGCAGGGGGTGCCCTGGAAAGAGCACGCCGACATCCTCACCTCCGGCGAGA
>JAMCRR010000088.1 GCA_023381565.1 Chloroflexota bacterium
AACGCTTTTGGAGATAAAATAATAATGTCTTCTTTCACAAATAAATGATCTTGGGTACCTCCTCAAAAACCTCTCCCCCATATAAAGAGAAGGTACAGTCTCGATCCAATTTCAGAAACCAGGGCATGCCAGCCAGGGGGTTATATGAAGCTGCTAAGAAGAATGATCCGGTTAAGCGTGGTGATCTCCACCCTTATTTGCATTTTGCTGTGGTTTGCCAGGGCCCAATCCGGGCCTGTAGTCCAGAAACCACCGTCTTTTATCCCAGTCCTTTTGCGTCTCTGGCCGTTGCCTACACCTGCTCCAAAGCCGGGAGCAGTGCTGATTACTGAAATCCTGTACGATCCGGCCGGCTACGAGCCCGAGGAGGAATGGGTAGAGCTTTATAACCCGGGAGACCTGCCATTCTCGCTGACCAAATTCTGGCTGGGAGATGAAGAGACGCCTGGTGGAACAGAGGGGATGTTCCGCTTTCCGGATGGTACGCTGTTGAACGGAAGGCAAATAATCATCGTTGCCAACCGGGCTTCTGCCTTCGCTCAAGTTTACGGTCGAGCGCCCGATTTCGAGCTGGTTGATTCTGATGCTGGGGTGCCGGACTTGATTGAGGATAAACAGTGGGCGGTTGGGAATATCGAGTTGACCAACACCGCAGATGAGGTGCTGTTGCGAGATATCTCAGGCGCGGTAATCGATGGGGTATCCTGGGGGATTAACAGCCTGCTGAACCCGCCTGCGCAGCGCGTGGCGGCTGGTCACTCGCTCGAACGCCGCCCGGCATTCATTGATACAGGCCTGGCAATCGATTGGAAGGATCAGCCCTTCCCCAATCCCTGGGAGGTGGATACCACCGCGCCGACGCCTTCACCTACTACGTCTCCCTCCAACACCCCCTATACACCCGTCCCAACCGGCTCGCTGACCCCCCAACCTTTCGGCGACGAACGTTTGCTGATAACAGAGGTTTTGTACTTTCCCCTGGGTGCAAATCCTGACGAAGAGTGGTTCGAGATTTATAACGCTGGCAGCGGGCCGGCCAATTTGTATGATTATAAGATCGGGGATGAAGAAACCATTGGTCAGGGGGAAGGGATGATGCGTTTTCCGCCTGGAAGCCTGTTGCCGGCTGGGGAAATTATGGTTATTGCTAATCAAGCCGTGGGATTTTATTCTAAATTCGGTTTTTATCCCGATTTCGAACTGGTGAACACAAATGGCGCGGTCCCGGACCTGGAAACGTATTCCCAGTGGTCCAGCGGAAGCATCAACCTCAGCCAGACCGAAGACGAGCTGCTGTTATTGGATGAGAACGACCAGGTCCAGGATAGTCTTTCGTGGGGAGGGTCAACCTGGGCTTTCGCGCCCGGTATTCCCGTTGTACTACAGGGGCATTCGCTGGCGCGCATCCCGGCGAATGTGGATAGCGACCGGGCGACCGATTGGGTCGACCAATCGCAGCCGGCCCCTGGTCAGGTCGACCTTGAACTGCCGACTCCAACGCCGACTCCCTCCTCTACTCCAACGCCTACCCCTACGCCGACTGATACCCCGGAACCCACACCTGCTGGGGCGGGCCGTTTGTTGGTCAGTGAAGTGATGATTGAATCGGATGAGCAGCGCAGCGCCTATGAATGGTTCGAATTGGCCAACCTGGGTGGCCAGCCGCTCGTTTTGACCGGCTACCAGGTTGGGGATGAGGAGACTTCTGGACAAATGGAGGGGATGTTGTATTTTCCGGCTGGAACGAGCCTGAGCCCCAGCGCTGTAATCGTAATTGCCAGGCAAGCCGACGTGTTTTCGACAACTTACGGCACTGCCCCCGACTTTGAAATTGTGGATAGTGATCCAAATGTTCCCAACCTGATCCCAGACGCCGCCTGGGGGGCAGGTGAATTTAACCTGGACCTTTACGGCGATGAGGTATTAATCCTGGGACCGGAATTGGAACTGGTGGACCTGGTCTCTTGGGGAGATTCGGTCTTCGCGTTTAACCCGCTACTTCCTGGACCGCCAGGCGGATCCTCGCTCGAACGCTGTCCCGCTGATCAGGACACGGATTCGGCTGCCGATTGGCGCGCTCAAGCGGTGCCAGGCCCGGGCATCTTGTGCTCGCAGTCTTGAAGGATTGGATCCTCAGGATGCCAGCCCGGAGACCTGGCGGATGACCATGACGACCTTACCCTGGATTTCTACCGTGGAAGGGTCTTCGATGTAAATCGGCTGCATGGTCGGATTGGCAGGCTGCAAACGGACCCGGCCGTTTTCGTTGTAGAAATATTTCAGCGTGGTTTCATCGCGGTCGTTGAGCCAAACAGCGACCATCTCGCCGTTGCGGGCCTCGTGAGCCGGCTTCATAATAACGATGTCGCCCTCGTTGATCATGGCGTCGATCATCGAGTCTCCCTGGACTTCCAGGGCGAACAGGTCGCTGCTGCCGCGCTCGCGTCCGGGCAGCAAGCTGGCAGCCACGTCAACCATACTATCGGCATCGAAATATGAGAAATCGGAGGGAGGCACCGGCATGGGTAAGCCGGCTACGATGCGGCCTACGACCGGGATGCGCAGTAGCTCTTCTACCGACTGGCGTACATTCTGAGCGCCCTGCACAATTGAGGCAGCCGCGGCTTTTGCAGCGGCAACGGGGGCGGAAACCGCGCTTTGTCCGTAAATTTCGCCGAGGGTCCTTCGCAGGCGGATGCCGCGCGAAACTCGGCTGTCTCGCTCGATGTAACCCATGTCTTGGAGTTGGTCCAGGTAATAATTGACCACCGAGGTCGATGAAATTCCAGCCTGTTCGCCTATCTCACGTATCGAAGGGGGGTAACCAGCATTCACCTGGAAATTTTCTAATACTTCCAGGATTTTCTTTTGCCGATCGCTTAGACCTTTTTTCCGTTGTCTTGCCATCATGGTTAACTCTCCCAGACCAGCTCCATTTACTGGTCATTTGTGCTATTAATATATCAGAACAGGCGTTCTGTGTCAAGGATTTTTTAAAAGAAATTTAAAACAACTTCCAAACCTATCCTTTTCTTGATTTATTTCCTGTGGCATAATCCAATTTCGGCAGCCCGCCTGCAGAGATCCTGAGGGTTTCCGTAGAAGCCTTATTGAGCCATGTCTGACTAAGGTAAGGGACTCTGCAGGCTCGAAACCGTTGAAAACCATTAGGGTCTTCTAACTTGGGTAAGGAGATCAGTATGAAGTTCGAAAAAATCTGTGTGCTTGGACTGGGCTACATCGGCCTGCCCACCGCCAGTACATTTGCCACGCATGGCTTGCAGGTGCTGGGGGTGGATGTCAACCGCCAGGTAGTAGATACCCTGCAGAACGGTGGTTTGCATATCCACGAGCCGGGCTTGCGCACCCTGTTTCAGGCGGCAATTGGTTCTGGAAATTTGATCGTTGAGGACGGGCCGCAGGCTGCCGACGCATTTATCATTGCCGTTCCTACGCCTTTTTACGAGGACAAACGCGCCGACCTTAGCTTTGTGAAATCTGCAGCCGAGGCTGTCGTGCCCCACCTGCGGGCCGGAAACCTGGTGGTGCTCGAATCAACCTCCCCACCCCGCACGACCGTTGACATCGTGGCGCCGATATTGGAGAAATCCGGGCTGCGAGCCGGCAAAGATTTTTTCCTGGCCTATTCCCCCGAACGGGTGTTGCCCGGCCAAATATTAAGCGAGCTGATCGAAAACGCCCGCGTCATCGGCGGCGTCGATCGCCTTTCTGCAGAAGCCGGGCGTGATCTCTATGCCATCTTCGTGCGCGGCGAGATCGTGTTGACCGATGCCACCACCGCCGAAATGGTTAAATTGATGGAAAATACCTATCGCGACGTCAATATTGCGATTGCCAATGAATTTTCCCGCCTGGCGGAACGCTTTGGCATCGATATCTGGGAAGCGATTGCGATTGCTAACCGCCACCAGCGCGTAAAAATCCTGAACCCCGGCCCGGGGGTTGGCGGGCATTGCATCAGCGTTGATCCGTGGTTTTTAGTTGAGGCTGCTCCAGATCTCACGCCGCTGATCCAGGCCTCTCGCCATGTGAACGACAGCCAGCCGCAAGTGATCGTGGAGCTGGTTCGCAAGGCGGTCGGCAGCCTGCATGGGCGCGTGATCGCTGTGTTGGGCCTGGCTTATAAGCCTGATGTGGACGATCTGCGCGAAAGCCCGGCGATTGATGTTGCCCGCTTGCTGGGCGAAGGCGGCGCTCTGGTGCGTTCATACGAGCCGTATAAACCGGGCGCCCGCCTGGAAGGCCTGCATGTGGTCCCAAGCCTGGAGCAGGCCCTGGCGGAGGCCGAGGTGATCGTTCTGCTGGTGCGGCATAAACCTTTCCTGGAGCTGCGCCCGGCCCAAATAGCCAGGCTCACGCCGGCGCGCTTGATTGTGGACGCTGTCAATGCCTGGGATGCGCCCTCCTGGCAGGCAGCCGGTTTCGTGGTTTCGCGTTTGGGCGTACGCAAGTCCCGGGTAATGGCGGTGGATGAATGAGCGCTTCTGTCCAACCCGCTGCGGCGACAATCCCAGAATCTTCATCGAAGCCGCTGCGCGTACTTTCTATCTTTGGGACCCGCCCCTTTGAAACAGCAGCTTGGCGTCGAAGCGCAGGTATGCGTGACCGCCCAACACCGCCAGATGTTGGATCAGGTGCTGGACCTTTTCCAAATCCAGCCGGATGTCGACCTGGATCTGATGCGTCCGGACCAATCTTTGGCTGAGCTCACTGCCGCGGTTTTCACCCACCTGGATCCGGTGTTAAAAACGCTCGAACCGGATTGGGTATTGGTGCAGGGCGATACGACCACGGTGATGGCCTCGGCATTACTGGCTTTTTACCATCGTATCTTGGTTGGGCATGTCGAAGCCGGTTTGCGTACCTACGATAAATACCAACCATTCCCGGAGGAAATTAACCGGCGTGTGGCGGGCGTGGTAGCAGACCTGCATTTTGCCCCGACCGAATGGGCGCGCCAAAACCTGCTGCACGAGGGGGTGCCGCCTGATCAAGTCGTGGTCACCGGAAACCCGGTCATCGATGCTCCTCAATC
>JAMCRR010000164.1 GCA_023381565.1 Chloroflexota bacterium
GGCGATGACGCCCTCTTTGGTCACGTGCCCGATCACAAACACAGCCACGCCTGAGGCTTTAGCCAGCTCGCGCAGGCGCGAAGCGCACTCCTTCACCTGCGAAACCGAGCCGGCGGTTGATTCCAGCTCGGGCAGCGTCATGGTCTGGATCGAATCGACCACCAGCAAGGCGGGGTTCATGGCCCGGACGTGCTCCAAAATCGCCTCCAGGTTCGTCTCGGTGAGCAGGTATAAGGAAGCGGGGACGGCGCTGCCTTTCGCAGAGCTGCGCAGCAGCCGCTGGGCGCGCATCTTGATCTGGCGCTCCGATTCCTCACCGGAGATGTAGAGCACCGGCTGCTGTTCGGCTAGCTGGATGGCCACCTGCAGCATCAAGGTCGATTTCCCGATGCCCGGGTCTCCGCCTACCAGGACAATCGATCCGGGGACAATTCCGCCGCCCAGCACGCGGGCAAACTCCACCATCGGAAGCACAAGGCGCTCCTCGACTTCCCCTTCGATCTCGTCCAGACGGACAGGCGCGGAGCGGCCCGCATGCAAACCGTGGCGGTCGCCGAGCCGTCCCCCCACTGCGGCAGGCGGAACCAGGATCTCCTCGACCATGCTCCCCCACGCCCCGCACTGCGGGCAGCGCCCTAACGGGCGTGGTGAAGTCTTTCCGCACTGCTGGCATACAAATTGTGTCAGTGTTTTTGGCATTGGGTGTTGTCAAACGGGGGCTTTTGCATCGCCGTAGCGGCCGCAAAAACCCCCGTCTTATCCTTTACAATCCAGGACTGGGTACAACCCCCTGGTCAGGCGCCGACCTCCACTTCCTGCGGTTTCTCGGGCTCTTTTTCAGCCCGCCGCAGGACGATCTGGTTCTCTTCGGCAACGTCAACCAGGATCACATCTCCGTTCTCGAAGTCCCCCGAAAGCAGGGCGTCGGAGAGCGGGTCTTCCACTTTCTGCTGGATCACGCGGCGCAGCGGCCGCGCGCCCATCTCCGGGTCGTAGCCTTCGTCGGCAAACTGGCTGAGGGCAGCTGGTGAAGCGTGGAGCACGATCTCGTGCTCCTGCAGCCGTTCGGCCACCTTATCCAGCTCGAGGGCCACGATTTTCTGGATGTCTTCCTTATTCAGCGAGCGGAAAACGATGACCCCATCCAGACGGTTGATAAACTCGGGGCGGAAAACCCGGCGCAGCGAGTCGAGCAATTTCTTGCGCATCTCGTCATAGGCCGTCCTCTCCTCCTGCTCTTCGTTGACCTGCAGGGTGAAACCCAGGGAAGTCTGGCGCTTGATCATCTCGGCGCCGACGTTGGAGGTCATCACGATCATGGCATTGCGGAAGTCGACCTTATGGCCACGCGCATCCGAAAGATGCCCTTCCTCCATGATCTGGAGCAGCATATTGTGAGCTTCGGGGTGGGCTTTTTCGATCTCATCGAAAACGACGATCGAATACGGCCTGCGCCGCAGCGCTTCAGTGAGCTGCCCGGCTTCCTCATAGCCCACGTATCCCGGAGGCGCGCCCACCAGCCGGCTGACGGTGTGGCGCTCCATAAACTCAGACATATCTAGCTGGATCAGAGCGTCTTCGCTGCCGAACATAAACCGCGCCAGTGCCTTGGTCAGCTCGGTCTTCCCAACCCCGGTTGGGCCCAGGAAGATGAAGGAACCGATGGGGCGCCGCGGGTCTTTCAGCCCGGCACGCGCTCTGCGCACTGCTTTGGCAATCGCCTCGATGGCCTCATTCTGGCCGACGACATGCTTGCGCAGTTCCTCTTCCATTTGCAGCAGGCGCTGCGATTCTTCTTGTGCCAGCTGCATCAACGGCACGCCAGTCCACATGGAGACAACTTCGGCGATATCCTCGGCACTGACCACGGGGCTCGTGGTCCGGTCCCAGCCCGTGCGCAAGCGCTCGAGCTGCCGCTCCAGTTCCCCTTCGCGCTCCACCAGCTCTTGAGCGTCGTCGTAGCGCCCGTCTTCCACGGCCAGGGTGTGGTTCTGGCGCACTTCACGCAGCTGCGACATCAGCTCCTTAACCGTCTTGGCTGCCGGGCTCTTGTACATGCGCACCCGGGAGGACGATTCGTCGATCAGGTCGATGGCTTTATCCGGCAAGAAGCGCTCGGTCACGTAACGCGCCGAGAGGTGCGCGGCCGCATCCAGAGCGTCGTCGGAGATGGTCAGGCGGTGGTGCTCTTCGTAGGCGGCGCGGATGCCGCGCAGGATCTCGATCGTTTCGTCCACCGTGGGTTCGTTAACCACAATCGGCTGGAAACGGCGTTCAAGCGCTGCATCGCTTTCGATATGCTTACGATATTCATCCAGAGTGGTGGCGCCAATTACCTGCAGCTCGCCCCGCGAGAGGGCCGGCTTGAGGATATTGGCGGCATCCACCGAAGAACCCGCCGCCCCGGCGCCTACCAGCATGTGCACTTCATCGATGAACAGGATGGCCCCCGAAGACTTCAGCTCGTCGATCACGCGCTTCAAGCGCTCTTCGAACTGGCCGCGGTACATCGTTCCGGCCACCAGCGACCCGACGTCGAGCTGCAGCACCCGCTTATCCAACAGAGGCGCAGGCACGTCACCCTCGATGATGCGCTGGGCGAGGCCCTCGACGATGGCCGTCTTACCCACGCCCGGCTCGCCAATCAGGGCCGGGTTGTTCTTGTTGCGGCGAGCGAGGATCTGGATGACGCGTTCGATCTCCATCTGCCGCCCAATCACCGGATCCAGCTTGCCTTCTTCCGCCAGGGCCGTCAGGTCGACGGCCAGCTGGTCCACCAGGGGCGTCTTCGGCCGGGATGATTGCTCCTGGTGTTGGGCGCTGTGCGCCCCGGCCCCGGTAGCCGGCGCAGTGCTGCTCTCCTGCAGCACACGGCGCGTCTGCCGCCGGACCTGCTCCTGGGTGACCCCCAGTTTGCGCAGGACGTCCATCGCCGTGCCGTCACCATAGCGGACCAGCCCCAACAAGAGGTGCTCGGTACCAATATAATGGTGGCCCATACGACGGGCCTCTTCAATGGCAAATTCGAGAACTTGCTGTGTACCGGGAGCCAGATCAATTTTTCCCCCTCGATACTGCCCGCTCTCGCTTAGACGTTCAACGATTTCTTTAACCCGATCTACTTCCAGGCCTAAATCTCTTAATACGCGCCCGGCTACTCCACCTTCTTCTTCGATTAAACCCAGGAGCAGATGTTCGGTACCAATATAATTGTGCCGCATCCGTTCTGCTTCCTGGTGTGCCAGGCTAAGCACACGGCGGGCACGCTGGGTAAAACGCTCCATGCCAGACAATTGATCAAACCTCCTCCAACATCGTTGAAGTCTATCTCGGCGCTTCTGGCACCCGGCATGTAGATAGACCTCTTACCTTCGCTCATTTGACCAGGTCCCGCAGTCTGTCAAATTGTCGATATTGAGCAGACCGCCTGCTAACCGGTCACCTTATCGCCAATGTCAAACGGCGATAGAATAGGTCTAAAATAATTCTACCAGACTTTGTCCAATTGTCGAGTCACCCATAAGGGGGATTAAGTGCTCAACAGGTAAGCCTCCAACCACCGGGTGGTGGCTTCAAGCGCCTCGACGTGCGTGCGCTCGTAGTTGTGCGAGGCATCTACCCCCGGACCGACCAGCGCCACGGCCAAATCGCCCCCCGCTCTCCAAAGCGCCTCGCCATCGGACCCATAATAAGGGTAGATATCGACTCTATAGGGAATGTCGTTCTCGTCGGCCAGCCGGCGCAGCCTCTGGCTCAGCTCATGGTGATAAGGTCCCCCAGAATCTTTCACACACAGCGTGGTGTGGAACTCGTCCGAGGTCTGGCCCTCGCCTACCGCAGCCATATCGACCACCAGCAGCTCGGCAGCATCTTCCGGGATTCCGGAGGAAGCCCCATGACCGACCTCTTCGTAGTTGCTGAAGAAGAGATAGGTTTTTTGTCGGGGTTTCAGGCCCGCATCCTGCAGGGCTTTTACCGCCGCCACCATGCAGGCCGCGCAGGCTTTATCGTCCAGGTGGCGCGAGCGCACAAAGCCCTCGGTCACCTCCACGCGGGGATCGAAGGCGACAAAATCGCCCACTTCGATTCCCAACCGGCGCGTCTCCTCGGGGTTTGCCGTGCGGGCATCCAGTCGCACTTCCATATTTTCGTCTTCCCGTTTTAGCTCGTTCACCTGGCTGCTGTAGACGTGGCTGGAGGCTTTTGTCAGCAAGATCGAGCCGCGTATCTTCTGCCCTTTAGCGGTGAAGATCGTGCAGCCCTCTCCCTCGACCGTATTCCAGGCATAACCCCCAATTTTGCTTAGCTTCAGACGCCCGTTCGGCTTGATCTCCTTAACCATGGCGCCCAGGGTATCTACGTGAGCCGTCAGGGCGCGCGGGCTGCTGCTTTCCTCTCCGGGCCAGGTGGCCAGAAGCGCGCCTTTACGGGTATGCGTCAGCTGGAGGCCCGGGAACGCCCGGAGGGCTTCGTCGACGCAAGCGATCCCTGCCTGGGCGAAACCCGTCGGGCTGGGAGTATTGAGCAGTTTGGTCAGAAATTCAACCAGGTAGGTTGTGTCGATGGGAGGAAGAGACATAGCAGTTTGAAAGAAGATAGCGCTTGATCAGGATGGGTTTTCTAACAACAGGCCTTCGAAAGAGGCAATGATCTCCCGCTGGGAGCGGGTAAGCGGCACAGAGCGCTCATTCAAATAATCGTAGGCGACCATGACCGTCTCCGCCACAGCAAACACCCGGCGGGTTTCCTGGTCTTCCAGGCGGTATTCGAGCTTCAAGCTCTTATTCCCGATATGGGTCGCCCAGACATAGGCTACCACCGACTGCCCGAGCTTGATCGGGGAGCGGTAAGTGATGTGCACGTCGGCGACGATGAAAGGCAGGTCTGTGAACGATTTGCCGTCCCACAAACCTAAATGCAGAATATAGCTCAGGCGAGCCTGCTCCATATAGCTGGCAAACCGGGCATTATTGACGTGCCCCTGGGCATCCAGGTCTCCATAGCGCACAGGGATAATTATATGATAAGGTTCATGATTCATAACCAAAATTATACACCGTTCTGTAAAAGGTCATCTCAGATGGATGACCTCTGTCACTTGTTCTTAGACAGAAGATCGAATAGACTATAAAGAGATAATTCTTATCCATTTTGCCTTAAGAGGAACAGACAATGCAAATCACGCGTCAGGCCGACTATGCACTCCGAGCAATGCTGTACCTGGCTGAGTTGGATCCAAACCAGCGCGCCGCAACCAGCCAAATCGCCGAAGACCAACACATCCCTCCCTCCTTCCTGGCCAAGATCATTTCCCAGCTCTCGATCGCCGGCCTGATCCATACCTCGCGTGGCGCCCGCGGTGGTGTTTCCCTGGCTCGCTCCGCGAGTGAAATCTCTATCCTTGAAGTGGTGGAAGCCATCGACGGCCCAATCTCGTTGAACGAATGCACCGAGGACCCTTCAGCGTGCACGTTTAGCGAGGATTGCCCGCTTCGTGACATTTGGTGCGATGCACAGGCTGAACTGGTCAAGCGCCTGAAAAAGACATCCTTTTCTCAATTTATCACCAAACGCGAATCCTTAAACGCGGAAACCCAGCTCGAGGTCGCTTGACCAAAAGCACCACCGGCTGATCTGGAGCGTATCTCTGACGCTGCTCACGCAGAGGTGGAGGTGACATGCCTTCTGGTACACCCATCGCTCGTCATTGCATCGTCGTACTGCACGATGGAAGGACAGTGATCGATTGGGGGCACCGCTATCAAGATATCTTGACAGGGGATTTCGCTGTGTTGCCCGAGGTTGAGATCAGCCACAAGGCGAGTAACGACGAATTGGAAGCGCTCGTGCGGGATGGGATCATCTTGGATTACGATGAATTCCACGCCTACCTGGGAGGCATACCCGAGCGGTTCTCGCCGCCTTTGGATTGAAATTTCAACCACAGTCCTATCCGAACACAAATAACGGCGCTTGCCGTAGTTTTTGCATTCGCATCCGCAGCGATTTATGGCTGCAGGCGCGTGGGTCCGCGAAATAAGCAGGCGGCCTCGCGGATGTTTTGCAATTCCAATAAAGTCATCAAGAAATGCTCTAGCCCGATGGCAAAGCCTCTGTGCGAAGATCTGCCCAGCTTGTACGTGTTGCGCCCCTTTCTTCCCTTCCTATATTAATCGTGAGATAATACACGCAATGTTACCCAAATTTTCATTGCGATCAATCTTCTGTCCACCGTTCACTGTTCACTGTTCACTATGTTAATCCATTCCGCTTCTCAACTCCTCACCCTTGCCGGGGGCCCGCAGCGCGGCGAATCTCTCGGCAACCTGGGATTGGTGCCGGATGGGGCCGTACTGGTGCAGGGCGAGAAGATCGCCGCTGTCGGAACGAGCGCTGAGCTGCGCGCGGCTTACCCCGAAGAACCCGAGCTAGATGCCTCTGGTTCAGTGGTCATGCCCGGCTTTGTCGACGCCCACACCCACCTCGTGTGGGCCGGCGACCGGGCAGCCGAGTTCGAGATGCGCCTGCAGGGCAAATCCTTCCTGGAGATCCAGGAGGCCGGAGGTGGCATCCTATCGACAGTGCGCGATACCCGCCTTGCTTCGATGGATGAATTAGCGTCTCAAACCAGGGGTCGCCTTCAAACCATGCTGCGCTACGGCACGACTACCGCCGAAGCCAAGACCGGTTACGGCCTGGATCTGGATACCGAGCAGCACATCCTGCAGACGATCCTCAACCTGGATTCGGAAGGACCCCTCGAGCTGGCGCCGACTTTCCTGGGCGGGCATGCCATCCCTCCCGAGTTCCATAGCGACGCAGAAAGCTACACCGACCTGGTCAGCGGGCGCATGCTACACGAGGTGCGCGATTGGTGGGAAGACCACGGTCAAGGACGCCCCTTGCCCTTCGTAGACGTATTCTGCGAGACGGGCGCCTTTTCTCTCGATCAATCCCGGCGCATCCTGCAAGCAGCCCAGGCGCTGGATTTCCCGCTTAAAATCCACGCTGACGAGTTCACCAACCTGGGCGGGGCCCGGCTGGCAGCTGAGATGGGGGCAGTCTCGGCCGATCACCTGGTCCACACCAGCCTATCGGAGTTTGAAGCGCTGGGAAAATGCGACACCGTGGCAGTCTCCCTGCCCTGTTCGCCCTTCGGCCTGGCAGAGCCTGAGTACACCCCCGCCTGGTACGTGCTGCAATCCGGCGGCTTGCTGGCCATCGCCTCCGACCTCAATCCGGGGGCAGCGTGGTGCGAAAGCATGCAGTTCGTCATCGCCCTGGCCTGCCGTCACCTGCGGCTGACGCCCGCGCAGGCTATCGCCGCGGCAACCATCAATGCCGCAGCAGCCATCTGCCGCCAGGCGAAGGTCGGCTCTATCGAAGTCGGGAAACAAGCCGATATCCTCATCCTCTCAGTTCCCGATCACCGCCACCTGGGATACCGCTACGGCACGAATTTGGTCCGCACCGTCATTAAGAAGGGTGTAGTTTACTCCTTCCAGGATTAAATTATGGAAACGCTTCTCTCCCTGCTGCCTGCCGGAATGCCGCAGATCGTTGGCATCGTCCTGGTTCTGGCTATCGCCTGGATCGTCATCCGGATTTTGCTCAAGCTGGCAGTCCGTGTTTTAGTGATGGGCTGCTTCGTGATCGTGGTGCTGGGGGTGGTGCTGGCTTTGTCGGGGGTTTTCCGATAAGAATTTTTTCTTTCATTGATCTTCTATCCTTTTGGACAATGTATGTGCTACAATAATTATAGACAGCACTATTGTTCTAGCATTCTTCTAAAAGGGAGATATTCATGACCCGCAGGCCGAACCCAATTTATCTTGAAGAAAAGGAAGCCGAAAAAACGGAAAATGGCATCCATCGGGGGAGAGGGAAAAACGGCCATTTGATCGTCTTCGGTTGGTATGGTGGCAAGTTTTCTCACCTAAACTGGCTACTCCCTCTTCTTCCAGAATGCCATCATTATTGCGAGCCGTTTGCGGGTTCGGCCGCCGTGTTACTTAATAGGAAACCATCTCCAGTCGAGACCTACAATGATATCGATGGCGAAGTAGTTAATTTTTTCCATGTCCTTCGCGAAAATGCGGATGGTCTTATCAGATTAATTGCCCTGACGCCATTTTCTAGAGAAGAGTATCACAGGGCCGTTGTAGCAGATCCTAAAATGTACTCCGATCTGGAAAGAGCCAGGTTATTCTACGTCCGCGCCAGGCAATCGCGCACCGGCCTTGCCCAAACAGCTTCGTTGGGCAGGTGGGCAAATTGTAAAGAGACCAGTCGTTCCGGAATGTCAGGCGTTGTTTCAAGATGGCTAGGAGGGGTAGATGCTCTTCCAGAGATTGCAGAGCGACTATTAAGGGTTCAGATTGAGAATCGCCCCGCAACGGATGTGATTCGTCTGTATGATGGTCCTGAGACCCTTTTCTATTGTGATCCACCTTATCTGCATAGTACTCGGGGAGATGATAATGCATATGCCTTTGAGATGGATGAAGAGGAGCATAAATCTCTTGCTCAGGTATTAAGGAATTGCATAGGTAAGGTGGCGATTTCTGGTTATCGTAACGAGCTCATGGATGATCTATTTAATGGTTGGTTCCGATTTGATGCCCCGATCAAAACCATACACTCTGTAAAAAAGTTGCGTCAAGAGTGTGTCTGGATGAATTACAACCCGGAGTCCCTGACATATGCCAACAATAGATCACACTCAAGCCCTGGAGTTGCTCAACACAAGCTTCTCGATAGCTGAATCCCACCTCTTAAATCAGACATCTCCTAATATTAATCAGGGGTTGCTCGACGACTTCAATATCATATTCGTCTCAAAAACTCAGTCCTATAGAGAAGTTCTATTGGGATGTGTCGTAGCAAAGTTGGTTGATAAAACTATTGATGTCCACCTCCCCTATGTCAGTCATGGAATAAAATCGTTCAATGCGCGCGATTTGGATGAAAGGGTCATTAATCCATTCCTCCAGAACAAGCACATTCCTTCTTCTAAAGGGCCTTATCTAAGCACCTTCAGGAGACAAGTAAAATTCGAACTATTAACACGTGATGGTTTACGAGATAAGCGTGGGTTTGATTCTCTACTCAGCTTAATTGATCATCTTGCTGGTGAGGATGACGAATATAATCTTCACATTTTTCTTACCTACCTCCTTTTTCGTTTTGTCGAATTGAGAGAGGCTTCGATTGTACCCCTTACCTTGATCCAACGTTTTAGCCTTGAACAATATGACCATTTGTTCTCGTGTCTTTTATCTAGACCAAGCGGCGGGTTGTTCCCGGTTCTTTTAGCTGTCTGCATGTTCGAAACGATCAAACAACACTTCAAATTAGGATGGGATATTCAATGGCAAGGGATCAATGTGGCTGACGCGGCTTCGGGTGTGGGTGGCGATATCACAATTTATGTAAACAACACGGTATTATTAGCCATCGAAGTAACCGAGAGAAAAGTGGATCGATCCAGATTGATATCTACATTCAATACCAAAATTGCCCCTTCATCAATCGAAGATTACTTATTCCTCATTGCTGAAACCGAACCCAATGAGGAAGCAAGGGTTCAGGCTGCAAAATACTTTGCCCAAGGCCACGAGATTAATTTCACGCAGGTAAGAGAGTGGTTAATCATGTTACTTGCTACATTTGGGAAAACAGGACGATATCTGTTTAATACCAACCTTATGAACTTACTCAATCTCCCCATTGTTCCTCAAACGATTAAAGTGACCTGGAATGAATGTGTTGGGGATCTATTTGGGGAATAGGATTATGCCAACCGTCGAAAAAGCCAAACAATGGTATTCAACTTCGGACCCCGTCCACGATTTCGATCACGTCTTGCGCGTCTACCGTATGGCCGAGCGCCTGGCTCTGGCCGAAGGCGCAGACCTGGAGATCGTGCGCTCTGCCGCGCTGCTGCACGACGCCCAGGGCAGTGCCCCCGGCGGCGAGGTGGAGGAGCGCGCGAATCACCACCACAACTCGGCCGATTTTGCCCGCCTCGTTCTGGAAGCTGAAGACTGGGCGCCCGAACGCATCGCAGCCGTGCAGCACTGTATCCGCGCCCACCGCTTCCGCGACCGTTCGGAGCCGCCTCACAGCCTCGAAGCGAAGGTCCTGTACGACGCCGACAAGCTCGACGTACTCGGCGCCGTGGGTGCGGCGCGGACGATTGCTTATGCGGTCTTGGACCGCCAACCCATCTATGCCGAGCCTTCAAAGGCTTTCCGGGAAACCGGGGTCAAAGAGCCGGGCGAGCCACACTCCTCCTACCACGAATATCTCTTTAAGCTGGTCAAAATTAAAGACAGCCTGTACACTCCCACGGCTCGCCAGCTGGCCGAAGCTCGCCATTGCTATCTGGCGAATTTTTACGCCGAGCTGGCAGCAGAGATGAGAGGGGATAAGTAGATTTGCCACCTACCTTACAGGATTTGGTCGCTCTCGCCAGGAAGGCCGGGGAAATATTGCGCCAGGGCTTTGGACAGCAGCATCAGGTCACCCATAAGGGTCTGGTCGACCTGGTCACCGAAGCCGACCACCGCTCGGAGGAGTTCCTGATCGGCGAAATCCGGCGTCTTTTCCCTGGCGATGCCATCGTCACCGAGGAAAGCGGCCGGCTGCCGGGCAACTCTGGCGGGCGCTGGTACATCGACCCCCTGGATGGGACGGTCAACTACGCCCACGGGTTGCCCTTTTTCAGTGTCTCTTTAGCCTATGCCGAGGATGAGCAAGTGATCATGGCTGCCGTGTGCGACCCTCTGCGCCAGGAGATCTTCAGCGCCGAACGCGGTCGAGGCGCCTGGCTGAACGACGCTCCGATCCGCGTGTCCCACGCCGAAGAGCTGGTCCAATCCCTGCTGGCGACCGGCTTCGCCTACGACACCTGGAATAATCCCAGTAACAACCTGGAAAACTACGCCCGCTTTGCACGGCTTAGCCAGGGGGTGCGCCGCTTTGGGTCGGCTGCCCTGGACGGCTGCTATCTCGCCGCCGGCCGCCTGGACGGGTATTGGGAAATGAAGCTCGAACCGTGGGATGTGGCAGCCTGCGGGTTGATTGCCGAAGAAGCCGGCGCAACCGTGACCGGGTATCTGGGCAGTCCGGGCTATGTCGATCCTCCCTGCTCGATCCTGGCGGCTAACCCGGTATTGCATGCCAAAATGCTTGCCGTGCTGCGCAGACAAACGATGTAAAATTAGTCCATGGCGACGAGGATTTCTGCAAGCGATCTATCAGTAGATAACGCCGTTTCCGATCTTCCCATCGACCAGGTGATCGAGGGAGACTCCCTGGAAGTATTGGCCAGCCTGCCTGCAGAATCGGTCGATATGATCTTTGCCGACCCTCCCTACAATCTGCAGCTGGCGCAGGAGCTGTGGCGCCCCAACCTGACCCGCGTCGACGCGGTTGACGACGATTGGGACCGCTTCGAGAGCTTCGCCGCTTACGACGAGTTTACCCGCCAGTGGATGTCTCTCTGCCGGCGCGTGCTCAAGCGTAAGGGCACGCTCTGGGTGATCGGCACCTATCATAATATCTACCGGGTGGGCGCCGTTCTGCAGGACCTGGGATACTGGATCTTGAACGACCTGGTGTGGACTAAGGTCAACCCCATGCCCAATTTTCGTGGGGTGCGTTTTACGAATGCCCACGAGACCCTGCTTTGGGCGCAAAAGGAGCGCGGGGCTTCGTACACCTTCAACTACCGCACCATGAAGGCACTCAACGATGGGCTGCAGATGCGCAGCGACTGGTCCATCCCGATTTGCTCGGGAAAGGAGCGCCTGCGCGTCAATGGGGAGAAAGCCCACCCCACGCAGAAACCTGAAGCGCTCCTGTACCGCGTGCTGCTGGCCAGCACCAATTCCGGCGATGTGGTCCTGGACCCATTCTTCGGCACGGGTACCACCGGCGCCGTCGCCCGGCGCCTGCACCGGCATTTTATCGGCATCGAGCGCAACCCATTCTACGTGGAGATTGCCCGCCAGCGCATCAGCGAGGTGCGCCAGGTTGAGTTCGACCCGCCCGTATTCTTCACCCCTGACCCGCGCCGCCAGCCGCGCCTGCCCTTCGGCCTGCTGCTCGAAAACGGACTGCTCGAGCCGGGTCAGCCCTTGTTTTTCGGTCCCACCGGGGGCACGACTGCCCGGATTTTAGCGGATGGAACCCTCGAGTACGGCGGGCAGCGCGGCTCGATCCACCAGATCGCCCGGCTGGTGCGTAATGCGCCCTGCAATGGGTGGGAGGCATGGTTTTACTGGGACGAGCAGGCCGGCGAGCGCCGCTCGATCGATTCTTTAAGGCAGCGGCTGCGCCAGGCCGCAGAGGGGGAAACAGATACCGATGAAGATCACAAGGTTTAATGAGAATAGATCTCCAAAGAAGCTCACCATGTCGCTGCGAGGAGCGTTATGTGCGACGAAGCAGCCCCCAAGTATGCATGGAGGAGCCACTTTGCAGGCTTGGGGGGGTTGCTCACCTGCACCACACCTGCGGTTCGTTGCAGGTGCAGGTGTCGTCGGGGAAAGCACCCTCCTCGCAACGACATATCCCTTTTCGTTCTTTCCAAATTTGATTAAATGGATGATTTTCCAATGAACTCGACCGAAACTTACACCCCATCTGCCTGGTCGCTTAGCGACCTGTTCCCTTCCAAAGATGGACCGGAGATCGAGGCCGCCTTCCGAACCCTGGAAGAAAAGGTGGCTGCCGTTGAGAAGAGGCGCCCCAGTCTATCTTCAGATATATCCACCGGCGCATTTATGGATCTCGTGCGCCAGATCGAAGAGATCAACCGCCTGGGAGACGTGCTCTACTCGTACGCCGGGCTGTGGTTTGCCGGCGACACCCAGGACCAGGTGGCTCAAGCCCTGGTTGCGCGCATCGATCAGTTTGCCGCCCAGTTGGGGAACCGGGTGCTCTTCTTCAGCCTGTGGTGGAAATCTCTGGACGACACCCACGCAACCCGGCTGATGGAAGACTCGGGCGACTACCGCTACTGGCTGGAAGAGATGCGTCATTTCAAACCGCACACCCTCACCGAGCCAGAAGAGAAGATCATCAACATCAAAAATGTTACCGGTGTGAGCGCCCTGGGCATGCTCTACGACTCGATTACCAACCGTTATACGTTCCATCTGGAGGTAGACGGCGAGCCGAAAGAGCTGACCCGCGGCGAGTTGATGGTATTCGCCCGCCACCACGATGCCGGCCTGCGCGAGCGCGCTTACCGGGAGTTGTACCGCGTCTACGGCAACGACGGCCCGATCCTGGGCCAGATGTACCAGACCCTGGTACGCGACTGGCGCAACGAGCAGGTCGACCTGCGCCACTTCCCCACCCCGATTTCCGCCCGCAACCTGGGCAATGACATCCCCGATGACGTCGTCGACACCTTGCTGGAGGTTTCCCGCTCGAACGCATCGCTCTTCCAGCGCTATTTCCGCTTGAAAGCCCGCTGGCTGGGGATGGAGCGGCTGCGCCGCTACGATATCTACGCTCCGGTAGCGGTTTCGGACAAGATGTACTCTTTTAGAGACGCCGCCGAGCTGGTCTTCGATTCTTTCAATGAATTCCACCCCCAATTTGCCGGCCTGGCCCGCCGTGTCTTCGACCAGAAGCATCTGGACAGTGAGGTGCGCAAAGGCAAGCGCGGCGGAGCATTTTGCTGGTCTGTAGCCCCCGAGCTGACCCCCTGGGTGCTGGTGAATTTCCAAGGTCACCCCGACGATGCCGCCACCCTGGCGCACGAGTTGGGGCACGCCATTCATACCATGCTGGCCTCGCAGCACACGTTATTCACCTTCCATGCCAGCCTGCCTCTCGCCGAGACTGCCTCGACTTTCGGCGAGATGGTGCTCATAGACCGCCTGCTGGCGCAGGAAGAGGACCAATCCGTACGCCGGGACCTGCTCTTCCGCCAGGTGGACGACGCCTATGCCACCATTATGCGCCAGACGTTCTTCGCCCTTTTCGAGCGCCAGGCGCACGACATGATCCAGAGCAATGCCTCGGTTGACCAGTTGAGCGAGGCGTACATCGAAAACCTTTCTCAGCAGTTCGGCGAATCCGTAGAGATCGGCCCTGAGTTTCGTTGGGAGTGGGTTTCGATTCCGCACATCTACAATACGCCCTTTTACGTCTACGCCTACGCTTTCGGACAGCTCCTGGTGCTGTCGCTTTACCGGCAGTATAAAACCGAGGGCGAAGCGTTCAAGCCGCGCTACTTGCGCATCCTTTCCACGGGCGGCTCTCAGGCGCCGGTCACCCTCCTGGCAGAAGCCGGCATCGACGTTCGCCAGGCCAGGTTCTGGCAGGGCGGGTTCGACGTAATCCGCGGTTTGATCGAGCAATTGGAAGCCTTGCCGGTCGAGAAATGAGCTCGTAGCCCAGCTGCTTATAGGCTGAGGGGGTCAGGCGGCCTGTAGTCGCGCCCCTTGTGGGCGGACGGGTTAGGCGACCACCAGGGCCGCGACTACTCGGCGGAATGGTCAGGCGGCCTCAAGGGCCGCCCCTACAAAATATTGTCCCAGCAGACCCATGGCCCGGGTTTACAAAATATCGACCTATATCCAGAAGGGTTTATAATTCGATTATCCCTGCCTCAGGAGCCGTTATGTACCTTGCCATCGAAGGGGTGATCGGCGTAGGAAAGACCACCCTTGCCCGTCTGCTGCAGCCTGCTTTTGAAGCCGAGCTTCTCCTCGAAGTCTTCGAAGAGAACCCTTTCCTGTCCGATTTCTACTCCGATCGGGCGCGCTATGCATTTCAAACCCAAATCTTCTTCCTGCTCAGCCGCTACCACCAACAGCGCAGCGGGGTACCCAAGATGCTTTCTGAAGGCAACCTGATCAGCGATTACACCTTCGAGAAAGACGCTCTATTTGCCTGCATTAACTTACACGGCGACGAGCTGAACATGTATTACCGGGTGCACGAAGCCCTGGCTGAAAAAATTCCGCTCCCCGACTTGATTGTTTACCTGCGGGCAGACACCGATGTGCTCATGCAGCGCATTGCCATGCGCGACCGCCCTTACGAACGCAAAATGGAACGCAGCTACATCGACGAGCTGAACAACGCCTACGATGAGCACTTTACCAGGCGACCGCACTCCACCCAGGTCTTGACAATCGAAACCAACGCTTTAAATTTTGTGACCCGCCTCGAAGACCTTAAACAGGTGGAAAATCGGATCCGGCAGTCTCTCAAACTGCTTCCCTTCCAGCCCGAGCTTCCTTTGACTGGGACCGATCAATAATACGATGCGCATCACGCGTGAGACCTTGCTCAAATTGGCTAAAGAGACGACCGTCGAGCGTACCCGCCTCGACCGGGGGGTGATTGCGGTCTATCTGGTCGGGTCGTTGCTCGAGCATGAACCGCTTTTAGGCGGCACAGGCGATATCGACCTGGTTTTCATCCACGATAGCCAGCCTCCCGAAGAGCGCGAAATCGTCCCCATGAGCGATGAGGTCCATATCGATATTGCCCACTATTCGCAGGCTTTATTCCGCCAGCCGCGCCAGCTGCGCCTCGACCCCTGGACAGGACCCTCGATCTACGCCAATCCGTTGCTGCTGCACGACACCCAGCACTGGTTCGAATTCGCCCAGGCCAGCGTGCGTTCGCAGTTCTGGCGGCCGGAGAATACGCTGGAGCGCGCCCGCAAATTTGCCGATTCTGCCCGCCGGCGCTGGGTCGACATGCATAACTCTCTTTCTCATGCGACCAACAGCGCTCAATTTATTCCGGCCTACCTGAAATCTGTCGGCGAGGCCGCCAATGCAATCGCCAGCCTCTCTGCCCCGCCTCTCACCGAGCGCCGGTTCCTGCAAGAATTTCCCCAACGCGCCGCTCTCGCCGGGCAAAGCGACCTCAGCGAGGATCTGTCTGCCCTGGTTGGGGCGGGATCTGCCGATACCGCGATGCTGCAGGGGTGGCTGCCGGCCTGGGCTTCGGCTTTCGACGCCTGCTCGGCTGCTTCCAATCTCCCCTCCCGGCTGCACCCCTGCCGTAAAAACTACTACCTGCAAGCCATGGAGGCTGGTCTCAGCAGCGACCATCCTGAGAGCATCCTTTGGCCTTTGCTCAACACCTGGTCGACCGTGCTCAACACCCTCCCTGAGCCTGGCTCTCACCTGGAGCATTGGTCGGAAGCCTTGAAAACACTCAACCTGTCGGCTTCCGATTACGCAGCCCGGTCCGGCTATCTAGATAAATTTCTCGATCGGATCGAGGAGCTTCTCGACCGCTGGGCTGTGGAAAACGGCGCGGTTTGAGCGCTCATTTTTCCACCCCCGCTTGTGGATAACTCCCTAAATCCTGTGGATAAAGACTGGAATATGTGGAGAAACTCTGGATATCTCAGCCAAAAGCCACCCCATCACCGCCATCCCTGGGGGTTGATTGGCTCTTCTTACCCCAACCTGTGGGCACATCAAATTGTCCTTCATTAATGGATGTCTGTTAGATTTTATCTACAAATCCTTGTGGATAAATACTTGACAATCAGGCGCCGTATCTGAGATAATTCATTCCAGTTACCGGCACTGGTAGGGGGTAATGCGGCATGGAGCGATAGTTCTCCACATATCCACAACCCCTACTAAGACGACTATATTAATTTATCCTAAATAATTAGGGTGAGGTTTTGCTTGCTTATCTATACAAAATCTTGTACAATCTCAATGGAAAATCTATAGAATACCCCCGCCAAAAGTTTGCTCCATGCCTTTTGCGATAAAGAAAGGGAGAAATCAATGGATGTCATCAAGGTTTCAGCAAACTCACGCACTGCCGCAGTGGCTGGGGCGATTGCTGGTGTTATTCGAGAGCATAAACACGCAGAAGTCCAGGCAATTGGAGCCGGTGCCGTCAATCAGGCGATCAAAGCCCTGGTGCTGGCAAAAGGATACCTGGCCAACGATGGGATCCCAATAGCGTGCGTGCCCGAATTTGTTGACGTGGATATCGACGGAAAAATTCGTACGGCCGTCAAGTTAGTTGTCGATCCACGTTAAACAATCGCCGGCGGAACACCGCCGGCGCCATGGAATCAGCGATCCCCAACATTGTGGTCATCTGTTGTGATGGATGCCACGTAAGATATCAGTTAACGGTATCTTTACTTTAGGACTTTTGCGTATCGGCTACTTCTTCTGGCGCAAAAACGACTTCCTCTTTTCCTGAAAGCTTCTCGTGGACTTTCCGGGCAATCAAATCCAGATGCCCAGGGTGGGCGACAAAATCCAGATCGTCTCCCGGCACGGTAAGCACAGGGCAAAGAATGAAGCTGGAGATCCAGGCTTCGTACAGAATGTTTAAGCCTTCCAAATAATCGCCCGTGATGGTGCGCTCGTAATCGCGGTTGCGATGTTGGATGCGGTTAAGCAGGGTCGGTACGGAAGCACGTAAATAAATCACCAGGTCTGGCGGAGGCAAAAACTCGGTCAGCACGTGGTACAGCTCGCGATAGGTTTCGTAATCACGCGGGTGGATATAACCTTGCAAATAGAGATTGTGTGCGAAAATCTCGGCATCTTCATAGACGCTGCGATCTTGAATGGCAGAGCCGGGGTGGTTGAGGAGTTGGCGGTGGGCACGCAAGCGGTGGGTTAGAAAGAAGATCTGCGAATGGAACGCCCAGGCATGCATATTGCGGTAGAAATCCGCCAGGTAGGGATTGTGGGCTTCGGGCTCGAAGAAAGGTTCCCAGGATAGCTTATGGCAGAGCATCTCAACCAGAGTGGATTTTCCAACCCCGATGTTACCGGCGACGGCGATAAATTTTTTGATTGTCACCCTTCATTGCCCTCCCAGGGATGGTTTCAGGGAATCTGACCGGCAAGTTCCTGATCGATCACTTGTTGGAATACTTCGTAAGGCTGCGCTCCAACCAATGCCAGTCCATTAATAAAGAACGTCGGCGTAGAACGGATGCCCAACTGGGAGGCAAAGTTATAGCTGTTCTCTACCTTCGATTGAAAGCGGCGGGTGGTCAGGCATTCGTCGAATTTCGTGGCATCGAGACTCAAATCTGTTGCGTATTTCTTGTAGGCATCTGCTCCCAGGCTCTGCTCTGCAGTAAAGAGCTTGTCGGCGAACTCCCAATATTTGCCCTGCTCGCCAGCGCAGTGAGCAGCCTCCGCAGCCGCCGTGGCATTCTGGTGCAGGCCTTCGAGTGGGAAATCGCGGTACACGAAGCGAATCTTGTTGGGATACGCCTCCAGAAGCTTGGTAAACACTTCGTCATGCCATTTACGGCAGTAGGGACATTCGTAATCGCTGAACTCGATCAGGGTAATCGGTGCGTTTGCCGGCCCAAGCGTTTCCTCACCGTCGATGGGAATATCGTAGCGCGTCGGCGCCGCCGGTGTGGAGTTCTGCGCAGCAGGCGTCTTGGCCTGAGCGACCGGCTGGCTTGCAGGGGCAGGAGCATTTTGGGCCGGGTGGCCCCAGAAAAGGTAGCCGACGCTTAATCCCACCACGAAAGCCAGCGGCAGCAGCACGGCATACAGGTGCGACCGGCGGAAGGTGATGGAGTTGTTGGTGACAGGATCTGGGGGGTTGGGAATTTTGGGGGGCATGTCCATAAAAAGATTATAACATCAGGTGGAGGTACAGAATGAGTGATAAAAGTAATCGAGAAAGCGCAGTAAATCCAGAAGATCTGGCGAGGTTCTTTATCGCGCGGGCAAATGCGGGTGACGCCGAAGGTCTGGCTGCATTGTATGAAGCGGAGGCTGTGCTGATCGGCCCCGATGGGCAGCAAATCGTCGGGATCGAAGCGATCCGAAATTTCTATGCCGGTTTGTTGAAACGCGTAACGCGGTTCCAGGGCGGGGAGCAGCGCCCGGCGCTACGCAATGGCAATATTGCCCTGACCTCGTCTCGATTGGTAAACGGCCGGGTGACGGCGGAGGTCGCCCGCCGCCAGCCGGATGGCTCCTGGCTGTGGATCATCGACCAGCCAGGGATTGCATAGAAGGTGCAGAGGCGTGTTGCCAAACGCGTATGTATTGGATCGAGAACGTGCTGGGAAAAACCGTTTCGGGTCCCGGGGTACCACCCAGGGTTCCTCCCACAGCCAGGTTGAGCAACAGGTACATCGGTTGGTTCGGGATGTGGCTGGTATCGGTATATTTCCAGGTCTCGACCCCATCGATGTACCAGGCAATGAAATCAGGCTCCCAATCCACCGCGTAGGTATGCCAGCCCTGGGATAGATCCACTTTACTGGTCCATATCTTCTGCGCATCAGATCGGACCCCGTTGGGCAGCAGGTAGTGCAGGGTCATAACGACCGTATTGGGCTGGCTCCCAACGATTTCCATGACGTCGATCTCCGGAATGCTGTCATTATTGGCCGGGAGCAGCCAGAAGGCCGACCACAACCCCCGACCTTTGGGGATTTTGGCACGCACTTCGGTAAAACCGTATTGGAAGGCGAACTTCACCGGTTGTGAAAGTTGGTCGCTTGAGCGGCCCGTGGTGACCATGCCGGAAGTGTAACGGTAGGTATGGTTGTCGCTCCCCTGAACCGTCTGCTTCTGGGCAACCAGGTTCAGCCCTTGATGGCCGACCTGGACGTTTGCCGGCAGGTACCATTCCAGTTCGTTGTTTGCGGAGTTCGTGCAGCCCTGATTGTCCCACCAATAGCAGGTCACCCATTGGTTGGGGTCGAGCTTCCCTTGACTGAATTGGCTGTTAAAGATCAGCTTCCACTGGGTGTCTTGATCCTGGACGAGATTGGGAACGGGTTGAGAGGCTGTGGATTTTTGCGGTTGATCGGCTTGAGGACCATCCGGTAATATCTCCCCCAAAGCTGATCGGGCGCCGGTGACGAGGATAACCAGTAAGATTCCCAATAAGGTAGAGCGGATAACGAGGAACCAATACTTGCGGCGATAAAAGAATCTCAAATGCATACCCAATTTCTACCACTACTATATAATTTAATTATCCATGATTTTAGAAACTGGAGTTGAAAATGAATCTCAGCCTGCCTTGGGGTAAAGAAGAAATCACTATAGACCTGCCCGAAACCTGGCAACCGCCGCGCGTGCTCTCTCCAGCCTCACTGGCTCCTGCGCAGGATCCGGATGCAGAAGTGCGGCGCAGCTTGAGCGAACCGATAGGCCTGCCGCCTCTGCGGGATCTCTACAAGCCGGGCATGCGCCTGGCGGTGGTGGTGGATGATGGCAGCCGGCCAACGCCGGTGAGCAGCTTGCTACCCCGGGCCTTGGAAGAGCTGAGATCGGCTGGCTTGAAGAGCGAAGATGTCACCATTATTCCGGCGCTAGGCCTGCACCGCCCCATGGAGGCCGGAGAGCTGGCGCAGCGCTGCGGCCTGGGCGATTTCGCCTCCCTGCGCTGGGTGAATCCGGCTTGCGACGACCCTGCTTCCCTGGCGAACCTGGGGACAACCTCGCGCGGCACTCCGGTGTGGATCAACAAGATCGTTGCCGATGCAGACCTGGTCGTTTCGATTGGCTGTATCGAGCCGCACATGATCGCCAGCTTCGGCGGGGGTTATAAGAACATCGTCCCAGGTGTGGCGGGAAGGCCAACCGTTGCGCACAATCATTCGCTCAACTGCCGCCCAGATACCTTCAATATGACCGGTCAGCCCATCGAACGCAACCCCATGCGCCTCGACCTGGAAGAGGCTGCCGCGATGGTCAAGGGGACGGTTTTCATCGTCAACGCAGTGCTCGACAGTGCCAAGCGGATCGTGCAGGTGGTCGCGGGGGAGGCGGTGGCGGCGCACCGGGAAGGCGCCCGCATCAGTGCCAAAATGAACGGGGTAAGTCTCGATCGCCCGGCAGACGTCGTCATCACTGATTCGCATCCCATGGACCAGGACCTGCGCCAGGGGGTGAAGGCGCTGGGCAATACGATCCGCGCCATCCGTCGGGGCGGCACGCTGGTTACCCTGGTGCGGGCAGAAGAGGGCGTGGGGGTTTTCGGGCTGGCCAACCGCAAGCTCCCGCTGGGTCGGGCCGCTCTGCGCCGGCTGGCTCCCCTGCTGGTGAAGGTGGTGCCGCGCCTGAAGCTGCAGGGCATGGGAGAGGAGGACCGCTTCTTTCTGTATTCCGCCCTGCAGGCCATGCGCCTGGGCGAGCTGATCATGGTAGCCCCGACCATCCCCGAAGCGGTAAAAGCCAACCTGCCCTTCGTGCGCTTCGCCGCCACTCCTGCGGAGGCGGTGGAGATTGCTCGCCGGGCCGCGCCGGATCGAGCGCAGGCGCTGGTCTTTCCCTTCGGCGGCATCACTTACCCGGTAATCTCTTAATGCTTCACCACAAAGGATGTGAAAGACACCCAGAAAAGTAAAAAATCTTTGTGCCCTTTGTGATCTTTGTGGTTATTTATTAAACCCCAGGATTTCCTGGCGAACCTGGCCCCACTTGAGGGCGTCGGAGATGCCTTGCTCCAGCGAAAGCTGCGCTTTCCAGCCAATCAGGCGCAGGGCTGTGTCGGCGTTCGCATACGCCCCGGCCACATCGCCCGGGCGCGGCGGCATCTCCCGCTTATTGATCTCTTTGCCGTAGACCTTCTCGAAAGCCGTCACCATTTCCCTCACCGTCACCCCGCGGCCGGTGCCCAGGTTGATCACCAGGTAAGAGCCATGGGGATCGTCCGAGCGGGCGAAAGCCTGGTCGAACTGCTCCACAGCCTGCACGTGCGCCTCCGCCAGGTCCCACACGTGGATGTAGTCGCGGATGCCCGTGCCGTCGCGCGTGGGCCACTCGGTGCCGGTGATCTCGAATACCGGGTTCTTGCCCAAAGCCGTATCCACCAGCTTGCCCAGCACGTGCGAAGGCGCCTTGGCGTGAATGCCCGAGCGCATCTTGGGGTCGGCGCCGATGGGGTTGAAGTAGCGCAGCGCGATGCCGCGCATGCCGTAGGCGCGGCTCACGTCCTGCAGGATCATCTCCATCATGTACTTCGTACGCGCGTAGGGGCTGCCGGGCTTGAGCGGTGCGCTCTCGGTGACCATAAAACCCGGGACGACGTCATAGACCGAGGCTGACGAGCTGAAGACTACCTTCTGGCAGCCCAGCGCGTTCAGGCTCTTGAACAGCTCCAGGGATTTTGCCACGTTCTCGCGATAGTACTCATAGGGATGCTCCACCGATTCCGGGACGATGATCAGCGCCGCGCAGTGGATCGTTGCGGAAATGTCAGGGTGCTCGCTGAAAACGGTCTCGAGCACGGCGTGGTCGGCGATGTCGGCGTGATAGAAGATGCGCCCGCGGGTGAACTCGACCCGCCCGGTAGCCAGCGAATCGAGAATGATCGGCGTGTGCCCGTGGTCTTCGAGGGCTGAGGCGATCGTGCTGCCGATGTACCCCGCCCCGCCGGTGATCAAGATTTTCATTTATCTCTCCATAACTTACTTTGGCCGGTAATCAATTCACTGACCTCTTCGACAAATTCTTTCGCAAACGCAACTGCTTGTTCCGCTTCGGTTTTTGAAACCAAACCGGCAATTTCGTATATTGCTCGATGGCGCTTTCTCCGCATCTGGTCAAAGAGGTTCACCTGGTTTGTATGAGCGGCGCCCAGCTTTTCACGGATGAATTCCACCACGGTCGCATGTTGCTCGCCCCCTCTCGGCCGGAACCCATCGCTTAACATCAGGGCGCGGCTGGCTTGAAGCACCGAGTTATAGGCGATACTATAGGCCCAATCTGGGGCATCCGCCAGGTTCTTCTCCGCTGTGATTAGATCGCGATGAGCCACTTCTAAAAGCTGCTTGATTTCAGCTGGACGGCTTGAGTAAGTTATGGAGAGATAAATTTTCAGCAAGCGCTCATAAGGCATACTCACCCCCAATCAAGAAAATTTTTGGGGATTGATTAACGTTCACAGCAAAAGGTTCCTTTCTGGCAAGTTTTCCATTCCATTCTGCCTCAGAAAAGATCACATAGTTGATCGGGCGGTTAAGTTCTTTCTCTGCTTCAGAAATTATCAGGGAGAATTCTTCCAGGTTCACCTCGCCAATCACCATCAGGTCGATATCCGAATTCTCATCGGCTGTTCCAGAGGCATAGGAACCATAAATGTACGCTTCTATAATCCTTCCCAATCGATTCAATTTATGCGCGATCGCCGCTCCCACGCCTGAAGTTTTCAGAACCATGGAACTCAGCTCGGGGGCAATCGGACATTGAGGATTCACCCGATAGGTTTTCGAATTTCCCTGCCGTTTGCTGGTCAAGATGCTGATTTTCTCCAACTTGTTCAGCTCTTTCCACACCGCACTA
>JAMCRR010000040.1:0-4638 GCA_023381565.1 Chloroflexota bacterium
TTTTGGGTGGGTAGAGGAGTAACTCGATCGGTAACTTTTGGGGACGGCGGGAGTACCGCCTCTTCCCGCGGCCCTGAGTCCTGGCGGCGCACCTTGTCTGGACGGGGTGCGCCGCTTCTTATTTATTAAAAGGGAGACGGGAATGACAGAACCTGAGAACAAGAAAAAAGAGAAGCAACCAAAGACCTCTCCAAAGAATCCAGTCGTCGAACGAGGCCCCTGGATTTCGATGAAATCCGCGCTGCGCATCATCACGGCGGTCAGCATCCTGATGGCCGCTCTGACGGCCTGGAGCGTTGTCCCCGTGAAGGGATGGGGACAGGGCATCCTCTACGGCCTTCTTTTTGGCGTTTTGATCTGGGTGGTTTTTTTCGTCATGCAAGTCTTTTTCCGCTGGCTACGGCGATGATTCCGTACCGATGAGGGGAGCTGTGCTTTGGATGTAAACCTTACCCAGGAGGATTCCGTCTGGGAGCTGATGTGGGCGCCTTACGATCAGCCCACGTATCAGTCTGTGCTGGACCTGATCTATCCCGACGACGTGGTTCTGGAGATCGGCGCCGGAGACTTGCGCCTTGCCCGCCAGATCGCCCGAATTGCCCGCCGGGTTTACGCCATCGAGATACAACGGGAGATTCTCGACCAGGGTCTATCGGATCGCGCGGCCCTTCCGGCCAACCTGACCGTTTTCCCTGGCGATGCTTGCCCTTTGCCTTTTCCACGAGGTGTGAGCGTGGGCGTCTTGTTGATGCGCCATTGCACCCACTTCACTCTTTACGCCGAAAGACTTAAATCGATTGGCTGCAAACGCTTGATCACCAATTCTCGCTGGCGCTTGGGGGTGGAAGTCGTTGACCTTCTGGCTTCGAGGGAATCTTTCGACAGTGTAAGAATGGGCTGGTACGCTTGCTGGTGCGGCGCCGTGGGTTTTATCCCCGGCCCGGTAGAGTCCTATTCGGCGAAGATGGATCAGATCGTTCACGAGGTTTCTTCCTGCCCGAGGTGTTCATCCTCAGGCCAAAGTATTTCACTCTCATAGATTTTCATAGCATTGGTTATAATTAAGTTATGATCGTGCTATCTCGGCTGTAAAGGATTAATTCATCAAGTAAGGAGCATGTCCATGAGCAAGCCAAAAGTCATTATCATAGGGGCTGGGTTTACCGGGGTTGCCACTGCTCACGACCTGGCTTTGCGCGGATTCGATGTGGTGGTCGTTGAACGAGGGGAGATTGCCAGCGGCACCTCCGGGCGGACGCATGGCGTGTTGCACAGCGGGGGGCGTTACGCCGTGTCTGACCAGGAATCGGCCGTCGAATGCATCGACGAAAATATGATCTTGCGCAAGATCGTCCCCCAGGTCATCGAGCCCAACGGAGGGCTATTCATCGCAATCGATGAGAGCGACCTGGCTTATGCCGAAGAATTTATAGAAGGCTGCAATGCCTGCCACATTCCTATCCAGGAATTGACGGCCAGGCAAGCGCTGGAAATGGAACCCAACCTGAATCCCAAGGTGCTGGCTGCCTTTACCGTCCCGGATGGGACGTTTGACCCACTGCGCCTGGCGTTATCCTTCGCTGCCAGCGCCAGGAAGAACGGAGCCAGGTTCCGCACCTACACGGAGATGGAGCAGCTCATCATCGACGGGCAGGGGAACGTAACCGGGGTAAAGGTTTGGGACCGCACCACGGATACCCACGAGGAGATCTACGCGGACCTCGTCGTCAACGCCACCGGCGCGTGGGTGGGGGAGATTGCCTCTCACGCCGGGGCGCACGTGCCGATCAAGCCGACGCCCGGCGTGATGGTCGCCTTCGACCAGCGCCTGGTGCAACGGGTCATCAACCGCTTGAACAAACCGGGGGATGGCGACATCGTCCTTCCTCAACGCAGGATGATGGTGGTTGGCACGACCTCTTTCGAAGTGACCGACCTGGATTACGTGCCAGTGGTGGAAGACCAGGTAAAGATTATGCTGGAACGGGGTGAAGAGCTGGTGCCGGGGATCCGCAAGACGAACGTGCGCGGGGCCTACATGGCTACCCGCCCCTTGATCGGCGGCGGCTCCACCGGCAGAAGCATTGCGCGCACCTTCAAATGCTTCGACCACAAGGAAACGGACAACATCGACGGTTTGGTGACGATCACCGGTGGAAAAGCCACCACTCTGCGCGCCATGGCAGAAAAGACGGCCGACGTCGTCTGCCAGAAAATGGGCGTCCAGGCCGTGTGCACCACCAAAGAAGTCCCCCTGCTCTCCTATCGCGATTATTACCTGCAAAACAACTAGAAGGAGCCATCATGAGCACACCCAAGTGGGTTGTCACTTTCCAGATTTACCGCAAAAAAGGCAATGCAGACCCCCATTTCGATGAATTTAAACTCGAGGTCAGTCCAGACGAATACGTGCTCGATGGCATCGAGCGCGTGTGGGCATTTCACGACCGGTCGCTGGCCTTTCGCCACGCTTGCCACCATTCCACGTGCGGCGCCTGCGGTATGCGCGTCAACGGCGCCGAAAAGCTCACCTGCATCACTTTGATCCGCGACGTTACGCAGGACGGCGGCGTCTTGCGCATAGAGCCGATGCGGAATTTCCCCGTGGTAAGCGACCTGGCGGTGGATATGGGCATCCTGTATACCCGCATGGAAATGGTAGAACACCAACCCGTAAATTCTGACGCCAAAGAGGCCATCCAGCCCGAAGCGCGCCCCGCCGGTCCGGTCGGCGAGGAAGAGGATTATATCCGCCTCTCCGACTGCATCGAGTGCGGTCTGTGCATCAGCGCCTGCCCGATCTCTGGCTCCTCTCCCGAATATCTGGGGCCGGCCGTGTTAGCCGGCGCCCACCAGCACGGCATCAAAGGCAACGAGCAGCTTCTCAAGCTGGTGGATAGCGAGGATGGCGTCTGGCGCTGCCATAGCGCTTTCGAATGCACTGCCGTTTGCCCGTCTTTCGTCGAGCCCGGCTGGCGCATCATGGATTTGCGCAAGCAGGTCATCGGCGAGCGGTTCAAGCGGTTGTTCCGCGGCTCAAGCCCCAAGATTATCGACACGATGGAGGCAAGCAAATGACCGGCGTTTCCAAGACCTCTCCCCTGTCGCGCGCTGCGAAATGGTTCGACCCACGCGCGCGGACGATCAGCACCATTGGCTTTATCCTGAATCGGATCACTGCGCTGGGGTTGTCGTTCTACCTCTTCCTGCACCTGATCATGCTCGGCCAGTTGGCCCAGGGCCCGCAGGCTTACGATGGGTTCCTGGCGACAGTGCACAGCCCCATCTTCGTTTTTGGCGAAGTGTTGGTCATTGCGGCGGGCTTCATCCACGGTCTCAACGGCATTCGCATTGCTTTGAATAGCTTCGGGGTGGGCGC
Source organism: Chloroflexota bacterium (assembly GCA_023381565.1). GTDB lineage: Bacteria > Chloroflexota > Anaerolineae > Anaerolineales > Anaerolineaceae > JAMCRR01. The sequence goes on from JAMCRR010000040.1 coordinate 3,380, forward strand.
CAGGTATCAGAAAGCGACCTTCCTGGTGTTGCTGAGCATTGCGGTGATCTGCAGCCTGATCTTTGCCGTGCGCATATTCACTGTGTAAGTGCAGTGGATTTGGTAAACAGATCAAAAAAGGATACTCAAATGAACGACTCACGTTATGGTCCTAAAACCGGCGAAAGCACCTGGCTATGGTTCACGAAAATAGTCACCGGGCTATTGGTCATCGTCATTTTGATCATTCACTTCATTGTCAACCATTTCACCGCCCAGAACGGCCTGCTCACTTACGCCGACGTCGTGAAATATTACCAAAATCCGATCGTTCCCATCATGGAGATCGCCTTCCTGGTATTTGTGGTATCGCACGCACTGATCGGCTTGCGCGGGATCGTCCTCGATCTCAAGCCCACGCGGGCAGTCATCGGCGCGGTCAATTGGCTCTTTTCAGCGGTTGGGGTGGTGGCTATCGTTTATGGTATCTGGCTGGTGCTGACGATCGTTTCGAGAGGCGCCAGCAGTTGATTTCAGGAAGCAGGGTTCTATGGTTGGAATGGTAATCGTCTCGCACAGCCGGGAGCTGGCAAATTCTCTGGTAAATTTGGTTCAGCAGGTAGCCAACGCAGATATTCCGCTGGCAGTCGCTGCGGGTGTCGGCCCCGACCGGAGCGAATTCGGAACGGACGCCGTAGAAATCATGGACGCCATCCAGTCCGTCTACTCTGCGGATGGGGTGGTGATCCTGATGGACCTGGGCAGCGCCGTGCTCAGCGCCCAGATGGCCCTGGATCTGCTCCCCCCGGAGATCGCCGAAGGGGTGCATTTTTGCGGGGCGCCCATCGTAGAAGGCAGTATCGCGGCGGCCGTACAAATTGGCCTGGGTAGCGACGCCCAGACCGTGTGCCAGGAGGCCATGCACGCCCTGGATCCCAAGAACGAGCAATTGGGCGCCCCAACCGAGACGGCCCCCGCACCAGCGGCGGCCAGCGACCTTCCCCAAGAAGGCGCGTTACAAGTCGTTCTGACCCTGAAGAACCAACACGGGCTGCACGCCCGCCCGGCCGCCCGCTTCGTGCAGATGGCCGCCTCTTTCGATGCCAGCATCCAGGTTCGCAACGAGACATCGGGCAAGGGCCCGGTTCCGGCCAAAAGCTTGAACGCGCTGGCCACGCTGGGAGCCGTGAAAGGCGACCAGGTTGCCATCCTGGCCAGCGGCCAGGAAGCCCAAAAAGCCTTGGATGCCCTCTCCCGGCTGGTGTAAGCTGGCTGGGGGA
>JAMCRR010000040.1:4734-5019 GCA_023381565.1 Chloroflexota bacterium
CGAAGCGGGAGCGCTGCAAGCGGTGCCGATTTCGGAGGGGATCGCCATTGGGCCTTTGGTTCATTTGAGGCCGCCCAAGCCCGATGTCCTCCAGGGTTCCACCAACGACCCCGAAGCCGCCTGGAAGCACTTGCAAGGGGCCATCCAGAAAGTCCAACTGTCCATCCGCGAACAACGCAATAACCTCGCCAGGAGTTTGGGTGAAGACCATGCGGCTATCTTCGACGCGCATTTGTTGATCCTGCAAGACCCCCAGCTTCTGGACCGGGCGCAGGAATTCATCTT
>JAMCRR010000018.1:0-18739 GCA_023381565.1 Chloroflexota bacterium
CTGCTCTGGTACGGCTGGACGCTGTACCGGGAAGGCAATACCAACGGCGCAGTAGAACAGTTCCGCAAGGCGCTCAAGGCTAACCCGACCTACCAGGACGCGCAATATGCATTGAATTATTTGGGGGAAACGCCGTAAATTGTAGGGCAAGTTTTCAACCTGCGCGTACAAGATAAAATCCTATCCAACATAATTTCCCTACCCAAACGGCGGATAGGAAAAACCGTTTCCGTATCCTATAATGTGAGTGTATGGCGATAAAATTTATCTGCTTAAATATGAATTGGAGAATAACATGCCTGACACTCAGACGAATATATTAATGGCACTTTCCGACGCCCTGGCCGGAGCAGTGGCGAAAGCGGGCGCCTCGACGGTGCTCGTCGATGCCCGCCATCGCTTTCCTGCCAGTGGAGTCGTTTACGCCGACAATCTGGTCCTCACCGCCGACCACGTGGTCGAGCGCGAGGAGGATATCCACATCGTCCTGCCGGAAGGAAGCGATACCGGGGCGCGGCTCAAGGGGCGCGATCCGGGGACGGACCTGGCGCTGTTGGAGCTGGATAAAGGCGGCTTGCTCCCTGCAGAACCGGTTAAACAAGAAGCGCGCATCGGCCAGTTTGCCCTGGCTGTGGGACGGCCTACCCGCGAAGGACTGCAGGCAAGCCTGGGGGTTGTGAGCGCCGTGGGTGGCCCGTTACGCACGCGCCGCGGTGGCTTGCTCGAGCGCTTCTTGCGCACCGATGCCATTCCCTATCCGGGGTTCTCCGGAGGGCCCCTGGTGGACAGCGAGGGACGCATCCTGGGGATCAATACCTCGGGGTTCGCACCCGAAGCTTCGCTGACCATCCCGGCTGCGGTGGCCTGGCAGGTAGCTGACGCAATCAGGGCGCACGGAGGCGTGCGGCGCGGCTATCTGGGGGTGCGCAGCCAGCCGGTGGAGATCTCACCAGAGGCGCAGGCTCACCTGGGGAGAGCGCAGGAGAGCGGCCTGCTGCTGGTCGGGATAGAGAAGAACTCTTCCGCAGCTTTGGGCGGCCTGATGGTCGGGGATATCATCACCGGGGTCAACGGGTCGGCAGTGGCCGACCACGACGCGCTGCTGGCCAGTATGAGCGGCGACGTCGTCGGAAAAACGATTTCGATCGAAGTACTGCGCGGGGGTGAAGTGCGCAGCCTGATGGTAACGGTGGGAGAGAGGGGGCAGCCGTGAATGGGGACAGCCTGAACCTTCCGGTGACCCCGCTCCTCAACGATGAGATGGCTGTTCTGGCCGGACGCCTGCGCCGTAGCCTGGTACAGATCAATAACCACCGAGTTGGGATTGGGGCGGGGATCATCTGGCGGGAGGATGGGATTATCCTGACCAACCACCACGTCGGCGGAAGAGGCCAGCTTTCGGTAATCCTGCTCTCGCAGGGAAACGCCGTCTACCCGGCCAGGGTGATCGCCGCCGACCCCGAAATCGATCTGGCTTTTCTACAAATCCAGGCTTCCCGCCTGCCTCCCGCGCTGGTGGCCGACAGCCGCAACCTGCATGTTGGGCAGCTGGTGTTTGCCATCGGGCATCCCTGGGGGCAGGTGGGGTTTCTGACCGCGGGGATCATCAGCAGCCTGGATTCGGCGACTACCCGGCGCGGTCGCCAGATCCCCATCCTGCGCTCAGACGTCACCCTGGCGCCGGGCAACTCCGGCGGTCCGCTTGTGAATGCCGCCGGCGGCGTGGTGGGGATCAATACCCTGGTGATCGGCGGCGACCAGGGCGTGGCTATCCCCATCCACCTGGCGCAGGCGTTTGCCGACCAGGCGCTGCAACGGGCAGTCGTGCCCGAGGAGGTCAGTGTTTGATCCGTATAACGATCCTGGCGGAAATGGCAGCGGCGAGGGAAAACCTGGCGAGGATGCTGCGGGAGGATCCCGAGATAGAAATCGTAGCGTTGGGAGCCAGTCCGCAAGACTTTACGAGGGGAACTCAGCAGGCCGACGTACAGGTCGTTCTGGCTCCAGAGGTCTATGCTTCACCAATAGGCACGAGCGTGCTCCCGGAGGCTGACCCGGGGCAGGGCGTGCTGTGGCTGAGTGACGACCCCGCCCTGGCTGTGTGGCTGGCAAGAAACAGGATCGGAGCCTGGGGGCTGCTGCCCGCAGAGGCCTCCGCTGAGGAAATGCAGGCAGCCGTGCGCGCTCTCAACGAAGGGCTGGTTGTAGGAATGCCAGCCCTGATGGAGAGCTTGTTGGATCGGGAGCCACCGGTTGAAGAACTTCGTGATGAAGAGCAGTCTCCTCAGATCACCGGGCGCGAAGGGGAGGTGCTCCAACTTCTTTCACAAGGGTTGGCGAACAAGCAGATCGCCGATGTGCTGGGGATCAGCCCGCATACGGTCAAATACCATATCTCTTCGATCTATTCTCGGCTGGGCGCCACCAACCGGGCCGAAGCCGTCCGCCTGGCCATTCAGGCCGGCTTAATCAGCCTGTAAGGCAATTCAATTAACAATGGGAGGCTGTCCCTGGCGCTGCCTGCTTTGGCGGGCGAGACCGCTGATCGAAGCCGATAAGTGGTCTGAGGAGGATGCACAAGATTGCCAGAAGAAAAGATCAGGCCAGGCATAAACACTCAATTCTGCAGAAAAGGGTACAATAGTCGAGATATTCTCTCCTAAAGGATGCCGCATGAACTCTACTCGCCCGATCCTGATCTCTTGCATCGTGCTCGCCGTGGTGATTTGCTTGTGCCTGAGCGTGATCGCGATTCTTGGAGTCGGAGTGGGCTTGTGGCAGGGGGGCATCCTGCCGGCAGTCACACCGACGCCGCCGTTCTTATAGGTCCAGGTTATATCCGACATTCTTTGTGATCTATTGGTCTCTACGGTTGTGGCTTCCATTCCCGACGATCCGATCTAATGGAAAGACAGGATGTGTTAATTCGGGCGCCAGCGGCAGCCGGGAAGGTGAAAGGACAAGCAAGATGGAGAAAGCGCGGATTCTTACCTTGCTTCGGCAGGAGTTCGATCGCTGGGAGGCGCTATTTGCTGGCCTCCGAGAAGAACAATTCACTGCCACAAATCTGGTCGGTGACTGGTCGATCAAAGATATCCTCGTCCATTTGACGGCCTGGCAACAAATTTCCATCGCACGGATGGAGGCTGCTCGCTTCAATAGAGAACCCGAGTTTCCCGAATGGTTGGCCGGGATGGACCCATTTACCGCAGAGATGGAGGAGAATCGGGATCATGTCAACGCCCGGATTTATCTGGCCCACCGCGTACAATCCTGGTCAAGTGTGCATCGAGCCTGGCGCGATGGGTTTCTGAAGTTCATGGAGCTGGCAGAAGTAATCCCTGAAGACGAACTGCTTGATGCAGAAAGATTCTCGTGGCTGAAGGGATACTCTCTCTTAGTGGTGTTGCAAGGATCTTACGAGCACCATGAAGAACATCTTCAATCTTTGCTTCTCGCGCTCAATCAGAAAAGAAAATAGAGAATCCAAAACATTGCCGTTGCCATCGATTCGGCGACCAGCATAAACCCCTGAAAAATTGGCAACCATCCAAGGACATAGAATTTTTATCCAGAACCCATGCCTCTTGATATTCACCGCATCCGCGGCATCTGTTTCGATGTAGACGGCACACTGAGCGACACCGACGATCGTCTGGTCGCTCAGATCGAGAGCCGTCTTGTGCCATTCCGCCGGTTGCTCTTTGGTCGAAGCCCGCGCTCGCTGGCGCGACGGCTGATCATGGGGATCGAAACCCCGGGGAATTATCTGATGGGCATCCCGGACCTGCTTCACCTGGACGAGCCGTTGTCGCGCCTGGTGAGCATGCTTAGCCGCTCGCGGATCGGACGCAGGGCGGAGGGGTTCTGGCTGGTGCCCGGCGTCGTCGAGATGCTGGCAGTGTTAATGCTCCGTTTTCCGTTGGCGGTGGTGAGCGCGCGAGATGAATCCACCACGCGGGTCTTCTTAGAGCAGTTTGGGCTGCAGAAATACTTTTCGATGGTAGTTACCGCTCACACCTGCACGCATACCAAGCCTTATCCTGATCCGGTCCTCAGGGCTGCGCAGGGGCTGGGCATCGCCCCTGAAGAATGCCTGATGGTGGGGGATACGACCGTGGATATGCTGGCCGGGCGCCGGGCCGGGGCGCAGACGGTGGGGGTATTGTGCGGCTTTGGTGAGGAACCCGAACTGCGGAGAGCAGGCGCGCACTTGATTCTCCCGACAACAGCCCAATTGCACCAGGTATTCGTAGAAAAAATCCCCTCTTGACAACCCTCCATATCCGGTATATGATACGCAAACTGGTTTGCAATACAAACCAGCGATTATGGAGGTTGTCATGAAAGATCCAATCCAGGAGTTGGCCCAGCGGCCCCAACGCTACTGGTATACCGACGGGTTGACCGAGATCGCCATTGGCGTAACCTTGCTTTTATTGGGTTTAACCTTTCTTCCAAAAGGGTTGTTACCACCCACCATCAACGCGCAATGGTTTTTCGGTGCAGGACGCATCTTGATCACCTTGGTGGCAATGATCCTGACGAATTATGGCGTCCGCTTGGTGAAAGAACACCTGACCTACCCGCGTACAGGGTATGTATCTTATCGTAACGATCAAGGGTTACTGCGTTGGACGCGTCGTGGTTTTGTCATTTCTGTTGCGTTCTCGATCGGAGTAGTTTTCGCGTTGATTTCACGTCTAGAGCACATCAATGGCTGGCTTCCGATGCTGGCGAGCCTGGTGATAGCTGTGGCGATGTTGTCCACGGCGCATCGCGTTGGGCTGGCGCGGTTTTACGTGCTGGCAACCTATACGTTAGTTTTAGGAGGTGCGATCAGCCTGTTGGTGATAGACGATGGGGTTCAACCTCTGGTGTTCTTCACCCTGTTCAGCCTGGGATGGTTAGTTTCGGGTACGCTCACCCTGATCCAATATCTGCAGCGTACGCGGCCAACCTCAGAGCAGATGGAATGACCACCAACCTGCGCAGTGTCACCGATGTCGACCGCTTGATCCACGAGCCGGCGCGCCTGATGATCATGGCACTGCTGTCTGGCGTGGCTGAGGTTGATTTCCTTTATTTGTTGCGTGAAACCGGCCTGACGAAAGGCAACCTGTCAGCGCACCTGGCCAAGCTGGAGCAAGCCAACTATATCCGCATTGAAAAGGTCTTCCGCGGCAAGATCCCGAACACACGAATCAGCTTGACTCCCAGCGGGCGGGAAGCGTTCGAGGATTATCGGAGGCAGTTGAAGGAAATTGCAACCAGGATATAGGAGTGGGAAAGTGCGAATCGACGATGTGGAACAAATATCTTACGATCAAGCTGGGCTATACCAGCCAGATCATCTTGAGGGATGAAGAATGAATGATCATGCGATTGTTACAGACGCGATGACCCGGGATTTCAAAAGCGTGCGCGCGGTAAATGAATTGACCATCGAGGTTCCCCGGGGAATCCTCTTTGGTTTTTTAGGACCCAATGGGTCGGGAAAAACCACCACCATCCGTCTGCTTTTGGGGCTGCTCGAGCCTAACCAGGGTCGGGCGGAAGTGCTGGGCTTCAATCCGAAGACTCAGGCTGACCAGATCCGGGCGCACTGCGGAGCTCTGCTCGAGCACACCGGTTTATACGAGCGGTTGACCGCCGAAGACAATCTAGATTTCTATGGGCGCATCTGGCACGTCTCTGCAGCTGAGCGACAGGCCCGCACCCTTGAATTGCTCAAGAGCCTCGGCCTGTGGGACCGGCGCAAGGACCTGGTTGGTTCCTGGAGCCGGGGCATGAAGCAGAAACTGGCAGTGGCACGCGCTTTATTCCACCGCCCGGAGCTGATCTTCCTGGATGAGCCTACCTCGGGGCTGGATCCAGTAGCCGCATCGGCGCTGCACGAAACCTTGATCGACCTGGCTGCCCGCCAGGGGGTGACCGTTTTCCTGACCACGCACAACCTGGCCGAAGCCGAAAAGCTGTGCGGACAGGTAGCCGTAATCCATCAAGGAAAATTGCTGGCGCAAGGCTCCCCCACCGAGCTGCGTGCTAAGATGAGCAGCCCGCGCGTCGAATTCGTAGGGCGTGGGTTCACTCCGGCTGCCATCGAAGCTCTACGCGGCTATCCCAAGGTAACTGATGTGGCTCAATCGGATGGACACCTGATCGTCGATCTAAAAGAACCCTCAGAAACGGCTCCGCTGGTCACCTTGCTGGTCTCGAAGGGAGCCGAGATTGAAGAGGTGCGTAAAGACCAGGCCAGCCTTGAAGATGTTTTCTTGAAATTGGTTGAGGAGGAAAAATGATTACCGATATTCTGGCGGTATTCTGGAAAGAATGGAAAGAACTCTACCAGCAGCGCACCTCCCGTGGGGGGTTGATGACCTGGCTGATCATGGTCGCACTTGTTGGCGTTTTCATACCGCTGCAATCCGGCGCAGCCTGGGTGAATACCCCGGTCCTGGCGCTGGTGTGGATCTGGCCGCCACTGCTGGGGGTGGTCTGGATTGTGGCTGACTCGTTCGCCGGCGAGCGGGAGCGCCATACCCTGGAGACCCTCCTGGCCAGCCGGCTGCCAGACCAGGCAATCCTGCTTGCCAAGCTATTGATCGCAGTTCTCTACGGGTGGAGCATGGAGGTGGCTGCCTTGATCGCAGGCACTATCACCGTTAACTTGGCTCACCCGGCTCCAACGGGATTGTTGATCTATCCCCTGGGCTGGCTGGCGACGATCCTGGCGGTCAGCCTGGCGGCCATCGTCTTTATTTGCAGCATCGGAGCGCTGGTCTCATTGCGCTCGGCTACCGTCCGATCTGCCTACCAGAAGCTGAGTCTGACGATGCTGGCTGTGATCCTCTTACCCAACCTGGCTCTGGGAATGGTTTCACCCGGTTGGCGGCAGGCCCTGTTGGGCAGGGTCGCCACAACGCCGGTCGAAACGACCTTGTGGGTGGTGATTGCCGTTTTAGTGGTGCTGGATGTGGGCATCATCCTTCTGGCGAACCAGCGCTTCCAGCGGTCCCGGTTGATCTTAGATTAGGATTCTACCCACTCCCCCTGCGGCAGCTTCTCACCGGCACGGATGGGGACCTTGAGGCGGTTCTCGAAAGGTGTTAGCGGGCAGGACCAGTGCTCGTTATAGGCGCAGTAAGGGTTGTAGGCCAGGTTGAAATCGACCCGCACGAGGCCCTTTGGCAGCTGACGGGGTTCCAGGTAGCGGCCGGCGCCGTACGTCTCGCTCCCCGCCAGTGAATCGACGAAGGGGAGGAAGAGGCCGTGGGGGTCCTGGTAAATGGTGAGTTCGGTATCTTGCCCATCGACGTTAAAGCGGATGCGGCCGTAGCGCCGGTAGGTCTGCACATCCCCGGTGGAGGTCTGCATCTGCAGCTCTTCTTTTTGGGGGAACTCCTCGAGAGGGACTTCCAGGCGCAACGAGGGGTTCTCCGGAAAGTAGCTCAAACCGTGGAAGCTCTTTTTCTGTTCACGGGTCAGGGGGCTCTGCGGGTCGGAGGCGAAGAAGTAGTCTTTCTCACGCCGGAAAGCCTCTAATTCAGTTGCCGGCTGATGAATGGATCCTTTTTCTGGTTCCATAAGTACCTTTCTGTCAGCTTGCGAAACCTAATAACTCTTCTAATCGCTTACGGTTAAAACCGATCACCGCTTCCCCGTCGATCACGGTTACAGGGGTTGAGAATGCGCCCAGCGCTTCGAGCTCTGCCAGAGCCTCTTCGTCGGTAGCGACATCTTTGACTGTGAATGCGACGCCTTTTTGAGAAAGCCACGCTTTCTCCTGATTGCAAAACAGTCAGCCAAGTTGGGTATATAGAATTACATGATGCACATTTTCCCCCATAGTTCATTCACCTCCTTGTAAAGATATTATCCCATTTTTCTACGGACGATGGCGTCGGTCATGCGAATCACGCGGACCATGAATTCGACGTCGTGGACGCGTATGATATCCGCGCCACGTGTAATACCGACGGCCGCTGCCGCCGCAGTGCCTTCGATGCGCTGCTCGGGGGGCAGGTTCAGGGTAAAACCGATAAACCCCTTGCGCGACGGCCCCAACAAGACCGGATAACCTATCGAGCGAATTTCGCCCAGTCGGTCGATCAGCTCCAGGTTTTGATCGACGGTCTTCCCGAAGCCGATACCGGGATCTAGGATAATGCGCTCGTTGGATACTCCGGCAGCCCTGGCCAGAGCCACACTCTCCAATAGCTCGCGTTTGATGTCTTCAATCAGGTTGTCGTAATGAACCCCTACGTAGCGCCCGCCCAGGCGTGCCTGCAGCTCGGCATTTTCGGGTCGGCTGCGGTTGTGCATCAGGATGAGCGGCGCCTTCCAGCGGGCAGCCACGCCAGCCATCTCTGCGTCGGCGTGGAGGCTCCACACATCGTTGATCCAGCGGGCGCCGCTTTGCAAGGCTTCTTCTGCGACTTGCGCCTTGTAGGTGTCGATCGAAATCACCGCATTGACCTCGGCAACCAGCGCTTTGATCACCGGCAGCACCCGGTCCATCTCCTCCTGCAGGCTCACCGGGCGCGAGCCGGGTCGGGTGCTTTCCCCACCGACATCCAGAATGTCTGCACCGGCGGCGCAGAAACGGCGAGCCTGCTCGAGAGCTGCCTGGACGGGGTCCGGCTGCTGTGCCAGGCCGTCACCCGAGAAGCTGTCGGGCGTGACGTTGATCACCCCCATGATAAACGTGCGAGTTCCCCAAGGGAGAACTTGATCGCTTGCCTTTTCACCTGGATAGAGCCTAACGCCAGAGTGGTCTCCCCCGGCTGCCAGTAGCTGGCGCACCGTCTGGCGGAGGCCGGGGTGCTGCAGATCCGGAGCCAGGTCGGCGAGGGGGACGAGCACGAAAGCGCGCTCGGCCAGGTGAGCGTGGGGGATCGTCAGATCGGGGGTTGTCAGAGAGATATCGTCGTAAAAAAGGATATCCAGATCGATCAGACGTGGGCCGTAGAGGAAGCTTTCGGTGCGACCCAGGCGTTTCTCAAGGGCTTTCAGGTAAGCAAGCAAGTCTCGTGGGGAAAGATCGGTCTCAGCGCTCAACACCTGGTTTAGGAAGGCGGGCTGGTCGGTGTACCCCCAGGGTTCGGTCTCGTAGACCGGCGAAACGGCAGTCACCTGCACCTGCGGGGGAAGGGCTTCCTGCGCTGCTTCCAGGTTTGCCAGGCGGTCGCCCAGGTTGGTGCCCAGAGCAAGGTAGACGGTATGCATGGGTTAATTGTAACGCGTGTGGGGATTTATCTTCCATTGATCTGGTAAAATCTCGATATATTATGGTGAACTCCATAACCAAAATGGATTTTGAAACCCAATCTCAATGGGAGGCAGATCAATGATTGAAAACTTGAGCGCAGCCGCCGATCGGGTCAAGAACCTGGCCGGATCGCCAACGGTGAGCATTATGGATAAAGCCCGCAGGTTGAAGGCTGCCGGGATGCCGGTGGTCGATCTCAGCGGGGGAGACCCGGATTTTCCCACTGCGCCGCACGTGGTTGAGGCGGCAATGGCCGCCTTGAAAAGCGGTTTTACCCATTACACTCCCAGCGCGGGCATCCCCGAGCTGCTGCAAGCCATTGCCCATAAACTCGCGACGGAAAATGGGGCGAAATTCGACCCCAAAAGCGAAATAATTGTATTCCCCGGCGCCAAACAGGCACTCTACATCGCCACACAGACGCTGCTCAACCCGGGAGACGAGGTGCTGCTCTTCGACCCTAGTTGGGTATCCTATGCTCCCTGCGTCCAGCTGGCTGGTGGACTGCCTGTTTACGTGAAGATGGACCTGCAAACCAGCCTGAGCGAGCTGAAAACCCGCCTGGAGGAAGCCATCACACCCCGCACGCGGCTGATGATTATCAATTCGCCGAACAACCCCTCCGGCCAGGTCTGGACGCAAGAACAGGTCGAGCTGGTGGCAGAGGTCGCTCAACAGGCAAATTTGCTGGTACTGTCGGATGAGATCTATGAGACCCTGGTGTACGATGGGCGAAAAGCGGTATCCATCGGCGGCCTGCCGGGAATGGCCGGCCGGACGATGATCATTAATGGGCTGAGCAAAAGCCATGCCATGACCGGTTGGCGCCTGGGATATATTGCCGCGCCGGCTGAGCTGGCCAGGCAGATGCTGAAGATCCACCAGCATTCCACCACGTGCGCGGCGTCATTCGTGCAAAAGGCGGCCGTAGCCGCGCTGGAAGGCCCACGGGATTATACAGATTACATGGTCGGGCGTTACCGCCTCCGGCGCGACAAGCTGGTATCTCAGCTCAACTCCATCCCCGGCATTAAATGCGAGCTGCCGCAGGGCGCCTTCTATGCGTTTCCCAATATCGCCGGCACCGGCCTCGCGGACCTGGATTTTACCGATCGCCTGCTGGAGGCTGAGGCGGTGGCGGTCACGCCAGGTGTTGCTTTCGGCCCCGCCGGAAAGGGATACGTGCGCCTCTCATTCGCCAACGCCGACGAAATATTGGATGAGGGCGCCGAGCGCATCCGCCGGTTCGTGTCTAACTTATAGGGAGGATTTCGCCCCTTGAATCGGACGCGGATTCACACACAAAGCCACGTATGAATGGTTGGCTAGATACGCTCCAGCAAAATCCCACAGGTTGTCCCATTTTCGCCCAGGGCGAGCAGCAGCCCATATTTTTGCCGGCGCTCTTCGAGTGATTTGAGGACCGGTATCAACCCGGGTTTTCCTTGCTGGAAAACCGTCTGGCTGGCGGTGAAGGGCAGGGGATTCGCCTCTTCCTGCGAGAAACCTGCCAATGATACCCGGTCGACCTCCTGGGGAGTGATCTCGAGCCGCCTAAGACCGCTTCGGAGGGCGTCCTTGTGGCTCGAGTAAAGAAAGCGCCCAATGACCTGGGCGCGCGGCGCCAGGTTGTAGCGCCCCACCGCCTCTGGGGAAGCCAGCAGGAAGACCTCCCTCGCGTTGATCGCCAGGGCGGTGCCGGCATCGCCGCTGATCAGCGCCTGGCAAGCCTGCTGCACAGCCAGCAGCCCAGAAAGCCTCCCCAGGGAGACCCGCACCACAGGAGATGGTTCCCAGCGGGGTGAGCGAGTACCACCCCAATACACCACCTCGATCCGGTTGGAGGGGAGGGCGGCGCGTTCTAAAAGGGCGGGGATCCCACGCGTTGAGGTCGAAACGAGAAAAGCGGCCGGCATGCGCTTACTTCACGGCGTTCAGGAAATCGGCCAGCAACCCGAAGGCCGTTGTCTCTGGCCCAGGGTCTGATTCGACGATCCCCAGGCCGGGGAGCACGTCCGTCTCAAACTGGACGTAAGAGCTGGTGCCGTTAATGCTGTAGAATGGCGAATCGGGCGGGACCATCTCTGGCGCCACCCGCCCTGCTATCTGTTTCCCGTTTCGCTGTGCGGAGCAGACCAGCTTCCAGCGCTTGCCCTGCCGCCGGGCTTCGTCCAGCATTTGCGGGGTAAGGTTGCGGATGCCCTGGCGGTCGACCTCTTGTGGGGTGAGCGGTGCGCTCATCAGTACCGTTGAGAGGGCGGCGACTTTGATGGCTGCATCCCAACCATCCACATCCGCGCTGGGGTCGGTTTCGGCGATGCCGATGGACTGCGCATAGGCGACGGATTGGTCGAAGCTCTCGCCGGTTTCCATGCGGGTGAGAATCAGGTTGGTGCAGGAGTTAAGGATGCCCCGAAAGCCGATCAATTCTGCCGATGGAAGTGTCTCGCGAAACAAGGAGAAGATGGGCGCGCCATCCATGACTGTGGATTCGAACATAAATCGCTTGCCGGATTTTTTAGCCGCTTCTTGAAGCCGTTTGAAACCATGAACCACCGGACCTTTGTTGGCCGTGATGGCGTGCATCCCCGCCTCCAGGGCAGCCTGCAGGTGGTCGATGGCTGGCTGTCCGGTGTGATGGTTTACGGGGGAATTCTCGAAGAGCACATCCGCCGGGCAGCGGCGAATAAAATCGACCCCGCCGCGAGGAGCAGGCTGAGGCGAGAGCGCGTCGAGCGAGCTGCCCGCTTGAGCAATCTGCAAAGCTTTCTCCAGATCAAGCCCCTGGGGGTCAATGGCCGCGCCGTGCCGCCCGGTGGCGATCCCTGTTACGGTAAAGGTCAGTCCGAATTCTTGCGACAACATGTCCTTTTTGCGCAGGAGCAGGCGGGCGAAAGCCTGCCCTACGTTGCCAAATCCGATCAATGCCAGGTTGTAATGAGCCATAGGGGAATCCTTTTTATACGGGCGGCCAGGGGTAAACTCGCCGGTCGGTAGGCGGCGTGGGGAAACATCCCGATGAGACCAGCTTGCGCGTCCGGCTGATGAGCGCCTGGATCTCGTTCGAGTTTAAGAAACGCCTCAGCTCCTGGTTCAAGCCGGCATCCTTTTCGAGCAGGAGCAGGAAGCGCGAGAGTTCTTCCCTGAGCTGAGCGGGAATGGACTGCCCGGCGAAATCCCAGATCACCGAGCGCAGCTTATCCTCACTATGGAAACACAGCCCGTGGTCGATGAGCCAGAGATGGTTGTCGGCATCGACGAACACGTGGCTGCCCTTCCGATCGGCGTTATTGGCGATAAAATCGAAGAGCATGACCGGGCGCAGGCGCTGTTTGTCGGCTTCTTCGAAATTGAAATAGTGGTATGCAGCGTTGTGCTCGATGTACTGCTGCACCGATCCCGGACCAAGTGGGCCTTCCTGGCGGTAAGTCGTCGGCGGGACCAGATCCCAACCCAGAGCTTCGCTCACCAGATAAGCGACCACCTCGCGTTTTGCCAGCGTGCCGGTGGGGAAATCCCATAAGGGCTGTTCGCCGCGCGTGGGTTTGTACACCACCGGGAGCTGCAAGTCGTGATATTCAATCTTCCCTAAAAAAGTGTAGTTTGAGCCCTGCAGGAACTGGCCTTGCAGGGCCAGCTTACCTTGCTGCAAAGCGGTCAGCAGGGTGTTCTTATCCAGCCGGTTGGACATCATCTCCCTCCCGGGGTTATGCATCCTCTGGGATGCATCCTCCTGCATGCAGCAATCCAGGCAGCCAATCGCAAATTGAGGGCTTATTTCTTATGGCCATTCTTTTTCGGGCAGAAATGGCCTTCTGGATCCATTGGTTCGCCGCACTGCGGACAGATCGGGCGACCCCGGTTGGCAACCTCTATCCCCCAATGGCACATGGCGCGCAGCTGAGATCGGCTACACCAGAAACGCACCACTCCTGTTTCTTCACTTTCTTCTCCCTCGGCGGAGACTTCGTGCGCTACCAATACAACTAAGTCGGTGTCCGCGTCGTACCCCAGACCCAATTCACCCACCCGGAAGAGCGGGTCGACCGGGGGTTCGATATGCATTCTCTCCTCATTGAAATCGGATGAGGCTTCTGGTAGACCGGGATATTTTTGATTGATCTCGACCAGGAATTGTTCGACACCCACGGCAAGCGACTGAATCTGAATTTTCTCAACCAATAGGGTGGTCACCTTGCCTTCATACGTCCCCTGGAGGTAAAACACCCGTTCTCCCGGCTTTCCAATTGCGTCGGTTGTGATATGTGAGACCGGTTTCAAATCTAACTCAAAGCGCGGCATGGTACCCACCTGTTCAAGATATTTTCTCCATACAATATTCCACGGAATAAAGTATACCAGAAGTGCGCAAATCGGACGCGGAACTGGGCGGATCACACCTCTCTTCTGGACGAGGGGCTATTGCAGTTTGATAGGGTCGATGCGGATATTCTCTTCGCCGACGAAACGGATCAATTTATTCACCAGGTCCGGGTTGACACCGGTGGTCTCGTTGGGAAATTCCAACAGGTACAAACGCCCTTCCTCGAGCACCTGGAAAGCAAAGCGGTCGATGCCCGGGTTCGAGACGAGCGTCCCGTGGATGACTCTCAGACGCAGCACGTCGCGCTTTTTATCACCGGTCGAGCGCAGGATCACCGTGATCATCTGGGGTTGGTCGTTGAGGCGGTTGGCCTGGGCAGCCACTGGGGTTGGGGAGACGATGTATGGCGGCAAGACCAGAGGGGCGGCAGGCTCAGGCCGGGGGAGGTAGCGTTCGGGTGAGGTGCTCTTGTCGGCGATGCGTGCCGGGCCGGCCGGGGAGGTTACCTCAGCTGGAGCGAAGAGGTCGGCCGGGGCGGCAGCCAAAGTGGGGGCCGGAGCACCTTCTTCCCAGATGAAAACCTCCGCCTCGGGTTCAGGTGGGATCTGCTCCCAATCGGGTGTGTCTTGCTCCGCTGCCCGGAGAGGCTTTTGCTCGGCGGGTTTTTCGGCAGGCAGGCTGGTCTCTTCCATCGAGAGGGATAAAGCGGGAATAGGGCTGTCTTCGTCGGCATCCTCGGGCAGCTCGGGGAGCGCCGGGGAGAAATCCGCCTCCGTGGCGCCGGTCGTTGATTCTTCCTCAATACCAGAGGCGACCCCGGCAGCCAGCTCTTCGGGCGTTATGGCGCTGATGGCATCGACCAATATTTTTGGGTCTCCGCTCTCAGCGTCCACCTTGCCTTCGACGTATAGAACCGTGTCGACGGCGATCAGCTCTCCGAATTTCCCCCAGGTAGATGGGAATACGACCAATTCGATGTTCCCCTGGATATCTTCCAAAGTGACAAACCCCATGGCTTTGCCGGTTTTGGTCTGGTGGTTGCGAATCCGGGTTACCATGCCCGCCACGCACACCTTTTCTTTTCGCCCGGCTTCGGTGAGCTGTCCGGAAAAATGTGTGATCTTCTTTTTCAGCGCCGTCATGTAGGGCGTTAGCGGGTGGTCGCTGACGTAAAGCCCCAGGAGTTCGCGCTCCCAATTGAGCTGTTCGCGTTTGTCCAGGGTCACACTGGCGGGCAGGGTGATTGCATCGCCCATTCCGCTGCTGCTGCCGAAGAAGCTCATCTGCCCGGCCTGAACGGCCTTGAAGTGAGCTGCACTGACCGCCAGGATGCGATCCAGAGCTTCCAGCAGCGACAACCGTGAGCCGAAACGGTCCAGCGCGCCGACACGGACCAGGCTCTCGAGGGAGCGTTTGCCCACCTGGCGCAGGTCTACCCGTTGGGCAAAATCTGTCAGGCTGCTGAAGGCGCCTTCTTCTCGCGCGCGGATGATCAGCTCCACCGGTGCCATGCCAACGTTTTTCACGGCGCCCATGCCGAAGCGGATTGCCGTGGACCCATCCGGCTGGTCTTCAATGGTAAAGTCCCACCCGCTGGCGTTGATATCCGGCGGAAGGACCGGGATGCCCATGCTGCGACAATCAGCCACATACCAGGCGATCTTCTCTGCCTCGTTCTTGGAGGCCGATAGAAGCGCCGTCATGTACTCGACGGCAAAATGGGTTTTTAAATATGCCGTCTGGACGGCGATCACGCCATAATCTGCCGCATGGCTTTTATTGAAGCCATAGCGGGCAAAGTTTTCCCAATCCTCAAAGATGGCGCCGGCGGTTTCTTCCGGGATGCCTTTGTTCACCGCACCCGCAATGAACTTCTCGCGGTGTTTGGCGATCTGGTCGGCTTTCTTTTTCGAGATCGCCTTGCGCAGGTCGTCGGCTTCGGGGGCGCTGTACCCGGCGATCTCCATGGCAGCGAACATGATTTGTTCCTGATAGATGGGGATGCCGTAGGTCTCCTGGAAGATATTTTCCAGAGCCGGATGTTTGTAGGTGACCGCTTCCTCGCCGTGCATGCGCTTGATGTAGGTGGGGATGAAATCCATCGGGCCGGGACGATACAGGGCTACCATGGCGATCACGTTTGCCAGGTTCTTCGGCTTCATCTGGGTGATGTAGCGGGTCATGCCCGTGCCTTCCAGTTGGAAGACCCCGGCCGTATGCCCGGTGCCGATGAACTCGTACGTCTCCGCGTCGTCGGTCGGGATGTTGTACAGGTTGAGCTCGATCCCGTGGCGCTGGCGGATCAGATCGCAGGCCCGGCTCATGATCGTCAAGGTCGCCAGGCCCAGGAAGTCAACCTTGAGCAGACCGAGCGACTCGACGATTGACATCTCGAACTGAGTGACGGTCTTGATCGGGCTTTCTTCTGCGCCGCTGGTAGGCCGGTGGAGGGGTAGATAGTCGATGATCGGGCGGTCGGTGATAATCACCCCGGCGGCATGCGTCCCGGCATTGCGCACGACCCCTTCCATCTTGGCCGCGGTGTCGATCAGCTCTTTCAAGTAAGGCGCCTCGCCGTAAATTGCCTTGAACTCAGGCACTTCTTCGAGGGCGTCGGCGATGGTCACCGGTTTGCCGGGGATATTAGGCACGAGCTTGGCCACCCGATCCACCTCGGAGATGGGAATATCCATCACACGGCCCACGTCGCGAAGCGCGGCGCGAGCGCCGAGGGTGCCGAAGGTGATGATCTGTGCCACTTTATCGTTGCCGTAGGTGCGGGCGCAATATTCCATGATCTTGGGGCGCAGGTCGTCTCGGAAATCCAGGTCGATATCCGGCATGGAGATGCGTCCCGGGTTGAGGAAGCGCTCGAAGATCAAGCCGTGTTCGATCGGCTCGACCAGGGTGATATCGAGGGCGTAGGCCACAATCGAGCCGGCGGCCGACCCGCGGGCGTTGTACCATACCCCCTGTTCGCGGGCATAGCGACACAGGTCCCAGACGATCAGGAAGTAGGTGTCAAAGCCCATCTGGTGGATGATGCTCAGTTCGTACTCCAGCCGCTGGCGCACCTGGGGATCGCCGGCTCGAGGACCGTAGCGCCGGTTCACGCCCTCTTCGCACAACTCGCGCAGGTGTCCTTCGGCAGTTTTTCCCTCTGGGACAGGGAACAGGGGCAGGTGGTAGCCCTTGCGGCTCAGGTCCACATTGCAGCGCTCGGCGATGAGCAGGGTATTGCTGAGCGCCTCAGGGACCTCGGTGAAGATGCGCGACATCTCCTCGGGAGAGCGCAGGTAGTAGGAGGGGTCCGTCATGCGGAATCGGTTGGGGTCGCTCAGCAGTGAGCCGGTCTGGATGGAAAGCAAGATATCTTGCAGGCGGGCGTCTTCAGGTTGGATATAGTGCACGTCGTTGGTGGCGATATAGCGCGCTTTATAGCGCTCGCCCAGGTCGAGCAGGGTCTTATTGAGGGCAGGCAGCTCTTTGATCTCGTGCTCTTGCAGCTCAAGGAAGAAATTATTGGGCCCAAAGACGTCGTAATACCAATCCAGCTTTTTGCGGGCCGCTTCCGGGCCTTCACGCATGACGGTGCGCGGGATCTCGGCTGCCATGCAGCCGGATGTGGCGATCAGCCCCTCTGAATGAGCGGCTAGAAAATCGTGATCGATACGCGGGAAATAGTAGAACCCCTCGAGCTGTGCGGCGCTGGCGATTGTCAGCAAATTGTGGTAACCGGTCTGATTCTCGGCCAGCAGGAGCAGGTGGGAAGACTGCTTATCCAGGCGGGAGTCGCGGTCGGTCATTTTGCGGGCAGCCATGTAGGCTTCCAGGCCGATGACCGGTTTGATGCCTGCAGCCACAGCCGCGTTGTAGAACTCGATCACCCCGAACATGGTACCATGATCGGTGATGGCCACGGCGGGCATATTCATCTCCTGGACGCGCTTAACCAGCTTCTTGATATTGCTGAAGCCATCCAACAATGAATATTCCGTGTGTACATGCAGGTGGGCAAACGTCATAATGCTCTTCTCATCCCGCCTATAATCCAACGGTAAGGTTAATGTGTTCGGTAGGGTCGATTACCTGCAATCCATTATAGCAGTGATGAATAAAAAAATTGATTGCCCTAATCCACCGATTTTCTTAAAAGAATAGGGAGAAAATGAGGACGATATGCCATTTTACAAACCGAGAGCGAAACATTGAGGCGGCGATCATGCTATAATGCCCGTATCCGCAGGTAAAGTTAGATGAAACTGGACATCCATTCGGCCGTACAAACCGCATTTCTGCTGGCCCTGGTTGGAATGATCGTGAGCGTGTGGATCGGGGTACGCACCATCCAATCCGGG
The DNA here is from genome assembly GCA_023381565.1 of Chloroflexota bacterium. Taxonomy (GTDB): domain Bacteria; phylum Chloroflexota; class Anaerolineae; order Anaerolineales; family Anaerolineaceae; genus JAMCRR01. The sequence continues at coordinate 17,954 of JAMCRR010000018.1, forward strand.
CGAAAGCTGCCTTTCTTTCGCAAGCGTAGGGACCGGATGGTGCGCGGTTGGCGCATGGTTTTTTCAGCGTTCTGCCTGGTGCTGGTAGCATTTTTCCTGAACCGCTTTGCCGAACCGGCCATCTATCACTTTTATCCGCCTTCCCCTACACCCACGCTGACGGCGACCATTACGCCGACCCCCACGATCACCCTGACCCCAACGATCACTCTCACGCCTACGATCACCCCCACGCTCTCGGTTACCCCCACGCCGTTTGTGCCTGCTGAAATCGAAAGCAGCTTCACCGCACAGGTGACCCCCAGCGCGGATGCAACTTTCAGCCCGCTGCTGTTTGCCCAAAATATCGACCGCACGACCTGGCAGCCGATCGACCCGGCGGTAGAATTCAAGACCCCGGTCGGGCACCTCTACGCTACCTTCAGCTATGACAAAATGATGGATAACTCGCAGTGGACTGCCCTGTGGTACCGCGGCAGCGAGCTGGTCTACTACGAAACGAAGCCCTGGGATGGCGGTACGGGCGGGTATGGTTATACCGATTGGAACCCGCCCCCCGACCAGTGGGTCCCGGGCGAATACGACGTGTATATCTTCAATGGGCTGTTCATTAAGACGTCCGGGCATTTCACCGTTACCGGAACGGCGCCGACCGCCGCCCCCACCAGCCGGGCAACCCGCACGATGACGCCTTCCCCCTCGCCGGTGGGTACCTCAACCCCTTCGCGAACGCCCACGGCAACCCCCACCCACCGCCCGAGCAGCACCCCCACCGTTACCCCCACG
>JAMCRR010000018.1:18749-23305 GCA_023381565.1 Chloroflexota bacterium
GCCCCGTCTGGATCCGGCGGAGACCGCGGCCCGCGTCGATCGTGAGGCGCCCGACCCCGTTCACCGTCCCGTCGACGATCACCCGGTCGAACCACCAGATCCCTGCCGCCACGCGCCCGCCGACGAGCACCCAGCGACCTTCGCTGACGCCTCGTCCAAGCGACACGCACTGGCCAACGGCCACTGAGCTGCCCACCCAGAAACCATGATCGTTTAGCAGGCGGTTTCGACCCGGCGCAAGATACGCTGCACCACCAGGGTCAACCAGCGCGAAGGCTGCTTCTTCTGGGCAAACTCCCAATCTTTCCAGGTAGTCCAGATCGATTCTGGGGTAAAACGACCTTGTGCATCCATTTTTGACTTCACCAGGTCGAGCATCTCCTCGAGGCGTTTGTCTCCGATTGCCTCGAGATACTGGGTCAGCACGTCCAAAACGTGCACAATGTCGTACCAGACCAGTGGGACTTTCAATTTGCAGAAATCTGTGCCCATGTAGAACATATAGGCATGGCGGGTCTGCCTGAGCTCCCAGGCTTCGAGCAGCGCTGCAACTCCTTGGGAAGCGACCTGACGATATCTTCCGGCGGGCATCTGCGCTAACAGCTTCAACATGATCAGGGTGGCATAGGGGCAGGGGTCTTCTTTGCGACCCGGCCCGCGGAATTTTCCCCCTTCCGGCGATAGTGTGCACGGCCAGCCATTTTCCCTGGCCAGACCAGCCAGGAAATCCACTCCCGCGACTACGCGCTCATCCTGGCCCAGGCCCAGCCTCACCAGGGAGTAGAGCAGCAGGGGCGCATCGCACAGCGCCCAGCCCCAAATGTCAATACCACGGCCCCCGAAATGGACCGGGACATTCCCCAACACCTGGAAGGGTCCCTGGCTGGAGCGGTGTTCCAGGATGCGCGCTACGATCCCCTCCATTTCTGGATCTGAGATTTTGAGGCCCAGGTCGGCGGTAAAGACGATCTTATGCAGGGGGTGCGAAGCGCTCTTGTGGCTGGTGAGCACCCTGACCGGCCAACCCGCCAGCTCATCGGTGATTTGCCTGACCTGAGGGTCCTGCCGCATAGCCCGGCGTGCTGCGGCAACATCCGGGTTGCTCTCGGGTTGGTGGAGCAGGTCTTGCCTGGTGCGGTAGCCAACCCAGGCAGGGCCTTCCAGAAGCCACTCAATCATTGGGTCCATCCGCTTACCTTAATGATATGAGTATGGGTGGTACCAAGATCAAATCGTTTTCGATTGGGGACGGGCAAGCTCTACGGCAATTTGCGCCGCCAGGCGGGCATTGTTGCGCAGCAGGGTCAGGTTTGCCTGCAGGCTGGCGCCGCCGGTGATTTCGGCGACCCGGGCGAGCAAGAAGGGGGTCATTTCGGCGCCCAAAATGCCCCGCGTGTGAGCATCTGCCAGCGCCTGCGTAATTGCCTCTTCCGCCTGGTCATCGGGCAGGGCTTCTTCCTGGGGTAGGGGCTGGGCAACCAGGATAGCTCCCTGGAGGCCTAATTCCCACTGCGCCTGCGCCATGCGCGCCACATCGTCGGGGTTATCGAGGCGGGCTGTGACGGGCAGCCCGCTGCTGCGCGAATAGAAAGCCGGGAATTCATCCGTTCCGTATCCAATCACGGGAACCCCGACCGTCTCCAGGTATTCCAGCGTGGCGGGCAAATCCAGAATGGCCTTGGCGCCGGCGCAGACGACAATCATCGGCGTCCGCCCCAGTTCGGGCAGGTCTGCGGAAACGTCGAATGGAGCATCGCGATGCACGCCGCCGATACCGCCGGTGGCGAAAACGCGAATCCCTGCCGCGTGGGCGGCAAATAACGTCCCGGCGACGGTCGTTCCGCCATTTTCTTTATTAGCCAGGGCCACCGCAAAGTCGCGACGCGAAATCTTGCGCGGCTGGGGGGCAGAAGCCAGGGTCTCAAGCTCGGCCCCGCTCAAACCGATGTGGATTTTGCCTTCCAGCACCCCTACTGTGGCCGGGAGTGCGCGCTGGTCGCGGACTTCTTGCTCGAGCTGCAGAGCCAGTTCCAGGTTCTGCGGGCGGGGTAGCCCATGGGTGATGAGGGTCGATTCGAGGGCGACGATGGGTAGACCCATCTTCCGGGCGTGCTGAATCTCGGGGGTCAATACCATGTAAGGGGTTAATCGGGACGATACAGCCATCAAGTTGGTTCGCCTTCCTCCCCTAACGAGCGTTTGATCCCCATCAGGGTGTCTTGCACGCGCCGGGCACGCACCTGGAATTTCTCCTGGTACATGATTGTATCGGCCTGTTTATAGGCTTCGGTTATTTGGGATCCTTTGAGGGCTGTGGCGTATCCCAGGGAGAGACGGATTGGCACGTGCGAGTTCTGCTGGTTATGCACTTCCAGGTTCTCGCGAACGCGTTCCAAGATCTTCTGAGCAACCTCGGCGTTCGACCCCGGCAGAAGGATGCCAAACTCGTCCCCGCCGATGCGGGCAACCACATCCTGGGCGCGGAAAGCCGCGCGCAGCACTTCGGCGGTTCTCTTCAGCAAGTCATCTCCCGCATAATGGCCGTGAGAATCGTTGATCTCCTTCAGACCGTCGACGTCTGCCATGAGCACACTCACCGGGAACTGCCTGCCGCGTTCCAGGCGGGCCATCTCTTCCTCGAAATAGGCACGGTTGTAAATTCCAGTCAGCCGGTCGTGGGTGCTCAGGTAGCGCAGCTCGTCTTCCACTTTCTTGCGGTCAGAGATATCGCGCCCAACAGCCTGGAATTCGATCACTTTACCGGTTTCATCGAAGATGGCCCGGTTGGACCACTGCTCCCAGGTAGCCACGCCGCCGGCCTTAATGCCGCGATGCTCCAGCGTCAGGACGGGACTCTCGCTGTTCAAGGAGGCGAGACCGGCGAGGATCATCCCCTGGTCATCCGGGTGGATGATGACGGCGAGGGGGCTGCCGATGAGATCTGCCCGGTCTTTGCCAAAATAACGACAGAAGGCCTCATTGACGAAGGTGAGGGTAAAATCGGGGAGGAAGCGGCAGATCAGCTCGGTCTGATCTTCGACGATGGCGCGGTAGCGGGCTTCATTCACCCGCAGTCTCTCTTCGGCGCGCTTGCGGTCAAGCGCCATGGCCACCTGGGTAGAGACAAACCCGAGGATGTCTTTTTCCTCCTGCCCGTAGCGCACCCCTTCGGTATAGGTTTGGACGGCGAGCACGCCGATCACCTGGTTATTGGCGATCAGCGGCACGCCCAGCCAATCGATCGAGGGCGCACCAATCGTCTCTACCTCGCCTTGCCGGACGAGCTCCTCAAAATCTATCGGGCTGGCCAACAGAGGTTTCCCCGTGCGCAGGACGTACTCGGTCAGCCCGCGGCCGGCCTTCTTCGGTTCGGGGCGCCGGTCGTTCTCATCTACGAAATAAGGAAAGCTGAGCATGTCGGTCGCCGGGTCGTAGAACGCGATAAAGAAATTCTGCGCCGGCATGAGCTCGCCCAAAGTCTGGTGGATGGAATGGTAAAGCTCCTGGAGGTTTTGGGTGGAGTGGGTGGCTTGTGAGATTTTATACAGCGCAGCCTGGATCTTTTCATTTCTTTTCCGGGTTGAAATTTCATCCAGGGTGCCCCATAATCGGATCAGGTATCCTCGCTCGATGATGCCATAAATGTTGTTTACAAACCAGACCTCGGAATCGTCATTGCTCTGGGTTTCGATATTCGTCAGGCGGTAGCCGGAGTGGATTATGGCACGGATCAAATCCATACTGCTGGGGATGGAGATACCTAGAAACTCGTGGAGTTTCAGCCCGACGACCTCTTGAGGCCCGGTGTAACCTGAAATCTGGGCGCAAGCCGGGTTGCATTCGCCAAGGTAGGCCATCTTTAAAAGCTGTTCGAGCTGGGTATCTTCGGGCTGCGAAATCGCGAGGGGCTGCTCCAGCTCCATGCGCCAGATGCCGACAGAATTCAAGTCGATGAAAGCCTGGTATAAATCTTGTGTATCGCCGGTTTCCGGATGCCCTGGGTCACCAGGCGGCAAGGGTGAAGGCCGGGGAGAAAGCTTCCCTTCTTTCAGACCTCCAGCTCCAGACAATCGGTTTTTCCTGCGCGTGATTGGCATCCAGCATTCCTCAGCAGAGGATGATATGAAAATGGTTGCAAGAACTGTGCAATATCAATTATATGGTTGGGAATCAGAAACTATCGCCCAGTGTGTACTGATTTCAATCATTGTAAGCGGGGATATGCTGATTGTCAACAATATCCGTCGATCATTCCTCGTCGCCAGACCCGGTAGTCCCGGGTTGGATCACCTGTAACACCTCGCCGTGGACGTTGATGACCACCCGAAAACCCAGCATCCCCATGTAGGCGCGCCCTTCTTCAGGAATCCCGGTTTGAAGGAGGGTCTCGAACTGCTGGTCGATCTGTTTGAGTTGGTTCAGGATCATTGCCCGGGTAAAAATGTCCTCCTGCCCGAGCATCTTAGCGGTTTGCTCGCTGAGGATGTCCTCGTGACCTTCAATCTGGCTGCGCATGTATTCCAATACCTGCCGGTCAACCTGCTCCGATGGAATAT